>CAJUAH010000005.1 GCA_910584375.1 uncultured Acetatifactor sp.
ACCAAGAAGAGAGAGCGTATAGGGAATGGGAGATCGGATGGAAAGAGAGTAAGCGGATGAGATAAGGAAGGTAGTTCAGTGTTCGGTTTTGAGGGCATGGTATGAGCGGATTGGCAGGCAGACTTTATATGCCTGCTTTTTGTTGTAAAAAAATTTATTTTTTTGCAGATAGTAGTATGCTTTTTTAAAAATATATGTTATAATATCTCTACTGAGTCACGTCGAAGGCTTATGGGTATAAAATGTGAGGTGGAAACTATGGATTCAAAAATTTTACTGGAAAACGGAACAAACGAACTGGAGATTTTGGAGTTTATTGTTGATGGCAATTATTATGGCATCAACGTAGCGAAGGTCAAAGAGATCATTGGTTATCTGGAACCTACGCCGATCCCGAATTCCCATCCCAGCATTGAGGGTGTATTCATGCCGAGAGACCGCATGATTACGGCGATCGATCTGATGAACTGCTTACAGAGAGGTCAGATGGAGAAGAAGGGTTTATTCATTATTACAAATTTCAATAAGCTGGACATTGCCTTTCATGTGGAACAGGTGATCGGCATACATAGAGTGACCTGGAAGGATATTATTACACCCAATGCGACCTTGTCCGATGCGGAGAGCGGCGTGGCCAGCGGTATTGTGAAGATCAGCGACAGGCTGATCGTGATACTGGATTTTGAGAAGATCGTAACAGATATTTCCCCCGAGACCGGATTGAAAATATCGGAGATTGCCGAGCTTGGTCCCCGTGAGAGAAACAGCGTTCCGATTTTAATTGCGGAGGATTCTCTGCTGCTGAATAAGCTGATTGTAGACTGTCTGAGTAAAGCGGGATATACCAATATCACTCATACCGCCAACGGTCAGGAGGCATATGATTATATCATGGCGGGCGTGGCCGCAGGCAATTTGGAGCAGAGGGTAAAATGTCTAATCACAGATATTGAGATGCCGCAGATGGATGGCCACCGTCTGGTCAAGCTGTTGAAAGAGGACGATAACACGAAACATATTCCGATCATTATTTTCTCCTCTCTGGTAAATGAGGAGATGAGGAGAAAGGGAGAGGCATTGGGAGCGGACAGACAGCTGTCAAAGCCGGAGATCGTCAATCTGGTTCATGCAATTGATGAGTTATTGGATAGTAAAAAATAAGGAAAAGGCCGGGGCTCCCGGCTTTTTTCGTGAAAAGGCAGGTATGTATGGAAGAAAGGATACTGGAGGAGCTGCGGACAGCGGATATGGTTCTGATAGGTATCGGGGAGGAGTTTGAGGAACGGGCTTTTCTGGCGGCGCAGCCGGAGTATGTGAGCGCCTCGGAATATCTTGAACAGAAAGGACGCATGGAGCTGCTGCCGCTGCTGGCCGACGGGATCCTGCAGAGCAGAGGGCGCGGGGTGGCGGCGCTGAAACGGCTGTATCAGACAGTGAAAGATAAAAATTATTTTCTGGTCAGCACCTGTCAGACAGATATTTTGCGCCATGCGGGTTTTCCGGTGGAACGGACGGTGACGCCCTGCGGTACTCTGCGGAAGAAACAGTGTGTCCGGGGATGTGAGCAGAGTCTGACGCCGACGGGGGATTCTCAGCGTGAATCTCTGTTTCGAGCGATCACAGGCAGAGAACCGGAACAGGATATAATGGGCTGTTGTCCGCAGTGTCAGGGAAGAATGACATTTAATAATATTTTCCTGGAAAAGTATCTGGAAAGCGGTTATCTGGAGGACTGGAAACGATATACCATGTGGCTGCAGGGGACTTTGAACCGGAGACTGTGTATCCTAGAGCTGGGAGTAGGTCTGGATTATCCCTCTGTGATACGCTTTCCCTTTGAAAAGATTGGATATTATAACCAGAAGGCACTGTTTGTGCGGGTGAACGGCGGTTTGTATTATCTGACAAAGGAACTGAGTGAGAGAGGCGTAGCGATAGCAAAGAATGCTATTGACTGGCTGCTTAAAGAAGAGATATTATAGAAGTATTAAAACAGGAAAGGAGCGCCATAGGCGTAGTCGGGATAAAATGGATTCCAATGAAGAATATTTAGATCAATTACTGAGATCTTTGACCGAAGGAACTTCAAACGAGGCTACAGACGGGGGGAATGATCCGGATCAGGATGATGGTCTGGGAGATCTGCTCAATCAGTTTTCGGACGACATGGACAGCTTACCTCCGGAACTGCTCAGCGGACTGCTGGACGGCACGGAGAATCCACCGGAGGGGCAGTTGGAAGAAGATATTCTTTCGGGTATGATGCAGGATGTGATGGGACAGGGCGGCGAAGAGCCAGAGGAAACGGCGACGTTTGAGACGGAGGAAACGGAACCGTCTGTTTCTGCTGCATATGAGCAACCGGTCTCTGACCAGGCTGAACAGCCGGAACCAGAGATGGAGACGGATATGGCGGAGCCGTCGGTCTCCGAGACGGATGAGCAACCTGAATCGGATATGGCGTGGGAGACGGAGTTTGATATGTTTAAAGACCCGGATGACGGCGGGAGCGGGCAGACAGAGCCGGAGGAGGCCGAACCGGCGGAAACGGATATGGCGGAGCCGGACGGGGATGATATGTTTGGGATGGCGGATACGGATTTGCCGGATCCGGTGAAAACGGACGATGCGATGCAGGACGATACGGACGGAGAAGACGATGATCTGGGCAGTCTGCTGGATAGTCTGGGAGCGGAAGGGCAGGAACTCTCCGATCTGCTGGATCGGGCGGAACGCGACGAACCGGTGGAGGATCCCACATCAGCTCTGATGCAGGATCTGAACGGAGAACTGCCGCTGGATACGGATTGGGAAGAGGAATATTCTTCAGAGGAAACAGAGGAACTGCCTGAAAGACCGGAAAAAAAGAGAAAGAAGAAAGAACGTGTCAAAAAGGAAAAAGTAAAGAAGGAAAAGGTAAAAAAGGAGAAAAAATCAAAGGGCAACAGAAAACAGCAGACGGAGGAGCCTGCTGAAGACATGGCGGATACAGTTACCCAGGAAGTGATCGACGAGATGCTGGCCATGCAGCAGGAGATGGACAGAAACGCGGAGGCCGGATTGGAATCGGAGCCCGAATCTGCGGTAAAAGAGAAAAAGCAGGGTTTTTGGGGAAAACTATTAAGCGCGTTGACACAGGAAGAAGAGCCTGAGGAGGAACCGGCTGATCTGGTCAGCGACGAGAATGGGGAGATCCTGAAAGAACTGGATAAAGAAAAGAAACAGGCCAAGGGCAAAAAGAAAAAGGGGAAGGATAAAAAAGCTGCCGGAACGGATGAGGATGAAGAATTTGAAGAGGCCGACGACAGCAGGAAAAAGAAGAAAAAGGAGAAGAAACCTAAGAAGGAGAAGGCGCCTGCTCCTGTGGAAGATCTGATTCCCGGCAAGAAACTGTCGCTGAAAAAGGTGTTGCCCATTGTGCTGGTGGTTCTGGCGTTTGGTCTTGCCTATGTGCTGGTAAGTCACCTGTATATAGATTTTGTCAATAAGCGGAGCGCGGAAAAGGCATACTATGCGGGAGATTACATGGAATGTTACAGTCTGCTGTTCGGACAGGACCGCAATGACAACCAGGAGATGATGTACCACAAGGCGGAGCTGATGCTGCAAATGGAGCGCATGAAGGGGAATTACCGAAGGCTGGTAATGGAGGGTAAGGAACTGGAGGCGCTGGATTATCTGGTACAATGTATCTGCCGCAGAGAATCTTTCTATCAGCAGGGACAGGAATGGAACAGCATGGATGTGGTGGAAGAGACGTTCGCAGGAATGAGCGCGCTGCTGACAGCCAACTATGGACTGACCGAGGAGCGGGCCGTGGAGATTGCCGCGCTGAAAAGCGATGTGGATTATACGCTGGCGCTGATGGAAGTGTTGGAGCTGTTAAACAGCGAGCCGGAAGAGGAACAGGAACCGGCAGTATCTTATGAGGACTTGCTGCCGGAGGAAGAGGAGCAGCGCCCGGACACGGCATTTGTTGACACCATGGAGTAAGAGGTATATGATTGCTATAATTGACTATGACGCAGGGAATATTAAGAGCGTTGAAAAAGCATTGATTGCGTTGGAGGAACAGGTGGTGGTCACCAGGAACCCGGAGGAGATTCTGGGCGCGGACGGTGTGATTCTGCCGGGCGTGGGAGCGTTCGGAGACGCGATGAAACGTTTGGAAAGCTATGGTCTGGTGAAGATCATAGCTCAGGTTGCGGAGCGTGGAATCCCGCTTTTGGGGATATGTCTGGGACTGCAGCTTATGTTTGAGAGCAGCGAGGAGAGTCCGGGAGTAAAAGGACTTGGTCTGTTGCCGGGACGGATCCTGCGGATTCCTGACGGGGGAGAACGGAAGGTGCCCCATATCGGTTGGAATGATCTGAAATTTCCCCATAGGGGAAGACTGTTTCGGGATCTGCCGGAGGACTCCTATGTCTATTTTGTACATTCCTACTATTTACAGGCGCGGGATACGGATATCGTTACCGCTACTACAGAGTATGGTGTGCTGATTCATGCCTCCGTGGAAAAGGATAATATTTTTGCCTGTCAGTTTCACCCGGAAAAAAGTTCCGGCGTGGGCAGAAAGATATTACAGAATTTTATTGCGGTGGTAAAGAGTACGGACAAATAGAAAAGGCTGCCCGGTGAAACGGGCCAGAGGGGAGTCGATATGCATACCAAAAGGATCATTCCCTGCCTGGATGTGAAAGATGGCAGGGTGGTAAAATGTGTGAATTTTCTCAATCCCCGGGATGCGGGAGATCCGGCCCAGGCGGCTGCGGCTTATGACCGGGAGGGAGCGGACGAACTGGTTTTTCTGGATATCAACGCCTCTGCGGACAGTCGGGCCACGCAGCTGGAATGGGTGCGTCAGGTGGCGAGCAGGGTGTTTATTCCTTTCACTGTGGGCGGAGGTATCCGCACGGTGGATGATTTCCGGGCGATCCTGCGGGAAGGCGCGGATAAGATTGCGGTGAATTCCGCCGCCATCATGAATCCAAGGCTGATCAGCGATGCGGCGGACAAGTTTGGCAGTCAGTGCGTGGTGGTGGCGATCGATGCCAAGCGCCGTGCGGACGGATCCGGCTGGAATATATATAAAAACGGCGGCCGTGTGGATATGGGCATGGACGCGCTGGAATGGGTGGCCGAGGCGGAGCGGCTGGGAGCGGGAGAGATCCTTTTGACCAGCATGGACGGAGACGGCACGAAAGAGGGATATGACCTGGAACTGACCAAAGCGGTGACAGACTTGGTACGCATCCCGGTGATCGCCTCCGGCGGCGCCGGAAAACTGGAGCATTTTTATGAAGCGCTGGTGGAGGCGGGAGCCGAGGCAGTGCTGGCGGCGTCCCTGTTCCACTATAAGGAGCTGGAGATACGGGAAGTGAAGGAATATCTGCATTCCCGGGGCGTTTCCGTGCGCTTGGTGTGATGACCGTTGTCCGATTTTTGGCGGGCGTACATTTATAAATGAGAGGTAATATGTATGGCTATGATAAACAATGACTGGCTCACGGAGCTGGCTCCGGAGTTTCACAAACCCTATTATGCCAAACTGTTCCAGTTTGTAAAGGATGAATACAACAGTACGCAGATCTTTCCCCCGGCGGACGATATATTCAATGCTTTTCATTTAACACCCCTGAGTGAAGTAAAAGTGGTGATCCTGGGGCAGGATCCCTATCACAATGTAGGACAGGCTCATGGACTGTGTTTTTCCGTGAGGCCGGAGGTGGATATCCCGCCGTCGCTGGTAAATATTTATAAGGAACTGCACGACGATCTGGGGTGCAGGATTCCCAATAACGGTTATCTGGTAAAGTGGGCCAGGCAGGGAGTGCTGATGCTCAACACGGTGCTGACGGTCCGGGCGCATATGGCCAATTCTCATAGGGGAAAAGGCTGGGAGGAGTTTACGGACGCCGCCATAGCGGCATTAAACAAGCAGGACAGGCCCATAGTGTTCATTCTTTGGGGCAGACCTGCCCAGACCAAGGAGAGGATGCTGAACAATCCCAATCACCTGATCCTGAAAGCTCCCCATCCCAGTCCGCTGTCGGCTTACAACGGTTTCTTTGGCAGCAAGCCGTTCAGCCAGGCCAACCGTTTTCTGGAGGAACATGGAGCAGCGCCCATAGACTGGCAGATCGAGGATGTGTAGGAATCTGCGGAACATATAATAAAAGGAGAAGACAGCATGGAGAAGATCAGGATCGCAATTTTGGGATATGGCAATCTGGGCAGGGGCATTGAATGCGCCGTGGGCCAGAATGAGGATATGGAGCTTACAGCGGTGTTTACCCGCCGGGATCCCTCTGCGGTAAAGACCGTCAGCGGAGTGCCGGTATACGGTGCGGATAAGCTGCCGGAGAAAAAGGATGAGATAGATGTGCTGATGCTCTGCGGCGGTTCGGCCACGGATCTGCCCGCGCAGACTCCCGCATATGCGGCGGACTTTAATGTGATAGACAGCTTTGACACCCATGCCAGGATCCCGGAACATTTTGACGCGGTGGACCGGGCGGCCAGGGAGGGCGGCAAAGTGGCAATGATTTCCGTGGGCTGGGATCCGGGGATGTTTTCTTTGAACCGGCTGTATGCCAACGCGATCCTGCGCTGCGGCAGGGACTATACCTTTTGGGGAAAAGGAGTCAGCCAGGGACATTCTGACGCCATCCGACGCATAGACGGTGTAAAAGATGCCCGGCAGTATACCGTTCCGGTGGAGTCCGCCGTAAACGCGGTGCGGGCCTGTGAGAATCCGGAACTCACCACCCGGCAGAAACATACGCGGGAGTGCTATGTGGTGGCCGAGGAGGGAGCGGACAGGGGACGGATCGAGCAGGAGATCAAGACCATGCCCAATTATTTTGCGGACTATGATACCACCGTGCATTTTATTACCCAGGAGGAACTACTTCGGGATCATGCGGGTATCCCCCACGGCGGCACGGTGATTCGGACAGGCAGAACCGGTGTGGACGGGAAACATAATCATGTAATCGAGTACAGTTTAAAGCTGGACTCCAACCCGGAATTTACCGCCTGCGTGCTGACTGCCTATGCCAGGGCGGTATACAGGATGAACCGGGAGGGCATGACGGGCTGTAAGACCGTATTTGACGTGGCTCCCGCATACTTGAGCGCCATGAGCCCGGAGGAGATGCGGGCGAGTTTGCTCTAAAGGACAGGCGGATGTTATAAATGTGAATAAACACTGTAACATAGACATGGCCACAGTTGGGCCGCAGGGAATAGACATGCGTGCTGATACGCGCAAGAGGTATAAACATGATAAAAGAGGCATTTGTAAGTAAGGCACAGATAGAGGAGATTGCAAAGACATACCCGACTCCCTTTCATATTTATGAGGAAAAGGGGATCCGGGCCAATGCCGCCGCTCTTAAGGAGGCTTTTGCATGGAATCCGGGATACAGGGAGTTTTTTGCGGTCAAGGCAACTCCCAACCCTTTTTTGATCGATATTTTGCGGGATTATGGCTGCGGGACGGATTGTTCTTCTATGACGGAACTGATGCTCAGCCATGCCATGGGGATAGACGGGGAGGATATCATGTTTTCCTCCAACGATACTCCGGCGGAGGAATTTGCCTATGCGGCGAAGATCGGGGCTACCATCAATCTGGACGACATTACCCATATTGATTTTCTGGAAAAGACTTTGGGCTATCTGCCGAAAACGATCAGTTGCCGTTACAATCCGGGCGGCTATTTTTCCCTGGGGACGGATATCATGGACAACCCGGGAGACGCCAAGTACGGCTTTACCACGGAGCAGATGTTTGAGGGCTACAGGATCTTGAAGGAGAAAGGAGTGGAGCGTTTTGGTATCCACGCGTTCCTCGCCAGCAATACCGTCACCAATGAGTACTATCCTGTACTGGCCAGGCAGCTTTTTGAGTTGGCGGTAAAGCTTAAGGAGGAGACGGGGGCGCATATCTGCTTTATCAATCTGTCCGGCGGCATCGGCGTGCCTTACCGCCCGGAACAGACGCCCAATGACATCCGCGCGATCGGGGAGAGCGTGAGAAAGGTATATGAGGAGGTTCTGGTTCCCGCCGGTATGGGAGATGTGGCAATCTATACGGAGCTGGGGCGTTTCATGATGGCTCCCTATGGACATCTGGTGACCCGGGTGATCCACGAGAAACATATCTACAAAGAGTATCTGGGCGTGGATGCCTGCGCCGTGAATCTGATGCGTCCGGCCATGTACGGCGCATATCATCATATCACCGTACTGGGCAAGGAGCAGGAGCCCTGCGACCATATGTATGATGTGGCAGGTTCTCTGTGTGAAAACAATGATAAATTTGCAATAGACCGTATGCTGCCGAAGGTGGAAATCGGTGATTACCTTGTCATCCACGACACTGGCGCCCACGGCTTTGCCATGGGTTACAATTACAACGGGAAACTGAAATCGGCGGAGCTGTTGCTGAGAGAGGACGGCAGCGTGCAGTTGATTCGCCGGGCGGAGACGGCGAAGGATTATTTCGCGACTTTCGACGGTTTTGATATATTTGACAGTTTATTTCCGGAAGAGTGACGGGGAAGATATGTGGGGGAACTGTTATGAGATATCCTGAACATTTGAAAAAAGGCGGAACCATCGGTTTTCTGGCCCCTTCTTTCGGCTGTAATATAGAGCCATACAGGAGCGCGTTTGATCATGCGCTGGACAGGTGGCAGGGCATGGGATATGAGACCTTGCTGGGTCCCAACTGCTATGCGGGTGATGGGATCGGCATCAGCAACACGCCGGAAAAGTGCGGTGCGGAAGTCATGGAAATGTTCTGCGGACAGGAGGCAGACGTACTGATCTCCTGTGGGGGCGGAGAGCTGATGTGCGAGATACTGGAGCATGTGGATTTTGGGCGGCTGGCCCAGGCCAGGCCCAAGTGGTTTATGGGATATTCTGACAACACCAATCTGATCTATCCGTTGGTGACGCTCTGCGATACGGCGGCGATTTACGGTCCCTGCGCGGCTGCTTTTGGCATGGAACCCTGGCACGCGTCCATCGAAGACGCCTGCGAATTGCTGACAGGTAAAAAACGGACGGTGGAGAGTTATCCTCTGTGGGAGAAAGAATCCCTTCGGGATGAGGAGCGCCCGCTGCAGCCATATTATGTGACGGAACCATTGGCACTGAAAGCGTACACAGGCGGGAATCTGATCATGAATCCCGGTGAAGAGGGAACAGAATTGTGCGTCACCGGCAGACTGCTGGGCGGCTGTATGGACTGTCTGGTGAACCTCCTGGGGACAAAGTATGACGGTACGGCCGCGTTTTGTGAAAAATACCGGGAGGACGGTATATTGTGGATGCTGGAGGCCTGCGATCTGAACGTGATGGGGATACGCCGGGCCATGTGGCAGATGGAGCAGGCGGGGTGGTTTCGTCATGTCAGGGGCTTTCTCTTTGGCAGGGCGCTAAACGGTCAGCCGATGATGGGCCTGGACGTTTATCAGGCCGTGTTGGCTGTGGCGGAAAAATATGATGTCCCCGTGATCCTGGATCTGGATATCGGGCATCTCAGTCCCATGATGCCCCTGGCGGTGGGCAGCGTGGCCACGGTGCGGCTGCGGGGAAACCGTGTGCGGGTGGAGATGGAATACAGGTGAAAGTATAGAAAGTAGGAAATAATGGTATTAAATATATTAAGTTGGTTATGGATTGGAATCACTTCTTTTCTTCTGGGCTTTGCAGCTATGCAGGGAATTGGAAAAGCGACAGGTGAAGGGATAACAGATTATAAACAGGATAGTGTGGAAATATATATATTGATGGGACTGTTGTGCCTGACCGTTTATTCTCAGATATTTAGTTTAGTGTCAGGGATAGGCTTTGCCGCAACAGTCATTGTTGGCGTACTGTGCCTGGTTGTAGCCATAGCGTTGCGAATCCAAATAAAACAATATTTTATACGTTTATATACACAGATCCGTGAGAAAAAGGTTTCTGTAATTTTAATTATGGTGGCATTTGTTCTCTTTATGCTGTTGGTTTATATTTCTTCCGGTTCTACATGGCACTATGATACGGATTTGTACCATGCTCAGGCAATTCGCTGGATCGAAGAGTTTGGAGCGGTAAAAGGATTGGGCAATCTTCACAACCGATTCGCTTATAACAGCGCCTTTTTTTGCCTACAGGCGTTATTCAGCATGAAATTTGCTGTGAATCAGTCCCTGCATAGCGTGAATGGCTTTGTTACTTTTCTACTGCTTAGTTATGCGTTTAGTACTCTTAGCATTTGGAAAAAAGAACGGCTCAAGATATCTGACTTTTTAAAAATCGGTCTTTTTATATATTTCGGATATCTGGAAAATTCTTTATTGATATCATCGCCAGGTTCGGATGTGCTGACATTATGCATGGTATTATATGTATCTGCCAAATGGGCGGAACTGGCGGAGAGAGGTGAAAAAAGTCCTGTTCCGTATGGTATATTGTGTTTGCTGGCGGTGTGGACGGTGACGATTAAGTTATCTTCGGCCTTTCTGGTATTTCTTGCTGTATATCCGATAATTTTGATGGTGCGTCAAAAAAAGTGGAAACAGATCGCCGTGTTTTTGGCAATGGGCCTGGTAATCATATTACCGTTTCTCATAAGAAATATCGTCATTTCTGGATATCTGGTATATCCATATGCAGCGATCGATCTCTTTGACGTGGATTGGAAGATGGCAGCGTCTGTTGCTGCTGACGACAGTAAGGAGATCATGGCGTGGGGAAGAGGGTTGACCAGCCGAGCCTTATATGATGCGGATTTTTGTACATGGTTTCCAAAGTGGTATGACAATCTACAAACAGAGACACAAGTATTATTTATTGCCAATTTTGTATGCATGGTGCTTTTGACAGGATATCTGGCATGGACTTGTCTTAAGAAACGCAGGGCAGACGGGAGTGTTTTTCTGTTGCTAGTAAGTATGGCACAGGTGGTCATGTGGTTTATGACAGCTCCACTGCTACGGTATGGATTGGCGTATATGTTATTGTTGCCCGCTTTTCTGGCAGGGCTGGTGTGCTGTAAAATGAAAAGCCGCATAGTTGCGTGGCTGATTTGCGTGGTTGGCATATACTGCGGAACATTCCGATTGTTACAGGTGGCGGACGATTTTACAGATAATTATTGGAAACGTCCGGCAGACTATAACTGGAAAGACAGCAGGGCTGTCGAATGGGAAAACATGGAAATATATGTGCCGGAGGGCAGCGATAGTATTGGATATCACTTTTTCCCAAGTACTCCAAATGAGGCAAGGCTGGAATTCATTGAGTTGCGAACTGGAAATATTGCGGACGGATTTCGGTTAAAAGGGGATTACAAGGACAAGATATTTAATTCGTCAGGAGTTTTGGCTGAATGATTTCCGAAATATAAAGGGTTTTGGCAGACGGACACGGTCTGTATAAATATGGAGAGAGAATAGATGAAAGTTATTTGATATTTAGAGGAAATGTAGAGGCTGTCTGTAATCAACTGGCAAGAAAAGAGCTGGTAGCTACGGTGACGGCGGTAACAGCGGTCTTATTTCCCAAAAGAAGTGGAAAGAAATATTTGCTTTCTGCGCAATGACCGTAATGATTCCCATGGCTTTAAACAGTATTGCGTTTATATGCATAGAGGATGGTATTCGCAATTTGATGAGCTATCAGATGGTATTGGTTATGCCTTTCGGTATTGCCATGCTGGAGCGATGCTGTAGAGGGAAAGCAGTATATCTACAGGCATTGGCCGCAATGGTCTGTCTGATGATTGAATGGACATATGTAATAAGTTCTAATAAGACCTATCGCTGTTAGGATTTCTCGAACAGGCGTATGCGCTTTGTGACGGAAAGTATAGTATCAGATGTGTTGACAATGCCGGAGTATGAGGAAGGAAAACGTATTATATTTGCAGGTTTTGTAGATGATTCTGCTCCATGTAATGAATATTGGCTGCTGTATCAGCGTGTCTGTGGAATGGAAAATCATGTGATATGTTTGCTGAGATGGGAGTCTATCCATAGACCAATGCAATAGCGGAAATAGATGGAATCATGGTGGTTAAGCTCTCAGATAATCCGCCCCGATAAGAACTTTGGAACGAGAGACATTTGAGTGGCATCGAATTATTTAATTGTACTTGCCAAAACGGAATATGTGTGGTAGAATCATTTTGTTGTAAGAAATCACACAATTTGCTGGTGTGGCGGAATGGCAGACGCAGCAGACTCAAAATCTGCCGAGGGCAACCTTGTGTGGGTTCAAGTCCCACCACCAGCAGTATCTAAGGACGATTATTCAGATACAATGTATCGGGATAGCCGTCTATTTTTTTTCCAACGACTATTTTATAATATTTTCATTTTTCCCTGTTGACAACGGCAAAAATCGGTGCTAATATCTCTAATAGAGTTAGCAATCAAGAAAGGTAGTGACGCTCCATGGACTACACCCAGCTGGCGATACAGCTTATTGATATGCGCGCCTCCGCACCGCAAATTAAGATGGAGCGAACCGTGTCCCAAATCGCAAGGGGCGAGGTCATGGCCTTAAATTATCTGGCAGCGAACGGAAACCGGGTATACCCCAAGGACATGAGCCGGGCCTTGATGCTGACCACGGCGAGGATTGCGGCTATGTTGAAATCTCTGGAGGGGCAGGGCATGGTGACTCGGACTCCCGACCCCGCAGACAGTCGACAGGTCATTGTCAGCCTGACGGAAAAAGGCGTCACCCTGGTGGAAGAGCGTCGAACCGGAATGATTCGTTCGGTGGCAAAAATGCTGGAGGCTTTGGGGGAGGAGGATGCAAAAGCCTATGTCCGCATCCAGGCCAAACTGATCGAGCTGGGCGACATTTGGAGATGATGCTTAAAAAATGCAGGATCATACAACAAAACAGTGAAGGCACTATAGATCATTATAGAGATAAGTCCTATGCGAGTTTGCTCGCATAGGACTTAATTTTTTAGAAGGAGGCGGCAACATGAACCCAATTATACAAGTGGAGCATTTCTCGAAAAAATATGGGGATTTTACGGCGGTGGACGACATCTCCTTCACCGTGGACGAGGGCAGCATCTTCGCGTTTCTGGGCCCCAACGGCGCAGGCAAAAGCACAACTATCAATACCCTGTGTACCATTCTGGAGAAAACGGAAGGCACTCTGACAATCAACGGCCATGATGTTTCCAGGGAACGCAGTCTGGTTCGGAAGGACATAGGTATCGTCTTTCAGGATTCCACCCTGGACGCCCGAATGACCGTGGAAGAAAATCTGAGATATCATTGCAGTTTCTACAAAGTGCCCAAAAATGAGGTGCGGGAACGCATCGACTTTGCCCTTGATCTGGTGGAGCTGACGCAGTGGAGGCGGGCGGCGGTGGGCAGTCTGTCCGGCGGTATGAAACGGCGGGCTGAGATTGCCAGAGGGCTGGTACATGACCCAAAAGTTTTGTTCCTGGACGAACCTACCACCGGCCTGGATCCGCAGACCAGAGCCAATGTGTGGGAATATATCCAGCGGCTCCAAAGGCAGAAAAACATGACGATCTTTCTGACCACCCACTATATGGACGAGGCGGAGGTCTGTTCCAGGGTCGTCATCATAGACCACGGGAAGATCGTTGCCCACGACACGCCGGAGAACTTGAAACATCAATATACCGGCACGGAGGTGGATGTTGTCTGCATACAGACCGACCCGCTGGAGACCGTGCTGCGGGAGCGGGACGTTTCCTACCGGAAGGATGGGAACAAGCTGGTGTTCCATACGAAGAAAGCGCCTGCTGCGCTGGAGATATTATCGGCGCACAGGGAAGATATCACGGATTTTGAAGTGAAAAACGGGACGCTGAACGAGGTGTTCCTGGCAATCACAGGAAAGGAGATTCGAGAAGGATGAACCCAATTACAGCCATTGTACAAAGAAATCTGTTAAATTATGTCAGGAGCAAGGGGCGGGTATTCGGCGCCCTCTTTATGTCCATGTTTATGCTGGTGATGTTCTCGTTCCTGATGAAATCCTCCATGGGAGGACTTGACGTATCCATGAATTACCTGATTTCCGGTGTAATCATCATGAGCGTGTTCCAGGTCAGCGTCAACAATTCCTCTGATATTCTGTCCGACATTTCCAGCGGCTATATGAAAGAGGTTCTGGTCGCTCCCATTGCGCGGACGCAGATCTCCATGGGGCATATTCTGTCGGGGGCGGTCATCGCCACGCTGCAAGGTATCATTACCATGATTGCCGGTTTCGTCCTTGGACTGCGGGTCAATGTGCTGCAGATTCTTCTGTTGGCTGCGGTGATGCTGGTTGCCGCTACGGCATTCAGCGCTATCGGCCTGTTTTTGGCGACGGTTTCCCGCAACTCCCCCGCCTTTCAGACCCTCAGCTCCATGATTATGATGCCCCTGACCTTTGTTTCCGGCGCATATATACCCACCACCATTATACCCGGTTTTCTTCTGCCCATCGTCTACCTGAATCCGCTGACCTATACAACCTCTATCTTTCGCTATATCGCCCTGGGAGCGCACACGCTGACCACAGGGGAACTGGTAGAACAGGGCATGGCGTTCTCTATCGGTGGATTCGTCATCACGCCGCTGATGGGGCTTGCCATTACCATTTTGATCGGGGCCTTTTTCTTTGTGCTGTGTGTCCATAAATTTAGCCGGGCGGACTTCTCCACCATAAAGGTCGCTGTGGGAATGCGAGGCGGCGCTCCGGCAAGGGGGTGACTTATGGAACTGCGATTGGATACTGGCCGATGTGCTGCGCCCCACAAATGGGCGTGTCCTGTATGACGGAAAGGACATTTACGCTGTGGGCGATGAATACCGGGCAAAAATTGGTTATTTGCCCCAGGATGTCCGCTTTTACGGCAATTTTACCGGCAGGGATTATCTGGAATATTCAGCGGCGCTGAAAGGTATGGATAAGGCCCGCGCAAAAAAGCGGATTCAGGAATTGAGCCGCAGTGTGGGTCTGTGGGACGATTTGAAACGGAAATGTACCGCCTATTCCGGCGGGATGCAGCGCAGGCTGGGCATTGCGCAGGCCCTTCTGGACGATCCGGCGATTTTGATTCTGGACGAGCCCAGCTCCGGCCTTGATCCCTATGAGCGGATCAAGTTCCGCAATATCATCTCCGCCTATGCAAAGGACCGTCTGGTGCTGCTCTCCACCCATATTGTATCCGATGTAGAGCAGATTGCCGCACAAATCATGATGATGGAGTACGGCCTCATCCGGCATATCCACACGGGCGGAGAATATATCCGCAGGATGGAGGGGCGGGTCTGGCTCGTAGAGATGTCCGCCGAGCAGCTTGTGAACTATCAAAACCAGGCTGTCATCAGCAATGTCAGGGCGAAAGACGGCCGCATGGAGGTTCGCATCATCGCGGAAACAAAGCCCGTGGGTGATGCGGTACAGGCTATACCGACGCTGGAGGACGCTTACCTGTATCTGTTCAACTATTTGCCCGAAAAGACCCGGAGGTGATATTATGTCCTTGTTTCAATTTGAACTGCGAAAACTTTTGCTCAATAAGAAAACCCTGCTTTTAATGCTGAGCCTGCTTGTCTTTTACAGTGTGGTTGGTCTGACCTCCACCATGTTCCTGATTGGCGGCAATGACAGTTACCGTGCTTACGAGGAATTAGCCGCCGCCTGGGAAGGAACGTTTGACAGCGAAAAGGCCGCGGAAACGGAAACAATCTATCAGGAAGTCAGCGCCCGTTATGGCACGGATGCCCGGATGATCGCCCGAAACGTCAAAGACCAGCCGGAGATCATTCTGGCGGTGAACTACCATGCCTATACCCAACGGGTGGAGGAATATTGGATCGGCACACCGCCGGAGAGCGCCCAGGAACCCTATGGGATCGCCCTTCTGCAAGGAAAAATCGCGGAATTGGAAAGCCAGGGGAAACAGGATAGCTATGCCTGCCGGGAGTTGTCTGCTTCCCTGCAAAGGCTGGAAGAACTGGGGGAGCCGGAGTTTGCCAACGCCCTGCTGTGGGAGAACCTGTTCAACAACTGGGGAGAGCATATGATGCAGTTCCTGCTGTTCGTGCCGCTGACCTTTGTCATCGCTCCGGTTTTCGCTGTGGAATGCTCCAGCGGCATGGACAACCTGATTTTAAGCTCCCGAAACGGAAGACGGAAAATTGTCACGGCAAAATTGCTGAGCGTACTCGCCGCCTCCACGGTTGTGGTCGTGCTGTATCTGGCCGCTACGTTTCTGTTCGGTTTTCTTCCGCATGGGAGTTTCCACGGCTGGGATGCCGCCATCCAGTCCATTCCCGTTTATGCCAGATCCATGTTCCAATTCAAGGTTTGGCAGCTTGCTGCGGTCGGAGCTGCATGGCTTATTTTTACCGGCGCGTTCTATAGCCTGATCGTCTGCTTTATTTCCTCCCGTATGAAAAGCCAGATGGGTACGGCGGGAGTCAGTCTGGCGATCCTGTTTGTGAATGTGGGGCTGGCGGCAATGGGCGATATGGTTACGCAGAGGCTTGGAGCGCTGGTGGATTTCGGACTGGCCAATGTCACGCTGATAAAAGAGGTGTTCGGCGGCTATAAGATTTTCGATGTGCTCGGAATGTGTGTCAGCTATCCGGTTATGGCAATATTCGTTTTGGGAATCCTTGCCGCTTTTGCCATATGGGGGATTTATAGAGGGCAAAAGAGCAGAGTCGTGTAGCGGACAGTAATCAGCCGCTAAAGATATTCCTCATATTTAATCTTCCAATCCGGTTCTGCCCAGTATTCGGAACCGTCCCGGAGTCTGTCGATAAAGCGATACTGAAACATTTCCCTGCGGATCAGTTCTATATCGCTGAAAGCAATGGAATCGCGGATGATCTGATTCACTTCTTTTTCTGTATATTTGCCCGCGGTGTCAAACTGTAAAGCGATCCGCGCCAACGCCAGAATCCGCATGGGTTTCCTGGAAGGGTACTGTGTCAGTCTGCCTTCGGAATCATAATATCTTTTGAGTTTTTCATAGTATTGCTCTATGTCCTTTTCCATAAAATATCCGCCTCCCTTGAAATTTTATATAATTATATTTGTGGGAAGATAATTTGTCAAGTTTGCCCGGGAGATTCATTTCATTTTACGCCATTTTACGCTTTCATTATTCCGATTAACCGCGAATGACAGGCATATGGCATTAAGGAGGCATCAAGGAGCATAATTCCTATACCATTTCCCATATATTTTGTGCTATACTGTCTTATATGAGTTTATGTGGAGGAGAGAACGATGCTGAGGATAGAAAAAGTGAACGGTAAGAACGTATGGGATATATAAAAGCTGGATGTAAAAAAGGAGCAGTCCAATTTTGTGGCCCGCAATGATATAAGCATCATCGAGGCTTATACCGCGATCACAGGAGGGGGACATGGATGGGGAGGAATCTATCGCGGTCCTCGCATTGTGACAATGGAAAGACCTGGCAGAAAAGTGTAGATATATTTGGAAAATCCCTGTATAATGTGAATAACCGCGCTGGGGGATAAGAGTTTTCGGATCAGGTAGTTAGAAAGGATTCAGGTTAGAATTATGAGATATCAGATCAGGCACGCCCTGGTACAGTTTGGGGCGGACACTATATTGGAGAATGTGGATTTTGAGGTACACGACCGGGAAAAGATAGCCATCGTGGGCCGCAACGGCTGCGGAAAGACCACATTGCTGAGGCTCATCGCGGGGGATATCCAGATGAACAATCCGGACAGCGACGAGGAGTGCGGCATCACCATGGCGGGCAAACAGGAGATCGGTTTTCTGCGCCAGGTGAACTTTGAGGACCGGGAGATATCGGTGGAGGAGGAGATCAAAAAAGTCTTTGCCCCGGTATTTGCCTGTGAAAAGAGGATGAACGAGCTGGAGGAGCAGATGAAGGAGTCTGACGGCAGAGAACTGTTGGGCGAGTACGACAGTCTGCAGCGCAGGATGGAATCCCTGCGGGGATATTCCTGGAGACAGGACATGGAGATCATGTTCCAGCGTTTCGGTTTCGCCCTGGAGGATCTGGCGCGCCCCATCGGCAGTTTTTCGGGAGGACAGCAGACCAAGGTGGCTTTTATTAAACTGCTGCTGGGAAGACCGGATATCATGCTGCTGGACGAGCCCACCAACCATTTGGATCTGCCCACCATCGAATGGCTGGAGGGCTATCTGAAGAATTATGATAAGGCGGTGGTCATTGTATCTCATGACCGGATGTTTCTGGACAAGGTGATCGACGTGACCTATGAGATAGAATATCACAGGATCAGGCGATATGTGGGCAATTACTCCGCCTTTATGAGGCAGAAGGAAGAGAATCTCATCAAGCAGGAAAAAGATTACGAGGAGCAGCAGAAAGAGATCCAGCGGCTGACAGAGTGGATCGAGAAGTGGAAGAACACGCCCAGCAAGGTGGCCGCCACCCGCTCCAAGCGCATGGTGATCGAGCATATGGTCAAGATAGAGAAACCCAGAAGGTTTGACACCAGAGCATTTCACGCCAGATATGAGCCGAGGATAGAGAGTTATACCAATGTGGTGCAGGCCAGGGATTTGTCCATTGGATACGATCATGAGCTGGAAAAAGTAAATTTTCTCCTGCAAAAAAAGGAGCGGCTCGCCATCATCGGGGAGAACGGAAAGGGTAAATCCACGCTGTTGAAAACTTTGATCGGAGAACTGCCCGCGCTGGGAGGCGAATTTAAGTTCGGACAGAATGTGGAATGGGGGTATTTTGACCAGCAGAAAGCGGTGCAGGACGACGCGGATCCCCGACAGACGGTGCTGGACAATTTCTGGGAGGAATATCCCCGCTATGTGCGGGAGGAGGTGCGCAGCGCCCTGGGCGGGTTCCTGTTCTCGGGAGAGGATGTGATGAAACTCATGGGGCAGCTCTCCGGGGGAGAAAAGGTGCGTCTGTCCCTGTGTAAGATGCTGCAGACCCGCCCCAATCTGCTGATCCTGGACGAGCCCACCAACCATATGGATATCGTAGGCAAAGAGGCGTTGGAGCAGATGCTGAAGGAATACGCGGGCACCGTGCTGTTTGTGTCCCACGACCGGTATTTTATCAGCCGCATTGCCACGGGAATACTGGAGTTCTCCGCAGACGGCGTCAGGCAGTACAAGATGGGCTATGAAGACTATCTGGAGCGAAAACAGAAAGAGGCTGCGGGACTGGTGGGGAACAACGTCGCTGCGGCGAGCCCGGACGCAAATATCGGAAAAGCAGGCAGCGGTAAGGGGGGGACGCCGGACATTCCGGCAGAGATGCCAAAGACGCAGTCCGGGAAAGCGGCTCCCACCCTGTCGGATGTGTTTGACAAAAAGACTTATTACAATCCGGGAAAGATACGCTCCCGTTTAAAGAGCCAGTTGGAGAAGTACGAACGCCAGCTGTCCGAGAGTGAGAACAGACTGGCGGATTTGCAGATACAGCTGGCGGATCCTGCCCTGGCCAGCGATTACGCCCGGCTGGTGGAACTGCAGGAGGCAATAGATACAGAGGAACAGAATCAGGAAAGCCTGTTAGAGCGTATGCTGGAGGCGGAGACAGAACTGTCGGAGATGGAGGAGTAACCCATCTCCGACAGTTTATTTACGGGATGTAAATTAAAACTTATTTTGACTCGGAATTTTCGGATGATTTTAGCAAACATAAATAATTGAGCAAATCCTGACGGCGTTCCAGGGACAGTTCAATGATGGTGTCCATCAGATCCGCAACTGTGTAACGGTCGATCAACTTTTTCTCCATGTCGTCGATGGGCGCCATATATTCGACGCGGCCCAACAGATAGTCTGTAGATACGTGAAAATATCTGGCCATTTTTTCCAATGTTTTGATATCCGGGACGTGGATGTCGTTTTCATAGCTGGATATGCCGCTGATTGACATATGCAGCTCGGCGGCTAATTCCTTTTGATAGATACCGCGCTCTGTGCGCAGACGATACAGCTTTTCCCCTAAACTCATTTGTACTCTCCTGATCTTTCCGATAATATCCGCGGCCGTCCCATATATCTTTTTTGGATAAAGAATATGGCAGTAAATACCGCAGGGAAATGAAAAAAGTTATTCATATCATTTTAACAAAGATTAAATCAAAACAATATAAAAATTCCCTATAGAATTAAAATACCTCTTTTGTAATAAAAATGCAAGAATTTTATAAGGATATTTTGAAAAATCCTGTTCTCCCTATCTGGTATATTGAGAGAAGGCGATAGTAAAGGGATCGGGGAAGGGATCCCGGCAGTTGTCTGCTGTCTGAAACGGGATAAGGAGGAGAGATGTAAATGACTGGGGAGCGACAGAGGAGGCTCTGCAAAGGCAGGGGAGATAGAAGACGTAGACGGCGCGTCGAAAGGGCATACTGCATATGTATGATCGTTGCGACACTGGCGGTGGTGATGGGGACAGGATTCATATCCCTGCTGTGCTACCAAGGGGCGGAGGGACCGGTCATGGCCGGACAGGCCGGCGGCCTGGGCAACAGGGAGGCCGACAGACAGGACGGGATACCCCGGGAAGAAGATCTGAAATATCCCGACAGCCTGCTCACGCTGATGGAGATGAACCCGGAGGCGGAGGAATTTGTTTTGGAGTATTTCCAGAATAAAGACCTGCATCCGGAGATCGACCTGTCCGGCGAGGTGGAGCGGGGGAGTATTCCGCTGTTTTTACAGTGGGACAAGCGCTGGGGATATGAAAACTACGGCAGCGACTTCCTGGCGGTCACCGGATGCGGCCCCACCTGTCTGTCCATGGTGTGGTGCGGCCTCACCGGAGAGACGCAGTGGGATCCGCTGGCTGTGGCCGGTTATGCGGAGCGGGAAGGGTATTATGTGAAAGGGGCCGGAACGGCCTGGGATCTGATGTCCATGGGAGCGGAGGAACTGGGGCTTACGGTGGACAGCGTTGTGTTTGACGGGCAGCATATACTGGAGCGGCTGCAAGCGGGCGAACCCATCATCTGCGCCATGCGTCCAGGAGATTTTACCACCACGGGGCATTTTATCGTGCTGTCGGGGCTGGACGGGGACGGCAGAGTACAGGTCTGCGATCCCAACAGCCGGATAAACAGCGAGAAAAGCTGGGATGTGGAGGAATTGCTACCGCAGATCAAGAATCTGTGGGCCTATCGGTATGACCGCAAATTGAACTACAAGTTTTATGACAAAAGGCCGCGGGCCTGCTATAGTATTCATATCGGCACGGAAGAACAGGCGCATACAGCAATCTGAACAATCAATGATAAAATCACAATGGAACTATACCGACAGCGTCTGGCGTGTGATGAACAGGGACATCGCTTATAACAGTCATGTTATGGGCGATGTTTCTTGCGGATGGTCTTCGGTGGGGGCGTCTGAGGGGCGTAGCCCCCTGGAGTCATCGCATGGCAGTATAAATAAATTGCAGGAGGAAAGGCGATGAACAGGGCAAGAGCGGTGCGATATGACAATGGAGACATGGAAAAAGAGATCGCGGGTTTTGATATATCCGGGAGCCATCCGGTTCATGCCCGAAAAGGCAGTTTCCAGCCCCAGGCACTTTCCTTCGCGCGCCGATACGGCGGCCGCGTCAGGACGGAGAACGGCGGCCTGGGACACAGAACTGCCGGGCACGAACTGCTGGATCTGCATTTTCAGGTGTCTTCCCTGCGCGGACGCAACGAAGAATACATAGAGAATCATTTTGTGAGGGCTTTTTACGAGGAACGGCATTACGCCGTGAAGTGGCTGTTCTATCTGCGGGATATCGCCCAGGGGCTGGGGGAGCGCAGAAGTTTCCGCGTCTGTATGCGGTATCTGGCCAAGTCTCAGCCTGAGATTGCCCGGGAGGTCATGGAACTGATCCCCCGATATGGGCGATACGACGATCTGATGCTTTATCTGGATACGCCGCTGCAGGAGGAGATGGGAGCGCTCGTGGCCCGACAGCTCAAGGCGGACCGGGAGGCCATGGAGGCAGGGCGTCCCGTCAGTCTGCTGGCCAAATGGCTGCCCGGCATCAACACCTCCAGCTCCGTTACCCGGGCCATGGCGGTGAGGATGGCGAGAATGCTGGGAATGGACAGGAGAGAGTATCGCCGAACCCTGTCGGCCCTCCGCGCTTATATGGACGTGACGGAAGTAAAAATGACGGCCGGACAATGGGGGCAGGTGGAATACGAGAAAGTCCCGGCGAAGGCAAATCTGCGGTATGACGCCGCCTTTGCCAGGCATGACCGGGCGCGCCGGGAGGACTATCTGCGCCGTGTGTACCTGGAGGAGGGGAAACTGAATATCGGCGGGATCATGCCCTACGAGATCGTCCATAAGATCTATTGCGGCAGCAACAGCCGGTGCTGGAATGCCTCTCTTCAGGAGAACCTGCTGGCGGAATTGATGTGGCAGAAACTGCTTCGGGAGGGCTTTAAAAACGAGTGGGGGCTGGAGGACTGCATCGTGGTGGCGGACGGCTCCGGCAGCATGTATTCCCCGGTGGAGGAGGCGCTGGCCAGAGCGGGCCGCAAGGACGCAACGCTCTAAACCCCCTTGAAAGAAGGGAAAAAAGCTGTTATAGTATAGAGGTGTGTTCGGGAGATTTTGTAACCTGGGCGGCACGCGGGAGTGTGCCGCGGTGTATTTTCGCTGACGGCCCGGAGAGGGCGGAAGGGAGGCTGCAATATGGAACACGTTTTTCCGACGATCGATCTGAAAGCCACTGGCAGGAGGATCAGGGAACTGCGGGAGCAGAGAGGCATCAGTGTCCGGCAGTTGCAGGCGTTTCTGGGCTTTGAGCAGCCCCAGGCCATATACAAGTGGCAGAGGGGAGAGTGCCTGCCCACATTTGACAATATGTACGCCATGGCCTGTTTCTTTCATGTCAAGGTAGATGAAATCCTGGTGGGCAACCGCCAGGATTTTGACATTTTCTGGCTACAAAGGATACCACATGGCTGGTCAGCGACGCAGTTCCGAATGTCGTATTGCTGAGCCAGCCGTTTATCCATTGATTTTCCTCCTCCTTCGGCGCTGCGGATATCCGTCGCACCGATCTGTTCCCGGATGTCAGCCATGGGCTTATTATAAAGGGAAGTGTCGATGAACGCAACACCCACGGAACGAGAAAAAATTCTGTACTTTTTATCCCGTATATGTTATAGTAAAAAACAGATAAAGTATTGGAAATGGCAGGGAGCGGTATGCGCCGCTCCCTCTTTTGACACTCGGGAGGAATGGAGGACAGGGCCATGCAGATCAGACGGGCGCAGGAGCGCGATATGGAGGGGATCAACAGGCTGCTGTTCCAGGTGCTGGCGGTACACCACAACGGCAGGCCGGATCTGTTCAAGGGAGATGTGAAAAAGTATACGGATCAGGAGCTGGCAGAGCTGATCGGAGACGACAGCCGCCCGATCTTTGTGGGGGTGGACGAGGCGTCGCAGCAGGTGATGGGGTATGCGTTCTGTATGTTTCAGCAGCATGTTGACGATAATATCCTGACGGACATAAAGACTCTGTACATAGACGACCTGTGTGTGGACGAGGAGTGCAGGGGGCGGCATATCGGGCGCAGGATATATGAGCATGTGCTGGAGTTTGCCCGCAGGGAGAACTGTTACAATGTCACGTTGAATGTGTGGTCGTGCAATCCTGCGGCGCAGCATTTTTATGAGAAATGCGGCCTGACGCCCCAGAAGATCGGAATGGAGAAGATATTGTAGGGATGTGGACGGTATGGCAGTATAAGATCGGGCAGGGACGTAACGCCGCGCCGGGACGCACGGAGCCAGGGTATAAGATATGGTATCAAATCAGGAAAAAGTGAGGTAGAGAGATGCACGGAAACAGGAAGATGCGCAGAGATATAAAGAAGACGGGATTGTGTCTGGCGATGGCAGGCCTTATCGCGGTCTGGCCCCTGGCCGCTCATGCCCAGACCCAGTGGTATGACGACTCGGATATCGTGCGTGCGGATATCAGTTATGAAGATATGGAGTATGTGGGATATGATCCGGCGTATGCGTATACACTGATAGAGGAGATGCGTTCCCTGTCCCAGGAGCCGGGGAATGAGGAGCGTGTCATAGAGAACTATGAGCTGCTGGGCAGGGAGCTGGATAAGCTGTATACCCAGCAGGCGCTGAACGAGATCCGCTATTACAGGGACGTAAACAACGAGGAATACGCGTCCATCGACACGGAATTGCAGCAGGTCTACCGGGATGTGGTGGATCAGTTTTTGCAGACGGTGAGAGATGTGCTGTGTACGGATTACAGGGATTCTCTGGGGACGCACATCAGCGATGAAGAGTTGGTGGAGGAATATCTGGACTACGAAGATATGACCGAGGAACTGCAGGCCCTGCTGGACGAGGAGAACGCGCTGGAGCAACAGTATGACCAGGCCAGCATGGCGGAGTACACTGTGACCGTGAAGGGAAAGAAATGGACGGAGGAGTCCTACAACGAGGCCATAGACGATCTGACTTGGCGGGAAATGCTGGCCATCAGCACGGCGCTGGATAAGGCCAAGAACGAGGCCATATGCCCCATTTTTCTGGATCTGGTAAAGAACCGCAACGCCCGGGCACAGATCTACGGATATGACAACTATGCCGAGTATGCCTATGCGGATCTGTACAACAGGGACTATACCACGGAGGAGATACAGGCGGTCTACGCGGCGGTAAAGGAATATGTGGTGCCAGTGCTGGCAGAGGTGGAGGAGTATGTATACTCGGGCAATCTCAACGACCTGATATACATGGATCACCTGACGGAGGACTATGTGATCGACGTGGTGGGGCGGCACATGGGGGATATCGATCCCGCGCTGGCGGAGGTATACCAATATATGGTGGATCACCACCTGTACGATATCGACTATGATCCCAACAAGATGAACGTGGGCTACACCACCACCCTGTACGAATACCAGGAGCCGTTTATCTTCAACACGCCGGATTATTCCTATTACGATCTGGAGACCATGATCCATGAGTTCGGCCATTATAACGAGGCTTTCCACGCGGGAACCACTCTGGTCACGGATGTGACCAACATGGACGTGGCGGAGATCCATTCCCAGGGGCTGGAACTGCTGTATCTGGAGTACGCGGACGATGTATACGGTGCGGAACTGGGAGATACCGCACGGCAGATGATTCTGTACCAGATCCTGTATTCCGTAATCGACGGCTGTCTGTACGACGAATTCCAGAACGCGGTGTTCTCGGCGGATCACGAGATGACGGCGCAGGAGGTAAACCGCCTGTTCCGCGAACTCTCCCTGGAGTATGGCTACACCTATTATGACACGGAAGAGGAGGCCTATGACTGGGTGGACGTCCCCCATACTTTTTCCTCCCCCATGTATTATGTGAGCTACGGAACATCGGCCCTGGCGGCGCTGGACATATGGACGATATCGTTGGAAGACCGACAGGCGGGAATTGACAAATATATGGAACTGACCACCTACGGTCTGACTACGACCTACTGTGAACTTATGGAAAAATGCGGTCTGAAGAGTATCTTTGAGGAGGGAACGATTCGGGAGATCGCGCAGGCGGTATCGGATTACTCCTCCGCGCTGGCTCATGAAGGGGAGGAGGAGACCGGACGCAACGACGGGTACGAGGACTATGACTTTGATTCCTTTGTGGAAAAGTACGGCAACGACCTGGAAGACGATATCTTTGACGGCGTATCAAGGTTTATGGAGATGAATTCCGTGATTTTGCTTGTCGCGGAAATATTGACGGTGATTACGATTCTGATCATTATAGGTATATTGTCCTCAAAGGAGAAGAAGAGATGAGTTGTCTGGGAAATTTGTTATGGTTTATATTTGGCGGATGCGTCGGCGGCATTGGCTGGCTGCTGGCCGGGTGCCTGTGGTGCATCACGATCGTGGGTGCTCCCGTGGGAGTGCAGTGTTTTAAATTTGCCTCCATGTCCTTTTTCCCTTTTGGAAAAGAGATCGAGTATGGCGGCGGTGCGGTATCCCTGGTGGTGAACATTATCTGGATCCTGGTATCCGGGATCCCTCTGGCGCTGCATCATCTGGCCTGGGGATGTCTGTTCTGCATCACCTTTATCGGGATTCCTTTTGGGATGCAGCACTTTAAACTGGCGAAACTGGCGCTGATGCCTTTTGGTGCGAAAATCGTCTGAAAATGCAGGGAAATTGAGCATATATACGAAATAATGTGGCGATATGGCCGGATAAATGGCATAAATCCTGCAAAAACGGTATAAGGTGTTTTCGGTTTTCCGGGGACGCCTTTTATTGATAGATAGATGGCAGGACAGCCGCTTACCGGGCGGTTATATGTTTATCTTCGGTCCGGGGATACCAGAGAGGGGGCGTGTGATTTTTATGGAAAAAATACAGTTGGTGCGTCCGGCAGCGGAGCATGTAGGACAGCTGCGGGAATTGCAACGGGAACTGCGGGAGGCGGGGGATGCGGACGCTTTTGCAGGATGCAGCAGGCTGGAGTACTATGAAGATATAGCGGAGTGGATTCAGTTTGTCTGCCGCCAGGAGAAAGAGGCGGAGCCGGGCAAGGTGCCGTCTGATGTGTATCTGGCGATCCGGCAGGGGGATGGGCGTCTGGTGGGGATCATTGATCTGCGTCACCACATCGATCATCCCATACTGGGACTTTGGGGCGGACATATGGGATACAGCGTCCGGCCTGACGAGCGGGGCAAGGGATATGCCCGGGAGATGCTGCGGCTGAATCTGGAGAATTGCAGGCGGCTGGGACTGGAGAAGGTCATGGTGACATGCAGCCGGGACAATCCCGCCAGCGAACGCACGATCCTGGGCTGCGGCGGTGTGTTCGAGAAGGAAGTGCCGGTGGACGGAGAGTATATCAGGAGATATTGGATCACATTATAATCAGGAGGGAAAAAGATGGCGGAGGAATTAAAGAGCAGAAAAGAAGTAGCGGAGGAGCTTACCTGGGATCTGTCCCACATTTATGCCTCGGAGGAAGACATGCTCCGGGACGCGGAGAAAATGGAAAAACTGGCCCAGGAGATTGTGGAAAAGTACAGAGGGCGTCTGGACACACCGGAGCAGATAGAGGCCTGCGTCACGGATTACAGAAAGGTATACGAGTTGATGACGCTTACGGGCAGTTATTGCGATCTGGCCGTGTCTGTAGATTATTATGACAATTATAATCAGGAGAGAAACGGCAGGATCGGCCGCCAGATCGCAAGGCTGCAGAGCAGTCTGAGCTTTGTTAAAAGTGAGATCATGGAGCAGGAGGAGGAGATCATTCACCGGGCCATAGCCATCAGCGACGGTAACAGGTATTTTCTGGAGAATATTCTGCGGGACAAGGCCCACAGGCTGCATCCGGAGGCGGAGCGGGTAGTCTCCGCGCTGAGCCAGAGCATCTACAGCGCTCCCTATGAGATCTATAATATTGCCAAGCTGGCGGATATGAAGTTCGATCCTTTTACGGTGGATGGAAAAGAGTATCCGCTGGGTTATACTCTGTTTGAGGACGATTATGAGTATGAGCCGGATACCGGCGTGCGACGGGCTGCTTTTGCCGCTTTTTCAAAGAAGATCAAGGAGTATGAGAACGTGACGGCAGCCGCGTACAACACGAACGTGCAGACGGAAAAGACTCTGTCCGGCCTGCGGGGGTTTGACTCGGTGTTTGACTATCTGTTGTTTGACCAGAAAGTCAGCCGGGAGCTTTATGACCGCCAGATCGATCTGATCACGGAAAAATTGGCGCCTCACATGCGCAGGTACGCGAAACTGATCCAAAAGGTACACGGTTTGGACAAAATGACATTTGCGGATCTGAAACTTCCGGTGGATCCGGATTACGCTCCGGCTGTGACCATCGAAGGTTCCCGGGAATATATCGAAAAGGGGCTGGCTATTCTGGGAGAGGACTACGTGAAGATGGTGCGTACCGCTTATGAGGAGCGATGGGTGGATTTCGCGCAGAACAAGGGGAAATCCACAGGAGGTTTCTGCGCCAGTCCTTACGGCAAGAACTCCTTTATTCTGCTGACCTGGAATAACAAGATGTCGGACGTATTTACTCTGGCCCATGAGCTGGGACATGCCGGACATTTTAAGTCCTGCAATGCCAGCCAGTCCATCTTTGACACGGAGGTTTCCACTTATTTTGTGGAGGCTCCCTCCACCATGAATGAGCTGCTGATGGCCCATTATCTGTTAAAGACCAGCCAGGATACGCGTTTCCGGCGCTGGGTGCTGACCTGTATGATCGGTAATACCTATTACCACAATTTCGTAACGCATCTGATGGAGGCGGCTTACCAGAGAGAAGTGTACAAGCTGGTGGATGCGGGCGAAAGCGTTCAGGCGGAGACCTTGAGCGGTATTATGCGGGATACTCTGCAAAAGTTCTGGGGGGACGCAGTGGAGATAAACGATGGCGCGGAGCTTACCTGGATGCGTCAGCCTCATTATTACATGGGCCTGTATTCTTACACCTACAGCGCCGGGCTGACGGTTGCCACCCAGATGTGCAAGCGCATTGAGAACGAGGGAGAACAGGCCATCGAGGACTGGAAGAAAGTACTGGCGGCGGGGAGCACGCTGGATCCGGTGGGACTGGCGGCGTTGGCGGGTATAGATATTACCACGGACGCCCCGCTGCTGGATACCATCGAAACCATCGGAGGAATGATTGACGAGATCTGCAGGCTGACGGAGGAACTGGAGCAGGGCAGGGGATAAAGCCGACTGAGGAATCGGAGCAGAGCGGAGGATGTGACCGACCGGGGAACCGAAGCAGAGCGGAGGATGTGACCGACCGGGGAACCGAAACAGAGCGGAGGATGGAGCCGACTGAGGAACCGGAACGCAACAGATGGAGTAATGGAGGGTAGTATGGAAAAGAGAAGGATCGCGCTGACAGCGGAGAACAGGGTAGAATTTCACAATCAGGTGGATTTTTGTGTGGGAACGGGCAGAATGGGCCTGGCGCTGCACAGGGAGTATATGGAGCAGCTTGCGCTGGTGCAGCGGGAAATAGGATTCAGGCATATTCGGGGCCACGGGCTTTTCTGCGACGATATGGCCATATACCAGGTGACGGAGGACGGGCGGCCGGAGTACAATTACACCTATGTGGACCGGGTCATGGACGGATATCTGGAGCTGGGGCTGAAACCTTTTCTGGAGCTGGGCTTTATGCCCTCCCGAATGGCCAGCGGCAGCCAGACAATCTTTTACTGGAAGGGCAATACCACGCCGCCCGCCTCCTATGAGGCCTGGTGCGATATGGTAAAGGCCCTGTTGGAGCATCTCTGCGATCGGTACGGAAGAGACGAGGTGGTGACCTGGCCCGTGGAGGTCTGGAATGAGCCCAATCTGCCGGGATTTTGGGAAAACGCGGACATGCAGGAATATTTTAAGCTGTTCCGTCACAGCTTTCAGGCGGTGAAAGAGGCGGACAGCCGCTTTAGGGTGGGCGGCCCGGCGGTGTGCGGCGGCAGCGACGAGGTGTGGATCAAAGCCTTTTTGCAGTTCTGCCACGACGAGCATATCGCGTTGGATTTTGTCACAAGGCATCACTATACCACGGAACTGCCGGAGAGTGTGGGGCATTACGGCTATGCGGAGCTGATGAAGGCGGAGGACGGTTTTGCCAACCTGCATACCACCCGGGAGATCATTGACAGTTTCCCGGAATACAAAGGGTTGGAGATACATATTACGGAGTTCAATACCTCCTATATCCCCAACTGTCCGCTCCACGACACCAACCAGAATGCGGCCTTCATTGCCCGGCAGCTCTCGCGGCTGGGGGAGGACAATGTATCTTATTCCTATTGGACTTTCGGGGATGTGTTTGAGGAGCAGGGCGTGCCTTTTACGCCTTTTCACGGAGGTTTTGGGCTGGTGGCGGAGGGCGGTATCCCCAAGCCCACTTTCTGGAGTTTTGTGTTCTTTAAAAAATTGAAGGAAAAGCAGGGGCATTGCATCTACCGGGACGACAATGCGGTGGTCATGGCGCTGGAGGACGGATCCTACAGGGGCGTGGTCTGGAATATGACGAACCGTCGGGCAGGGTATGAGCTGGGAATAACGCTGGAGCTGCCCGGGGCCTCTCAGGGCTGCCTGCTGACCCGGACGGTGGACGAAGAACACTGCAATCCCCTGAAAGTGTGGCATGATCTGGGGGAACCGGCCAATCTCACCGGGCAGCAGCGGCAGTTGCTGCGCGAAGCCGCCACGCCTTACACCGAGACGGCGCGGGTCTGCGTCCGAAACGGCAGGGCAGAGAGCGGATTTACCGTGGCGGAGAACGGGGTGGTGTATTTTGAGTACAGGCCCGGTGAAGTCAAGCCGGACAGGGGTTATTCCTATGAGAGAACCATGCAGTATCCCCATATCAACCCCATTACCCGTCTGGACTATCCCGATCCGGATGTGATTCGGGTGGATGATACCTATTATATGGTCAGCACGACCATGCATTTCATGCCGGGCTGTGAGCTCCTGCGCTCCTACGACCTGCGTAACTGGGAGCACGCGGCTTATGTATACGACAGGCTGGACGGCACCCCCGGCCAGAGGCTGGAGGGAGATGAAAATATCTACGGGCAGGGGATGTGGGCGGCCTCCCTGCGGTATCATGAGGGGACTTATTACGTATGCTTTGTGGCCAACGATACCCACAAAACCTATCTCTACACGGCCCGCAATATAGAGGGGCCCTGGGAAAAGCATGAGGTGGAGGGTTTTTACCATGACTGTTCCCTGCTGTTTGACGATGACGGCAGAGTGTATATTGCCTATGGAAACACAAATATTTATATCACGGAGTTAAAGAGCGATCTCAGCGGCCCGCTGGAGGGCGGCCTGCACCGGCTGGCGGTCAGCGATGCGGGGCATCCCGGCCTTGGCTATGAGGGAACCCATTTTTACAAGATAAACGGAAAGTATTATTTGTTCTTTATCCATTCCAGAAGGGACTGCTGGCGGAGGACGGAGGCATGCTTTGCGGCGGATTCCCTCACGGGGGAGTTCACCGGGGGAGACGTGCTGGACGATGACAGGGGGTATTGCGGCCAGGGCGTGGCCCAGGGAGGCATCGTGGATACGCCGGACGGAAAATGGTATGCCGTGCTGTTCCAGGACAGCGGGGCGGTGGGGCGAATCCCCGTACTTGTGCCCATAAGTTGGGAGAAAGGATATCCTGTGTTCGGGGAGGACGGCCTGATACCGGAGGACTTTGCGGTGGAGAGTACCCGTCCGGGCTATGTCTATCATCCGCTGGTGGAGAGCGACGATTTCCGGGGAGCGCTGAAAGCCTGCTGGCAATTTAACCATGAGCCGGAACCGTCTCTGATCCTTCACGACCGGGAAAAGGGCCTTTGGCAGGTGCGGACGGACAAGGTCTGCCGCCTGATGACCCAGGCCAGAAATATGATAACCCAGAGGATGCTGTATCCGGGCTGTGCCGGGGAGGTAACGGTGGACGGCAGCGGCCTTGAAGAGGGGGACTTTGCGGGCATCTGCGCCTTGCAGGGATGCTACGGATTTGTGGGACTGACCCGGAGAGAGGGAAAACTGTATCTGACCGTGCGCGCTGTGGAGACGGAGAAAGGTTCCATGGCGCCTGTGCAGCCGGCGGAAAAAGCGGAGCGGGAGATAGCGGCGGTGCTGTGGGAAGAGGATACGGTGCGTCTGAAACTGGAGGCGGATTTTGCCGATATGAGGGATACGGCGTCCTTCTATTACCGGAGCCCGGGCTTTAAGAGGCACAATCCATGGATAAGGCTGGGCGGCGAACATAAGCTGTATTTTAAGCTGGATCACTTTACGGGATGCCGTTTCGGCCTGGTGGTATATTCCACGCAGAAAGCGGGAGGTCAGGCGGCGTTCAGCGATTTTGTATATCGCGAGAGGTAGGCTCGGGAGTTTTATACTGATTAACGCTAAGATTTTCCAATTTCCGCACAGCACATGTCGCATAATCAGGCAACATGCACTGTGCGGAAAGGAAAATCTAATCGTTAATGAGTATACTTCCGAACACAGATCTGCGCGGTGATGCGGGTATGGCCTGTATTATGCGGGAAAGAGGTACATTTGAAATGGTAGTGCAGAGAATCAATACGTATGAGGATCCGCGTTTTGAACCGGATATCCTGCGCCAGCACGGGGCTTTCGTGGTAGACGGGAAGTACCCCTGCGGGTTTCGGATTCTGGACGGGCAATCGGCAGAGGTGTATTATCACGATTATGCGGATATGGATTTAATACTGGAGAGTTTTCGGTTTTATACGGGACATATCAGTCGTTTTTACAGGCCGGACGGGAGTCTGCTGAAGGAATATCCTGCGGTGGAGGTCTTTGCGCTGTCCTTGGAACAGATCCAGCCGTCCCAGTTCTATGTGGACAGGGATAAGCTTTCAGCCGTGGGGAGCTTTGTGCAGGGGCCGGAGGACATTGTCATTCCGGTGATGGAGCAGGAGGGACGCTATGTCTCCCAGGACGGGCATACCCGGCTCTATCTGGCATACCAGAGGGGATATGGGCATGTGCGGGCGTTTCTGGAGAAAGACGCGGGCGGCTATATCCCGGATTTTGTGTTGGAGGCGCAGGAGAGAGGCGTATTTCATGTGGCGGACATGGAGGCGCTTTCCCACGAAGAGTATGAGGTGAAGTGGAACCAGTTCTGCGAAGATTTCTTCGCGAAGTTTGAGGAGCTGGAAACCGGTGTTTCCAGCGCTGAGTAATGTGATATTGTGATTGTTGTATGAGGTACGTGGGAGAGAGGAAATCTGCGATCGTTGTAAGAGGTATGAGAGAGAATCTGTGATCATTGTATGAGGTATGTGAGGGCAAGGGGATTGGCAATTACGGTATGCAGTTTGTGAGAGTGAGGAAATGTATATGGTGGAGTACTGCGTTGCGACAGGGGAGGATATGGAACTCCTGATGAGCAGCAGACTGGAAATGCTGCGGGTGGTAAACGGCTTGCCGGAGGACGGGGAGTTTGACAACCAATTGGTTCAGGAAAGCAGGGCGTATTTTGACGGGGGGGATCAGGTCACGATCCTGGCTTTGGAGAGGGGACAGGTGATCGGCTGCGCGACTCTGTGCTATATCAGGCTGATGCCCACTTTTTCCCATCCCACGGGAAAGCGGGCGCATCTGATGAATGTGTATACCAGGGAAAGCCACCGCAGACAGGGTATTGCAGCCCGGATGGTGGAAATGTTGGTACAGGAGGCCAGGGGCCGAGGGGTCACCGAGATCAGCCTGGATGCTACAGAGTCAGGCAGGCCCCTGTACGAGAAGATGGGCTTTGCGGCATCGGAGGAATGCATGGTGCTGAATCTGGATAAGGGATGACTGCATGAAACAGGTTTCGGAGCATAGTTTATGTGGGTAGATTGGAGGAGAAGATGGAAATCACAGTCAGAAAGATTGAAAAGAGCAGGGAGGCGGATATCCGTATTCCCAACGAACCGTTTTCCCTGTATGGGCGTATGATTCCCCGGTATGACGGGGAGAGGTGGAGCCATGACACGGTCAGGTTCCCGGAGGAACAGATCGGAGAAATGGTTTTCCCCGATGAGAATTATGATTATGACTCCATGGCAGAGAACAGTATCTTTGTGGGGGCCTACGAGGGAGAAAATTGTGTGGGACTGGCCATCTATCAGCACAGTTGGAACAAATATCTGTATCTGTACGATCTGAAAGTCAAGGCGGCGTATCGGGGGCAGAGGATAGGGGAACAGTTGATCGGCGCAGGCAGGGAACTGGCCCGGGAAAACGGATACAGGGGCCTGCATACCGTAGGGCAGGACAACAACCTGGGAGCCTGTTCTTTTTATGTGCGGTGCGGATTTGAGATCGGCGGCATGGACAGCAGGGTATACCGGGGAACTGCTCAGGAAGGCAAGAGCGATATTCTGTTTTATCTGGATAACGATGAGGTGTAAAGCGTGAGATAGATTCTTTCGGAGCAATTGAATATGTAAATTGAGATTTGTAGTCTTGCTCTTGGCGCGGATACGGACATAACATGAAAGATATGTACCAGATATGTCATTGCAGTGCAGGGTATATCATTAGAGGATGTTTTTTGGGTTCTGTTGGGCATATAGAAAAAATATCTCATTTTTGTACCCACTTATTGATGATCTTTCTCTTGTTTTGGGGTTTGGATGGGCCTATACGCAAAAATTTACTCTTTTTACCCCTTGTTTTGCAACAAAAAGGGGGTACAGACAGTAATTTTTTCTGCATAGACCCACAGAGGGTGTAAAGGTAATGGAAAAACATGATCTTATGGGATGGATGTGGGTATAAAACGGCAATTTTTTTTGTATAGGCCCAGTGAGATTGATTATTTACTTATAGGAGAATGCGTATAGTTTGATAACTGTCAGTTTATTGGGGAATTAGACAGAGCGATAAATCGGGATTTAAGGATGAAAATGTCAAGTCAGAGAGTACAGAAGTATATAAATGATCATGCCTTTTGCTCAGAATGCCTTTTTAAGGATTGGGAGTCTTTTCTTGATCTTCTTTATGCTGAAGGCGGTCATATTTCATCTATTCTTTGGTGGGATCACTGCACAAAAAAGCAGCAGCGTGAATCTGTAGGAAGCGGCGGATATAAAGACCCTGAAAACGATGAATATGTTTATGCTGAGACCCAGCTTTATAGAGAAGGTCTCCAGACATATACTCTTGATGAAATCAAGGAATATATTAATCAGGAAAGAAAAACTGGTTTCCGGTACGGCAGCAAATACAAGAGCCACGATCTGGTGCCTTCTTTCAATCTGGCAGATTGATAACTTTCCATTTTGCAGGGATGCAATAGGAACACTTTTCCCCAAAAGGGAGAATAAATTTGGAAGTAAAACTTCTAAATACGGATTGGTGCAATACCGCAGGCAAAGCCAGCGGTGTGCGGAAAGAGGAAAATATGAAGAAACCTGAGATGATCCTGTTCGATTATGGGCAGACACTGGTAAGCGAGGCTCCCTTTGACGGGGTAAAGGGGACGGAGGCCGTACTGCGGTACTGTACGGAAAACAAATATCATCTGACCGCAGAGCAGATCCAGCGGGAGGCCGACGCCATTAACCGTGAACTGGGCAGGTTTGACCCGGCCAGGCGGCATTTGTTTCAGGTGGAGGTGCCCAGGCATATGTTCAGCGCTTACCTGTATGAGTCCCTGGGGATCCGGATCTCGCTGACGCAGGAAGAGGAGGACAGGATATTCTGGGACGCCGCCTCTCCGGGAAAGCCCACGGAGGGGGTGACAGAATTTTTGGATTACCTTAATAGACGGGGGATCCGTACAGGAGTGGTCAGCAACATCAGTTACTGCGGACAGGTGGTGGAACAGCGGATCAGGGGGCTGTTTCCCGGACAGCCGTTTGAGTTCATATTGGCTACCAGTGAATATATGTTTCGCAAACCCAATGAGCGGATTTTCCGGTTGGCGCTGGAAAAAGCTGGACTGGAGCCGGAGAAAGTCTGGTATATCGGCGATCAGTATGAGTGCGATATCGTGGGGGCCGCCGGGGCCGGGCTGTTTCCCGTGTGGTACATCGGGGCGATAGATTTGCCCTACATGCCCCACGAAGAGGTGTTGACGGCGGATAGCTGGGAGGAAATACAAAGGATATTGGACGGAGCGAAGGCTGGGACGGCGTGATATGCGTGATACCGGGTGGAGAAGAGATCAGGATGGCGCGATACGCGGGGAGGGAACTGTGACAGCGCAGGAAATGTGGAATGCGTATATGAAAAAATGCGGGTCGGAGCACGCTGAGTATGAGGCGTGGGCGTTCGGAGAAGATGCGGACGAATTGGCGGAGCTGGTGGTCTGCGGGAAAAAGACAGCCACCGCGTCGGCCTATCCGTTGTATGAGCGGGAGCGGGAACCCCTGCCCCGGGCCGGGGAGTACAGTGTGATCCTGGATAGCAGGGAACAGGCGGTATGCGTGATACGCACAGACCGGGTGTATGTGACGCCTTTTCGGAAAGTCAGTGAGGAACATGCCCGCCGGGAAGGGGAGGGCGATGGGAGCCTGGCTTATTGGAGACAGGTGCATGAACGCTTTTTCCGGCAGGAGATGAAAGAGGCGGGTCTAAGCTTTGACGAGGACATGCCAGTGGTGTGCGAGGAATTTTCCTGCGTGTATGCGGGGGAGTGACTGTCTGTCAGAATGACGGAAATAGAGTGAGAAGAGTTTCCAGATGCTTACAACAGAGGGGGTTTTTCAGAAAAACTCCAAGTCTCACTCTCGGAGATTACAGGACTTGCGCAACAAGTCCTCCAATAGACATTTTTTTATACAGATTAGAGCCGCGGCAAAGGTGTGACACAGAGATCAGGATGTAGGAGGAAATGCGGTGAGCGACATAGGAGAACGGATACAGAAGGAATTGTGGGATTTGCGGGATGCGGAATATAAGGATTTTCACGCAAAACTGATTCCCACGGTAGCGCCGGAAAATATTATCGGGGTGCGTACCCCGCAGCTGCGCAAGCTGGCAAAAAAATGGGCAAAGGATCCTGCGATCGGGGAATTTTTGGCGCAGCTCCCCCATCGGTATTATGATGAGAACAATGTGCATGCCTTTGTGGTGGAGCAGATCAAGGACTATGGGGAATGCCTGGCACAGACGGAGCGTTTTCTGCCCTATATCGACAACTGGGCCACCTGTGATATGATGGCTCCCAAGGTGTTTGGCAGACACAGGGAGGAATTGCTTGAGCCGGTTGGCAAATGGATCAAGTCGGGGGATACTTATACGGTTCGCTATGGGATAGGGATGCTGATGCGGTTTTATCTGGAGGAGGATTTCAAGCCGGAATATCTGCAATGGGTGGCAGAGGTATCTTCCCAGGAGTACTATGTAAATATGATGCGGGCGTGGTATTTTGCCACGGCGCTGGCAAAGCAGTATGAGGCGGCGGTCATCTGTCTGGAGGAGAAACGTCTGGACGCCTGGACGCACAATAAGGCCATCCAGAAAGCCTGTGAGAGTTTCCGGGTGACGGCGGAGCAGAAGAAGTATCTGCGGGGGTTAAAGGTATAACTGGTGACGGAAATAGTATCTGCGGTGATGGATATTGTAGCCGGTGGCAGCAGGAGGCGTGACGGGAAGATTGAGTGAGGGATGGTTATGGCTGTTTTTAAAGAACGGATCGTGATGATACAGGGAAGGGAATATATGTTGCGTAGTGCCGCAGAGGAAGACGCACCGCAGTTAATAGCGTATCTGAAACAGACTGCGGCGGAGTCGCCGTATCTGCTCCGGGAACCGGAGGAAGTGACGCTCACACAGGAGCGGGAGCAGAGCTTTATCCGGGCAAAAGAGGAAGACGGGCGGGAGCTGATGCTGCTCTGTTTTGACGGGGATAGACATGTGGGCAATTGTTCGGTCATGGCAGTCAGCGGTCTGGCGCGTCAGGCCCACAGGTGTGAGGTGGCCATTGCCCTGTACAGGGAATATTGGGGCCGGGGGATCGGCAGAAAGATGCTGGAGACCGTGTTGGAGACGGCGGGGCAGATGGGCTATGAGCAGGCCGAGCTGGAAGTGGTATCTTCCAACCGGGCGGCCATAGGGCTCTATGAAAAGTTGGGATTTAAGCAGTACGGTTTACTTCCCCGCAACATGAAGTACAAAGGCGGCAGCTATGCGGATTGTGTCTGGATGATGAAAGAATTGCGGCAGGGGTAGGCGAGGTAGCGGATAGAGCCAGGGAGGGATAAGATGATCAGGCAGATGAAGAGCGAGGAGATAGATCGCTGTGTACAGGTGATTCGGGACAGCTTTATGACGGTGGCGGACGCCTTTGGGTTTACACAGGAGAACGCCCCCCGTTTTACCGCTTTTGCCACTACGAGGGAACGGCTCGCGTGGCAAAAGCAGGAAGGCCGGCCCATGTATGTGTGGGAGCAGGACGGGCAGATCCTGGGATATTACTCCCTGCATTTGCAGGGGGAGGGAAAGTGCGAGTTGAACAACTTATGCGTGTTGCCCGCGTTTCGCCATCGGCAGATCGGGGAGAAACTTCTGGAACATGCTTTCACGCAGGCCAGGGAGCGGGGATGCAGGCAGATGTTTATCGGCATCGTGGAGGAGAATGCGCAGCTGCGGCAATGGTACGAGGCCCACGGCGCGGTGCATGTGGGGACGGAGAAGTTTGATTTTTTCCCGTTTACCTGCGGGTATCTGGAAAAGGCGCTGGATGGTGAGTAGAAATATACAAATCAGAATTGAGCCGCTTCTTTTTCGAGCGGCGATACGAGCAAAAAGCAATGCGTTTGCGAGCAGTTTGCGTCAGCAAACTGGAATTGAGCCGTTTCTTTTTCGAGCGGCGATACGAGCAAAAAGTAATGCGTTTGCGAGCAGTTTGCGTCAGCAAACTGGAATTTGAATGTTTGGAGAGGAAAAGGAAAATGGACGTTTCGCTATTCTCAAATCAATATCTTGTTCGAAAGATGCGTGCCGATGACGCAGCGGAAATATACACATTATGCTATAAAAACAGTTTATATTATCAATACTGCCCACCGTTTGTATCGGAACAGAGCATTATGAATGATATGAATGCGCTCCCACCCAACAAGGAAATGTACGATAAGTACTATCTGGGATTTTATGATGGGGAAAAACTGATTGCTGTGATGGATTTCATCATGGCCTATCCGGATGAATTAACAGCCTTTATTGGATTTTTTATGACGGATGTGTCCGTACAGAACACTGGAACAGGGAGCAAGATCATCAATGACCTGTGTGCTTATCTGACCCGTATTGGGTTGGCAAATGTCCGTCTCGGTTGGGTAAAAGGGAATCCTCAAGCAGAACATTTTTGGCACAAAAATGGTTTTAAAGAAACGGGAGTTACATATGATACGGAAAACTATACCGTAATTGTTGCCCAGCGAGGTTTATGAATTTTAATTTATCAGGAAACTGTGCAAAGAGAAAATAGGGATTTGTGAGGATGAGTACAAATGTCAGCAGAAGAAATTTTTTGTGACTTGTTCGATAAATACGGTGAGGATTTTAACTGGTACATGGTGCCGTTATCACAGTCAAATGGCGCATTGGTTGAGGAACTGAAAAAAGAGATTGGAGACAGGCATTTTTTATATCATAAAAAAGTTTGGGCAGTAGCAAAATGCGCATCTAATGATGACGTTTTATATCTTACTGACGGAGAATCGGGTGCAGACGTTTATTATATTTTTCATCTGACTTATTCAAAACAGAATTTAGATAACTTTCCTAAATGTGAAAAATTTGCAGACATAAATGCGGTAAAAGAATTTATTGAACAGGAATTTATAAAGAACTATATGTAATACAGTAAACTTCCGGCTTGTTGAACGAATTATACTGGCGTAATTGTTGTGAATACATGAAAAGATATATGTTATTTTTTGTGTTTTAAATGCGGGGAAGATTTTTCCGGAAAGGGAGTATTATATAGGGAAATGGCATGCAGCCGGTAACTGCTGCATGCGGGAGGAATATGCGGCAGTGGGGCGGGAAGTGACGGGGCGTGGTATGAATGCGAATGAGAAAAAGGTATTTTATAGAGAGCTGCTGACTCTGGCGTTTCCTCTGGCGCTGCAGAATCTGTTGAACGCGCTGGTGGGGGCGTCAGACGCTCTGATGCTGGGGCGGTTGACCTAGGACGCCATCGCGGCGGTGTCTCTGGCCAATCAGATATCCTTTGTCATGTCCCTGTTTAACGGGGCGGTGATCGGCGCGGTCAGTGTTTTGATCGCCCAGTATTGGGGAAAGGGCGATCATACGAATGCCAGGCGTTTTTTGAGCATGGCGGTGCGGTATGTCACAGTGATCTCGGGCGTCTTTTTTTGTCTGTCTTTTCTGATGCCGGAGCGGCTTATGGCGATCTTTACCCCGGAACCTGAGCTGATCCGTATCGGAGCGGAGTATTTAAGGATCGTGGGTTTCTCTTATCTGTTTGCCGGAGTTTCCCAGTGTTACCTGATGATGATGAAGATTTCCGGATGCGCAAAGCTAAGTGTCTGGATCTCTGCGGTAACGGTCATCGTGGATATGTCTGCCGACTTTTTCCTGATCTACGGTTTCGGGAAGATCCCGGCGCTGGGAGCCAACGGTTCCGCGTATTCCACCATTGCGGTGGAGGCTGTGGCTCTGCTCTGGTGTCTGCTCTGGGCGCGGAAAAAGGAGGAGGCAAGGCTTGACTGCGGGAGTCTGTTTTATTTTTCCAGGGCATTTGAGAGGGATCTGTGGAAGATCGTTCCCGGTATGCTGGCCAGCGGTCTGTCCTGGGGATTGAGTATCTCTTTGCACTCCTTTATTATGGGGCATCTGGGTACGGACGCCACCGCGGCGGCATCTGTCACGGGCGTGGCGCAGCAGTTGATCCAGTGTCTTACCCATGGTCTCTCAAGCGGCGCGACGATCATGATCGGGCAGCTCCTGGGCAGGAATCTGACGGATCAGGCCAGGGAGTACGGCGGCAGATTCTGGCGCGTATCCACATGGTGCGGATTTGTCAATGCGGGATTGATCTGTATCGTGGGGCCGCTGGTGTATGTATTCTATGTGCTGGAGCCCCAGGCAAAGGTGTACCTAGTACAAATGCTCATATTCAGCGCGATCTATATGTTTGCGTATGCTTACAACACGATCATCACCTGCGGCGTGTTTCCGGCGGGAGGAGATTCCCGGTATGACGCGGTCAGCGTGTTTTTTGCCACATGGTGCTTTGCGCTGCCGCTGGCGCTGATCGGGTGTTTCGTCCTGCGCTGGCCGGTGATGGCGGTTTATGTGGTCATGTGCCTGGACGAGATTGTGAAAGTGCCTTTTATTTCACGGCGGTACCGCAAGTATTTGTGGGTGAAAAATTTGACCAGGGATGACGCGTAATCATTTGTTGACAAAGAGAGAGGAGAAGAAAGATGATCTTGTACAGGCCGGTGGGAACAAAGGAACTGGAACTGATTCGGGAGAGCGGCTATCGGGCCTTTCCGCCCAGACTGCCGGAGCAGCCCATTTTCTATCCTGTTCTCCATGAAAAATATGCGGTGGAGATCGCGTCTCAGTGGAATGTGAAGTACAACGATGACCATAGGGGATATGTGACAAGGTTTGAGATTGACGATGCATACGGCGGACGGTTTGACGTTCATACGGTGGGAGCCGAATATCATCAGGAGTTATGGATTCCGGCGCAGGAGCTGGAGACGTTTAACGGGCATATTTTGGGAGAGATTCAGGTGATTCATTCTTTTGGGGGAGAGAAATAGGCGGGATACCGTGAATATACGGCGGGAGAGGATGCCTTGAACCGCGACTGGTTAAAAAGCGGTATGAGTATGGAAAGGGTGTAAATCGCCGAAAGGAGATACGCTTGATTTGTCGGAGGAAATGTATGAAGAAACTTCTCGTAATGGATGAACACAATTACAGCGACGGATTGGAGGAAATCTATAGGGTATCCGTGAGAGGGATCATATTTGTCGGCGGGAAGTTATTGATGATCGAAGATGCTTTTGGAGAGGTCAAATTGCCGGGGGGAGGGATGGAACCCGGGGAGGAGGATTCCTGGAACCAACGGGAATACAGGACGCTGCTGCTCGTAAGGGATTTCATCAGGAATATTGAAAAATGAGAGCAAAGATAAGAACACTTATCCGGTAAAAACAGAGTTTTGGAGGTGCGATAATGAAAAAGATAGGATTGGTAGGCGGCACAGGGCCGGAGTCCACACTTATGTATTACAGGGAACTCAACTCCCGGATCGACAAATTGACAAACGGACAGACGATGCCGGAACTGTCCATTGAAAGCGTGGATTTTTACAAGGTGTGGAAGTATGTTGCAGACAGGCAGTATGAACCGCTGGTCAGTTATCTGGCGGAAAAGGTTCATAATCTGGTGGCGGGGGGCGCCGAAGTCGTTTCCCTCACTGCGGCTACCATGCACATTGTCTTTGACGCATTATCGGAGCGGGTAGATACGCGGCTGGTGAGCATTCCCGTGGCCATACGTGATGAAGTGATCCGCAGGGGCTATAAAAAAGTCGGCCTGTTGGGCACGTTGTTTACCATGGAACAGGATTATATGAAAAAGGCCCTGCGCGAATCCGGGATTGAGATTTCTATTCCGGAAAAGGAAGACAGGGAACTTATTGCTGTCAGAATATATGAGGAGCTGGAGCACGGTATTGTGAAGGAGGCCACATTGGCTGAATTTCAGAAGATAATCGGCAGTATGAGAGAAAAGGATGGCATAGAGGCGGTTATTCTCGGATGCACCGAACTTCCGTTGCTGCTAAACAAAGATAACTGTACAATTCCCTGTATAGACAGCGTTGAAGTTCATATTCAAAAGCTGATAGACCTGGCCATGGCGTAAGGGACGGTGCAAACCGGCATTAGCAGGAGGAATGTTATGAATAAGCGTGAGTTTATTTATATAGCGGTTTTGACTTTGATAATTGCGTTTATGGATATATCCGGTATTCCAAGTGTATTCTTTGTAAATATTCAAGTTGCGGACGTGGAGCCTTTTTACTTTTCACTGATGGTAAATTTCTTAATTATAGGAGCAATAGCTTACTTGTTTTTAAGATTACTATGCCCTAAATGGAAGTTAGGATTAAAAAAAGAAGGGTTGACAGAAGGGTTCAAAAAATACGGAATAATTGGAATTGCAGTTGCGATAGTGGGTTTCGCTGCCTTTTATGTAGGATTATCGCCTTTTGATCGTCGGCCGTCTATTGAGAAAGTGCTTGTTGAAGGCGTTGTATATTATATTGGCGTTGCGATAATTGAAGAATTATATGTGCGTGGTTTATTGCTTAATCTCACTGAAAAGATATTTGCAAAAAGAAAAAACAGCACTTTGATTGCAGTTGTATTTTCATCCGTTGTCTTTGGAGTTGGGCATATATTTGGTGTGCTGAACCAGCCATTACTTGTTATAGTGAGTAAAGTTGTCTGGACTGTAGGTATGGGCATGTTCTTCGGAATGATATATAAGAAAACAGGTAACTTGTGGCTGCCGATTATCATTCACTTTCTTATCAATGTTTGTGCTTTGCCCTATTGCTTTTCAAGTATAAACGGATATGCTGATTTAACCTTATATATTGTCGTGCCCATATATATGATTTTGGGTATATACAGCTTTATAGAGTTAAAAAAAGAAACGATTAATTCCAGTTTGTTAAGCAACTAAACAAACCGTCGGCAGTTCAACAGGGAGCAAACTATGATAGGAATATGTTTCCGTCTATCGGACAGCCGCAGAGAGTGGGAACGCGGAATTTTGAGAGAAGAGAGTTCATGTGGATAAAGTTGGTCCGGAGAAACATAAATGACAGCAGAAGAACTTTTTTATGATTTATCTAATAAATATGGTGAGGATTTTAATTGGGATATGCTGCCATTTTCACTGTCAAATGGAGCTTTTGTCGAGGAATTGAAAAATGAGATTGGCAAGAGGCATCCCTTGTATCATAAAAGGGTTTGGGCAGTAGCAAAATGTGAAACGAACGATGATGTTTTATTTGTGACCGAAGATGGAATCTATTATATTTTTCATCTCACTTATTCAAAGCAGAATTTAGAGGGATTTCCTAAGTTCGAGAGATTTGCAGATCTATATGCAGTAAAGGGATTTATTGAACAGGCGCTTATTGCGGGCTATACATAGAATTTTCCAGTTATGAGGAGGGATACTATATGGACAGATATGCGGATCAAAGGGATCTGGAACTGCTGGAGGGCGATAAATGTACATTTGCTGTACTGAGCCGCATTTTGAAAGGGACATGCAGGCTGATACTGACAGATCACAGGCGGCTGCTCATCTGCCACTCATCTGAGCCATACCCGGTGTGGATCTGGACGCCGGATGATATTTCCGCTGAGGAAAAAGAAAGAGCCTGGCGGGAAGTCACTGCGGCCTGCCCTATGGCGGACGGGTACAGGTACAATCTGAAATATGAGCTGGCTAAATTTTTCCTTTCCCGGGCAAGAGAGCAGGGTGAGAATGCGGTGATCGCCACGAATATGTTTGCCTACGACTGTCCGGCTCCTGTCATGCCAAAGCATATGGCAGAAGGGCGGATGCATCTCTGCACCCAGGCGGATTTAGAGGAGGCGGCCGATGTGCTCAGGCTGTTTCAGGAGGAAGTCGGCATTGACCGGAGAGATATGGACGAATACCGGAATATGGTCAGGGCATATATCGCGGGAGGCCGTTTCTTTTTCTGGAAAGATGACAGTGGCCGGACAGTGGCGAGCTGTCATTACACGCCGGACGGGGAAGTGGCGTCCGTATGCGGCGTGTATACATTTCCTCCGCACCGCAGGAGACATTACGCGGAGAATCTGGTGTATCAGGTGACAAAGGTTGTGGAGGCCACAGGAGCCATGCCGATGCTTTATACGGACGCTGACTACGCGGCGTCCAACGCCTGTTATGAGAAAATAGGGTATGTGCTGAAAGGAAGGCTCTGTACCATTGCGGTGGAAAAGTGCTGGTGCTAAAGGAGCAGGTGAATTATCAGCCGGGCCAGGTGGTCAGCAAAACGCTGGCGCAGAATGAGGCGCTTAGCGTTACCCTGTTTGCCTTTGACAGAGGGGAGGAGGTCAGTACTCACAAGTCCGACGGGGACGCTTTTGTGACCTGTCTGGACGGGGTGGGCCGCATTACCATCGACGGCGTGGAGCATGAACTTACCCAGGGGCAGTCCATCGTCATGCCAGCGGGACATCCCCATGCGGTCTATGGAAAAGAGCAGTTCAAGATGCTGCTGGTTGTGGTGATGTAGGGCAAGACGATGAAATGGCAATAAACCGATTGAACATAGAACGGGAGTGGGATATAATAAATAAAACGCTTTGCGTTTAACTTTTCTGATTGGAATGTGCGCTAAAGCGCACGGAATCAAGGAATCATAAGTAAAATGTTCCGCGTTTAACTTTACCAAACAGAATGCATGCTGGAGCGAAATTTGAACCGGAAAGGAATATAGGAACATGGAGAAATCCGTAAAATTGCCCATTGGCATAGAAAACTTTGAAAAGATTCGTAAAGAAGGATTTTACTATGTGGATAAGACCGGTTTGATAAAAGAATTTTTGGATAATAGGGGAAAGGTCAACCAGTTTACCCGTCCCCGGCGTTTTGGAAAATCCCTGAATATGAGTATGCTGCGGTATTTTTTTGAATACGGTTGTGACAGTGCGCTCTTTGACGGCCTGGAGATAAGCCGGGAAAAGAATTACTGTGATGCCTATATGGGAAAGTACCCTGTAATCTCTATTACTCTTAAAGATGTATGCGACTTAAACTATATCGGAGCCAAAAACATGCTCCGCAGTGTTATAGGCAGCGAGGCCATGCGGTTCCAGCTCCTTTTGGAGAGCGAAAAGCTTTCCGCAGAGGAAAGGGAACAGTATCACCAGATGATCCGGATCGACACCACGGACCGCCAGCAGTTTGCCATGCTGGATGAGACCATGACCCGCAGTCTGCGCACCCTATGTGAATTTTTGCATAAACATTACGGGCAAAAGCCCATTCTCCTGATCCGCAGTCTGTTCGCGCAGGTGTTAAAGAGCAATGAAAGTCTCCAGTTTGCGGTGCTGACAGGGTGTCTTAGAATTGCAAAAGAGAGCATTTTTACAGGATTGAACAATCTTCGTGTCTTTTCTGTCACGGATCTGAGCTGCGACGAGCATTTTGGATTTTCCGACGGGGAAGTAAAGGCCATGCTGGATTATTATGGAGTCGGGGACAAGTTTGACACGGTGAAAGCCTGGTATGACGGATACCGTTTCGGGGATGCGGATGTCTACTGCCCCTGGGATGTCATTAACTACTGTGCGGATCTGCGCAGTGATCCCAACGCGTATCCCATGGCGTTCTGGATCAACACCAGCGGCAACGATATCATCAGGAGTTTTATCCACCGGGCGACCCCGCAGACCCTGCAGGAGATCGAGCAGTTGATAAACGGGGAGAGCGTTGTCCACAGCATCCGTCAGGAGCTGACCTACCGGGAGCTGTACGACAGCATTGACAACCTGTGGAGCGTACTGTTTACCACCGGCTATCTGACCCAGAGGGAGAAAATCGACGCGATCACCTACCGTCTGGCTATCCCCAATCTGGAGATCCGGCAGATCTTTTCCGAACAGGTCAGAGAGTGGTTTCAGGAGGAGGTGCGCCGTGACACGCCCACGTTGGATGCCTTTTGCGCCGCATTCCCGCGGGGGGACGCCCAGGCGGTGGAGAGGCAGTTTGGCGCGTATCTGCGCAGGACCATCAGCATCCGGGACACAGGCGGGCGCAGGGGGCAGAGAGAGAACTTTTACCACGGCGTCCTGCTGGGACTGTTGCGCCATCGGGAAGACTGGCTCCTGTATTCCAATATGGAGTCGGGAGAGGGCTACAGCGATATTCTGGTGGAAGACCCGGAGGCCGGTATCGGTATTGTGATCGAGCTGAAATACCGGGAGGACGGAAAACTGGAGGAGGGCTGTCGGGAGGCCCTGGAGCAGATCGACACGCGGCGGTATCAGGACAGGCTGGAGGAGGACGGGATCGAGACCGTCCTGAAATATGGGATTGCGTGTTGCAAGAAGAGATGCAAGGTGCAGGTGGCAATCCTGCGGACGGAAAGGTCGGAGACAGAGTAGATTTTACTTAACTCTGCTGAATGGGGAATACGCTTTGGTGAATGACACCAAGAGGTAATAAGCAAAAAGAAAACAGGAAGTATGGATTTGGACAGACGGGAGAGGTTTGACGAATGATTTACGATTATGAGGGGCAGGAAGGATATGTTTCACTTTGGGCGGGAAGATGCCGGGATTCCAGCACAATGTCTGATTATCTGACAACAGAATATTTGGATGAAGATTTTGATGGCGATGCGGAGAAAGCCGAACAGAAAGAAATCTGGCAGACTCGGTTTGATTCTGCTAACCGTTCCAGAGCCTGCGAAGAAGAACTGAAAAATATGTTTAATTATGAAATGTTTAACCGATTTGAATATGATTTTGGACTGTCACATGATGAAGACTTCCGGGAGGCAAAAGTTCTGGATCATTATACAAAAGATATAAAAATACTGTTTGATAGATTCTCCTTTTATAATACATTTATAGATGCTGTAGAGGAATCGGGTGTTGCTGCTTATCTGCCGGAATGTAACACGGCGATGGTTTTATACGATTTTAAATATGAGGGCGGTATTCATACAGTCCAGCATGAGGGAATCAGCCTGTATTTTCTGGGATATTTTTATTATAGCAGCGAGTGGAGTGAGCAGGACGAGGACACAGAGGAATCAGAAAACCACATCAACTGGGTTTACTGACAGTTTTTACCCGTTTCTGTGGGGGGAGGCAGAGGAGAACCATGAAAAAGACACGGGACTATCCCAAAGTTTGTGTAAACCTCCAAACCTTTTTGGCGCAGCGCCTCTTCCAGTTCATCCATATCGTCTTCTATGATCTGGCCGTTTGGATTAATTGACAGGCAGCTGTGTTTCTGCTATAATCTTGTAAGAAACAGTAAGTAAAAAGAAAGGTGGCTTACGTATGGGTATTTTTATTTGCGTCGGTCGCATCCGCAGGGCGGGGCGATAAAAAGCAGATATTGCCTCTCATGTAAATGGGGTTTTTTTCTTGCGCGCAAATACAAATGCCATATGCTGACAGGATATAGGTAGAGACTGTGTTTTTTGCATGTTTGTGCATCCATGCACAGTCGGTCAGGGTTCTCTTATTGTATGCCAAAGCAGGGTAAATTCCGTTCGGGGAGTTGATGCCTGCTTTTTTATTGCCTTTTAAAAGCAGAATGTGGCTTTGGAAAGGAGAATAATATTATGCAGAGAGGCAGAAGACAGGAGAAAACTGGCGGTACAAGACAATTATCCCATTCACAGAATTTTATAACGGACAAAAAACTGATACGCAGGATTGTTTCTATTGGCGGTATTGAAAAAAACGACACGGTTGTCGAGATCGGAACAGGAAAGGGGCATTTGACGGAAACGCTCTGTGAAAGGGGCGGCTTTGTGTATTCCGTTGAGATTGATCCCGCGCTGTATGAGAGTGCAAAGAAAAAACTGTTTCAGTACGCCAATGTAAAACTGATTTGCGGGGATTTTTTGAAATATACCCTGCCGGAAAGGGGCGCATACAAGATTTTTGCCAATATTCCGTATTTTATCACGACTAAGATTATCGAAAAACTGACAAATGCAAAAACCCGCCTACGGATATCTGGCTGATCATGGAAAAGGGAGCGGCAAAAAGATTTATGGGTAAGCCAAAGGAAACAGAGAAATCGCTGTTGCTGAAAGTACATTGGGATATGGAAATCCTGTGGCATTTCCAAAAGGAAGATTTTCATCCGAAACCGTCGGTGGATTCCGTGCTGGTGCATTTTGCGAAAAAGGAAGTGCCTGATTTGACAAAAGGCGAATATATTGCATTTCAACAATTTGTTGCCCATTCCCCCCGGTACGGTATCTACAAAAGGCAGGGGCTGCTCACAAAAAAGCAGGTGCAGACGGCGCTTAAGCAGGCGGGATTGCCGCATGCGCACGAGGACGGCGTCACGCTCTATATTCAATGGCTCTGCCTGTTCCGATTTTATCTGCGCTGTAAACTGTAGTCCGTTTAAAACAGCCAGGTCTGCTGAGGCATGAGAATACATGCAAATTTACATTGTTTCTGACAAATATATATAGTATAATCTATAATACGTAGCGGCATATGAGACGGAAATCAAAAGGAGTGTGTCTTATGGCATTACTTGCTAAGGAAGAAATCGTCAGTCTGATAGGGAAAATAAGATACTGTGAGGATAAAAATGAGGAAGAAATCGACAAACTGATTAAAATTTTAGAACAGGGTGTACTTGACCCGGAGATATCTGATTATATCTTTTGGAGTGAAATGTCTCCGGAGGAAATAGCAGAAAAGGCAAGGCAATATAAGCCGATAGAACTATAAACAGTGGATGCCAATCAGACTTTGAGAGCGTTGATCGGAGGACGGCCAAACCGTTACAGGATAAATTATGGCAAGATATATAACATACGGCAAGCGGGAAAAAGAAACGGTAAAGCAGGGGATCGCGGCGATCCGGGAGGTTCTTATGGGAGAAGACGACGGCGCCAAAAAGAGTCTGCTACTGGCCCTGGATTGGTTTATGGATCCCTATTATAAACAGGATGCCTATATTGCGGACTTTCGGGAGCAGTTAACCGATCTGCTCCAGACGGTGGTTGTCACATCCGGCGATACGGAGGTGGCGGGGGATGCATTGTGCCTTTTGACTTCTTATGCATGGCCGCCGTTTGATATTCTGGAAAAAAATATCCACCGGGTATCCCCGCGGATCCGGCCTGATGTGTTGTACGCCATACATATGGATTCGGAATATGATGAAAGATAAAGCGGCATCTGTCAGGCAACGCCGATAAAAGGACGGATGATGAAAGCGGCCGGGATATCCCCGGCAGACCGTGGTCCGGAAGAGTGGATACCTAACAAAAGTTTGGATAAATTTCAAATAGGGAGACAGGAGGAAAAACAGATGACCGAACAGGAAAAGATCGCCACAGCGGTGATGGAAGAGTGGCTGTCCCACCCCCAGGAGCTGGGGAAAAAACCGGCAAAGCTTGAGATCGCGGGGACATTTGAGCTCCACGATCTGCGCTATTATATCTTTAAGTTTAAAAAGTCCATTCTGGGAGCTTGGAAAGTGGCGGTCTGCGGGGGCTACGAGGGAGACGGCCTGGGACACTGCGGACATATTTACAGTGAGATGGAGAACTATGATCCCGACACGGCCCAGGAAAAGTGTATCGCCATGGTGGAGAAAATCCGGCAGTATTGGATGGAACAGGCCGCCAAACAGGAGGCGGAGGGGCAGAGTGAGGAGCATAAGGGCGGAGATTTTGTGGGCTTTGTCCTGTTGTCCACGCCGGAGTTTGATATAAACGGATTTCGGAAGATCCTGCGGGACGACTGGGGCATAGAGTGTCCGGAGGAACCGGAAAAGCCGGAGGGCAGAGATAACGCCATTGTCTTTGAGGCGGAGGGCATGATGGCCACGGTGGGGCTGATGGAGGCCAAAGTCCCCGACGGGGAGGCGGAGTATTGGGCCAACAGCAATTTTATGACCAGAGAAAAATCCGTTGCCGCCGCAAAGGAGCACCAGGCCCATCTGCTGGTTGCCGTACTGGGCAGAGGATCTGAGCCCCTAAAGGCCGGGGAATTTTTTGTCAAGGTGGCGGCGGCCTGTCTGAAAGCGCCCAATGCGCTGGGGATCTATGACTGCGGCACCGTATGGCTGCCGGAGCATTTTATCCAGGCGGCAGCGGTTATGAAAGAGGGGGAGACGCCTTTAGGCGATCTGGTATTTGTGGGACTGTACCAGGACGAAAAGGGCGTCAGCAGTTGGACCAACGGCCTGCGCTCTTTCGGAAGAGAGGAGCTGGAGATCGTAGCCAGCAGTCATACGCCCTCGGAGGTGTATGAGCTGATGTACAATATCTCCGCCTATATCATAAAGCAGGGCGCCGTCCTGCGAAACGGGGAAACGCTGGGCTATACCGCGGAGCAAAAGCTGCCTTTGACGCTTTCAAAGGGCGTGTATGTGGAGGGGCAGTCCATGAAGATCGGGTTCTAGCGCGCCTGCTGACAGGAGACAGACGTCTGCGGATGATATAGGAGGAAATCGAATTTGGCATCAGCAATTATGCACTATGCTGTTTCTTGCTTGTTATTAAAACAAATAAAGATTACGGACCAAAATAGATTTTTGCTGGGTGCTACACTGGGACCTGATGCATCTTCTCATATTGATGGAACTTATGATATTGCCCATTTTGGGTGTAAAACAGCAGATGGATGTAAAAAAGGAATTCACTGGAAACACTTTGCCGAGAAATATGAGAAGGATCTTTTAGAAGATGATTTCTTCTTGGGATATTTTTGTCATTTGATACAGGATGCAATATGGTTACATGATGTGGCAGATAAATATGTTCGCTGTTATCAGAAGGAAGAAAAGAGAGCGGCTATTCAAAAAGGATACCGAGATTATGAACGGCTAAACTATCTTCTTATAAAGGAGTTTCAGTTGCAAAGAATAGAGTTTGATAAAGCCGCCCCCCCATTAAGTGAAATATCAATGGAAAATCTTTTTACCGCAATTAACAGCTTTGAGCAGTGGTTTGATTCAAGTTGTTGCAGTAAGGACGATTTGGATATATACAAATGGGATATTATTCTTGAATATACAGGTAAATGTATTTCGTTCTGTGTTTCAGAGATTTCTGCATTGAGAAATGAGAAAAGGGGAATCGAACCAGAGGAATTATTTGTAAGAGTTTAATTGATAAATTTCCGTTTATCAGGCAGAACAACATATCATCAAACAGCCAAATAAAAAAATAAAGATACGGAGCGATAACTATGAATAAAGCAATAAGAATTAAAGACACAAATAAGAGTGACAGATAAGTAATACAGATAGGAGAGGCAGAGATGGTAACGATACGGTTGGCAATGGAGAGCGATTACGCGTCCGTGGAGAGGATCATGAAACAGGTGCATGCCTTGCATGTGGGCTGGAGGCCGGATATCTATAAGGATATGGATCCAATATTGCCTAAGGATATGTATCTGGAACATTTAGAGCGGCAACAGGTTCTGGTGGCAGATCTGGCCGGGGAAGTGGTGGGTCTGGTGATCTGGCTGGAGCGCCATATTTCCGGCGGCCCCATGCAGGAGAGAAAAGTGCTGTATGTGGATTCCATGGCGGTGGAGGAGAGATACCGGGGACAGGGCATCGGTCACAAGCTGTTTGACTGTGTGCTGGGGCTGTGCCGGGAGAGGGAGTACGACGGTCTGGAGCTACAGGTAAACGCCAGGAACGCGGCGGCCAGAGCCATGTACGAAAAATACGGATTTACGGAAAAGTCTGTCAATATGGAGTTTTTGGGATTATGAATACTTTCAAATTCCGTATTGGCACGGTAGTTGAGCAGGATTTCGCTTATCAGGAGGTGCAGATATGATCTTAGAAGAGTTTGACCCAAGTAAAGAGGCGGTTATCAACCCGTGGAACACGGTTCAAAGGCAGCCGGGATTTCCCAAGGTGGGTGTGAGTTGTTTTTCCACCGTGACCTTTGAGAGAATGCGCAAGGAACTGGGCGGAGGGCGCATCGTCGGGGAGTCCTGTATGGCTAATATGGTATTTCCCGTCTATCAGGTGGAATACAGAGGTATGGAGCTGGCACTGTTTATGATGGATGTGGGAGCGCCGGGCTGCATAGCTCTGTTGGAGGATGTGTTTGAGATGGGTCTGGAGAAATTGGTGCTGTTTGGCACCTGCGGCGTACTGGACGCCGGGATCGGGGACTGCTCGGTGATTATTCCGGACCGGGCTGTGCGGGATGAGGGAACCAGCTATCACTATGCGCCGCCCTCGGAGGAGATCGATGTAAATACGCGGTACATAGAGGAATTTACCGATATTTTGAAAGAGCATAACTGTCATTATACAGTGGGCAAGGTGTGGACAACGGACGCCGTTTACCGGGAGACCAGGGAAAAAGTGAAACGCCGCAAGGAGAGCGGCTGTATCTGCGTAGACATGGAATGCTCCGCCGTGGCGGCTTTTGCCGGACTGCGGGAAAAGGAGATATTCCAGTTCTTCTATGCAGCCGACAATCTGGACAATGAGGAGTGGGACTGCCGCAGTCTGTCCAATCATACCAATTTGCTGGAGAAAGACCGGATTGCGACGCTGGCCCTGGAGATGGCTTATAAGATGGGGACCCAGTAGGTTCATTTAGATAAATCAGTAGAGAGGTTTGGTATATGTATATTGCGGAAAAGACACGTTACGAAAAAATGCAGTACAACCGCTGCGGAGCCAGCGGCCTGAAACTGCCAGCGGTATCCCTTGGGCTCTGGCACAATTTTGGCAGCAACGGGAATTTTGACAATATGCTGGATATTTGTCAGACGGCTTTTGACAACGGGATCACACATTTTGATCTGGCAAATAATTACGGGCCGGTTCCCGGAGCCGCGGAGGAGAATTTTGGGCGCATTCTTAAGAAAAGTCTGGGCGTTTACAGGGACGAGCTGGTAATCTCCACCAAGGCCGGGTACGATATGTGGCCGGGCCCCTATGGAGACTGGGGGAGTAAGAAATATCTGGTGGCCAGCCTGGACCAGAGCCTGCGCAGGATGGGACTGGAATACGTAGACATCTATTATCATCACAGACCGGATCCCGATACGCCGCTGGAGGAGACTGCGGGAGCGCTGGACGGTATCGTCAAAAGCGGAAAGGCGCTGTATGTGGGTATATCCAACTATAACAGAGAACAGACCGCTGCCATTGCCAGGCTGTTTCAACAGATGGGGACGCCCTTTATCATCAATCAGAGGCGTTATTCTCTGTTTGACCGCACTATTGAGAAGGACGGATTGAAGGACTATGCGGCCAGGAACGGCATTGGCGTCATCACATTCTGTCCGCTGGAGCAGGGGCTGCTGACGGACCGCTATCTGAACGGGATCCCGGAGGACAGCCGGGTGCGCACAGACGGCAGGTTCCTGACAGAGAGCGCCATCCGGGAGGAGAGGCTGCAAAAAGTGCGGGCTTTGCACGAGATGGCCGGGGAGCGTGGCCAGAGCCTGGCCCAGATGGCCCTGGCCTGGATTCTCCGGGACGGGGATATCACCAGCGTCCTGATCGGCGCGTCGAGGGCGTCCCAGGTAACGGACAATGTGGGTATGCTGTCCAATATGCGCTTTGACAGGACGGAACTGGAGAGAATTGACAGGATATTGGAATAGGAGGACGGGCCATGACGATCGTGTTTCCTTCCAGTTATATGAGCGGCAGACGGGTGGACGAGGCCTTTGAGAGAGAATATGAGGCGGCTCTGGCGGCGGGGCTTGCTGCCGCACTGTTTCGGCAGGAGCTTTGGGATGAGGAAAGAAAAGTCCGCCTGGATCAGGAGATATCCGGCCCGGCCCTGTACCGCGGCTGGATGATGAAACCGGAGGAATATGAGCTTTTTTATGAGGCACTGACGGAAACTGGCCTGAATCTGTTCACCGCGCCCCCGCAGTATGCAGCCATGCATATTTTCCCCAATGTCTACAGGTATCTGCAGGAGGATACGCCGAAAACCCTCTTTTTCCCCTTGCATGCCAGGATGGATGTGGGAGAGATCCGAGAGCAGTTGGGCGATTTTCTGATCAAGGATCATGTCAAATCCGCCAAGAATACGGACTTTCCGGCCTTTTTTGGCGGCGATATGACCCAGGAGGAATTTGACCGATGGATGGAGCGGTTCTATGAGATTCGAGGGGAACTGCTCACCGGGGGGATCCTGGCGAAACAGTATGTGCGGCTGAAACAGTATGACGGGCATACCAACGAGTACCGCGTGTTCTATCTGCGGGGACACATTGTATCCGTGAGCAGAAACTCGCTGCAACCCGGTTTTACTGCGGAGCTGCCCCGGTCTTTGGCGGAAAAGTATGCCGCCCTCCCCAGCCCGTTTTACACGGTGGACTATGGGGAAAAAGAGGATGGAAACTGGACGGTGATCGAGACCGGGGACGGCGGCGTGTCCGGTCTGGCCGAGGGGCAGGACTGCGGAGCCTTTTTCCGTGCGGTGAAAGCGATCCTCCTGTAGAACGTCTGGCAGGAGAGCAAACGATGTGCATAATGACATCAGCACAGTAACAGGGGTTCGCAACCGGCTGGAGCGGCTCTACAGGGAAAGGAGAACAGAAAATGACAAACAGAGAACGAAGAGACGCGCAGATGGCATATATCTCAGACGACAGCGTTTTTGAGGAGCAGATGCAGTGCCGGAGGATATTGCAGCGGCTGAATTTTATGGACCGCTCCGATTTTGCGGGGTTATCTCAGGTGGTCAAAGAACTTTTGGGCAAATCCGAGGGGGCGTTTATCAATCCGCCCTTTTATTGCGATTACGGCAAGCACATAGAGGTGGGGAAAAATTTCTTTGCCAATTATAACTGTACGCTGCTGGACGTGGCCAGGATCAGGATCGGGGACAACTGCCAGATGGCTCCAAATGTGGCCATCTACACGGCAGGGCATCCGATCCATCCGGTGAGCCGCAATTCCGCTTACGAGTATGGCAAGGAGGTAACCATAGGCGATAATGTGTGGCTGGGGGGCAATACGGTGGTCTGTCCCGGCGTGCATATCGGCAGCAATGTGGTCATCGGCGCGGGCAGTGTGGTGACAAAGGATATCCCCGACTGGAGTCTGGCCGCGGGCAATCCCTGCAAGGTTTTGCGTCGGATCACGGAGGATGACAGGAGAAAGCTGTTTCGGGAGGAGGAGATCGACGGGGAGGCCTGGGCGGATATTTTGAATCGAATGGAATTCTGAGTTTTGGCGGAGAGAGGTAAAGATGGAGCGGATAGATAAGGTTTTGGCCCGCTACGGTATCACGGATTATGCGGTCAAAGAGCGATATCACGAAGACACGGATCGGATTCTGTGCCGCATTGCAACCGGCAACCGCGATTTTTTCCTGAGGGGGCTGCCCGGAGAGAAAAAGGAGCAGACTGTCCGGGGCAATGTGCTGGCCCATGAATATCTGGGGAACCAGAAACATATGGCCCCTGAGATCATCTATACATGCGACGGCAGCGGCTACGTAGCCGTGGACGGTCAATGGTTTTATATGACGGAATATATTGAGGGGAAAAATCTGGAGGAGAACGCGGCGGACGAGTATGCGCTGGGACAATTGACCGCGAAACTGCACGGTATCAGGGGATACGGATATCCCACCGGTCTGAATCAGGACAAGACGCGGTTTTACGGCTGGTTTTCCGACAGACATTTCAAGGCGGAGTTTGACGGGATAGTGGACGCGCTGCCTGATTTTACCCAGTGTGAACAGTGTCTGATCCACTCGGACATCGGGCCGCATAACGCCATGCGAAGAACAGGCGGGGAAACGGTACTGATCGACCTGGACGACGCCGGGATCGGAGCAAGGTATTTGGACTTGGGATGGCCTTTTATCATGCAGTTTGTGGATTTTAACCATCAGACGGAGAAGATGCAGTATCGTTTTGACCTTGCAATAGCGTTTCTGCGGGGATATTATGGGTCGAGACGGCTGACCGGGGAGGAGTATGATCTGATCTGGCAAGGAGCGGTATTTATGCATATCTCCTATATGCAGGTCTACGGGCCGGACGCGGTGGAGTCTTTGTGGAAAATTCTGCGATTCGGCATGGATCGGAAACAGGAACTGTGGGAGAGATGGAATGCGCTGGGACTGAGCGATTATTGAGATAACCGGAATCAGAAGGAGGCATGAACATGAAAGTATTGATGTTAAACGGCAGCGCCAATCAAAAGGGTTGTACTTACACGGCGCTTCAGGAGATTGGGCGGACACTGCAAGGGGAAGGAATAGAGTATGAGATATTCCAGTTGGGCGCCCAGCCTGTCAGAGACTGTATAGGATGCAGACAGTGTACGGAGCAGGGATGCATATTTATGGATGATCTGGTCAATGTCTTTGTGCAGAAAGCCGGAGAGGCGGAGGGGTTTGTATTCGGTACGCCCGTATATTATGCCCATGCCAGCGGCAGGATCTTATCTTTTCTGGACCGGGCTTTCTACAGCAGCAAGGGCGTTTTCGTACATAAGCCCGCGGCGGCGGTAGCCTCGGCCCGCCGGGCGGGAACTACGGCAGCGCTGGAGGATCTGAACAAGTATTTCGGTATCAGCCATATGCCGACGGTGGGTTCCAGCTATTGGAATATGGTGCATGGCAACCGCCCGGAGGAGGTATTGCAGGATGTGGAGGGACTGCAGACCATGCGCAATATCGCCCACAATATGGCCTGGCTGCTTAAGTGTATAGAGGAGGGCAGGAAACAGGGTATTCTGCCGCAGACGGAGAGTGGCAGCCAGACCAACTTTATCCGCTGATAATGGGACTGTCCGGGGGGGAGGGATAAAATGATAAGACAATGTCTATGGATTCCGGAGTTGGAGACGCGGCGGCTCAGACTTAGAAAACTGGAGCCGGAAGATGCGGCAGACTTGCAGGAATGGCTGTACAGACCGGAGGTATACACATATTGGGGAACGCCTTTGGGGAAAGGAGAACACGACGCCAGTAAGCTGTTTATCGATCCCAGGCCCCATGTTAAGAGAAAACCTTCCCATGATTTTATCTGGGGAGTGGAGAGTAAGGAGAGCCACAAAGTCATCGGTATTCTGGAGGTGTTTGATGTTGTGAACGACCGGATCGGTACAGTGGGGTATCGGATCAGCCCGGATTGGTGGAACCAGGGCATATGTACGGAGGCCATGAAACGGGTGGCGGATTTTATCTTTACGGAGACTTCCCTGGAAAGACTGCATGCGGAGGCGGATGTGGAAAACATGGGATCCAATGCCGTTTTGCGCAAGTCGGGATTTGTGCAGGAGGGGTGCGTCCGGCAGGGGAGAATGGGAAGTCGGTATTGCAGTTACAATATTTATGGGATGATCAGAGAAGACCGGGAATGACTGGCGGGAACATTTCTGAAAATAGAGGGAGGAATTGACAATGCAAATGATCAACGAATTATTAAATGCGGCAGTAAACCTGTTAAAAAGGCAGTCATGGGAGTGGGCGGTCTGCGGCGGCCTGGGGATAGATCTTTTTCTGAGGTATGAATCCCGCAGACACGGCGATATCGATATATTGGTCTACTGGAAGGACCGCGATGACATCATCCTTTCCATGCAGGCGGAGGGATATGAGGTTTATGAAATGCTGGGCGGCAACAGGGCGCATCATATCACGGATATACGGGAGCAGAGATGTGAAAAACGCAATATTTTCGCAATGCTTGGGGACTGTGAGATCGTACATTTGACAAAGACAGAGGAAAAAGATATATACGGGATTGATTTTTCCCATGAGGGCCTGAAAAAATTGAATTTTATCGAGTTTTTATTTAACGACCACGATGATGAATGGTTCTTTTACGCCCGGAATAAGGAGGTCAAACGGGAGTTGTCTAAAGCTATTTTGTATTATGATACGCAGGATATCAGAATCCCTTATCTGGCGCCGGAGCTTTTGTGTTTATACAAATCCACGGATACCGGCAGGGAAGGATATGAGCAGGATTTTGAACGCAGTTATGCGCAGATGGATCAGGAACAGCGGGACTGGCTGAAAAAGGCACTTTCCACTATGAATCCGGATGGGCATAAGTGGATAATATGAAGGCGGCCAAGGTATAGATATTTTTGGGTGGTATTTTGAGGGGACGGGTTTTATGCCTATCCTCTCAAATTTCGTTTGAGTGTAATCACAAAAGTGTGCCCCGTATCATTTTTGGGATTTATAATATGTTGTGCTGTTATCGGTTTTCGGTACATATTGGCCTGTTTTGAGCATAAATAGAGAACGATATTAACATGGTTTTCTCTGGCTTTGCTACCAATAATATATCCATGCCTCCTATATGTAAGATAATTGCCGATCGAATTACGGTTGCAGAAATATTTGATGAGTTATAAAAAATCATCTTATTTGACATATATAAATTATAAAATAAATTTGACGATTCAATAGAAATTATGTATAATAAAAAACAAATAGTAGTTAAAAAATTTTATATGAATAGTGATTTATTGCATAAATAACTTTCAAACCTAAAAATAAACAACAGGATGAAAATAAAAATGGATTTTGAAAGCATAAAGCGTAAATATACTGAAAGAGAGGAGATGATAATTATGAAGATTAGAGAAGTGTCTGTTTATCTTAAAGGCGGGTAGATATTTTCTTTAACATAAGCATAGGAGGAGACAATTTCTGCGGATTTTACATGGATCAAACTAGTGTAAGAAAGAGGGGAAAATAATGATGAAAAAAATAAAAAATAATTTTGCCGGTACGCTCTTGCTTGTTATGATAGTAGCAACACTGATGACTCCGTTAGCGGTATATGCGGCCTTTACTCAACCGAGCAGGGTTATGGGGGATGGTGTGCGATTAAGGCAAACACCAGGATTGGATGGGATTATATTAGAATTAATGTACAAAGGGGAGTCGATAACACTATCTGATGATGTTATGCCACCTCCGGGGCTTTCGGCTTGGGTATATGTAAGACGAGAAAAGACTGGAACCGTGGGGTGGATGGAATGGTCTTATTTTGACCATAATTATGAGCCATAGTGTATTTGGAATTTTATTCTCTCCGGTTTCGCCGGGGAGAATAAATCCGGATATTCAATAATCCGAGAGGGGAATTGAAATTTGTACGAAGATCAATATTAATATATAAGCCTCTTTCTTGATGGATAAGGAGAGAAAAGAGATGTATGGGAACACACATATTTCCATAAAAAAGGGATTGAATATATTTCTCATTATTCTATTTGCTTTGTCCGGCTGCGGACACAATGAAACCTCATTGCCAGACGCAAATGCAAAAACCAAAGAGGAAATACATACGGAATCTTTGGATACAGAGGAAACTGCAACAGTAGAATATGGTGATAGAATTCAACAGTTGGAAAGCACACCCATTCCCGAGCCATTGGCGGTTCCAGTCAATACGGAGAGGAAGGATATTCTTTATCATGGAACGGATGATATTGACATTTCGCTGTCCATGCATCGGTGCGAATCGGATGGAGAAAACATATATCTGGTCTATGGAGACGCGGGGGAACTTGATCTGTATAATATGCCAACAGGTTCGGATGAGCACAGCAGGGCCAATATAGATAATCCGGAGGGAATGGTTATTTGCCATATCGCGATTGATATATATGGGAACAGACATTTAATTGTGGCGGGAAACAATTATGAGGAGTGGTTCATTTGGCGTCTCAATGAAAATAATCAAATTGAAAAAGTGATTGACATTACGGATTATTTTGAGATAAGGCAGATGCCGCATTGGTTCGTAGTTGATAAGAACGGTACATATTATCTTCAATGGGTTATCAGCAGAGATGGAGTGATTATTGACCGTGAAGGGGTGTTAAAGCATAAGTTTACGTTGAAATCACTTGAAACCAGATGGACATATGAGGCTGCAGTCGGGAAAGACGGCCTGATTTATATTGTATATTGTGACGCAGACGAGAAATTGAGGATCGGTGAGTTTGATACGGAAAACGGCTCCATAAAAAAGGAAAATACATTGCTCTGCTTTGCAGATGACGAGACTTTCAGCGAGATGTCAGCCGGTACAGATACAAATTTGTTACTGTTTAGCCCGTACAGCGGTGTTTGGGCTTATGATCATGACAAAGAGGTTTTGGATAACAGGGTGCCTCTTTCAGATCTTGGTCTTACCGGGGACGCAAACTATGTTCCACTCACATTTTTGCCCGATGGGCGATTGCTGCTGTTGGAAAAAAGTGGAAAGGATACTCGCCTAAAATATATTCCGGCGGGAAAATGAGGATTACCGGAATGAAAAAACGCATTATGTGGATATTGCTGGTACTGTGTTTGGGGCTTATAGGATGCGATACAATGCCTTCTGAGGATGCAAAGACATTGACGCTTGCGGTTTTTAAGAGCGGATATGGAGGGGCAAGATCCGGCTTATTGCAATGGGTAGAGGTGTATAACGAGAATCATTCCGATGTTAAGATTCAGGTCGTAAATTATCTGGAGGAGTATCAGGATCCGTATGAGGCGATTAATCAGTTGAAAATAGAAATCAGCGCAGGAAACGGGCCGGATATGATTAATTTTGGCAGTCTGTATTCACCCCTTGACGCCTCATGTGGAATGATGACGGACCTATCCCCTTTTATACAAGAGGACAAGTCTTTTGACAATCAGGATTTATACTACAATATATTGCAGGCATTTGAGGTAGGCGATAGCCTGTATGCGCTTGTACCCAGTTATATCATAGACTCATATGTCACGGTAAACCGGGAGCTTGCGGGCTTGGAAAATATGAATATGAAACAGCTGGTAGATGCCTACAATAGGGCAGATGAGGACAGTATTCTCTTTCCCGGAGAAACTAAAAAAGCTGTTTTTGGAATGATCTGTTATGGAAGTCTGGAAAATTACGTTGACTGGGATAAGGGTACATGCTGCTTTGACGGGGACAGTTTTAAGGAGATATTACATTTTGCCAATCAATTTCCCGAGAAACTGAACTGGACAGATGAGTATTCGGTGAAGGCTGTTTTTGTAGAAGGCCGCGCGCTGTTATACCCTGTCTCCATCGACAGCGTTTATGATATTACCGGCACAAGGATGGTTATGGGGGAAACGCCGACTTATATAGGATATCCTTTTGATTCAGGATATGGTAGTATGGCGTCGATTGCGGATATTGCAATCGGTATCAGTTCTACCAGTCAAAATAAGGAGGAGGCATGGGAATTTTTAAAGAGTCTCCTTGACAGCGAGTTTCAGGATAATGTCAGGAACGGGCTGCCGGTTCGTGTCAGCTCTCTGGAACAAAGGTTAGAGGAGGCCATGCAGGCAGAGTTTGATGAAAACGGTGAAAAAGTCGTGAAAGAAGTACTGGATTTTGCTGATGAAGAGCCGGAGTATATCTATGAAATGTCCATCGAGGATGTGGAAACACTGAAATCTGTGATCCAAAAGATTGAGCATAATGCGACGGTAGATCGAAATCTGTATAATATTTTGCTGGAGGAAGTGGATTATCTGTTTAACGATGGCCGGAATGAAGAGGATGTGGCAGATATTATTCAAAACCGGGCAAGCGTCTATATCAGTGAGGGTAAATAGACAACTTTTGCATTCATTTGTGAAAAAACTTGAGCCTGTGGTTCGCTAAGGTGTCTCGAAAGAGTACAAAGGTCTAGCCAATCACCCCCAAATGTGGTATGATAACTAAATAGGCAAACAATATAGAGCATTTGCCTGAAAAATGGCAAGTGCTTTATATTATACTATAATTCCGTGCGCCATAGCGCACATTTAATTCAGAAGAGTTAAATGAGGAGCATTTTACTCGTTGTAGAGGAGGATTTCCCATGCAGAGCGAAAACACACAGATTTTTCACAGGCAGCGCACCAAAACCGTACAGATCGGCGGGGTAACGATAGGTGGAGGCGCGCCCGTCGCAATACAGTCCATGACCAACACCCGGACGGAGGATGTGGCGGCCACGGTGGCGCAGATCCACCGTCTGGAGCAGGTGGGCTGTGAGATCGTCCGCTGCACGGTGCCTACGCTGCAGGCGGCTCATGCTCTGGGAGAGATCAGGAAACAGATTCACATTCCTCTGGTGGCGGACATTCATTTTGACTATAAGATGGCTATTGCGGCCATGGAAAACGGCGCGGATAAGATTCGTATCAATCCCGGCAACATCGGCTCCAGAGAGAACGTTAAGGCGGTGGTGGATGTGGCGAGAGAGCGAAACATACCAATTCGCGTGGGGGTAAACAGCGGTTCCCTGGAGAAAGCATTGCTGGAAAAATACGGCTCCGTGACGGCCCAGGGTATCGTGGAGAGCGCTCTGGACAAGGTACATATCATAGAGGATCTGGGGTATGACAATCTGGTGATCAGTATTAAGTCCTCGGATGTGCTCATGTGCGTCAAAGCCCATGAACTGCTGGCGGCCCGGACAGAATATCCCCTGCATGTGGGCATCACGGAGTCCGGCACGGTGCACAGCGGCAATATCAAATCCGCTGTGGGACTGGGGATTATCCTGCACCAGGGGATCGGCGATACGATACGGGTGTCGCTGACGGGAGATCCGGTGGAGGAGATCAAGTCGGCAAAACTGATCCTGCGCACCCTGGGGCTTAGACAGGGTGGGATTGAGGTGGTGTCCTGCCCCACATGCGGCAGGACAAAGATCGATCTGATCGGTCTGGCCACCCAGGTGGAAAAGATGGTGGAGGACTATCCGCTGGATATCAAGGTGGCGGTTATGGGCTGCGCCGTAAACGGCCCCGGGGAGGCCAAGGAGGCGGATATCGGTATCGCCGGAGGAGACGGCGAAGGTCTGCTGATCAAGAAGGGCAAGATCGTGCGCAAGATGCCGGAGAGCGAACTGCTGGCGGCGCTTAAGGATGAACTGGATCATTGGGGAGAGTAAGCTATGGCAAAACCGTTTTTTGAGGTGTTTCCCACATTACAATTGAGCGGCAAAGTCCGGGACATTCTGGAGCAGGCCAGCGTGGAAAAGATTTCCGCCACCAAGCGCAAGGATTTTTTGCGGATCTATCTTTGCAGCGACCGCCTGATCATGAAGGAGGATATCTGGACTGCGGAGAGGGAGATCAAGAGGCAGCTTTTTCCAGGCGCCAACATGATTATAAAGATCTACGAGAAATTTGAGCTTTCCTCCCAGTATACCCCGGAGAAACTTATGGATGTGTACAGGGACAGTATTCTGGAAGAACTGCGGGAGAATAATCATATTGACTACAACAGTTTCAGAACTGCGGAGCTTACCTACCCTGACGCCCGGCAGATGACGCTCACACTGGAGGACAGTGTGCTGGCCCACAGCCGGGAGGAGGAATTTGTCCGTATATTGGAAAAAATTCTGGTGGAACGCTGCGGTTTTGACCTGGCGCTGCATGTGGAGTACCGGGAACCCGAGGCCAGCAGATATGCCCAGGAGGACGAGCAGAGGATACGGCTCCAGGTGGCGGAGATCGCGCGGCGCACGGGCCGGAGCGCGGGTGCGGGGGCTTGGGGGGAGGACGCCGGGGAAGGCTTTATGCAGGCGGATGTTCCCAGCACGCTGGACGCGGCGCAGACGGCGGCCATTGTATCGGGCGGGAATAACGCCGGGGCGGCTGGAGTCTCCGGGAGCGGAAAAAACGCGGGCGTGGCCGGAGTCTCCGGGAGCGGAAAAGGCGCTGGGAAGGCTGAAGTCTCCGGTGGCAGTAAAAACGCCGGGACAGCGGCGGCATCTGGCGGCAAAGGCAGGGACGCGCAGGCGGCGGCCCAAGGCGGCGGCAAGAGCGGCGGCATGGGCAGAGGAGAATTTCGCCGGGGAGGTTCCGGTTTTAAAAAGGGCGAGTTTTCCCGGGGAGGAGCCTACGGCGGCAGCGTAAAGCGCTCCGACAACCCGGATGTGATCTATGGCCGCGACTTCGAGGAAGAGGCCATGCGGATCGAGGATATCATCGGCGAGATCGGCGAGGTGGTCATCCGGGGCAAGATCCTGACGGTGGACAAGAGGGAGATCAAAAACGAGAAGACCATCGTCATTTTTGACGTGACGGATTTTTCCGACACCATGACGGTGAAAATGTTTGTCCGCAACGACCAGGTGGAGGAGATCCTGGAGGGCGTCAAGGCCGGGGCCTTTGTGAAGATCAAGGGTATCAGTATGCTGGATAAATTTGACCACGAGCTGACTCTGGGGTCCCTGACCGGTATCAAAAAGATTCCGGACTTTACCACCGGCAGGGCGGATACGGCCCCCTGTAAGCGGGTGGAGTTGCACTGCCATACCAAGATGAGCGATATGGACGGCGTTTCCGAGGCCAAGGATATCGTGAAACGAGCGTACAAATGGGGACACAGGGCCATCGCCATCACAGATCACGGCGTGGTGCAGGGCTTTACCGACGCGGGGCATGTGTGGGACGACCTGTGGAAAGCGGAGAAGGGAAAGCGCAAAGAGGCCGGGGAGGAAAACCCGGACAAACAGGATTTTTTCAAGGTCATATACGGCGTGGAGGCTTATCTGGTGGACGATCTGAAGGAGATCGTTACCGGGGATGCGGGGCAGGATCTGGACGCGGATTTTGTGGTGTTCGATATCGAGACTACCGGATTTTCCCCGGTGAACAACCGGATCATCGAGATCGGCGCGGTGAAGGTGGAGAAGGGATCGGTCACGGAGCGGTTTTCCAGCTTTGTGAACCCGGACGTGCCCATCCCCTTCGAGATCGAGAAACTCACGGGCATAAACGACAGCATGGTCATGGACGCGCCCCCCATAGAGGAGGTGCTGCCGGAGTTCCTTGCGTTCTGCGAGGGTTGCGTGCTGGTGGCCCACAACGCCAGCTTTGATATGAGCTTTATCATGGAAAACTGCAGGCGGCAGGGCTTGTCGGACCGGTTCACCTATGTGGATACGGTGGGGATCGCCCGGATTCTGCTGCCCAACCAGGCCAAGCACACGCTGGACGCCGTGGCCAAGACCATGGGAGTATCGCTGGAGAATCATCACCGGGCGGTGGATGACGCGGAGGCCACCGCCCATATTTTTGAAAAATTCATTCCCAGGCTCCGGGAGAGCGGAGCGCAGAATCTTCAGCAGGTAAACGCCATGGGGGCCTCCAGCCCGGATATCATCAAGCGTTTGCCCACTTATCATGCCATTATTCTGGCTAAAAACGATCTGGGACGCATCAATATGTACCGGCTGATCTCCGAGTCCCACACCACCTATTACAGCAAACGCCCCAGGATTCCCAAGAGCCTGATCCTGCGATACAGGGAGGGATTGATTCTGGGCAGCGCCTGTGAGGCAGGGGAACTGTACCGGGCGCTGCTGGAGGGTAAATCGGACGGGGAGATCGCCCGGCTGGCTGATTTTTACGATTATCTGGAGATCCAGCCCACAGGCAATAACCGTTTTATGATCCTGTCCGACAGGCATCCCCAGATTCAGTCGGTGGAAGATATTCAGAATGTAAACCGCAGGATCGTCAAGCTGGGGGAACAGCTGCACAAGCCTGTGGTAGCCACCTGCGACGTGCATTTTCTGGACCCGGAGGACGAGGTGTACCGGCGGATCATCATGGCGGGCAAGGGCTTTGAGGACGCGGACGAGCAGGCTCCGCTGTATCTGCACACCACCGAGGAGATGCTGGAGGAATTCTCCTATCTGGGGACCGACAAGGCCAGGGAGATTGTAATCACCAATACCAACAGGATCGCGGATATGGTGGAGACCATAGCGCCGGTGCGGCCGGATAAATGTCCCCCGGTGATCCCGGATTCGGACAAGACGCTGACCAAGATATGTTACGACAAAGCCCATGAACTGTATGGGGAAAATCTGCCGCAGATCGTGCAGGACCGCCTGGACAAAGAACTGCACTCCATTATCACCAACGGTTTTGCCGTTATGTATATCATTGCCCAGAAACTGGTGTGGAAGTCCGTGGAGGACGGCTATCTGGTGGGTTCCCGCGGCTCGGTGGGCTCCTCTCTGGTGGCTTTCATGGCGGGGATCACGGAGGTAAACTCCCTGAGCGCCCATTATCGCTGCGCCAAGTGTTTCTATTATGATTTTGACTCGCCGGAGGTGAAGGCCTTTGCGGGAAACGCGGGGTGCGATATGCCGGATAAGATATGTCCGGTGTGCGGGGAGCCTTTGATCAAAGACGGCTTTGACATTCCCTTTGAGACTTTCCTGGGCTTTAAGGGGGACAAGGAGCCGGATATCGATCTGAATTTCTCGGGAGAATATCAGTCCAAGGCCCATAAGTACACGGAGGTGATCTTCGGGGCCGGACAGACTTTCCGGGCGGGCACCATCGGCACGCTGGCGGACAAGACCGCCTTTGGCTATGTGAAGAATTATTTTGAGGAGAGAGGAAAACATAAGCGCACCTGTGAGATCAATCGAATCACGGTGGGCTGTACCGGCATCCGCCGCAGCACGGGCCAGCACCCCGGCGGTATCATCGTGCTGCCGGTGGGGCAGGATATCAATTCCTTTACCCCGGTGCAGCATCCCGCCAACGATATGACCACGGATATCATCACCACCCATTTTGACTATCACTCCATCGACCACAACCTGCTCAAGCTGGATATTCTGGGACACGATGATCCCACCATGATCCGCATGCTGCAGGACCTGACGGGGATCGATCCCACCAAGATCCCACTGGATGACAAAGGTGTCATGAGTCTGTTCCAGAATACCGACGCCCTGGGCATCACCCCGGAGCAGTTAAACGGCTGTCCGGTGGGTTCGCTGGGTATCCCGGAGTTCGGGACGGAGTTCGTAATTCAGATGCTGTTGGACACCAAGCCCCAGCAGTTCTCCGACCTGATCCGTATCTCCGGCCTGGGCCATGGAACGGATGTGTGGCTGGGCAATGCGCAGACTTTGATATTGGAGGGGAAAGCCACCATATCCACCGCCATCTGCTGCCGTGACGATATTATGATTTATCTGATCAACCAGGGGGTGGAGAGTTCCCTGTCCTTTACGATCATGGAGAGCGTGCGTAAGGGCAAGGGACTCAAGGACGAATGGATCGACGCCATGACGGAGAAAGACGTGCCGGATTGGTACATCTGGTCCTGCAAAAAGATCAAGTACATGTTCCCCAAGGCCCATGCGGCGGCCTATGTGATGATGGCCTGGAGGATCGCCTACTGCAAGATCAACTATCCGCTGGCCTATTACGCGGCCTTTTTCAGCATCCGGGCCAAGGCTTTTTCCTATGAACTCATGTGCCAGGGACAGAAACACTTGGAGAGCATCATGGCGGATTACCAGAGGCGGTCGGATTCTCTCTCCAACAAGGAAGAACTGGCTTACGGGGATATGAAGATCGTGCAGGAGATGTACGCCAGAGGCTTTGATTTCATGCCCATCGACATCTTCCGCGCACAGTCCCGTTCGTTCCAGATCGTGGACGGCAAGCTGATGCCTTCCCTGAACAGTATAGACGGCCTGGGGGAGAAAGCGGCGGACGCCATCGTGGAGGCGGCCAAGGACGGGCCGTTTCTGTCAAAAGACGATTTCCGGGAGCGGTGCAAGGTGTCCAAGACCATCGTGGACCTGATGGCGGACTTGGGACTTCTGGGCAGTCTGCCGGAATCAAATCAGATCAGTTTGTTTGATTTTGTGTAGGAAATGGTGTATACTGAATAGCGAGGAACAGGATCTGATGAAAAAGCGGGAGGGCGTGGCATGGGGATTCATTTAAATCCGAAGAACAAAGGGTTCGCGGAATCCATACATTCGGAGATTTATGTGGATAAATCGGGGCTGATAGCGCATACGAATAAATGCCTGCATTCCAAAGAAAAGTATATTTGCGTAAGCAGGCCGCGCCGTTTTGGAAAAACCATGGCTCTGGAGATGTTGGCCTGTCAACTATGACAAGGACAACAAAAACAAGCCTCATAGCTGCGTGATCGAAAAGCTGGAGCGCGCTGCGGAGCAGAATTAAACCCGCCGCATAATACCGTAGCGGACAGTTCCTAAGCAAAAGGAGGGGGAACAATGTATATCTTGATTGTATTGGGAGTCATTGCCGTCATTATGGGCGTTTCCCTTTTTCTGGCGCCTGCGTTTTTCGCCGGGATTTCCTGGCGGGTCTTTGTGAAGTGGAAATCCTATGGCGCGGAAGAACCCTCGGATGAATATATACTCGGTTGCAAAGTGGGGGGAGTTGTGGGAGTGATCGGCGGAATCATCATGATATTGCTGCCTTTTTCCTCTTTTCTGGACTAGACCGCCCACGGCATTGTATCCTGTGAAGACTGGCGTAATATGCCGTAGCTGGCTGACATCGAGACCATAAAATCTCTATTGGGAATTGTATACTCACTAAAAACGGGCTTATAAATATACATTGCAATCAACAGGCAATTAATTTATAATCAAGTAGATAAATCGGGATTTGGGGAAGTCGCTATGTTTAATGAAATATGTATATATGAAGCAAAATTAACTAAGCTCGATGAAATTGAAGAGTTAATGAAAGAAGTAGCTGATTTTTATCTGCAGCAAAATGGAGTTATTGATGTACATTACATAAAACGAACTCATAGGCAAAAAGATTTTAATGCGGTTAAAGAAGGAGAGTTACCTATCCGTCTTACAAGAAATGTAGGCAAGGTAACATATGTTTTATATTGGGTACTGGAAAACGAAGAAGCTCATGCAAGAGTATCTAAACTTGGTGTGGAGAAATTTTATAAACGCTGGAATCGATGCTTAACAGCAATGCCTAAAATAATTCTTGGCGAAAATGTTATCTAACTTGCAACTTTTAATTTATAAAACAAATTTGTCTGTCTCACTCTTGGTGTAGATACGGACAAGAAATGAAAGATATGTACCGGATATGCCTCTGCTGCGCGAGGAATACAGAGCGTAAAACCGAAACATGAAAGAAGAGAAGTAATCAGGCATGAGAAAAGAAAATGACATATTGGAGACAACATTATCAATCGCCGAGAACGGATATGCGGAAGCGTATCGGTTTTTGCTTGACGCATATGAAAAAAATCCCGAAAACCATGGAGCGCAAACATTGTATTTTCTCGCCTGTTTAGCAGGCGGAGCCAATATGCCGGAAAAAGCATTAGGCTGGATGAGAAAAGCTATCATTGATAACGGGTGGTGGTATCGCCCGGAAGTGCTGGAGGATGATGACCTCGGGTTGCTGAAAAATGACTCCGAGTATATTTCGTTAAAATCTGTTTCCGATCATCGTTATGCAGAGGCTGTCTCTAAGGCAAAGGAGCGGTTTTCCTGGGAAAAGAAAACGGCCGACAATCTATTTCTGGCTGTTCACGGAAACACGCAAAATGGACAGACTGCAAGAAATGACTGGAAACCGCTATTTGGGGAGAAGGACCGGTGGCAGATAGAAACCATACAAAGTGCCGAACCGGACGGATATGGAACGTATCGATGGAGCTATGATATGGTCTCCTATTTACCCGTGGCAAAAGCAATGGAAAAGATACAAAATGAAGGCTATGAAAAGATTATATGCGGTGGATTTTCGGCAGGATGCGATATGCTTTTGCGCACGGTACTGTTTACACCTGCATGTTGCGATATGTTAGTTTTGCAAAGCCCATGGATTCCAATTCTACAAGATTATGCGGAAGATTGCGTTCATGCTGTCCAACAAAAGAGTATTGCGCTTAGAATTTTTTGCGGCTCCAATGATAACTGTCTTCCCATGGCGGAACGATTATATGCTGCGGCAAACAAGAAAGGTCTTAATGTACAGTTCGAGATTCAAAAAAATAGCCGACACCAATTTCCGGAGGAGATGTATACATTAGAAGATTTATTGTAGACTAAATGAAAATTCCATCTAAGAGAACAAATGTGCGTAATACTTAACCCAAAAGGGAATAAAAACAGGAAACAGGCGGGAGGAGGTGACTGCATGACCTGTCGGGAATGTGAGAAACAGATCCCGGATTTTATTGGGCGCAAAATGGATTATCTGAAAACCAAACGTTTCACAGAGCATGTGGACGCCTGTGAAAACTGCCATGAGGAGTTGGTCATCCAGTTTCTGATCCAGGAGGGCATGATCCATCTGGAGGAAGGAGACGTCTTCGATCTGCAGGGGGAGCTGCGGGAGAGAATGGAGGAGGCCCACCTAAAAGTACGCATAAACGAAGGCATCCTGCGGGTGGGAACCCTGTTCGAAATCCTTACCATATCGGGTATCTTGGGAGTCATGGTGTGGATACTTCTGCAATAAAAACGCCGCCCTTGGCGATATATTCTCCATGCACAATGACACTGGCAAAGAAACTTAAGTTTCATTATCTCTTAAATTAAACTGGAAAATCTACAAGGAGTATATAATGGCAGAAAAACTGGTACTAATTGACGGACACAGCATTTTAAACCGGGCTTTTTACGGCGTTCCCGACCTGAGCAACGCCAGGGGCCTCCACACCAACGCGATCTTCGGTTTCCTGAACATCCTGTTCAAGATCCTGGAGGAAGAGCACCCGGACTATCTGGCGGTGGCCTTCGACGTACACGCCCCCACTTTCCGGCATGAGATGTACGAGGGCTACAAGGGAACCCGCAAGCCCATGCCCGAAGAACTGCGGGAGCAGGTTCCGGTGATGAAAGAAGTGCTGCAGGCCATGCAGATCACGATTATGGAGCAGGCCGGGCTGGAGGCCGACGATATCCTGGGAACCCTGGCCCGAAAGGCCGAGGCCCAGGGCATGGAAGTTTCCCTGGTATCGGGGGATCGGGATCTGTTGCAGATCGCTACGGAGCATATCAAGATCCGTATCCCCAAGACCAAAATGGGACGGACAGAGATCGAGGACTATTACGCGGAGGATGTGAAGGCGCTGTACCAGGTCACCCCCACCCAGTTCATCGAGCTGAAGGCGTTGATGGGGGATACCTCCGACAACATCCCCGGCGTTCCCAAGGTGGGGGAGAAGACCGCCATAGCGCTGATGACGGAGTACGGCTCCATCGACAATATCTACGCCCATCTGGAGGAGATCGGCAAGAAGAGCATCCGGGAATCCCTGGCCCAGAACCGGGATCTGGCGGACCTCAGCAAAGAGCTGGCCACGATAAAGACAGACTGCGACCTGACAATGGACTACCAGGCGTCCAGGGCGGAAGGATTTTATACCCCGGAGGCTTACCAGCTGTTCAAGCGGCTGGAGTTTAAAAATATTCTCAGCCGTTTTGACAGGCAGGAGAGCGAGAGGGATCAGGAGCAGATCACAAAGGGGTTCCATCTGTTACGGGACAGCGGGCAGATGGTAAAAGTCCTGGAAAAGCTGGCTAAAAAATCGGGACAGCCCGTGGGACTGCTGGTGCTGACCCAGGACGGCAAGCTGGCGGGAGCGGCGGTTTCCGATCAGGAGAAACAGAGCTATTTTTACTGTGGAGAGACGGGCGGCGCACTCGTGGAGAACCAGCAGCTCTCCCTGTTTGACGAGGTGAGGGAGGAGACGGGGGAGGACGCGGCGCTGCTTGACGCCCTGCGTCTGCTCACGGCCAAATGCCAGGTGTATACGCTGGATATCAAGGGGCAGTATGGGTACTATGCCTGGGAGGAATCGGGCGACGATCCCACAGGCAACTATTTTGACGCCGTCATAGGGGCCTATCTGCTCAATCCTCTGAAGAACGATTATGACGGGGAAACCGTGGCGGCGGAGTATCTGGATCTGACCGTGCCCGGCTACAAGGAGTGTTTCGGGAAAAAGAGCCTGGCGCAGGCGGCGGGGGAGGATATGGAGCAACTCTCCGTGTTTTACCAATATCAGGCGTACACGGCATTGCAGGCTGGCCAGATCATCCGGCAGAAACTGGTGGAGCAGGGCATGGGAGAGCTGATGCGGGAAGTGGAGATGCCGCTGTCTCTGGTGCTCCACGAGATGGAACAGGAGGGCGTGGCGGTGCGCCGGGAGGAGCTTAAGAGCTACGGAGACGCGCTGACAGACCGCATACAGGAGCTGGAGGAAAGCATTCACAGACAGGCAGGATGCGCCTTTAACATCAATTCCCCCAAACAGCTTGGGGAGATATTGTTTGACCAGATGCAACTGCCCGGAGGGAAAAAGACCAAGACCGGGTACTCTACGGCGGCGGACGTACTGGAAAAGCTGGCTCCGGAGCATCCCATCATAGCGGATATCCTGGAGTACAGGGGACTGACCAAACTAAAAAGCACCTATGCCGACGGACTGGCGGAGTATATCGACCCTTCGGGCAGGATACACACCAACTTTAACCAGACCATCACCGCCACCGGGCGCATCAGTTCCACGGAGCCGAATCTGCAGAATATTCCCATGCGCATGGAGCTGGGACGGCGCATCCGCAAGGTATTTGTGCCCAGGGAGGGCTGCGTGCTGACAGACGCGGACTACTCCCAGATCGAGCTGCGGGTGCTGGCCCATATGTCCGGGGACGAAGAATTGATCCAGGCCTATCATATGGACCAGGATATTCACCGGATCACCGCCTCCAAGGTGTTCAAGACGCCCTTTGAGGAAGTGACGGATCTCCAGAGACGCAATGCCAAGGCCGTTAATTTCGGTATTGTATACGGCATCAGCTCCTTTGGGCTGAGCCAGGACTTGAGTATCAGCAAAAAAGAGGCGGCGGAGTATATCGAGCAGTATTTTGCCACTTATCCCAAAGTCAAGGAATATCTGGACAGGCTGGTGGCGGACGCCAAAGAAAACGGATACGCGACTACCATGTTCGGCAGGCGCAGGCCCATCCCGGAGCTTTCCTCCTCCAATTTTATGCAGCGCTCCTTTGGGGAGAGGGTGGCGATGAACAGTCCCATACAGGGCACGGCGGCGGATATCATCAAGATCGCCATGATCCGGGTGTGGAAAGAACTGCGCAGAGCGGGTCTTGCCTCCAGACTGATCCTGCAGGTACACGATGAATTGGTCATCGAGACCCGCAGGGAGGAGACAAAGCAGGTGAGCCGGATTCTGGAGGAGAGTATGAAAGGGGCGGCTCAGTTGGCTGTGCCTCTGGAAGTGGATCTGCACACAGGGGAGAATTGGTATGAGGCTCACTGACATGGAGACCGGGTGGGAAACAACCATGTATTGAAAGAAGGCGACAGGATGCGTTTGATCGGAATAACAGGCGGCGTGGGTGCGGGAAAGTCTACAATACTTGCATATATCAGGGCGCACTACCGCTGCCGGATCTATCTGGCGGATGAGGTGGCCCATGCGGTCAAAGAGCCGGGGCAGCCCTGCTATCAGGCGCTGGTATCGCTGCTTGGCAGTGAGATATTGGAGGAAGACGGGCATATCCACAGAGGCAGGATGGCGGAGAGGATCTTTCGGGACGAGGGTATGCTGGAGAGGGTCAATGCCATCGTTCATCCGGCGGTACGGGAATTTCTGCTTGAAAAGATCGCAGAGGCCCGGCGGGAGGGAGAGACGGAACTGTTCTTCATCGAGGCGGCGTTGCTGATCGAGTGCGGTTACGGGGACATCGTGGATGAGATGTGGTATATCCATGCGTCGGAGGACGTCCGCAGAAAACGTCTTGCCGAGAGCAGGGGCTACAGCCCGGAAAAAACAGAGCAGATCATGAAAAGCCAGTTGACGGAAACAGAGTTCCGGGCAGGCAGCGATTTTGTTATAGATAACAGCAAAGAGCCGGAGGAGAGTTACCGGCAGATTCGCGGGAGGCTGGAGGGTTACACATGGCGGCAGTAGAGGGAAGGGAATTGGTATTTGGACTGGATATCGGCACCAGAAGTATCGTGGGAACGGTGGGGTATAAGGACGGCACCCGCTTTCATGTGGTGGCGCAGCGGGAGAAGGAGCATGAGACCAGAGCCATGCTGGACGGACAGATCCACGATATCGGCAAGGTGGGCGCTACCATTGCCGAGGTGAAAGATCTGCTGGAGCAGGATCTGGGAAAGAAACTGACCCAGGTGTGCATCGCCGCCGCGGGTCGGGTGCTGCGGACCGTGACCACTTCGGTGGAATATACCTACGGTATGGAAAAGGAGATCGTCAGCGAGGACATCTATGCGCTGGATACCATGGGAGTGGAACAGGCCTACGAGGAGTTCACCCGGGATAACGACACGGACATGCAATTTTACTGCGTGGGTTACACTGCCATGCGTTATTATTTAAACGGCTATCCCATAGGCAATCTGGAGGGACATAAGGCCAGGACCGCAGGGGTGGATCTGATCGCCACATTTTTGCCGGATGATGTGGTGGACGGCCTGTACAAAGCCGTGGGGGCGGCAGGGCTGCAGGTGGCCAACATGACGCTGGAGCCCATAGCCGCCATCCAGGTGGCCATCCCCGAGAAATTCCGGATGTTGAATCTGGCGCTGGTGGATGTGGGCGCGGGCACCAGCGACATCTCTATCACCCGGGAAGGGGCCGTCACCGCCTACGGTATGATCCCTGTGGCGGGAGACAGTTTGACAGACATATTGGTGCAGCACTGTCTGGTGGACTTTGAGACGGCGGAACAGATCAAGCGCAGTATCGCCGTGCAGGAGACTATAGAGTACACGGATATCATGGGGCTGCCCCAGACCATAGGAGCCGGGGAGGCCCGGGAACTGCTGCAGGACAATATTCACAGGATGACCAAGGAGGTGGCGGACTGCATCCGGGAACTGAACGGGGAAAAACCGGTCAGCGCCGTGTTTGTGGTGGGTGGCGGCGGTATGATCCCCGGTTATACCCAGGCTCTGGCGGAGCAGCTTGGCATCGCTAAAGAGCGCGTGGCCATCAGGGGCGAGGATGTGATGCAGGCCATCAGCTTTGACGTGGTAAACGCCAGAAAGGACTCCCTGATGGTGACGCCCATCGGCATCTGTTTAAGCTATTATGAGCAGAGCAACAATTTTATCTTTGTGGCCTTTAACGACCAGCGGGTGAAACTCTATGACAACGGCAGGCTGTCGGTGGTGGAGGCCGCCATTGCCGCCGGGTTCCCCAATGAAAACCTGTTTCCCAAGAGGGGAGCGGCGGTGGAGTATACCGTGGACGGAAAGAGCCGCATGATCCGGGGCGAGCAGGGAGAGGCCGCCGTGATCACGGTGAACGGGCAGGAGGGGGATATCCATACCCGGATACAGAACGGGGACAAGGTGGTGTTGGTTCCCTCCACTGCGGGGGAGGCGGCCCATCCGCTGTTGGAAAAACTGCCGGAGATGGCCCAGCAGGTACATATCACCGTGAGTGGAATCCAGGTCGTGCTGCCCCGACAGGCCTATGTGAACGGCCAAAGGCAGCTGGGTTCTTATGAGATTCACAACGGCGACGAGATCCGTATTCAGAACTGGTATACGGTGGAACAGGTGGCGCAGTACGCGGATATCCCCATACAGGGACGTATTCTTGTAAACGATGCCCCGGCAAAAACGGATACCAGGGTCTATGAGGGATTTGACGTAAGATTTGAACAGGGCGGCGGAGAAGAGGAATCCGTGGAAAATAGCTCCCCGGTGCCTGAATCCTGGGAAGATCTGGCGGAGGATACCGGGGAACCGGACGAAACGCCGGAAGACATAGGGCAGGATACCGAAGATACACACGGCGCTGCCGCCCGGACGGAAGGCGCCGCCGATGCTTTGACACAGAAGGGCGAGACGGGCCGGACGCAGAGCCATGATCAAAGTCATGGTGCGGCGGTCCAGGCACAGAGCCACGGTGCGGCGGCCCAACGTCAGGGCGGGATACATGAGTTACAAGTGGTGGTAAACCAACAGCCGGTCACGCTGCGGGGAAAAAAGGAATATGTGTTTGTGGACATATTTGATTTTTATGAGTTTGATCTGGGCAATTCCCAGGGCCGGAGTATCGTGACACTGCTCAATGGCCGTCCGGCGCAGCATTTTGAAGAGCTGCATGGCGGCGACGACATAAAGATTTACTGGATATAAAGGTAAGAGTGCCTGCGTCTGGGTATGCAGCACATCTATGGCCCGGTTGCCGGGTTGTGCATGGACAATGGCTTAGTTACCGGATTATGCAGAGATTATGCAAATAAGTAAGGACGGGAGAAAACGGGGACGATCATGCGTTCCCCGTAGAAAGACAGTATTATGAGAATGTGTAGTATTGCAAGTGGAAGCAGCGGTAACTGCATCTATGTGGGGTCCGATGCCACACACTTGCTGATTGATGCGGGGATCAGCGGAAAACGGACGGAGGCAGGGCTGGAAGAACTGGGAATCAGCGGACGGGATCTGGACGGTATTTTCATTACGCATGAACATGCAGATCATATCAGCGGCCTGAAAGTGCTGGCACGCAAATATGAGATTCCGCTGTACGCTACCAGAGGAACGATAGACGCTGTAAAGAAGATGAAAAGCGGGGGAGAGATAGATTCCGATCTTTGGGTAGAAGTGAAGGAAGACCAGCGTCTTACCCTCAAGGATCTGACCGTATACCCCCTGCGAATCAGTCATGACGCGGCGCAGCCCGTAGCCTACCGCATCGGTTACGGCAACCGGCGGGTAGCGGTATGCACGGATCTGGGGGAGTACAATGATTACACGGTGGAATGCCTGAAGGGGTTGGATGCCATTCTGCTGGAGGCAAATCATGATGTGAACATGCTTCAGGTGGGGCCCTACCCCTATCCCTTGAAACAGAGGATTCTGGGAAAAAGGGGGCACCTGTCCAATGAGAATTCCGGCAGACTGTTGAGCCGGATACTGCACGACGGGATGAAATACATATCTCTGGGGCATTTGAGCCAGGAGAACAATCTGCCGGAGCTGGCCTACGAGGCCGTGCGCATGGAGATCACGCTGGGGGACAATCCCTACCGTGCGGAGGATTTTCAGATTCAGGTAGCGCGCCGCAGCGAAATCTCGCCGGTGATGGAAATATAGGCTTGCTTTCGGCGGCTATTCGTATTATGATACAAATTATGTATTTGCTGTAAGTAAAAAAAGAAGAAAGTATGCGTGTCAAAGCGCGCTAAGGGGTGTAAATATTATGAAGAAAGCAATCATTACAGTGGTAGGCAGGGATACGGTGGGTATCATTGCGAAAGTGTGTACTTATCTGGCAGAGAACAGGGTAAACATACTGGATATCTCCCAGACCATCGTGCAGGGATACTTTAACATGATGATGATCGTGGACATCAGCAATATGACCGGGCAGTATGGGGACATGGTGGACGCTCTGGAGAGACTGGGCGGGGAGATCGGAGTGGCGGTAAAATGCCAGAAGGAAGAGATCTTTGACCAGATGCACAGGATCTAAGGAGTTTGAAAACTGATAGTTATTGGAGCGGAATCGCAGACAGGTCTTGCGATGTGCGGGGGTATAATTATGATAAACATATATGAAGTGGCAGAAACCAATGAAATGATTGAAAAGGAAAATCTGGACGTGCGCACCATTACCATGGGGATCAGTCTGCTGGACTGTATGGACTCGGATCTGAAACGTCTGAACGAGAAGATTTATCAGAAGATATATGAGTCTGCCAAAGATCTGGTGAAAACGGGAGAGCAGATATCCAGAGAGTACGGCATCCCCATTGTGAACAAGAGAATATCGGTGACGCCCATTGCCCTGGTGGGAGCGGCGGCCTGCAAAACGCCCGAGGACTTTGCGGGTATAGCCAATACTTTGGATAAGGTGGCTCACGAAGTGGGCGTGAATTTTATCGGCGGTTATTCCGCGCTGGTCAGCAAGGGCATGACTCCGGCGGAAGAGCAACTGATCCGTTCCATTCCCCAGGCCCTGTCCGCCACGGAGAGGGTATGCAGTTCCGTGAATCTGGGTTCCACCAGGACGGGTATCAATATGGACGCGGTAAAACTGATGGGCGAGGTCGTCAGAGAGACGGCGGAATATACCAGGGAGCAGGATTCTCTGGGCTGCGCCAAGCTGGTGGTATTCTGTAACGCGCCGGATGACAACCCCTTTATGGCGGGAGCTTTTCACGGCGTCACAGAGGCGGACCGCATCATTAATGTGGGCGTCAGCGGTCCCGGCGTGGTAAAGACGGCTCTGGAAAAAGTGCGGGGCGAGAATTTTGAAGTGCTGTGCGAGACAATCAAAAAGACGGCGTTCAAGGTCACAAGGGTGGGCCAGTTGGTGGCAAGAGAAGCATCCCAGAGACTGGGGATTCCTTTTGGCATTGTGGATCTGTCCCTGGCCCCTACCCCGGCCATCGGGGACAGCGTGGCGGATATCCTGTGCGAGATCGGTCTGGAGTACGCGGGGGCGCCGGGCACTACGGCGGCTCTGGCGCTGCTTAACGACCAGGTGAAAAAGGGAGGCGTTATGGCTTCCTCCTATGTGGGTGGCTTAAGCGGGGCGTTTATTCCGGTCAGCGAGGATCAGGGCATGATCGACGCGGTGACGGCGGGAGCGCTTACTTTGGAAAAACTGGAGGCCATGACCTGCGTCTGCTCTGTGGGGCTGGATATGATCGCGATTCCCGGAGACACCAAGGCCACCACGATCTCGGGTATCATAGCGGATGAGATGGCCATCGGTATGGTCAATCAGAAGACCACGGCGGTCAGGGTCATTCCCGTCATCGGCAAGGGAGTGGGGGAGAGCGTGGAGTTTGGCGGACTGCTGGGACATGCGCCCATCATGCCGGTGAATCCCTTTTCCTGCGACGATTTTGTGAATCGGGGTGGACGGATTCCCGCGCCGATCCACAGTTTCAAGAATTGACGGTGCCAGTGGCGGACAAATCCAGATTTGGCAGGAGGAAAATGCACTTGAATCATGCAGGAACAAAAAAATGAATGGGAGCAGACATATTAAGCGTTTGGATCACTTTTTAAACAAAGATACGGATTTAAATATTTAGAAATGTAAAATCCGGGTGGAACATGATCGTATATCAAGTTCCACCCGGATTTCTCATATACCGTACAATCCATTATACAATGATCATGGGCCTGGTATACTCATGATACATTTTATGACCCGATTTTGCGGCCTGAATGCTGCTGTAGATATCGGTAATCTGTACCTCCTGCTGGAACATATGGTGTCCCCCTAATGTCAACAGCTTGTCCGCATCTGCCATCTTGGTAATCAGCGGTATGGAGGCATGGGCGGCAATCGCTGCCAACAGGGGCTTGGCGTCTTCCCTGAATCCCAACAGCCGGGCGTAGGATACGGAATCCTGATTGTCTATGTAGAACTGCATATTGTCCTTGGTGATGTTCAGGAGGATATGCAGCAGACAGCGGCTGATACGGGTGTAGGTCATATCCTTGGACTTCAGCAGATCGCAAAATTCACTGAAAGTGGTGTATTGATATACATATTTGCGGATCTTGTCGGACAGATCCGGCGAGATGTCCAGATATTCCGTATAGCCTTTTGCCTGCTCCGACAGCAGCTTATAATGCAGTAGTGTGGAAAAGTCATCCTGGAACAGAGGTTTTTCCCGCTCAAAATATTCTGTCAGTATCTGGTAGGTTTTCTCCGGCATCTGCGAACAGAGCTCCTCTATGCTCCGGCCGCTGTGTATGGCCTGGCGCAGAGCCCTGGCCGAACTCTGGAATGTTCCCAGGCGTTTGTCCCTGTAATCGGAACCGATACGGCGGAGATTGACAGGGTGAATCAGGCTGCGCCGTCTGTGCAGCGCCTTGATATATTCGATCCCCAGGATATTGTTGGGACTGGAGATGACAGATATGTCGGCAGCCAGCTGGGGGTAGGCGATAATCAACGCGTTGGAGCGGGCCGTGGGATAAGAATATCCCAGCTTGAGCTTTTCAAGCAGAATTTTTTTATAGGGTTCCGGCTCCTGCAAAAATATGTCTGCAAATTGCGATAAAAACTGAATGTCCGAACATTCGCTGCCAAAGCATAGAAAATCCACCATGCCCAGATGATCCAGCATGGCGATGGCTCCCCGCGCAAAATATTCCGCGCTGCCCGTGGCAAAACAGGAGGGGAGCTCCAGCACCAGATCGGCGCCGCAGGAAAGGGCGGATTTAGCGCGGGCATACTTGTCTACCAACGCCGGATCCCCGCGCTGCACAAAATTGCCGCTCATCACAACGATGATATAGTCGGCGTCCGTAAGCAGCCGGGCCTGCTGCAAATGATAAGCGTGGCCGAGGTGAAACGGATTATATTCCGCGATGACAGCACATACTTTCATAATATTTTCCATTCCTTTCCGCAATCGTGAGTTTGCTCACAGAAATAAACTAAATTACGTCAACAAAGGACAGGGGACTATGTGAAAAAAATAACAGGACGTGTAAGCGTTTACATGCACATAAGAATCACGTTTTACGTGTGGAACAAAGCGGCGTTTTGTATTTCAAAATATACAATTTAACGCATATTAGCGCTTGTTAAATTTTTCTATCTCTAGTATAATATAAAAAAAGATGTTTGTTAAGCTATTTTTTGAAATTTGTTAAAAAAAATAAAAAGATTGCGGCAATTCCGCAGGAAGGAGAGAATATGTCATATATTGACACGATCAAAGCTCGGGCGAGGCTCGACAAAAAAACTATTGTGCTGCCGGAGACCACGGACAAGAGAACGCTCATAGCGGCGGCCAAGATCATGGAAGAAGGCATCGCGAACATCATTATGATCGGCGATGAGGAGAAGATCATGGACGGCGCAGGCTGGCTGGAGGTGGATCTGACCGGAGTAAAGGTAATCAACCCCAAGAATACGGACAAATTGGACGAGTATGTCAATCTGCTCTATGAGACCAGAAAGGCCAAGGGGATGACGCCCGAAAAAGCAAGAGAGATACTGCTCAGCGACCCGCTGACTTTTGGAATCGTGATGGTCAAGGCCAACCATGCGGACGGAATGGTGGCCGGGGCCTGTCACTCCACGGCTGACACTCTGCGTCCCGCATTGCAGATCTTAAAGACGGCTCCCGGGGTGAAACTGGTGTCCGCATTCTTTGTAATGGACACCCAGTTCAAAGAGCAGGGGGAAAACGGTACGTTTATCTTTGCCGACTGCGGTTTGAACCAGGATCCCACGGCGGAGGAACTGGCGGCTATTGCGGAGACTTCCTCCAGAAGTTTCAAGAGTCTGGTGGGGCCGAAACCGGTGATCGCCATGCTCAGCCACTCTACCAAGGGCAGCGCCAAGCATGCGCTGGTGGACAAGGTGGTGGAAGCCACCAGAATAGCTCATGAGCAGTACCCCCAGCTGACACTGGACGGAGAATTGCAGACGGACGCGGCGCTGGTTCCCGGCGTGGCCAAGTCCAAGGCTCCCGGAAGCTGCGTGGGCGGCAGAGCCAACGTACTGATCTTCCCCAACTTGGACGCGGGCAATATCGGCTACAAGCTGGTACAGAGACTGGGCGGCGCCGAGGCCTACGGCCCCATGTTGCAGGGTATCGCGAAACCCGTCAACGATCTGTCCAGAGGCTGCTCTTGGCAGGATATCGTGGGTGTGGTGGCATTGACAGCGGTGCAGGCTCAGCTGGTGTAGCTGGACGGCTACGGAACTTAAAATAAGAAAGGGTGATAAACTATGAATATTTTGGTGATAAATTGCGGAAGTTCTTCTCTGAAATTTCAGTTGATCGATTCCGAGTCGGAGCAGTGCATTGCCAAAGGTCTGTGCGAGCGTATCGGTATCGAGGGCAGCCAGATCACATATACTCCGGCAGGCGGCGAGAAAGAGACAAAGGTGACACCCATGCCGGATCATACCGAGGCGATCCGGCTGGTATTGGAGGCATTGACAGGCGAAAAGTCGGGCGTGGTAAAGAGCCTGGAGGAGATCGGCGCGGTGGGACACCGGGTGGTACACGGCGGCGAGAAGTTTGCCCAGTCTGTGATTATCGACGACGAAGTGCTGAAAGCCATAGAGGCCTGTAACGATCTGGCTCCCCTGCACAATCCCGCCAACCTGATCGGCATAAACGCCTGCCGGAAACTGATGCCAGGCACTCCTATGGTAGCCGTGTTCGACACCGCCTTCCATCAGACCATGCCCCAGGAGGCCTATATGTACGGCCTGCCTGTGGAATACTATGAAAAGTATAAGATTCGTCGTTACGGATTTCATGGCACCAGCCATTCCTATGTGTCAAAACGCGCCGCAGAGGTGTTGCGCGTACCCTATGAGTCCTTAAAAACCATTGTGTGTCATCTGGGTAACGGAGCCAGTGTATCGGCGGTTAAGAACGGCAAATGTGTGGATACTTCCATGGGGCTGACACCTCTGGAGGGCCTGATCATGGGAACACGATCCGGCGATATCGACCCGGCGATCATCGAATTCCTTGCCCACAAGGAGAACAAGAGCATAGATGAGATCATGAACATACTGAACAAAAAATCCGGTGTGTTGGGTCTGTCCAACAATCTGTCCTCGGATTTCCGAGACCTGGAGGAAGGTTATCACAAGGGGGATACTTATGCGGCCTGCGCCATGAAGACCTTCGCCTACCGTGTGGCAAAATATATCGGGGCCTACACCGCGGCCATGAATGGCGTGGATCTGATCTGCTTTACCGCCGGAGTGGGTGAGAACGCCGCCCTGGTGAGAACTATGATCTGTGAATATCTGGGATATCTGGGCGTGACTCTGGATCAGGAGGCAAACGGCAAACGGGGAGAGGATATCGTGATCAGCACTCCCGATTCCCGCACCAAAGTCATGGTGATTCCCACCAACGAGGAACTGGCCATCGCCAGAGAGACGGTACGGTTGGTATAGGAATGAATAGCGCGATCCCCGTCATACAGTGGGCGCCACCATAAGGATTTTGCAGTATTGGACAGTATAGGGAGGAGAAAATAGATGAGTTCAGAGAGTAGGCTAAGGGTAATAAAAGCTTTCATATTCAGTATAGCTGCGGCATTTCTGCTGCCGATAAGGGTTTGGGCGCAGACAGATATCCATCTATCGTCTGTTTCTGATGAACAGACTGAATATGAATCAGGTGCTGTTCCCAATGACCTGGTGGGTCAAGGGGGTATCGGCGTCGAGGCAAGGGCAGAATCAGAAGCAAGGGCAGTGATTCATGAGGCGTTGAAACAGCATGCGGAAAGCATTGATATCAGTGCGTACAGACTTACATATAATGAGGCTCTGGCGCTCTGGAAAGATGTTATTTACTGGGACGGTTCTTTGTTCTATGCGCAGCCCTATGGAACAACAAGGGAGGTAAACGGTTATGTTGCGCAGATTTATCCAAGGTATATTGAACATGAAACGGAAATTGGAAATGCGCTGAAAAGGGTGGTCAAGGAATGTATAACCTCAGATATGAGCGATATACAGAAGATGATAGCTTTGCATAACTGGCTGGCTACAAACTGTAAGTACGATTACACTTATGAAAAGTACACAGTATATGATGCGCTGGTGACAGGAAGTTCTGTCTGTCAGGGCTATAAAGACGCGTATGAGATGATGCTCAGATACGTGGGTATAGTGGAGGTAGGAACGGCCAGCGGTGGGAATCACACATGGAATCAGGTCAAGGTAGGCGGGCAATGGTATAATATAGACGTTACCTGGGATTCAAATGCAATTGAAAACGGGCCGTTTGGGCGTATGTATTATGGCAATTTTATGGTCAGTGACAGCCAGCTTAGAAAAAATCATACGATAGAATCACAGGATTACGAATGTACCAGCACATTGTATGATAAGGGGGGCTGGTGGAACGATGGTGGAAGAAATGTAAACAGTGCGGTTGTGCCTGTAAACGGGGCGGGCAGTTATCGGCTGGGATATGAAAGACCAAATATGAGCCTGATTTATCGTTCAGAGCCTACCGGCGCGGAAAAGGTAGTGCATGTATTTAACAATGCCGACTGGGTGTACAGAAATGGCAATTACATTACTTATTATCCGAATTGTTATGGAGTACTGATTCGGGTTGGAAGATATATTTTTGTAAATGATGCCAAGAGTGTATATTTGGTTACGGAAGACGGAAATGTTTCCGCGATTTATACATATGAAAATACGGATGGAAGAAAGATATTTGGCATGAGGGAGAGACATGGCAATCTGGAAATTCAGATTGGAATTGAGCCATCGGTATCCACATTGGAGGTCAGGACAATCTCTCTGGATCCATATGTAGAAGATTCAGAAGTTAAGCAGATCAGAGATTTCGTCATGAGAATGTACCGTACCACGTTGGGGCGCGAGGCCAGCGCGGATGAAGTGCAGTATTATGTAGAGCGTTTGCGGAGCGGCGCTATAGACGGCGCGACTACGGCCCAGTATCTTGTGGGAAGTCCTGAATTCCAGGGGAAGAATCTCAGCCCCGAAGAATATGTGGCGGCTATGTACGACGCATTCTTTGGCCGCGGCGCTGGCGCCGGGGAGATACAGTACTGGACGAATGAGATGTCGTCCGGCATGTCCCGAAAGTATGTGCTGAGAGGCTTTGTCAATTCCAATGAGTTTGATATACTCTGCCAGAATGCCGGTATCACCAGAGGGTTGATGGAGCTGGCTGAGGGTGAGGAATACGAAGTCAACTATGATAAACTGGGAGAGTTTGTAGAACGTTTGTATGTATGCGCTCTCAAGAGAGATACCAGGCCGTCTCAGGAAGAAAAGCAGTATTATGTCACAGGGATCGTAAACAGGACGATGACGGCGGAGAGGGCGGCCAAGAATTTCTTCTTCTCTCAGGAGTTTGAGAACCAGCATACCAGTGATGAGGAGTATATCGGGAGATTGTACGTGACCTTTATGGATCGTGAACCTGCGTCTGCCGAGACAGGATATTGGATTGCGCAGATGAGGTCGGGCCTGTCCAGAGAGATGGTTCTGGAGAAATTTGCCGCCTCAAATGAATTTAAGGAAATTATGAAGAGTTACGGTATCAGATAGACATATATAATATGTGGACGATAACGCTATGAAGAATACGAGGTATATAAAAGACATACAGCTTGATCTTCCGGAGGAGGAAGTACAGGGTATAATACGGCGGTTTCTGAACCAGGGCCAGTTTGAAATAAGATCAAATTTCGGGGGAATGGAATACTATGAGTCGGGGATCAGTATCTGTCACCGTTTTTTTCAGTATCGCTATTAAGGCGGTTGTCTGCATATAGAGGCATGGCTGGGACAAGGCCCCAAAAACGTCGAGGTTGGACTTACTGGCTGGGGAGGAATCATGGAAACTTCCACATATCTTTCCTATGTCCATCAGTTGCTGGAAGAACTGTTGGCTTTGCTGCCAAAGGGAAATCCTGTCTGTATGGCTCTGCGGGAGGAGATGCGCCGGGAGAAAAGACACAGTAAGGCGGGCGTGGTCTTTATGGTGGTCATGCTCTGTGTGTTTGCGGCTATGATGATCGTGGCAAAGTCAACAGGATACCGTTAGGTAAGTTGCTTACAGAGGGAGGTTTGCTCTTGGAAACATACGCGCAACGTTCCATCCGGCACTGTCTGGATATGATTGCGCCCTTTGAGGCGTCGGAGCCATCCGCAGAGACGGGGCAGAGGCAGTTCTATCAGTTTATGACTTCGCTCTATCAGGGTATGTATGAGGAGCCGGAGGCGTATCTGGTCTTTCCGGCTCCCTATGAGGCACATATGGCCCGGTCAAAACAGAAAACAGCGTCCGGAAAAAAAGAGAAGGAACATGTAACCGACGCCAGGGAGAGTACACTGCGCAATACCTTTCAGCAGGCGATACAGTTTTACGCTACGTATTTTTACCAACTGGGCCTAAACAGCGCGGGGCTGGAGGAAAGCACGGGAGCGCTGGTCATTTCCCAGGAGGAATATGAGGGCGTGCTGGGCCGGATGAACCGTTTTCATGGGGCAGAACATAATGCCGGGAGATATCGGGTATTGGAAAAGCTGGGGGTTCGGATCCATGGCGGAGAGGGCTTCATCCATGTGGTTCATGAAAAGTATGACAGGGCAATGATCGGACTTCTCTACCTGTGCCAGGCTCCCGACAGTAAGTATAAATGGATGAATTACCTGCGTCTGGACTACAAAAACGCCTATTCCCCCGCTCCGGCGGTGGAGGATATCTGCCGGACGCTGACCGAAGAAAGCGCCATGCTGGTAAAAAGGCTGGAGGACAATTTGGCCGGTATGAAAGTGCGGGCGAAGATAAAGCCGCTGCGGGGGATCGTCTCGGATTTCAAATGGAAGGTCGAATACACCTGCAAAGGAAAAAATATCTGCGGGTTCTATGCGGACAGAGAGCATTTTATGCTGTGTGTCTATTTTAATCACTATGAGAATATCAACGCTTTTGCAAAGGTTCTGTTTGAGGAGGATCGCCAACTGTTTCTGTGGTTTAAAGAACAGTTTCCGGAAAGACTGTGCAAATGTCCCAGCAACCGAAGGGTATTTTTCGGGGAGGAATCCCGGCGTATCTGCGGGCTGTCCAACCGGGCGGAAGTGACCGATCCCGGCGAGACGGATGTGGAGAACGCGTTGCGGATACTCAGGAAGTACAGGAATATCACCGGGTAAGGAGAAAGGGACGGCAAAGGACGAAAATTTTTGTAAATATTCAAAAAACTACTTGACACCTTTTTATGCCGGGAGTAATATATTAAAAAATAAATAGCGGAACACAAACCGTTGAAGTGGAGATAAAAACAGTAGATGCGCTTACAGAGAGACCGGATGCTGAGAAAGGTTGGAAATGCAGGCTGTTAAATGGACCACTGAGGGCATGAGGAAAGGCATTTTGTAACAGGCCGAGTATTTCATGACGTGCGCATACGTCAGTTGCAGGGGATATGTTGGTATCCTGAAGAGAGCATGCCGTCGTGGCATGAATCAAGGTGGCACCGCGGGGAAAATGTCTATTGACCCGTCCTTGACAGAGAGTATATCTGTCGAGGGCGGTTTTTTTGCGTGGCGTGGATGGGAGGATAAACGATATGAAGAGCAGACCGAGTTTGGAGGAAGTCAGGCAGATCCTGGCGGAGGGAAAATATGGCGTTATCCCTGTGAGCGCGGAGATCTATTCCGACAGCACCACGCCGATGGAGGTGCTGCGCAGGCTCAGGGCGGTCAGCAGGCATGTCTATCTGCTGGAGAGCGCGGAGGCGGACAAGAGGTGGGGGCGGTATTCTTTCCTGGGGTATGACCCGGTTTTGTCTGTCAGCTGCCATGACGGGCAGTTGACGGTGAAAACGCCGCTGCTGACCCAGAACAGCAAAGGGGATCCCAGGCGGTGCATCCGCGATATCGTGGAGGAGAACAAAAGTCCCCGGTTTGACTATCTGCCCGGCTTTACCGGCGGCCTGGTGGGATATTTCTCCTATGATTACATCAAGTACAGCGAGCCGTCGCTGCGCCTGGACGCACGGGATGAGGACGGATTTCAGGATGTGGATCTGATGCTGTTTGACCGGGTCATCGCCTTTGACAATTACCGGCAGAAGATCATACTGATCGCCAATATGAAGACGGCGGACGGGGAGGCCGGTTATCGCCGGGCGCTGCGGGAGCTTGAGAATATGAAAGCCCTGATAGAACGGGAGGAAAAACAGCCCATTCCGCCGCTGAAACTGCTGGACGATTTTGTACCGCTGTTTGATGAACGGCAATATTGCGGCATGGTGGAGAGGGCTAAACACTATATCCGGGAGGGGGATATCTTTCAGGTGGTGTTATCCAACCGCCTGGAGGCCCGCATGGAGGGGAGCCTCTTAAACGCTTACCGGGTGCTGCGGACGCTGAACCCCTCCCCCTATATGTTTTATTTCTCCGGGCAGGACGGGGAGATCGCCGGGGCCAGCCCGGAAACGCTGGTAAAGCTGGAGAACGGAAGACTGTACACCTTTCCTCTGGCGGGCACCCGTCCCAGAGGAACGGATGAGGCGGAGGATCTGGCGCTGGAACGGGAACTGCTGGCGGACGAAAAGGAGCGGGCGGAACACAATATGCTGGTGGATCTGGGGCGCAATGACATCGGCAGGATCAGCGCCATCGGCAGCGTGCAGGTGGAGAAGTACATGTCCGTGGAGCGGTTCTCCCATGTGATGCACATCGGTTCCACTGTCAGCGGGCAGATTGCCCGGGGACGGGACGCCCTGGACGCGGTGGACGCCATCCTGCCGGCAGGCACCCTGTCCGGCGCGCCCAAACTGCGGGCCTGCCAGATCATCAACGAGCTGGAGAACAATAAGCGGGGTATCTACGGCGGGGCCATCGGCTATCTGTCCTTTACCGGCAATCTGGACACCTGTATTGCCATACGGCTGGCTTTTTCCAAAAACGGAAAAGTGTTCATACGCTCCGGCGCGGGGATCGTGGCGGACAGCGTACCCGAAAAGGAATACCGGGAGTGCATTCAAAAGGCTGCGGCGGTGCGAAACGCCATACAGGCGGCCTGTGAGATGGAAGAGGGGAGGTAAGGCGCATGATACTGCTGATCGATAATTACGACAGCTTTTCTTACAATGTGTACCAGCTGATCGGTTCGGTGGATCCCGATCTGAGAGTGATACGCAACGACGAACTGACGCTGGAGGAGATAGAGGCGCTGTCTCCCAGCCATATCGTCCTCTCCCCGGGGCCGGGCAGACCCGGGGACGCGGGGATCTGCGAGGATGTGATCCGGCATTTTCAGGGAAAAATCCCCATCCTGGGGATCTGCCTGGGGCATCAGGCCATCTGCGAGGTGTACGGGGCGGAGATCACCTACGCCCGGGAGCTGATGCACGGCAAGCAGTCCGCCGTCACGCTGGATATCGACAGCAAGCTGTTTGCGGGGATGGAGCGAGAGATCACCGTGGCCAGATACCACTCCCTGGCGGCGGCCCCGGATACCCTGCCGGATTGCCTGCGGGTTACGGCGGCCACGCAGGACGGGGAGATCATGGCGGTGGAACACAGGGAATATCCCGTGTACGGCGTCCAGTTCCACCCGGAATCGGTGCTGACGCCCCGGGGAAAAGCCATCATTGAGAATTTTTTAGAAAACAGATCAGGAAAAGAGGAGAAAAAGATGATCGGAGAGGCAATAATCAAACTGAGCAAAAAGGAAGATATCGGCTATGAGATGGCGAAAGCGGTGATGAATGAGATCATGAGCGGGGAGGCCACGGATGTGCAGAAGAGCGCGTACCTCACGGCGCTGTCCATGAAGGGGGAGACCATCGAGGAGATCACAGGCTCCGCCGAGGAGATGCGCCGCCATGCCACCAGGCTGCTCCATGAGCAGGATGTGCTGGAGATCGTGGGCACCGGTGGGGACGGCTCCAACTCTTTCAATATCTCCACCACGGCGGCCCTGGTGATATCCGCGGCGGGCGTGCCGGTGGCAAAGCACGGCAACCGGGCGGCCAGCTCCAGATCCGGCGCGGCGGACTGTCTGGAGGCGCTGGGTGTAAACATCGGCATTGAGCCGGAGCAGAGTCTGCGACTGTTAAAGGAAATCCATATCTGTTTCCTGTTCGCCCAGAAATACCACAGCGCCATGAAATATGTGGGCCCCATCCGCAAGGAGCTGGGGATCCGCACCGTTTTCAATATCCTGGGTCCGCTGACTAACCCTGCGGGCGCCAATATGGAAGTGCTGGGCGTCTATGACGAGTCGCTGGTGCAGGTGCTGGCGGAAGTGCTGCGCAATCTGGGTGTCACCAGGGGCATGGTGGTGTACGGACAGGATAAGCTGGATGAACTTTCGGTATGCGCCCCCACCACCGTGTGCGAGATCCGGGACGGGCAGCTCCGAAACTATGTGGTCACGCCGGAGCAGCTCGGGCTGAAAACCTATGAGAAAGGCGAACTTCTGGGAGGGACGGCGGCGGAGAACGCGGCTATAACCAGAGCCATATTGAGCGGGCAGGAACAGGGAGCCCGACGGGACGCGGTGCTCCTCAACGCTGCGGCCGGCCTGTACGTGGCGGACCAGGCGGAAGATTTACAGGACGGCATAAAGCTGGCCCAGGAGCTGATCGATGAAGGCAGGGCTCTGCGGCAATTGGAGAAGTTTGTACAATACTCCCAGGAGTATGGGCGGTAAGATCGCGCGGGCGTTTCCTGCCGGGAAGGGAGGGCCTGCTTATGGAATATACAACATGCACAATTCGGCACTGACAAGTGCAGAGTTCCACAATCACCTGATAACGAAGATATGGCGGAGGGAGAAGAGATATGATCCTGCATGAGATAGCGGAAAAGACCAGGGAGAGGATCGCGTCGGAAAAGGCGGCGTTTCCTCTGTCCGAATTGAAAGGAAGGGCCCGGGAGTGTGACACGGATACAGGATTTTCCTTTGAAAGGGCGCTGCGAAAGCCTGGGATCAGCTTTATCTGCGAGGCAAAAAAAGCGTCGCCCTCCAAGGGGGTCATTGCAGTGGATTTTCCCTGTGTGGAGATCGCCCGGGAGTATCAGAGAGCCGGGGCGGACGCTATATCCGTGCTGACAGAACCCTATTATTTTCAGGGACAGGACAGTTTTTTGGAACAGATTCGGCGGGCGGTATCCATCCCCCTGCTGCGCAAGGATTTTACAGTGGACGAATATATGCTCTACCAGGCGAAACTGCTGGGGGCGGACGCGGTGTTGCTGATCTGCGCCATCCTGAGTCCCCTGCAGTTGACGGAATATCAGGAAATAGCCCGGGAATTGGGATTGTCGGCTCTGGTGGAGGCGCATGACGGGAGGGAGATTGAGATGGCGCTGGGGGCTGGGGCCAGAATCATCGGCGTAAACAACCGTAATCTGAAGGATTTTACCGTGGATATCCACAATTCTATACGGCTGAGGCAGTTGGTGCCGCCGGAGATCCTTTTCGTGTCGGAAAGCGGTATGAAGACCCGAGAGGATATCCGCAGACTGGAGGAGAACGGCACGGATGCGGTGCTGATCGGAGAGAGCTTTATGCGCAGCGAGGACAAGGCAGGGCTGCTGCGGCAACTGCGGGGGGCTGAGTAAGCGGCATCTGGCCGGACGCAGAAGATTGCGTTGCCGGATCGGTAGTATGCCTTGGCACATGGCAATATATGAGTATCACGAAGAGAAACACGGTTGTCTGCATATTTTTGGAGGTAAAAAGATATTGAAGATCAAGATTTGCGGCTTAACGAGGCTGGAAGATATCGCCTGTGTGAATCGGCTGATGCCGGACTATATCGGTTTTGTGTTCTGGCCCGGGAGCAGGCGGTATGTGAGCGCGGAGCAGGCGGCGCGGTTAAAGGCGGCCCTTTCTCCCCGAATCAGGGCTGTGGGAGTGTTTGTGGATGCGCCTGCGGAAGAGATCGTCGGCCTTTTGCGGGAGGGCGTGATCGACATGGCCCAGCTCCATGGGGAGGAGCCGGAGGAGGATCTGCGCCGCATCCGGGAATTGACCGGAAAGCCTGTGATCCGGGCGGTAAAGGTACGCTGCCGCCGGGATGTGGAGGCGTGGCAGGGCAGCGCCGCGGATTATCTGCTGTTTGACAGCGGCATGGGCAGCGGTCAGACCTTTGACTGGAGCCTGCTGGATGGTGTGAACCGGCCCTATTTTCTGGCCGGGGGCCTGGGGCAGGATAATCTGGAACAGGTGCTGGCCCGGGTTCGGCCATATGGGGTGGACTTAAGCTCCTCCCTGGAGACGGACGGATACAAGGATCCGGAGAAAATCCGACGGGTAACGGAACTGGTGAGAAATGCAAAAATATAAAATTGCTTTGCCGGCAGAGGCGGAATGCGAATCAGAATCTGTCCGGCCGTCGGCGCAGTCATAAATATGTGGAATGGGAGTTGCCGGGTGAAACGGCAGATGAGGAGGAAAGACAATGAGCAAAGGACGTTATGGCGTTCATGGCGGTCAGTATGTTCCCGAGACATTGATGAACGAACTGATCCGCCTGGAGGAATGTTACGAGCAGTACAAAAAAGACCCCGAGTTTCAGCGGGAATTGCAGACGCTGCTTGACGAATACGCGGGCAGACCTTCTCTGCTTTATTATGCGGAGAAAATGACCCGTGATCTGGGAGGGGCCAAAATCTATCTGAAAAGAGAGGATCTGAACCACACCGGTTCCCACAAGATCAATAATGTACTGGGGCAGGCACTGCTGGCCAAAAAGATGGGGAAGACCCGGATCATCGCCGAGACCGGGGCGGGGCAGCACGGCGTGGCCACGGCCACGGCTGCGGCTCTGCTGGGCATGGAGTGCGAGATCTATATGGGGGAGGAAGACACGATTCGCCAGGCCCTGAATGTGTACCGCATGGAACTGTTGGGAGCAAAAGTGCATCCCGTCACCAGCGGCACCCGCACGCTAAAGGACGCGGTCAACGCCTGTATGCGGGAGTGGACCGGCCGGGTGGAGGATACGCTGTATGTGCTGGGTTCTGTCATGGGCCCCCATCCCTTCCCCATGATCGTGCGGGATTTCCAGAGTGTGATCAGCCGGGAGGCCAGGGCGCAGATCCTGGAAAAGGAGGGAAAGCTGCCCGCCGCCGTGGTGGCCTGTGTGGGCGGCGGCAGCAATTCCATGGGCATGTTCTACAACTTTATAGAGGATAAGGAAGTGGAGCTGATCGGCTGCGAGGCCGCGGGCAAGGGTGTGGACACGGCGCTCACAGCCGCTACCATCGCCACCGGGAGCCTGGGGATATTCCACGGCATGAAATCCTATTTCTGTCAGGATGCATACGGGCAGATCGCTCCGGTGTATTCCATCTCCGCAGGGCTGGATTATCCGGGCATCGGACCGGAACACGCCCATCTCCACGATATCGGCAGGGCGCAGTATGTGCCTGTCACCGACGACGAGGCGGTGGACGCCTTTGAGTATATCGCCCGGACGGAGGGGATCATTTGCGCCGTGGAGAGCGCCCATGCGGTGGCTCATGTGCGGAAGATAGCCAAAAATTACGGGCCTGACCAGAGCATTATCATCTGTCTGTCGGGCCGGGGCGATAAGGATGTGGCGGCGATCGCCAGATACAGGGGGGTGGATATCCATGAATAGAGAATATGAAAACAGCATTAGCAGGGCGTTTCAGACGCCCAATCACAAGGCTTTCATCGCTTTTTTGACGGCGGGGGATCCCACGCCGGAGAGCACGGTAGAATATATACTGGAGATGGAGCGGGCCGGGGCGGATCTGATCGAGATCGGCATTCCCTTTTCCGACCCCACCGCAGAGGGCGTGGTGATCCAGGACGCCAATGTCCGGGCCCTTGCGGGCGGCATGACCACGGACGGCGTGTTTGACATTGTGCGCAGGGTGAGGGAACGGGAAGGAGACAGCAAAAAGGCTCCTATGCCGCTGGCTTTTATGACCTATGCCAATCCGGTGTTCCACTATGGCTGCGAGCGCTTTTTTGCCAGATGTGAGGAGCTGGGCGTGGGGGCCGTCATTGTCCCCGACCTTCCCTATGAGGAAAAGCAGGAACTGGAGGGAGCGGCGGACGCCCATCAAGTGGCTCTGATCTCCATGATCGCGCCCACCTCCAGGGAGCGGATACAGAGGATCGCCCGGGAGGCCAGGGGATTTATCTATGTGGTATCCTCCCTGGGAGTCACCGGGGTGCGCAGTGAGATCACCACCGATCTGGAGTCCATCGTGAAAAGCATCCGGGAAGTGACGGACGTTCCCTGCGCCGTGGGCTTTGGCATCAGCACCCCAGAGCAGGCCAGGCGCATGGCGCGGATATCCGATGGGGCCATTGTGGGCAGCGCCATCGTAAAGCTGATCGCCCAAGGCGGCGAACAGGCGGCTCCGGCCATATACGAGTATGTGAAGAGCATGAAGGAGGCTGTGGCGGAGAGCTGAAAATTTTTGCCTCGGAAATTTTGAATTTTCGTTGATTTTTGCCAGAGGATATGATATATAATAATTGTGGTGATACACTTTCCCGGATATGTCTGATATCCGAAAGTGAGGCGTTAAATCTGCGTGACGCATATCGCCGATTAAGGAACTGTAAAAACAAATCGCTGACAGTTCCGAGTACTTCTGGTGCGGCAGTAGCAGGCCGTCTATATAAGCAAAACAGGCTTATTGTCCTTATTTTTCCCTTGTAAATATAGATCAACAACACTGCCGTGGCAGGGAAAGGGAGGAAAAGGATGACATTTGAAGAAAAGAAAGAACGGGTGGAGGGATTTCGCCCCATCGACGACGTATTTTTTGAGGTACTCGCCGACGACAGGGAGGTATGCCAGGAGATTCTGCGGACGATTCTGGAGGACAAGGCGCTGATCGTGGAGGAAGTGATTGTCCAGCGGAGTCTGAAAAATATTTACGGGCGGTCTGTAAGGCTGGACGCTCTGTGCATTCTCGGAGATGGCGCAAAGTGCAATATCGAGGTACAGCGAGCCCATTCCGACGACCATCTGAAGAGAGCGCGGTTTAATGCCGCAAGTATTGTGACAAAAAACACGGAGCCGGGGGAGCGTTTTGAGAATGTGCCCCGGGTGATTATCGTGTATATCTCGGAGAGGGATTTTTTGGGATATGGACAGACAATCATCCGCGCTTTCCCAAGCTGTCCTCCCGCGTACATTACCTGAAAGAGCAGGAAGGAGGCGTGTCTGCGATGTGTGAGATCATGGAAAAATACATGGAGGAGGCGAAAGCCGCCGGAATCAAGGAAGGCAAGGCCGCCGGGATCAAGGAGGGCAAGGAGGCCGGGATCAAGGAGGGCAAGGCCGCCGGAATCAAAGAGGGTAAGGAGGCTGGAATCAAAGAGGGCAAGGCCGCCGGAATCAAAGAGGGCAAAGAGGCCGGAATCAAAGAGGGCAAGGCCGCTGGACTCAAGGAAGGCAAGGAGGCTGGCCTCCAGGAAGGAAAAAGGCAGGCAATTTGCAGGATGATAAAGAAAGGGTTTGACAGGCAGACGATTATGGAATTGGGCTATACGGAGCTTGAATATGAGGAGGCTGAGGCATCTGAAACGGCGTCTGTATAGTAGAGCGACTGCCGCAGGCGGATGAAATAAGGCTTTCCCGTATATCTGATGCGCCATACAGAAGAACGGGAGTGGATACATATACGGTGGCAGGCTGACAGGACTGTTTGCATTATACAGAGATCGGAAAGGTGTTTTCCGGTCTCTGTTTTGGTGGCACGTCCGAAAACATTTTCCTGGGCTGAAGTGAAAAGACAGACAGGATGTAAAATCAGCTTGCGACTTTCCAAACCCCGTGATAGAATCAAAACAATACTTGTCAGAACAATCGCACAAGTATTGCCTGTGATATTGGCGATTGCGAAATCCTTTCCACACACGGCGGATCGGGCAATATTGATAAAATATATCATGTTTTGAAATATGAAAAGGGAAGGCGAGCGGTAAAAAATGGGACTGGATCTGTATATTTAGGCAAGGATCAGGGAAACGAAAACAGATCGGATCATTTTTGACAAACAGGAGCATTTTCCGGAGGATGAGGATATTGGTTTTTTTGAGATATGTTGGTGGTGCGGCTGGGATTTTTGCGATATAAGGGATAAGATGATCAAAATTGGCAACAGGCACGCCGGGATGGAGTATACAAATGCCGATTTCAGGATTCCCGTTCCGCAATCTGCCCTGCGGGATATCTATGCGTTTATTGTACGGCGCTGTTGCCTTCCTTCCGAGGAGATTCTGGATCATGAGAAATGCTGTGAACACCCATGGGAACTTTGAATGGGATATGAAAAGATGAATCTGGCAAACGCGGACAAGCTCCTTGATCTGCTGCGGGTTCTGCAAGATATAGAATATGATAATCATACATATTTTCCCGATGCGTATAAGGAGAGCATTTTCGATGAAAACGATTTGAAACGGCTGGAAGAGAATCCGCAGGCATATAAATGGGAATTCAGGATTTTTAATTTTTATTGACGGCAATTGGAGGAGGAAGAAGAGATGATTCTGTTGATTACAGGCGCGTCCCATACGGGCAAGACGGCGCTGGCACAAAAACTGCTGGAGAAATACAAATACCCGTATCTCTCCATAGATCACCTGAAAATGGGGCTTATCCGCAGCGGCTACACGACGCTCACGCCGGTGAGCGACGAAAAGGCGCTCACCGCGTATCTGTGGCCCATCCTGCGGGAGATGATCAAGACCGCTATTGAAAACGAACAGAACCTTGTGGTGGAGGGCTGCTATATCCCCTTCGACTGGGCCGGGGATTTTGAGCAGGAGTATCTTAAGCAGATCAGATTCTACTGTCTGGTCATGAGCGACAGATATATCGCCGCCCATTTTGACGATATCAGGAAGTTTGCCAGCGTCATTGAAGACCGGGGCGAGGACGAGGACTGCACGGTAGAGATGGTCCGCCGGGACAATGCCCGGATGCTGGAGCAATGTGTCCGCCATGGCGCCACTTATATCCTGATCGACGAGACCTATCAGGTGGATATTGAACTGTAAACCGTTTGACTTTGCTGACGGAGAGAAGGGAATGGGCGAAATAAATATTTCTGTTTATGTGGAGGAGCAATATCAAAAATAGGATAATCTTAGTACCGGAATATCCATTCGCGATAAATATTCTACTGATAAAATGGAGTTGCCCAACTGGTATTTGTCTATATATGAGATTAGCGGAGGAATGAAAATGATTGTTGAAAATGACTATCCGATTCTGGAATACAGTACCCAGCAGGATGCGGTGATCAATCCCGGCAAGGGGGAAGAGGCGTTTCCCCGTCTGTGCATTATGACTTTTTTTGGGGAAGTGATGGATTCCTTTCTGGAAAAATATCCCGGTCGGGTTATCGGGATTTATATCTCTGAGATGCGGCATTTTCCCGCGTATCGGATTACTTACAATGGAACGGAGATCTGTCTGATACAGGCCGTGGTGGCCTCCGGCTCCATAGCCATGATGACGGATTGGCTGTACGGCAGGGGTGTGGAAGTGCTGCTGTGTTGTGGGGGCTGTGGCGTGCTGGCCGACATTCCGGCGGGGGATGTGATGATCCCTGTGCGGGCGCTGCGGGACGAGGGAGCCTCCTACAAATACCTGCCGCCCGCGAGATATATTGATCTGCAGGAAGAGCCTGTACGGATCTTTGAGGAAGTGCTGACAGAATATAAGATTCCATACATAGAATGCACTACCTGGACCACGGACGGCTTTTACCGGGAGACCAGGGATATGGTGGAGCACCGGTTGAGGCAGGGCTGCCAGACCGTGGAGATGGAGTGCGCCACCATGGCGGCCATCGCCAGGTTTCGCAATAAGGTATTTGGCCAACTGCTCTACAGCGGCGATATACTGGCAGGGGAGAATTATGACAACAGACAGTGGAACGGCAATACCCCGGCGCGGGAGAAACTCTTTCAGGTGACGCTGGAGTCGTTACTGCGGCTATGACTCATATTTTTTTAGTTTCCGTTGATTTTTGCCGAAGGATGTGGTATATAATAATTGTGGGGATACACTTTCCCGGATACGTCCGATATCCGAAAGTGATGCGTTAAATCTGGATGGCGCATGTCCCCGGACAGGAACTGCAAATACAATTCACCGGCAGTTCCGCAGTACTTCTGGTACGGCAGTAACAGGCCGTCTATATAAGCAAAACAGGCTCATTGTCCTTATTTTTCCCTTGTAAATATAGATCAACAACACTGCCGTGGCAGGGAAAGGGAGGAAAAGGATGACATTTGAAGAAAAGAAAGAACGGGTGGAGGGCTTTCGCCCCATTGACGACGTATTCTTTGAGGTACTCGCCGACGACAGGGAGGTATGCCAGGAGATCCTGCGGACGATCCTGGAGGACAAAGCGCTGATCGTTGAGGAAGTGATTGTTCAGCGGAGCGTTAAGAACATCTACGGGCGGTCTGTAAGGCTGGACGCCCTGTGCGTCCTTGGGGACGGGGCAAAGTGCAATATAGAGGTGCAGCGAGCTCATTCTGACGATCACCTAAAGAGGGCGAGGTACAATGCCGCGAGCATTGTCACTAAGAATACGGAGCCCGGCGAGCGTTTTGAGAATGTACCTCGGGTAATTATCGTGTATATATCAGAGAGGGATTTTCTGGGTTATGGGTGGACAATCTACCATATCGACAAGGTAATCCGGGAGAATGGGGAACCCATCGACGACGGTCTGCAGGAGGTATTTGTCAACACCTGCATAGACGACGGGACGGATATAGCGGGTCTGATGCGGTGTTTCATGCAGCAGGAGGTGCACGATCCGCGCTTTCCCAAGCTGTCTTCCCGCGTGCATTACCTGAAAGAGCAGGAAGGAGGTGTGTCTGCGATGTGTGAGATTATGGAGAAATACATGGAGGAGGCAAAAGCCGCCGGAATCAAGGAGGGCAAGGAGGCCGGAATCAAGGAGGGCAAGGCCGCCGGGATGAGAGAGGGCAAGGTCGCCGGAATCAAGGAAGAAAAAAGGCAGGCAATATGCAGGATGATAAAAAAAGGATTTGATAAGCAGACTGTTTTGGATCTGGGCTATACGGAACTCGAATATGAGGAGGCCAGGGCATGCGGAGCCGCATCCGTGTAATATTGACTGCCGTGCATTTGATCATGTCGCGCAGCAAAACAGGACGGGACCCTTTATACGGCGGCAGACTGAAAGAACTGTAACATGATACATTATACAGAGACTGGGAAAGTTTTTCCGGTCTCTGTTTTGGTATATTCTGTATAAACGCCTGCTAATAATATGTGAAATATAAAAAATATGTAGAAATCCGTAATATTTTATGATAGACTTGAGTTCAGTGTATTTTATAACAGCAAGGCTCGGACGATGCCCGGAGAATTTACGGACGCTTATGTCCGGAAATTCCTCTGCGTGACAGGGCAACGGGAGGGTCGTAGCGGAATAAAAGTTTTGACGAACTTTAATTTTAGGAGGAAACTGCGGTGAACCAAAGCGCACAATCGGAACATTTTCTGGAGTTTAAATCCCTGTGCCGTGCTTTTGAGGACGGTTTTGTGGCGGTGGACGATTTTAACCTTACCATAAAACAGGGGGAGTTTGTGACTTTTCTGGGGCCTTCCGGCTGCGGTAAGACTACGACTCTGCGTATGCTGGCTGGTTTTGACATGCCCAGCGGCGGCGAGATATTATTAAACGGCAGGGATATAACCAAGCTGCCGCCCAACGAGAGACCGATTAACACGGTGTTCCAGCGCTATGCCCTGTTTCCCCATCTGAATATTTTCGATAATATAGCCTTTGGGCTGAAACTGAAAAAACTGCCCCGGGCAGAGGTGGTAAAAAAAGTAAAAAAAGCCCTGGAAATGGTGGATCTGGAAGGGTTTGAGACCCGGACCGTCCAGACCCTGTCCGGTGGGCAGCAGCAGCGTATTGCCATCGCCAGAGCCATCGTCAACGAGCCTCAGATCCTGCTGCTGGACGAGCCCCTGGGCGCGCTGGACCTTAAGATGCGCAAAGAGATGCAGTTGGAGCTGAAATCCATGCATGACAAGCTGGGCATTACTTTTATCTATGTGACCCACGACCAGGAGGAAGCGCTGACCATGTCCGACAAGATTGTGGTCATGTCGGAGGGCAGAATACAGCAGGTGGGCGAGCCGGAGGATATCTATAACGAGCCGAAAAACGCCTTTGTGGCGGACTTTATCGGGGAGAGCAATATCTTCAACGGCATTATGACCGGCAAATACAAGGTTCGTTTTTGCGGCGCGGAGTTCACCTGTGTGGACGACGTGGAGAACGGCACCATGATCGACGCGGTATTGCGTCCCGAAGATATCCAGATTACGCCTCCAGGAGAGGGGATTATTCAGGGGGAAGTGACCTCCGTGGTGTTTAAAGGCGTACATTATGAGATCACCGTGCAGTCCGGCAAAAATGAGATCGTGATTCAGTCCACCCGCAAGGCCCAGGCGGGGAGCCGGGTGGGACTGACCGTTGACCCCGAGGGGATCCATATCATGATCGCCGAGAGCACGTTAAACAAGATCGAGGTGGGCGTAAAAAGCGGTTATCAGTTGGATTTTCTGGACGGAGATCTGGATTTTGACATCACGCGGCTGCTCCCCGGTTCCCGTATGGAGGAGGGCGGTACTTTGGTGGATGCCCACGGGGATGAGGTGGAGGCACAGTCCCTGCGGGTGATCGTATCCATAAAGCCGGAAGATATTGTTATGAGTGATGACGAAGAGGCAGGGATGGTGAAGGGACATATCATCAACCTGATCTACAAGGGCGATCATTACCGTTACATAGTCCGGACGGACGAGGATGAAGACTTTATCGTGCATGACGAGTATCTGTGGAACATGGACGACTATGTGAGTCTGATCATACCCAAAGACAAGCTGCAGTTCGCGTTGAAAAAGTAGCGGCACGGAGGTAGAGATATGGGTGTATTACGTTTTTCCAGAAAACAGCTCTGCATTCCTTATGCAGTGTTTTTGCTCTGCTTTGTGGCGGCGCCGCTTCTGGTCATTATATATTATGCGTTTACCAATGGGGAGGGGCAGTTTACCCTGGGCAATCTGACAGGATTTTTTACCAGCCCTTATACAATAGGAACGCTGGCTTACAGTTTTGCCATAGCGGTGGTGACCACCTGCGTATGTCTGTTGCTGGCGTATCCCATCGCCTATATTCTGGCAAGGAGTAAGTGGAAGAGCAGGGCGGTGATCGTTGTGATGTTCGTCATGCCCATGTGGATCAACTTTACGCTGCGGATCACGGCGCTGAAGGAAATATTAACACTGATCGAGGGGAATCTGGCGTTTCATCCCTTTTTGAATACCATCATCGGTATGACTTATGACTTTTTGCCTTTTATGATCCTGCCCATGTACACCACGCTGCTGAAACTGGACAAGAGTCTGCTGGAGGCGGCGGCGGATCTGGGAGCCAGCCCGTTTCAGGTATTCTGCAAGGTGACGCTGCCCCTGTCCGTGCCGGGAATCATCAGCGGCGTGGTCATGGTGTTTCTGCCGTCCATGACCAATTATGTGGTGCTGGATATGCTGTACAACAGCACTTATATCATGGGCAGTCTGATCGGCAGCTTTTTCAGCGCTTACGACTGGCATAACGGTTCGATGATCGCGCTGATCCTGCTGCTCATCATTCTGGTGTTCACTCTGGTCACGGACCGCTACGCGGAGGAGGATACCGGAAACAGAGGAGGTGCGCTGCTATGAGAAAGGATCTGCCGGGGAAAATTTTTATCGGTGTGATGCTGCTATTGTTGTATCTGCCCATATTGGTACTGGCCTTTTACAGTTTCACCACCTCTGCCAATATCGGTTCCGTTCATGGATTTACCATGGACAATTATATCAATTTATTTTCCAATGAGGAGCTCAGGAGTATGATCCTGGGCACGGTGCTGCTGGCTGTCGGTTCTTCTTTTCTGGCCGCGGTGCTGGGTACGCTGGGAGCCATAGGGGCATTTTATTCCAAAAAAATGACCAGGAATTTTGTGGGCGTCATGAATCAGGTTCCGGTTATAAACGCGGATGTGGTGACAGGCTTTTCCGTATGTATCATGCTGGTGGTGGTGCTGGGGGTGGATAAGAGTACCTATGTGCCGCTGGTGATCGGACATGTGGTATTGTCTGCTCCTTTTGTCTATCTGTCGGTGGTGCCAAAGTTAAAGCAGATGGATGCCAGTCTGTATGAGGCGGCCATGGATCTGGGGGCAACTCCCAGACAGGCGCTTACAAAAGTAGTACTGCCCCAGATCCAGCCGGGTATCCTGTCCGGTTTTGCTCTGGCGGTGACACTGTCCCTGGATGACTATTTTATTGCCAGTTATACCAAACCCGCCACTTTTGACACCATCAGCACTTATGTGGTGAACGCGACAAAGGGCTCCCAGACAGAGATTAAGACGGCGCTGTGGGCGCTGTCCACGCTGATTTTTCTCATTGTGGTGCTGGCGGTGGCGCTGATGAATCTGCGGAGCGGAAAGGAGGGCAGTAAATTTGAAGGTTAGAAGAGTACGTGTGCCGGCACTGTGTCTGACCGGGGCTGTCCTTCTGGGTCTGGCCGGGCCCTGGGGGGGGCAGGCACAGGCCAGGGAGGAGACGATCACCCTCCGGGTCTGCAACTGGGAAGAATATATCGACCTGGGAGACTGGGACGAAGAGGAGAGGATCGAACTGGACAACGGCGTGGAGATCTTTGGAGAGAACGCCCTGTATGATGAGTTTGAGGACTGGTATTACGAGACTTACGGTAAAAGGGTGCAGGTAGAGTATTCCTGTTTTGGCACCAACGAAGATCTGTATAACCAGTTGACTCTGGGAGATACCTACGACCTGGTCTGTCCCTCCGATTATATGATCATGAAACTGATGGCGGAAGGCGCGCTGGAACCCTACTCCGAGTCCTTTTTTGACAGGGAGGATGAGGAGAATTATTATGCGAGGTGTGTGTCGCCATATATTGCGGACGTTTTTGAGGAAAATGAAATAAACGGAGAGAGTTGGAGCCGTTACGCTGCAGGCTACATGTGGGGAGTGACCGGGGTATTATACAATCCGGAGCTGATGACCCTGGAGGAAGCATCTACCTGGGCGGTGTTTGACAATCCGGATTTTTATCGTCAGATCACGCTTAAGGACAATGTGCGCGATACCTATTTCTCCACATTGGGTTATCTGCGGCAGGAGCAGTTGATGGATGAGGCCTTTCTGGCGGACGCGGAGTATCAGGAAAAACTGGGCGATATGATGAACGATGTATCCCCTGAGACCATCGACGAGGTGGAAGAACTGTTGGGGCGCATCATGGGAAATATCTACGCCCTGGAGACAGACAGCGGCAAGGCGGATATGGTGACAGGCAAGATCGCCGCCAACTATCAATGGTCGGGAGACGCGGTATACGCCATGGATCAGGCCGAGGAGGACGACGTGTATCTGCAGTTCGCGGTGCCCAGAGAATGCACCAACCTCTGGTTTGACGGATGGGTCATGCTGAGAGCCGGCATCGGGGAGGATATGGAGAAAAAGCAGGCGGCGGAGGCCTTCGTCAACTTTTTATCCAGACCGGAGAACGCGGTGCGGAATATGTACTACATCGGTTATACTTCGGCGATCTCCGGAGGGGAGGACGATACGGTCTTTTCCTATTTGGAATGGTGTTATGGCGCGGAGGAGGACGAGGAGGATACGGTGGCCTACCCTGTGGGATATTTCTTTGGCGGGGACAATGCGGATGAGGACTATATCGTTCATACGTCGCAGGAACAGGTGGGGCGTCAGTTGTATACCCAGTATCCGTCCCAGGAGGTCATATCCCGGGCGGCAGTTATGGGGTACTTTGACGAGGAGCAGACCCGCGATATCAATCAGATGTGGATCAATATCCGGTGTCTGGACGTGAGGGAGATTCCCCTGTGGTGCGTACTGTTGACTCTGTGCATTGTTGCCGCAGCGGGGGCGGCGGCCGTTCTGCGCAAGAAAAATCACTATTGTGGGTAAAAACCTGTTGACAAACAGGGTACACTTATGTATAATGAGTCAGTGTGTGACAAGGATCGCACGAATATTATGCACAGGAGTCGCTATGTTCATTCATTTATCCGATGTGTTTACATCCGAGGGCAAGCGTCTGGATGCGGAGACCGAGCTTGAGATGACATGCTTTGACAATGGGCTGGAGCGTTTTGAGATTGTGGAAAAATCTCCCGTCTGCGTAAGCGTTGAACATCTGGAGACGGGTAAAGCTCTGCTGAAGGCCAATCTGCAACTGACATTGCGTGCAGCCTGCGACAGATGCCTGGCGGAAGTGCCGGTGACGCTTTCACTGCATTCCGAGAGAACGGTATATTCCCCGGAAATGGCAGAAAGTGCGGAGGATGAGGACGATCAGATATTTGTAGACGGATATGAGCTGGACGTGGAGGCTTTGGCGCATGATATGATAATCGGTAACTGGCCTGCGAAGATTCTGTGCCGGGAGGATTGTAAGGGCATATGCCCGGTATGCGGACAGAATCGCAATGTGAGGGACTGCGGATGTGACACTTTTGTTCCGGACCCACGAATGGCAGTGATACAGGATATATTTAACGCAAAATGAAAACAGCATCTGCAGCCCAGCGCCCAGATGTGGAACTTTATTAAGGAGGTGTAACCATGTCTATTTGTCCTAAGAATAAATCTTCCAGAGGCAGGAGAGATCAGAGAAGAGCGAATTGGAAGATGAGCGCTCCCGCTCTGGTAAAATGCAGCAAGTGCGGCGCATTGATGATGCCCCACAGAGTATGTAAGGCTTGCGGTTCTTACAACAAGAAACAGGTTGTGGATGTTGAGTAGTGGAATCCCTTATGAAACCTGAGACTTCTCCGTGCGCGGGGGAGTCTTTTTTGTGATTTCACGCTTGATTTTTGCAGGCCGTTTTAGTATAGTAGATGTGTATTGTGTACTGAAACTCTAAATAGGAGGAGATGGCAGATGGTCAATGTGGCGGTGGACGCGATGGGAGGAGACAACGCTCCGGTTCAGATTGTTAAGGGCGCCGTGGAAGCAGTGAACGCCAATAAGGAGATAAAGGTTTTTCTGGTGGGCAAGGAGCCTGTCATTAAAGAGGAGCTTTCTAAATATACTTATGATATGACGCAGATGGAGGTGGTGCATGCCTCAGAGGTGATCGAGACGGCAGAGCCCCCTGTCATGGCGATTCGCAAGAAGAAGGATTCCTCCATTGTAAAAGCTTTATATATGGTAAAGGACGGTAGCTGCGACGCGTTCGTGTCTTCCGGCAGCACCGGCGCGGTGCTGGTGGGGGGACAGGTGATCGTGGGCAGGATCAAAGGAGTGGAGAGACCGCCTCTGGCTCCGCTGATCCCTACGGAGAACGGGGTGAGCCTGCTCATCGACTGCGGCGCCAATGTGGACGCCAGACCTTCCCATCTGATACAATTTGCAAGAATGGGCTCTATTTACATGGAGAGCATCATGGGGATCAAAAATCCCCGTGTGGGCATTGTGAACATCGGTGCGGAGGAGGAGAAAGGCAACGCTCTGGTCAAAGAGACTTTTCCTCTGCTGAAAGACTGTCAGGACATCAATTTTATCGGGAGCGTGGAGGCCAGGGACATTCCTGCGGGCGTGGCGGACGTGGTGGTCTGCGAGGCCTTTGTGGGCAATGTGATCTTAAAGCTCTATGAGGGCGTGGGCGCTACTCTGATTAAAAAGGTGAAGGGCGGTATGATGACGTCCCTGCGCAGCAAGTTGGGAGCGTTGCTGGTGAAACCGGCGCTGAAATCCACTCTGAGGAGCTTTGACGTGCAGGAGTACGGAGGCGCTCCTCTGCTGGGACTTAACGGGCTGGTGGTAAAGACCCACGGCAGCGCCACAGAGATAGAGATCAAAAATACGATCCTGCAATGTCTGGATTTTAAGAAACAGCAGATCAATGAGAAAATCCGGGAGAAACTTGGGACGCAGGATTGACGGAGCAGAGAATGGAAGATGAGAAAGGATGACGGAGATGGAGCTTGAAAAGATCAAAGGAATCATTGCCGGGGTTCTGAATATTGAGCCTTCCGGCATAACGCCGGACAGTACTTTCATCGAGGATCTGGGGGCGGATTCCCTGGATGTATTTCAGATCGTTATGGGTATTGAGGAGGAATTTGATATTGAGATATCTCCGGAGGACGCGGAGAGAATCGGCACGGTGGGAGAAGCTGTAGAGCTGGTTCGGAGCGCCGAAGTTTAGCCTTAGAGAATCCTGCCAGGCAGGATTTTCTTTTAAGATAAGGAACAAACAGATATGAGAGAAGAACAGGATCTGTCCGCGTTGGAGGACACCATAGGATACCGTTTTGAGAACAGGGAACTGCTAAAGCAGGCCCTTACTCACAGTTCCTATGCCAATGAGAGACGTATTAACAAAACAGAGAATTACGAACGGCTGGAATTTCTGGGAGACGCCGTGCTGGAATTGGTGAGCAGCGAATTTTTGTTTCAGAGGCAGCCGCGGCTCCCGGAGGGCAAGATGACCAAACTGCGGGCCTCCATGGTGTGTGAGTCCGCGCTGGCTTTCTGTGCCCGGGATATCCGGCTGCAAGAATATATTCTGCTGGGCAAGGGGGAGGAATGCACCGGCGGGCGCAAAAGGGATTCCATTACCTCCGACGTGATGGAAGCGGTAATCGGGGCTATCTACCTGGACGGCGGTATGGAGCATGCCAAAGCGTACATCGACCGTTTCGTGCTGTCGGATCTGGAGCATAAGAAACTGTTTTACGACAGCAAGAGCACTTTGCAGGAAGTGGTTCAGGGAAAACTGAAAAAGGATCTGGAATACGAGCTGCTGGATGTGTACGGCCCCGAACACGACCAGACCTTCCGCGTGCAGGTACGCATGGAGGAGGAAGTGCTTGGAACAGGGGAAGGACATACCAAGAAGGCCGCGGAACAGCAGGCCGCGTATAAGGCGCTGCTGCAGTTGCAAAATGACAGCGAAGGCGCGGCAAAACAGCTTTAGTATATATAGAAAGGTACAATAAGCGTAATGTATTTAAAAAGTATAGAGATACACGGATTTAAGTCCTTTGCCAACAAGATAAATTTTCAGTTCCACAACGGGATCACCGGTATCGTGGGTCCCAACGGCAGCGGCAAGAGCAATGTGGCGGACGCCGTCAGGTGGGTGCTTGGCGAACAGCGCATCAAACAGTTGCGGGGCGCCAGCATGCAGGATGTCATTTTCTCGGGCACAGAGACCAGGAAACCTTTGAGTTACGCCTATGTGGCGATCACACTGGACAATTCCGATCACCAGTTGGCCATTGACTTCGACGAAGTCACCGTGGCCCGGCGGATTTACCGTTCCGGAGAAAGTGAATATCTGATCAACGGAACTCCCAGCCGTCTAAAGGATGTAAACGAACTGTTTTACGATACGGGTATCGGCAAGGAGGGTTATTCCATCATCGGACAGGGACAGATCGATAAGATCCTCAGCGGTAAGCCGGAGGAGAGAAGGGAACTGTTCGACGAGGCGGCGGGTATAGTCAAGTTCAAGAGACGTAAGGCGGCGGCGCAGAACAAGCTGGAGAATGAGAAACAGAATCTGGTAAGGGTGACGGATATCCTGTCCGAGCTGGAGAAACAGATCGGTCCCCTGGAGCGCCAGTCCGAGGTGGCGAAAGTCTATTTAAAGAAAAAAGAAGAACTGAAAGCTCTGGATGTAAACGTGTTCCTGCTGGAGAATGACCGGTTGAAAAAGCAGCTTAAAGAGGTGGAGGAGAAACACCAGAACGCTGGAGGACAGTTGCGGGAGACCAGAGAAAAATACGAGCGCACCAAGGAGGAATACGAACAGATACAGTCTCGGATCGAGGCGTTGGATCAGGCCATCGAGGAGGCCAGGACCAGCCTGAACGATACGGGCCTGCTGCGGGGGCGTCTGGAGGGCGAGATTGCAGTGCTGAAAGAGCAGATTAATTCCGCCAGAGGCAGCCGGACCCATCTAAAGAACCGCAAGGAGACCGTAGAGACGGAGATAGCCGCCAAAAACAGGGACAAAGAAGAGATACTGGCACAGAAAGCCCGGATAGATCAGCAGGTGCAGGAGCTCTCCGGTATCCGGGACGAAGTGCGGGGACGTCTGGAGGCGGTGCAGGGCAGGATAGAAGAACTGAATAACCAGATCGAGGCGGGTAAAAATGCCATCATCGGGGAGTTGAACCAGCGGGCCACGATCAAATCCCGCCTGGGGCGCTACGACACCATGACAGAACAGATCAATATCCGCAAGGCGGAACTCAATTCCCGGATCTTGCGGGCCAGATCCGACGAGGAAGCCCGGGAGGAGAATTTACGCCAGCTGGAGGAGCGTTTTGCGCAGATCACGGATACGCTGCGGGTGATGAACGAGGATATAGCCGCCAAAGAGCAGGAGCTGGGCGGGATCCGGCAGACCCTGGCGGATCACGACAAAAACCTGCGGGATGCCCAGCAGAATTACCATCAGGAAAAGTCCCGTCTGGAGGCGTTGGCCGGTATCACCGAGCGGTATGAGGGGTATGGCGGCAGCGTAAAGAAAGTCATGGAACAGAAGGAGCGGGTCAGAGGCATTATCGGCGTGGTGGCAGATATCATTCAGGTGGAAAAAAAGTATGAGACGGCCATCGAGACCGCACTGGGCGGCAATATACAGAATATCGTCACAGACGACGAGGAGACGGCCAAACAGATGATCGCCTATCTGAAGGAGCATAAGGCAGGCCGCGCCACATTCCTTCCCCTGACCAGCATCACCCATCCCCAGGAGTTCAAAACGCCGGAGGTGCTGAAAGAAAAGGGTGTACTGGGCATGGCGGACGAACTGGTGTCCACAGACAAAAGATACCGTAATGTGGCGAAAGCCATGCTGGGCCGCATCGTCGTGATCGATCATGTGGACAATGCCGTAAAGATTGCCAGAAAATATGATTACGGTATCCGCATGGTGACGATCGAAGGGGAACTTCTGGTACCCGGCGGAGCCATCAGCGGCGGCGCCTTTAAAAACAGCAGCAATCTGCTGGGGCGGCGCAGGGAGATGGAAGAACTGGAGAAAAAGATAAAGAGACTGGCCCAGGCCGTGGAGGATACCAATCGGGCCATTGAGGATACCAAGAGTCACAGGAACAAGCTGCGCCTGGAAATCGAGGGCATGAAAGCCGACATGCAGAGATCCTCCATAGAACAGAACACCGTCCGTATCAGCATTTCTCAGGCCAGAGAGCGTATGGCGGAGGAGGAAGAGGGTTTCGACTCCATGAAAAAGGAAGAGCAGGAGATCGAAAGCCAGATTCGGGAGATCGCAAGCGGCAAGGGAGATATACAGCGGGAACTGGCCGCCAGCGAGGAACTGGAGAAAAACACCCAGGAGCAGATCGCAACATGGCAGGGACAGCTGGAGGAATATCGCAGGGAGGAGTCCGAAGCCTCGGCCCATGTATCGGAATGGGAATTAAAAGTGGAAAAGATGATGCAGACCCAGGAATTCCATCAGACCAACGTAGACCGTATCAACGGGGAGATGGAACACTCTCAGGGGGAGCTTGGGGAGATAGAGGAGGCATTGCTCCAAAATCGGCAGGATGAGGAAGAAAAGGGCCGCCATATTCTGGAGATCCAGCAGACCATCGCCGCCTCTCACGATGCCCAGACACAGTCGGAGAGCAAACTTAAGGAGGATATGGAGCAGAAGGAGATTCTGAGCGACAGGCAGAAGAATTTCTTTACATCCAGAGAAGAACTGGCGGAGCAGATGGCAGCGCTGGATAAGGAGGTTTACAGGCTTGCGTCTCAGAAGGAGCGCATGGAGGAGACGGTGGAGTCCCAGATCAATTATATGTGGGATGAGTACGAGATCACGCTGAGCGACGCCATGTCTATCCGGGATGAAGAAATGACAGATTTGTCATCCATGAAACGGGAGATCGTGAATCTGAAAGATCAGATTAAGAGATTGGGAGACGTGAATGTGAACGCCATTGAGGATTATAAAAACCTGATGGAGCGTTATACTTTTATGAAGACCCAGCATGACGATCTGGTGGAGGCGGAAAAGACATTGGAAGGCATCATTCAGGAGCTGGACAGCGCCATGCGAAAGCAGTTTAATGAGAAATTCGCGGAGATCAGCCGGGAGTTTGACAAGGTGTTCAAGGAGCTTTTCGGCGGTGGGAAAGGAACGCTGGAACTGATGGAGGACGAGGATATTCTGGAGGCGGGGATTCGTATCATCGCCCAGCCCCCGGGAAAGAAACTGCAGAACATGATGCAGCTTTCCGGCGGCGAGAAGGCGCTGACAGCCATCTCCCTGCTGTTCGCCATACAGAATCTGAAACCTTCTCCGTTCTGTCTGCTGGATGAGATCGAGGCAGCTCTGGACGAATCCAATGTGTCCCGGTATGCCAAATATTTACATAAGCTGACAAAACACACACAGTTTATTGTGATTACTCACCGGCGCGGTACGATGGAGCGCGCGGACCGCCTGTATGGGATTACCATGCAGGAAAAGGGAGTGTCCACTCTGGTGAGTGTAAATCTGGTCGACAAAGATTTGACATAAAAAGGAGACGGTGCATGAGCGAAGAAAAGAAAGGTTTTTTCAGCCGTTTAAAAGAGGGTCTTGCCAAGACCCGAAATAATATCGTGCGGGGGATCGATAATGTCTTCAGCGGTTTTTCCGCCATAGATGAAGACTTTTATGAGGAGCTGGAGGAGATCCTCATCATGGGTGACATCGGCGTCAACGCCACAGGAGAGATCGTGGAGCGTTTAAAGCGCCAGGTGAAGGAGCAGCATATCAAGGAGCCTGCCGCCTGTAAACAGCTGCTGATCGAGAGCATAAAAGAGCAGATGAAGGTGGACGAGACCGCCTATGACTTTGAGAACCAGAGATCCGTAATCATGGTGATCGGCGTCAACGGCGTGGGGAAGACTACCTCCGTGGGCAAGCTGGCGGGAAAACTGAAGGATAACGGTCTGAAAGTGCTGATCGCGGCGGCGGATACATTTCGCGCGGCGGCGGGAGATCAACTGGCGGAGTGGGCCCGGAGGGCGAATGTGGATATGATCGGCGGGAGAGAGGGCACGGATCCGGCCAGCGTCGTATTTGACGCGGTGAACGCCGCCAAGGCCCGCCATGCGGACGTGCTGCTGATCGACACGGCGGGACGTCTCCACAATAAAAAGAACCTGATGGAAGAACTGCGGAAGATGAACCGGATTATAGACCGGGAGTTCCCCGACGCCCACCGGGAGAATCTGATCGTGCTGGACGGCACCACCGGACAGAATGCCATGGCTCAGGCCCGGGAATTCGGAGAGGTGGCGGATCTGACAGGGATCATCCTCACCAAGATGGACGGCACCGCCAAGGGCGGGATCGCCGTGGCAATCCAGTCCCAGCTGCAGGTTCCGGTAAAATACATCGGTGTGGGAGAGACGATAGAGGATCTGCAGAAATTCAATTCGGATGAGTTTGTAAACGCGCTGTTTGACGTGGAACCGGCCAGGGAGACGGACACGGAGCCGTCATAAGGACAGAACGGATAAGGAGATGAACATATGTTGACATTGGATCGATTTGAGAGTGCCTGCGAGACCGTGAAAAGGGTCACTTTGGAGACCAAACTGATATACAGCGATTTCCTCAGCGGCCTGAGCGGCAACAGGGTGTATCTGAAACCGGAAAATATGCAGTTTACCGGCGCTTATAAAGTGAGGGGCGCCTATTACAAGATGAGTACACTGACGGAGGAAGAGAGAGCCAGAGGACTGATCACCGCCTCTGCCGGCAACCATGCCCAGGGCGTGGCCTATGCGGCGCAGTGCTACGGGGCCAAGGCCACTATTGTCATGCCCACCACCACGCCGCTGATGAAGGTGAACCGCACCAAGGGCTACGGCGCGGAGGTGGTACTGTACGGAGATGTATACGACGAGGCCTGCGCCAGGGCCTATGAGCTGGCAGAGGAACACGGCTACACGTTCATCCATCCCTTCGATGATCTGACAGTGGCCACCGGACAGGGTACCATTGCCATGGAGATCGTAAAGGAGCTTCCGCTGGTGGACTATATATTGGTGCCCATCGGCGGCGGCGGACTGGCCACGGGTGTGTCCACGCTGGCCAAGCTGCTGAATCCCAAGATACAGGTCATCGGCGTTGAACCCGCGGGAGCCAACTGTATGCAGGAGTCGCTAAAGGCCGGTAAGGTGGTCACGCTGCCCGGGGTGAACACCATTGCGGACGGTACGGCGGTAAAGACGCCGGGCAGCCAGCTGTTTCCCTATATACAGCAGAATCTGGATGATATCATCACCATAGAGGACGAAGAGCTGGTGGTGGCTTTCCTGGATATGGTGGAGAATCATAAGATGGTGGTGGAAAACTCGGGCCTGCTGTCCGTGGCGGCTGTCAAGCATCTGGATGTAAAGGACAAAAAGATCGTAGCTATTTTGAGCGGCGGCAACATGGACGTGATTACCATGTCCTCCGTGGTACAGCAGGGACTTATCTTTAGGGACAGGATATTTACCGTGTCCGTGCTGCTGCCGGACAAGCCGGGGGAACTGTGCCGGGTATCCGGCGTCATCGCCGGCGAGAGCGGCAATGTGATCAAACTGGAACACAATCAGTTTGTCTCCACCAACCGCAATGCGGCGGTGGAACTGCGGATCACGCTGGAGGCTTTCGGCACGGAGCATAAGCACCAGATCATGGAGGCGCTGGAGCGGGGCGGCTATAAGCCAAAGCTGGTGCGCACCAATATCTAGGGCGTTGCGAGGATCGCATTTCGTCAAATAATCTGCCTGCAGGAACGGTACAGGTACGCCGCTCCGTGGGCGTTATGACGGACAGTCACGGAAAAAGAAGTATAATGGAGCAGGAATGCTGTATACTGATTATGAATCCGCATATTATGAAGATATGCGGATTTTTTATCACATCACGATCGGAGGATTACGCAATGAAAAAAGTAAAGAGCGGCGCCGTAAAAACGGTGGCTAGCTATCTGCTGATAACCGTGGCCTGCGCCCTGTATTCCACGGCGGTCAGCCTGTTTCTGGATCCCAATTCTCTGGCGCCCGGCGGCGTGACCGGTATCGCCATTATCTTAAACCGTCTGATTCCGGTGGAGACGGGTACTTTGATCCTGCTGATCAATATCCCCATTTTGATTCTGGGAACCTGGAAGTTCGGCCTGCGTTTCAGCCTGTCCACCATATATTGCACCGTGCTGATCTCCCTGTTTACCAACCTGCTCTCCGGCGTGGGGCCGGTCACTACGGATCCGCTTTTGGCCGCGCTGGCGGGCGGCTGTCTGTCGGCTGTGGGAATAGGCTGGGTGTTCAAGGCCGGAGCCACCACCGGAGGGACGGATATCATCATCAAACTGCTGCGGATCAAAATGCCCCACCTGAGAACCGGAGGTCTGTTTCTGGCTATGGATGCCGTGATCGTGGCTCTCTCCGCCTTTGTGTTCAAGAACGTGGACGCGGCTCTGTACGCCGGGTTGACGGTAATCATGATCTCCCTGGTTCTGGATCTGGTACTTTACGGCAGGGACGAGGCCAAACTGATCTTTATCATCAGCGACCATGCGGAGCAAATCACCCGGCGTCTGCTGGAGGAGTTGGATATCGGCGTGACCCATATGCACGGCTCTGGGGCCTTCAGCGGCAAGGAAAAAGAAGTGATCCTGTGCGCCGTCAAAAAAGTTACGGCCCCCAAGGCGGAAGTGATCGTCAGGGAGGAGGATCCCCAGGCTTTTATGATTGTCAGCAGCGCCACGGAAATCTACGGGGAGGGCTACAAGAGCTATTTCAGCGAAAAACTGTGATGATCTACAAAAAGATTTTGCGGTGTAAAGAAAAAATACTTGACAGGTATACGGAACTGTTGTATCATGGCAAAGGTGAGTGTGCCGGGCTGGTAAGGCGAAGGCGGAGAAGGGGTAAGTCACATGGAGAAAATATATCAGCAGGCGCTTTTGTATGATTTCTATGGGGAACTGCTGACAGAACATCAACGGGGAATCTATGAGGACGCGGTGTGTAACGATTTGTCGCTGGGGGAGATCGCCCAGGACAGAGGCATCAGCAGACAGGGCGTGCATGACCTGATACGCCGTTGTGACAGGCTCCTGCTGGGGTATGAATCCAAGCTGCGTCTGGTGGAAAAGTTTGTGAACGCCAGAGAGAAGGTGGCTAAGATTCTGGAGCTGACCCGGGAACCGGGACAGGGTGCGGACAGTCTGCCGGAGATTCACCGTCTGGCTGAGGAATTGCTGGAGCAACTGTAGTTTCTGTCAGAACGGTGCAGCACCTCAAAAGCAGGAATGCAGTTCTCAAAAACAGGAACTGCAGAAGGGTAAATGGGAAAAGCATGGCGTTTGAAAGTCTGACCGACAAACTTCAGAATGTTTTTAAGAATCTGCGGAGTAAGGGCCGCCTCACAGAGGAGGACGTGCGGAGCGCTCTGAAAGAAGTGAAGATGGCTCTGCTTGAGGCCGATGTGAATTTCCGGGTGGTAAAGCAATTTATTAAAGCCGTGGAAGAGCGGGCTGTGGGACAGGATGTGATGAACGGTCTCAATCCCGGGCAAATGGTAATCAAGATTGTAAACGAGGAGATGGTTGCCCTGATGGGCAGCGAAACCACCGAGATCGCCATGCAGCCGGGAAAATCCGTAACCGTTATTATGATGGCCGGCCTGCAGGGCGCCGGTAAGACCACTGCCACCGCCAAGATCGCAGGCAAATTGAAACTGAAGGGCAAGAAATCACTGTTGGTGGCCTGCGACGTCTACAGACCTGCCGCTGTGGAGCAGCTGCAGATCAACGGGCAGAAACAGGAAGTGGAGGTCTTTTCCATGGGCTGTGACCACAAGCCGGTGGAGATCGCCAGGGAGGCGGTGGCCTACGCCCAGAAGAACGGACATAATGTGGTAATTCTGGATACGGCGGGACGTCTGCATGTGGATGAGGAGATGATGGGCGAGCTCCAGGAGATCAAGGAGCAGATCGCGGTGCATCAGACCCTGCTGGTGGTGGACGCCATGACCGGTCAGGACGCGGTGAACGTGGCCAGAGAATTTGACGAGAAGGTGGGTATCGACGGCGTAATACTGACCAAGATGGACGGCGATACCAGGGGCGGCGCGGCTCTGTCCATCAAGGCTGTGACCGGCAAGCCCATCCTCTATGTGGGCATGGGGGAAAAGCTCTCCGATATGGAACAGTTCTATCCGGACCGTATGGCCAGCCGGATTCTGGGCATGGGAGATGTGCTGTCCCTGATCGACAAGGCCCAGGCCAGTCTGGATCTGGACGAGGACAAGGGCCGGGAGATGGCGGGCCGCATGAAGAAGGGTAAGTTCGATTTTGAGGACTATCTGGAGAGCATGAAACAGATGCGGAAAATGGGCGGGCTGAGCAGTATCCTGAGTATGCTGCCCGGTATGGGCGTCAAGGGCGGCGATCTGGAGTCCATGGTGGACGAGAAACAGTTGGCGCATATGGAAGCCATCGTACTGTCCATGACGCCCCAGGAGAGGCGCAATCCCAAGCTGCTGAATCCCCGGAGAAAACACCGTATTGCGAAAGGTGCGGGTGTGGATATCAGCGTAGTCAACCGCTTTATCAAGCAGTTTGAACAGAGCCAGAAGATGATGAAACAGTTTGGCGGCGGCAGGCGCCGGGGCATGATGGGCGGTTTCCCGGGTATGGGAGGCGGCAGATTCCCCTTTTAAGAGGATTCGTACTTTATAAGTACTTATCACATAAAAAACAAAGAATATTACGGAGGTAAAGAAAAATGGCAGTTAAGATCAGATTGAGAAGAATGGGACAGAAGAAGGCGCCTTTCTATAGAATCGTTGTGGCGGATTCCCGTTCTCCCAGAGACGGCAGATTTATCGAGGAGATCGGCACTTACGATCCTTCCACCGATCCCAGCACTTTCAAGATCGACGAGGAGCTGGCCAAAAAGTGGCTGGCCAACGGCGCTCAGCCTACGGATGTGGTGGGCAAGCTTTTCAAGATCGCAGGCATCGAGAAATAACAACGCAATATAGCAGCTTTCACCTGTGCTATGCAGAAACGGGGTAAATATGAAAGAATTGGTTGAAGTGATCGCAAAGGCTCTGGTAGACCACCCGGACGAAGTTGTCGTGACAGAAAAGAGCGAGGGCAGGAATATCACAGTAGAACTCCATGTGGCTCCCGCCGATATGGGGAAAGTCATCGGGAAACAGGGCAGGATTGCGAAAGCGATACGTTCTGTTGTAAAAGCGGCATCCTCCAGAGAAAATAAGATCGTGGATGTGGAGATCGTATAATAAGATCGACAGGCAAGGACAGACTGGCGGAGCATACATTTCGTATGTTTCGCCATGTTTTTACCCGGCGGCGCGGGAGTGTCCCGTCCGGGCTGTAAGCGAAAGGAGCTTGTGTATGGAGGAGATATTGCAGGTGGGCGTGATCGCCACCACCCATGGAGTGCGGGGAGAAGTCAAAGTATATCCCACCACCGACGATCCGAACCGATTTAAAAAGCTGAAGACGGTTCTTCTGGATACGGGCCGGGAGAAGGTCGCAATGGAGATCGAGGGCGTAAAATTTTTCAAGCAGATGGTGATCCTCAAGTTCAAGGGGATCGATACGCTGGAGGATGCGGCGGCCTATCGCCAGGCGGGGCTGTATGTGCCCAGAGAGGATGCGGTCAGGCTGGGGCGGGACGAGTATTTTATCGCCGATCTGATCGGTGTGGATGTATATGACGAGGACGACGCGCCGGTGGGCGTCCTGGAGGACGTGATGACCACGGGAGCCAACGATGTGTATGTGATTCGTATGACCGACGGGCGGGAACTGCTGCTGCCCGCCATCCGGCAATGTGTGCTGGATGTGGATGTGGAGCGGGGAAGGATGAAAGTACATGTACTGGAGGGACTGGTATGAGGTTCCATGTGCTGACGCTTTTTCCGGAGATGATCGCCCAGGGGCTGGGATACAGCGTTCTGGGCAGAGCGGAGCAGAGAGGGCAGCTGCATTTTCATATGGTGGACATCCGGGACTACACCCAGGACAGACATGGGAAGGTGGATGACTCTCCCTATGGGGGCGGAGCGGGTATGCTGATGCAGGCGCAGCCGGTGTATGACGCCTATCGGTCCGTGGCGGCGGAGTACGAGAGCCGCGGCGGCGGAAAGATCCGCACGGTCTATGTAACGCCCCAGGGGAAGACCTTTACACAGCGCATGGCCCGGGAACTGGCCAGGGAGGAGGAGCTGGTGTTTCTCTGCGGTCATTATGAAGGGGTGGACGAGCGGGTGCTGGAAGAGATCGTCACGGACTATGTATCTCTGGGAGACTATGTGCTGACCGGCGGGGAACTGCCCGCCATGGTGATGATCGACGCCATTGCCCGGCTGGTGCCCGGCGTGCTGCACAACGGGGAATCCGCCGAGACGGAATCCTTTTCGGGCAGTCTGCTGGAATATCCCCAATATTCCCGGCCGGAGATCTGGCGGGGCAGGCCCGTGCCGGAGGTTCTTCTGTCCGGCGACCACAAAAGGATACGGGACTGGAGACTGGAGCGCTCCGTGGAGCGCACCCGGCAGCGCAGACCTGATCTGTATGAGCGATACCGGATTCGCCAGGGATTCATCGAGCGGTTTTCCCGACAGAAACGCCGATATATCCATCTGACGGAGTTGCTCTGCCGGGATATGGCCTGGGAAGAGTGCCGGGGAGAGAACAGTCTGCTTTTGCGTGTGGAAGACACGCGGACTTATGCGCTGTATGCGGAGTCTTCTGAGGAGGCGGAGCGGCTGCTGGCGGAGCAGGGCGCAAAGCTGTTTGGCAAAGAAGAGGGAATGGATCTGCTGGTCTGCGGGGAGGAGATCCGGGATTTTCTGGTAATAAAATACGGTCTGGTCTCCGGCGATGCCTGCTATCAGGCCTGTTATACCCGCAGGGAGCCGCTGCGGGTGCGGCACCGGGATATACGGCCCCTGACGGCGGAGGCCCTGGAATATGTGGTACGGCGGTATCCGGCGCCCGGGAGGGCGTATATCGAGGGACGGATACAGGCGGGCGCTGTATTTGGCATCTACACAGAGGGCATAGAACCGTATCCGTCCGGATTTATCGGTCTCCATGAGGATGGCAGTATGGGGATGCTGTATGTGGAAGAGGACTGCCGCGGGCAGGGGCTGGCCTCCTCGCTGGAGGGCTGGCTGATCAACCGGCATCTGCGCCGTGGGGAGACGCCTTATTGCAGGGTAGGCGAGACAAATATCGCCGCGCTGGGACTGCAGGAAAAACTGGGTCTGTGCCTGTGCGGGGATCTTATGTGGCGTCTGCGGGAGAAAAAACAGCCTGCCTGTGGAAAATAGTATGGGAAATACGGAAATTTTTGCGCAAAGTCCTTGCATAATCTCAGAGAGTGTGGTAAAATCTTAACGTTGCGAAAATGAGATGGTCCTCTGTTACGGAATGTATTAAGAACATCAATTATTTTTAGGAGGTTTACAATGAGCGATATCATCAGAGAGATCGAAGCAGAGCAGATGAAAGCTGCCGTGGACGAATTTTCGGTGGGAGATACCATCAAGGTATACGGCAAGATCAAAGAGGGCAACCGTGAGAGGATTCAGGTGTTCGAGGGTGTGGTTCTGAAGAGACAGGGCGGCAGCAACCGCGAGACCTTTACCGTGAGAAAGACTTCCAACGGAATCGGCGTGGAGAAGACCTGGCCGTTACACTCCCCCAATGTGGAGAAGATCGAAGTGGTCAGAAGAGGTAAGGTCAGAAGAGCCAAGCTGAATTACTTAAGAGACCGGGTAGGCAAAAAGGCCAAGGTAAAAGAGCTGGTTAGATAATCTGCCAAAATGGGACAATTACTTTTTTGTAGTTGTCCTTTTCTATTTTCCGGGAATGTGCTATACTGATAGGCAGGGGGGCCGGGAGGAGATATGCGTGGTAGAGGTTTGAGTTTTTATAAACGAAAAAAAAAGATCAGCCCCCTGGCGGTCAGGGAAGGATTTGTGGTACTGTTCGGTATGGCTACCTCCGTGTTTATCGCAGTGGTACTCACATTTTTCTTCGGGACTTACACCAATATGGTGGGCGCGTCCATGGAGCCGGATCTGTACAACGGACAGAGGATATACGTCAACCGTTTCAGCTATATCCTGTCCACCCCCAAAACGGGAGATGTGGTGGTGTTTTTGCCCAACGGCAATACCAAAAGTCACTATTATGTGAAACGGGTGGTGGCCTGTCCGGGGGATACGGTACTGATCCAGAACGGCGTAGTGTATGTCAACGGCGCCGCCAGCTCCTGGGTGGATGTGAAGGTTCTGGATCCGGGGATAGCAGGGATAGAGCTGACGCTGGAGGCCGGACAATATTTTTGCATGGGGGATAACCCCGGCAGCAGCGAGGACAGCCGCTCCGCTAATATCGGGCCGATCAGGGAATCGGATATCGTGGGGGAGGCGTGGCTGCGTATGGGCGGTGAAAACGGCGGTATGGGTCTGATACATTGACGGACGCAGCCGCGGGACGAGGATAAAGAGCGAATGAATTATCAGTGGTATCCGGGGCATATGACGAAAGCCATACGGATGATGCAGGAAAATATTAAACTGATCGATCTGGTGATCGAGCTGCTGGACGCGAGGATACCGTTTAGCAGCCGTAATCCCGACATTGACAGGCTGGCTGCCGGGAAGTTCAGGATCGTGCTGCTGGGCAAGGCGGATCTGGCGGATCCGGCCTGCAACAGGCAGTGGATCCGGTATTTTCAGGAGCGGCAGATTCCCGTACAGGAGATTGATTCCAGAGTGAAAAACGGCATGAAAGCCGTCTACGGTATGGCGCGGGAGGCGTGCAGGGAAAAGATCGAGAGGGATCGCAGACGGGGGATCGTGAACAGACCGGTTCGGGCTATGGTGGTGGGGATCCCCAATGTGGGAAAGTCCACATTTATCAATTCCTTTGTAGGGAGGGCCTGCGCTCAAACCGGCAACAGGCCCGGAGTGACCAGGGGAAAACAGTGGATCCGTCTGGACAGGGGACTGGAGCTGCTGGATACTCCCGGTATTCTGTGGCCCAAATTCGAGGATCAACAGGTGGGGATGCGGCTGGCATTTATAGGTTCCCTGAATGACGAGACGATTCTCATGGACGAACTGGCCTGCGATCTGATCCGATGTTTGGTGCGGCTCTATCCCCAGGCGCTGCCCGGGCGCTATGATATCGAGGGAACGGGAGAGCCCTCCCGCGTACTGGAACAGATAGCGGAAAAAAGGGGCTGTTACGGAAAAGGACAGGAGCCGGATCTGGAGCGGGCGGCGGCGCTGCTCGTAGAGGATTTTCGCAGCGGCAGGCTGGGCAGGTTGACGCTGGAGAGGCCCTGAAAGCTTTCAAATTATATATAAAGGTTGGTTGATTGAGATGAAAAAAGTATTGAGAGAGATATTAAGCACAGGACTGTATCTGCTGATCGTGCTGTGTCTGACCTATCTGGTCATCGCGTTTGTGGGACAGAGAACAGAAGTGAACGGAGCCAGCATGGAGCCTACTCTGAGCGATCAGGACAATCTGATCGTAGATAAAATCACCTACCGTTTTCATGACCCGGAGCGGTTTGACATTATAGTTTTTCCGTATCAGCATAAGGAGAAGACTTACTTTATCAAGCGGATTATCGGTCTGCCGGGAGAGACTGTACAGATCGACGAAGAGGGAAGGATCTATATCAACGGAGAGGTGCTCTATGAAACCTACGGCAGAGAGGTGATCCAGCCGGATCATATCGGCCTGGCCATCGAGCCTATCACACTGGGCGAGGACGAATACTTCGTGCTGGGCGATAACCGTAACAACAGCACGGACAGCCGGGTGTCACAGGTGGGAAATATCAAGCGGGAAAATATTATCGGCAGAGCCTGGCTTCGCATATGGCCTTTCGACGATTTCGGCATTTTACAGCATCAGTAGAGGAGAGAAGTTATGGCGGTCAGTATCGATGAAGTCAAGGCACAGTTGCAGGCAGCTTGTGAGAATGAGCTGCCTGCTTTTGTAGACATGTATGAGGGGGATGCCAGGAGCGGCGTCCAAAAGTGTGTGGAGACGGCCAGAAAGCGAATCGTGTCTCTGGAAAAAGAGAGAGCGCGGATCGAAAAGCTGTGGGAGTTTGAGCGCCGCTATGACAGCTATTCTTATATCTGCGGTATCGACGAGGTGGGCAGAGGACCTCTGGCGGGCCCGGTGGTGGCCGGAGCGGTGATCCTGCCCAGGAATTGTGACCTGTTGTATATTAATGATTCCAAGCAACTGTCCGAAAAAAAAAGAGAGGAACTCTATACGGCAATCCTGGAAAAGGCCGTGTGCTGCGCTCTGGGATATGCCTCTCCCCAACGCATCGACGAGATCAATATCCTACAGGCTACCTATGAGGCCATGCGGGAGGCCATCGGTAAACTGACGCCCCAGCCGGATCTGCTGCTCAACGACGCGGTGACAATCCCCCTGGTGTCTATCCGACAGATTCCCATTATCAAGGGGGACGCCAGGAGCATCTCCATCGGCGCGGCCAGTATCATTGCAAAAGTCACCCGGGACCGGTTGATGCGGGAATATGACCAGGTGTATCCCGGATATGATTTCGCGGGAAATAAGGGTTACGGCAGCGCCGCCCATATCGAGGCTCTGAAAAGATTCGGCCCCACGCCCATACACCGGAAAAGCTTTATCCATAACTTTGTATAAGGAACTCTAATTCTAAAACAGAAAGGCTGCTATTTTATGTGGATCACGGATTTGCTCCAGGCAGGAAAACAGACGGGAAATACCCGGAATACACAGGACGCCCAGGGGGCGCAGTCCGCAGGCAGGGAGCCTTCGGCGGCAGCGCTCAGAAACGAGATCAGGGCGCTGACGCCCGGCCAGGTGATCTCCGGCCAGGTGCTGGATAAGGCAGGGGAGGAACTGAAACTGCTGGTGAATTTCAGAGGCAGCGAGTTTGAACTGCAGGCCAGGCTGGAGCAGAACATGGCGCTCTCCATGGGCAGGAATATTTTGTTCCAGGTCAAGAACAACGGCAGCAATCTGTCCCTGAGTCCCCTCTTTGAAAATATGGGAATGGAGGCCAACGCGCAGAAGGCGGTGGAGATGGCGTCCCTGCCGGTGAACGATACCACGATGCAGCTGGTGGGACAGCTGATGAAAGAGGGAATGCCCATTGACAGGGAGGCGCTGCTGAATTTTTATCACGAGGCCACTACGTTTGCCGATGCCGAGATTCTGGATATCATAGATCTGCACAAGCTGGGCCTGGCGGTGAACGCGGAGAATCTGGAGCAGATCAGCTCCTATAAGAATATGACGCATCGGCTTATGGGAGGGATCAACGACTTGAGCGGGCAGCTGCCGCAGCTGTTGCAGGAGATGGCGGATCAGGGCATGGGCCGGGAGATCGGGAAGATATTTGAGGCACTGCTGCTGGGGGAGAATGGGCAGCCCCTGGCCGGGCTGGAGGAGTCCCGGGAGCCCGCGGCGGAGGGAGGCGCACAGCCTTCCGCCTCCCAGACCGGGGAGACGGCGGCCGGGCCGGAGTCGGGGAAGATCGTGATCGTGGAGGAACGGGGAGAATTTCCTCAGCTATCGGAGAGCGGAAAAGCACAGCAGGGGCAGGAGACGGTCAGGGTCCTGGAGGGTAATGTGCCGGAGACCCTGCGGGAACAGAGCGACAACGCCGGGCAGGGCAGCAGCGTGCAGGAGCAGGCCCAGAAGGCGAGCCAGCCTCAGAGCCCGGCCCAGGGACCGGCCTTTGATCTGCTGCGGCAGGCGGCCCGGATCCTCAGCGGGGAGAGCCCGTCCCCGGCGCGGGAACGGCAGATTCTGGAGCTGGCAAAGTCTCCCGAATTTCAGAGACAGCTCCGTGCGTATGTGAAACAGGAACTGTCCCTGCGGCCGGAGGATACCGACCGGGAAAAGCTGGATCAGGTATATGGCAGGCTCAGCAGGCAGTTGGGAGCCCTGTCGGAGGCGCTGGGCAGCGCGGGGCAGGAGAGCAGCGCTCTGGGCAGAACCGTGCAGAATCTGAACCAGAATCTGAACTTTATGAACCAGTTGAACGATCAGTACGCCTATGTGCAGCTGCCCCTGAAAATGTCGGACAGGGACGCTCACGGGGAACTGTATGTGTACGCCAACAAAAGCAAAAAGACCGTGCGGGAAGGGGAAGTCAGCGCGCTGCTCCATCTGGATATGGAGAATCTCGGCCCCATGGATATCTATGTGCAGCTTCAGGATAACCATGTGGGAACCCGTTTCTATCTGCCGGATGAGGCGATGCTGGATTTCATCGCGGAACATATCGACCTGTTAAACAGCAGGCTGGAAAAGAGAGGCTACCAATTGAACTGCGCTTTCCAGACACGGGAGCTGGGGACAGAGAACACGGTGATGCAGGAGCTGATAGAGGAGAATAGCAACCGGCCCATGAGCGCGGACTATTCCTTTGACGCGTTCGCGTAGGCGGGAGAAAAAATGGCAGATAAATTAACAGACAAAAATAAACCCAAACAGGCCATCGCGCTGGAGTATAACCCGGAGGAGGACGCCCCCAAAGTCATCGCGTCCGGTCGGGGCAAGCTGGCGGAACGCATCATAGAAAAGGCAAAAGAGAGCGACGTGCCCATACACCGGGACGACAAGCTGGCGGATACGCTGTCTCGGCTGGAGATAGGAGACGCGATCCCTCCGGAGCTCTACGAAGTGGTGGCGGAGATTCTGATCTTTGTGGATTCCATGGATAAACTGCGAAGTAAAGTGGGTGGCAGGAAATGAACAGGCGCAAAGTGGGGACGGACGGGGAAACGCTGGCCGCCGCTTTTCTGGAAAAACAGGGCGTTTCCATACTGGAGCGCAATTACCGGAACAAAAGCGGTGAGATCGACCTGATCGGAAGGGACGGGGAATATCTTGTATTTTTTGAGGTGAAATACAGGCGTTGCGGAGACTGCGGGCATCCCGAGGAGGCTGTGGGCAGCGTCAAACAGAGACAGATCTGCCGGGTGGCGGACTACTACCGCATAACCCATGGCATATCTCTCCAGGCCGCACAGCGGTACGACGTGATCGCCATCGAGGGAGAACAGATCAGATGGGTGAAAAACGCCTTTCCCCATCAGTATGGACGATAAAGGAAAGAGGTGTCTATGGAGCCGATCATCAGAGCGCCGGGAAGGGAAACGGTCATGCGCCGGGAGAGGGCGGGAGATGTGGAATATCTCACATTTCCGCTGCTGTCTGCCCAGCCCGGGATTACCCACGCGTTTTCCACCAGAAGGGGCGGTGTCAGTCAGGGGATATACGATTCGATGAATCTGTCCTTTACCAGAGGGGACGACGAGGAGCAGGTGCAGGAGAATTTTCGCCGCATGGCGGCGGCGCTGCAGACGGATACCTCCCACATGGTATGTTCTTACCAGACCCATACAACCAATATCCGCAGAGTGGGCAGGGAAGACGGCGGTAAGGGGATCCTGCGGGAGCGGGGCTACACCGATGTGGACGGTTTGGTGACAAACGACAGGGGGCTGTGTCTGGTGTGCTTTTTCGCGGACTGCGTTCCGCTGTATTTTGTGGACAGGGAGCACGGGGCCATAGGGCTGGCGCACTCCGGCTGGCGGGGGACGGCAGCCGGCATGGGGATGCGCATGGTTCGGCGTATGGAGCGGGAATTTGGCACCAGACCCCGGGATCTGGTGGCGGCGATAGGCCCTTCCATCTGCCGGGACTGTTATGAAGTCAGCCGGGAAGTGGCGGAGCAGTTTGAACGGTTGGAGGCGTCCATACCGGGCAGCGACAGGCTGCTGGCTGAGCTGGCAGAGCAGGGCGTCTATCCTCATCGGCGAATCCTGCGGCCGGGCAGGGAGGAAGGCAAGTATCAACTGGATCTGTGGCTGGCCAATCTGTTGATCCTGCGGGGAGCGGGTATTCCGGCCGCGGGGATACAGGTGACAGACGTATGTACCTGCTGCAACAGCGGCTATCTGTTTTCTCACAGGGCCAGCCAGGGAAAAAGGGGTAATTTGGCGGCGTTTTTAAGAATAGACTGAATGTTGGGCTGTTGTCCGGCTACAGGGAAGGGAAAGGAAGGGGTATGGCAAATATACTGGTGTGTGACGATGACAGGGAGATTGCGGAGGCTATAGGCATCTATCTGCGGGAAGAGGGGTATCGGGTGTTCAAGGCCTACGACGGGGAGCAGGCGGTGGAACTGCTGTCCCGCGAACAGATACACCTGTTGATCATGGATGTGATGATGCCGAAGATGGATGGGATCGAGGCCACCCTCAAGATACGGGAGAACAGTTCCATACCGATCATTATTCTGTCCGCCCGGTCGGAGGATGCGGACAAGATCCTGGGGCTGAACATTGGGGCGGACGACTATGTGACCAAGCCCTTTAATCCTCTGGAGCTGATGGCCAGAGTAAAGTCCAATCTGCGCCGCTATACCTCGCTGGGCAGTCTGGAACAGGAGAACCGCCATATTCACCGGGCGGGGGGGCTGCTGATCGACGACGAGACCAAGGAAGTCACCGTGGACGGAGAGCCGGTGCGGCTGACGCCCATCGAGTACAATATCCTGTTGCTGCTGGTGAAAAATCAGGGCAGGGTCTTTTCCATCAATCAGATCTATGAAAATATCTGGAACGAGGACGCCATCGGCGCGGACAACACAGTGGCGGTACATATCCGGCATATCCGGGAGAAGATCGAGATCAATCCCCGGGAGCCGAGATATCTGAAAGTAGTCTGGGGCGTGGGCTACAAGATTGAAAAGCAGGGAGACGCTGATGAAGAAAAACAGAACGGTTAAGCGGTTGGCGCTGCATACCCTGCAGCATCTGGCCGCCATTGGCATAGCGGTGATGCTGGGGATTATCGCCGTCAACTCCAATATAGTGGTGGACAATATGTACGGCGACCAGATCGGTTACCGGGTGCGGCTGATGGACAATGTGGGAGAATTTAAGGATTCCCGCATATTTACGGATGTTTTTCGCAATGCCATCAATGACATCACCCGGTTGGCGGTGATCAAGGGGCAGTTGGAGACGGAGGGAGAGTTCGACGGGACCAGGATTATTGACACCACCATGTTTGTAAACCGGGGATCTCATAAGAGCGACTGCGCCGTGACCGCCAGTTATCAGCTGGACGAACTGATCCGTTGGGGGAAATACGGGCTGGAATTGCAGACGGTGACTTTTCAGAGCAAATTTGACTTTATCGCCTACTTTGGGTACGAGAATATATTCACCAGCTACGGATACGGCGAGGATCTGGAACAGCTCGGGGTGCCGGGCGGCAGCATCTCCGATATCATCGCCTGGGATATGAAAAACGAACAGAGCGGCGACCACGAGGAGGGGCTGTCCAAGGGCGGCGGCGATACGTCTGCCACGGATTTTGAGTTCATGGAACAGCAGGATGCCTATGAGACCGCACGGAAATATGTGGAAAAATTCTGGGGGATCGATCAGTTGTTTGAACGTATCACCGCAGAGATGGCGGCGCTGGGAAAAGAAGTGACCGTGCTGGAGAGGGGCGGGCAGGAGATTATCAGCACAGAGATGCTCATGCCCAGGTATGACACGGCTACGAATCAGTCCATCGCGGCAATCTGCTCCAACTGGCCGGAGTACTGTATGCTGGAGTCCAATGTGATTGAGACGGTGGAGACTCTGGACTACAACTATACCCTGTACCAGAACCAGAACGATCTCTATGCCCAGGGCAAGACCAATCTGTATTTCTTCATCAGTACCACCACTCTGGGCGGGCAGGAGTATTACACCAATATGGAGGAGTCCCTGCTGAAACTCACAGACGCGGAGAGGACGGAGTTTTTCCGGGAGCTGGGAAAGTATGTGGTGTATTATCCCGACAGTATGCGCCTGGAGACGAACGCGGATATCACAGAGGATGAGATGTTTGACAATGTCAGCGACTATGAGTACGCGTTTCCGAAAAATACAAAACTGTGGATCGGAGTGGACGCCGATTTTCCGATCCAGTACGATCAGTTCTATCTGGCGCAGAATACCTATAACAGCATTATCCCCCATATATGGCTGATCCTGATCCTGTCAGGCGCCTTTGGCCTGGTGTGGGCGGTGCTGGCGGGCTATATCAGTTACACCACCGGCAAGGAGGACAGGGACGGGGAGACGGTTTTCAGGCTGTATCTTTTTGACAGGCTGCCCACAGAGTTTGCCGCGGCGCTCATGCTGGCGGCGGGACTGGGGCTGTGGCTGCTTTTTCGGGTCATCTACGGCAATATATACGATTCGATCTTTTACCGGGCCAGCCGTGCCACCGTGCAGCAGTTGGGCGCGGCAAAACAGTATGTGTTGGTCATGATCGGGGGGCTGGGCCTGCTGGTGAGCCTGGCGGTCTGTCTGTTCTGGTATAGTCTGGTAAGAAGGCTGCAGTACGGAAATCTGTGGAAAAACAGTATTGTCTATTATATCGGCAGAGGGATCGTGGGGGGACTGAACCGTATGCTGGAACATTCCAATGCGGTGATACGTACATTTATGCCCTACAATATCTTTTTGCTGGCCAATCTGCTCTGCGTTCTGGCCATGTATGAACTCCGGGAGGCTCCCCGCTGGCTGATATTGCTGCCGCTGCTTTTGATCGTTGTCATGGACGGCGGCGTGGGAATCTATGTATTTCGCAGGAGCGCGGAGCGGGGCGAGATCATTAACGGGATATCCAGAATCAGAGAGGGGGACATAGGCTATGTGCTGGACAGCACCCATATGCATGGGGACAACAAAGAACTGGCAGTATCGGTGAACAATATGGGAGACGGAATCCGCAAGGCCGTGGCGACCAGCATGAAGGACGAGAGGATGCAGGCCGATCTGATTACCAACGTTTCCCACGATATCAAGACGCCGCTCACCTCTATCATCAACTATGTAAATCTGCTGAAACGGGAAAGGATCACCCAGGAACCGGCCAGCGGCTATATCGAAGTGCTGGACGCCAAGGCCCAGAGACTGAAACAGCTTACGGACGACCTGCTGGAGGCATCCAGGATATCCTCCGGAAATATCATACTGGAAAACAGCAGACTGGATCTGGCGGAGCTGGTTCGCCAGTCGGTGGGAGAGTTCTCGGAAAAGCTGGAGACCAGAAGATTGCAGGTTATGACAACGGAACCTGACAGCCCCGCCTATATCTATGCCGACAGCAGGCGGATGTGGCGGGTAGTGGAAAACCTGTTTAACAATATCTATAAATATGCCATGGCGGGAACCCGCGTCTATGTGGATCTGGAGAAGGCGGAGGGCAAGGTTGTGCTGTCCGTGAAAAATATCTCCGAGACCTCTCTGAATTTCAGCCCCGACGAACTGACGGAGCGTTTTGTCAGAGGGGATGTATCCCGCAGCAGCGAGGGGAGCGGACTGGGGCTTTCCATCGCCAAAAATCTGACGGAACTGCAGGGCGGAGAGTTTCGGATCATTCTGGATGGGGATTTGTTCAAGGTTCTTATGCGATTCAATGAATATGAGGGTTCTGAGGAGGAGCCGGAGCGGGAAGATGCGGAAGAAAACCGTTGAAAATAACAGAGAACCGGGGAGGAGAGTCTCCGGTTCTCATATTGCGGCGGTATAAGGCGACGGTCAGTCGGTCAGGATAAAATCCCGACGGCTGTTGTAAGCCTCTACGATATCATGTATTTTCTCCGTGGTGGTCAGCGTGTTGGTCAGGGAGACATCGTGGTTCATGAAATCGATAATGGAGGCCGTAAATTTGCTCATATCCGCCTCTACAAAGTAGGGTCTGCCATATATATCGGGGGGCAGGTAAGTCAGATTGGTGGTGATGACCTTGTCAAAATACCCCTGCTCGTAAGCGTGGTCGAAAGCTTTCAGCCCGTCAGTAAACAGGCCGAAAGTACAGCAGATATATACCCTGCGGGCATTCATCTGTTTCAGTTGTCTGGCGGTATCCAGCATACTGCCGCCGGAGGAGATCATATCGTCGATGATGATGATATCTTTTCCGTCGATATTGTCCCCCAGAAATTCGTGAGCCACGATGGGATTCTTGCCGTTCTCTATGGTGGAGTAATCCCGACGTTTGTAAAACATACCGGTGTCCACGCCCAGGACGGTGGCAAAATAAATGGCGCGGTCCAATGCCCCTTCATCCGGGCTGATGACCAGCAGATGATCCTTGTCTACCAGCAGATCTTCCTCGGCGCCGAGCAGCGCTTTCAGATATTGGTAGGGGGGCTGGAAATTGTCAAATCCGCTTAAGGGTGTGGAGTTCTGCACCCGGGGATCATGGGCGTCAAAGGTCACAAAGTTGGACACGCCCATATCCCGCAGTTCTTTCAGCGCGTAGGCGCAGTCCAGAGATTCACGCCCGTTTCTCTTGTGCTGCCTGCCCTCATACAAAAAAGGCATGATCACATTGATTCGGCGGGCTTTTCCGGCGCAGGCGGCAATTACCCGTTTCAGATCCTGATAGTGATCGTCGGGAGACATGTGGTTGATATAACCGTTCATCTTGTAGGTTATGCTGTGATTGCAGACATCCACCAGCAGAAACAGATCCTTGCCCCGGATAGATTCATGAAACACGCCCTTTCCTTCGCCTGTGCCAAAGCGGGGGCAGTCGGCGGTAATCAGGTAGCTGTTCTCAATATATCCGTGAAAAGCGGGATCATTCTTGACTTTTTCATTGTTGATACTGCGGCGGAACTCCACCAGATAGTCATTAATCCTGCGGCCCATCTTCTCTGCGGAGGGCAGAGCAATCAATTTCAGAGGCGCCACCGGCATTGCGTTTTCCAACTCGCGTAAATTGGGCATCAGATTTCCTCCAAAGGTGCTAAACATCTTTTCAATACTTAATTTATATCATTAAGGGAGTGGACACGTCAAGGATTTTCTAGTAAACTGGAGATAAAGTTAAGGAATCGGAAATGAAAGAATAACAATTTGCGGGAATCCGTGAAAGAGTAAATATATATATTCAGGAGCATGGTTTATGAAAAAAGAAAAAGCGCATGTGATCAGCAGGGTTTTGGAGGGGAGTATCGCGCAGGAACTGGAGATTGAGGCGGGAGATAAGCTGCTGGCGATAGACGATACGGAGATAGAGGATATATTTGATTATCAGTTTCTGATACAGGACGATTATATTGAGGTTTTGATCGAGAAACAGGATGGGGAACAGTGGCTTTTGGAGGTAGATAAGGAGTTTGACGAGGATCTGGGGATCGAGTTTGAGAATGGGCTGATGGACGAGTACCGCAGTTGTCATAATAAATGCATTTTCTGCTTTATCGATCAGATGCCTCCGGGGATGCGCGATACCCTTTATTTTAAGGACGACGATTCCAGGCTGTCCTTTTTGCAGGGAAACTATGTGACGCTGACCAATATGTCGGAACATGATATAGACAGGATCATCCGCTATCATCTGGCTCCGATCAATATTTCCTTTCATACGATGAACCCGGAGCTGCGCTGCATGATGCTGCATAACCGGTTCGCGGGAGAGGCGCTTAAGAAAGTGGACAGACTCTTTGAGGCCGGGATTCCCATGAACGGGCAGATCGTGTTGTGCAGGGGAGTAAATGACGGGGCGGAGCTGGAATACAGTATTTCTGAGCTGACAGGATATATTCCCTGTCTGGAGAGCGTGTCCGTGGTGCCGGTGGGACTGTCCAGATACAGGGAGGGATTGTATCCTTTGGAGCCTTTTCGGCCCGAGGATGCGGAGGCTGTTCTGGAGATCGTTCATAGATGGCAGGATAAAATATATAAGGAGAAAGGGATACATTTTATTCACGCCAGCGATGAATGGTATATGCTGGCGGGGCGGGAACTGCCGGAGGAGGAACGATATGACGGGTATCCGCAGTTGGAGAACGGTGTGGGCATGACGCGTCTTCTGCTGGAGGAGTTTACCCGGGGACGGGAGGATCTGCGCAGGAACAGGAAATTACCGGATATGTCTGTGCGGGAGGAGCTTTCCATTGCCACCGGCAGGCTGGCCTGTCCTTATATCCGGCGCATGGCGGAGGAACTGGCAGAGGACTTTCCCGGACTGAATATCCATGTGTATGCCGTACGGAATGATTTCTTCGGGGAGATGATCACGGTGTCCGGCCTGCTGACGGGACAGGACATCCTGGCCCAGCTTAAGGACAAGCCCTTGGGGAGCCGCCTGCTCCTGCCTCAGAATGTGCTGCGCAGCGGAGAAGATATATTTCTGGACGATTTGACGCTGCAGGACTTGAAAAAGGCTTTACAAGTGGAGATTAATATTGTAAAATCAAGCGGATGTGATTTTATTGACGCTGTTTTGGGCATAGGCAGGTAAAGGCGGCGGACAGTACCGGGAAACGGAGGAGGTTATGGCAAACGGAAAAGGCAAGCCCATTGTGGCGGTGGTGGGGAGGCCCAATGTGGGTAAATCCACACTGTTTAACGCGCTGGCGGGCGGGAATATAGCGATCGTGAAAGACACGCCGGGCATTACCCGGGACCGGATCTATGCGGATATCACCTGGCTGGACCGGAGCTTTACCCTGATCGATACCGGCGGTATAGAGCCGGACAGCAAGGATATCATATTGTCCCAGATGCGGGAACAGGCGCAGATCGCCATGGACACGGCGGACGTGATCCTTTTTCTGGTGGACGTGCGCCAGGGGTTGCAGGACGCGGACTCCAAGGTGGCGGATATGCTGCGCCGCTGCCACAAGCCGGTGGTGCTGGTGGTAAACAAGGTGGACAGTTTTGAAAAGTATATGGCGGATGTGTATGAGTTCTACAATCTGGGCATAGGAGAGCCGCATCCCGTCTCAGCGGCGAACAGGCTGGGGCTGGGGGATATGCTGGAGGAGGTGGTATCCCATTTCCCGGAAAGTACCGGGGAGGAGGAAGAGGATGACCGTACCCGCGTGGCCATCGTGGGCAAGCCCAATGTGGGCAAGTCCTCCATCATCAACAAGCTGCTGGGAGAAAACCGTCTGATCGTCTCGGATATCGCGGGAACAACCAGGGACGCGGTGGACACGGATGTCGTATACGGCGAAAAGGAATATGTGTTTATCGACACGGCGGGTCTGCGGCGTAAGAACAAGATCAAGGAGGATCTGGAGCATTATATGATCATCCGCACCGTGGGAGCGGTGGAGCGGGCCGATGTGGTGGTGCTGGTCATCGACGCGCTGGAGGGCGTCACGGAACAGGACGCCAAGATCGCCGGGATCGCCCACGACCGGGGCAAGGCCGTGATCATAGCGGTCAACAAGTGGGATGCACTGGAAAAGGACGACAAGACGATCTACCGTTTTACAGAGAAAGTCCGCAACACCCTGTCCTTTATGCAGTACGCGGAGCTGGTGTTCATATCCGCCAAGACGGGACAGCGGCTGCCCAGGCTCTTTGAGACCATCGACATGGTCAGCGAGAACCATGCCATGCGGGTGGCGACAGGCGTTCTCAACGAGATCATGGCGGAGGCGGTGGCCATGCAGCAGCCTCCCTCGGACAAGGGAAAACGGCTGCGGCTGTACTATATCACCCAGGCGTCGGTGAAACCGCCCACCTTTGTGATCTTTGTCAATGACAAGGAGCTGATGCATTTCTCCTATACCAGATATATTGAAAACCAGATCAGGGAGACTTTCGGGTTCAGAGGAACGCCCCTGCGGTTTATTATCAGAGAACGAAAGGACAGGGAAAAATGATACGGATTGTATGTTTACTCATCGGCTATGTCTTCGGCCTGTTTCAGACCGGGTATTTTTACGGCAAGGCTCACGGCATCGATATCAGGGAGCATGGCAGCGGCAACTCCGGCACCACCAACACGCTGCGGGTGCTGGGCACCAAGGCGGGGCTGATCGTCTTTGCCGGGGACTGCCTGAAATGTATGGCGGCGGTATGGCTGGTCAGGCTTTTGTTTGGCGGCAGTTACCGTAATATCATCTATCTGCTTTGCCTGTATACGGGGGCGGGAGCTATCCTGGGGCATAATTATCCTTTTTATATGCATTTCAAAGGGGGAAAAGGCATCGCCGCCACTGCCGGAATGGTGCTTTCTTTCCATCCCTGGTTTGTGGTGACAGGCGTGGTCATGTTCTTTACCACTTTTTTCACTACCCACTATGTGTCTCTGGGATCGCTGCTGGTGTATACGCTGCTGATGATCCAGCTGGTGGTCAGCGGGCAGTTGGGGGTGTTTCCGGAGATGACCCAGGGACAGCTCATAGAGATGTATGTCCTCTTTGGCTGTCTGACGGCGCTGGCCTTCTGGAAACACCGGGAGAATATCGTTCGTCTGCTCCACGGCACGGAGCGCAAGACCTATCTGACCAAAAAGAACAAGGTGGAGGACGGCAGCGGACACGAGGCCGGGCATTCCGATAAAGCGGACTGAGGAGCATGAGCATGGAGGAGACATGCGGAACTGAATATAGAACTCTCCTTTCAGAATTGGGATTTGTGGGGGTATGAAATGTTAGAGGAATTGATTAAAAAAATGGAAGATAAGATTGATAGTGATGATTTTGAAATGATTCAGGAAGAATGTGTAGAAGAAATTGAACGGGCAGCTTTAGGATTAAGTGCCGTTGAACCATTGCTGAAATTTATGGAGCGTCACCCATTAGCTGATTTTGGTGTACCAGGGGCGATTGTCCATTTTGTTGAGAGATTTTATAAACAGGGATATGAGGATATTCTCTTTCAATCTGTTAAAAATTCTCCCACAGTACATACGGTGTGGATGCTTAATAGAATATGCAATGATAAAAATAGTGATAATAAGTATAGGGAACTTCTTGCAGAAACGGCAGAGCGCAGTGACATTGACAGTACTATTGTAAAATCTGCAAAAGGCTTTTTGGAAAATTGATATTACACAACAAATTCCAGTTCTCAGAGCCGTTAAGTTTTGGGAACACTTTTCCGAAAAGAGAGAGCATAGAAAGAAGGGGTATCAGATTATGGCAAATGTTACAGTGATCGGCGGAGGTAGCTGGGGGATCGCCCTGGCGGTATTGTTGCACAAGAACGGACATCAGATCACGGTCTGGTCCGCTCTGGAGTCGGAGATCGAGATGCTGCGGACGCAGCACGAGCACAAGATGCTGCCGGGGGTGAAACTGGCGGAGGATATCCGCTTTACTCTGGACGAGCGGGAGGCCGTAGCGGGAGCGGACTTGTTGGTGATGGCGGTGGCCAGCAGTTTTACCCGCAGGACGGCAAAGCGGCTGTGTCCCTATGTGGCCCAGGGGCAGCTCATCGTCAATGTGGCCAAGGGTATCGAGGAACAGACGCTGATGACCCAGGCCCAGATTACGGAGCAGGAGATTCCCCAGGCCCGGGTGGCGGTTCTGTCCGGCCCCTCCCACGCGGAGGAAGTGGGACGGGGGATTCCCACCACGATCGTGGTGGGCGCCAGAAAGCGCTCCACGGCGGAGTATATTCAGAATCTGTTTATGAACGAGGTGTTCCGGGTGTACACCAGCCCGGACGTGCTGGGGATCGAGCTGGGCGGGAGTCTGAAAAATGTGGTGGCGCTGGCCGCCGGGATCGCGGACGGCCTGGGCTACGGGGACAACACCAAGGCGGCGCTGATTACCCGGGGCATCACCGAGATCGCCCGGCTGGGCACGGCCATGGGGGGACGCTTTGAGACATTCTGCGGCCTGACGGGCATAGGGGATCTGATCGTGACCTGCGCCAGTATGCACTCCCGCAACCGCCGGGCCGGTATCCTGATCGGCCAGGGCAAGACCATGGAGGAGGCCATGGAGGAGGTGCAGATGGTGGTGGAGGGCGTATACAGCGCCAAGGCCGCCATGGAGCTGGCGAAAAAGTATGACGTGCAGCTGCCCATTATCGAACAGGTAAACGCCATCCTGTTTGACGGAAAGCCCGCGGACGTGGCGGTAAAAGAGCTGATGCTGCGGGATCGGAAGATCGAGGTGTCCGACGCTTTGTGGGAAGAGGAGTAAAGGGCGGAGAAGCTGCCAAAGTAAAGGGCGGAGAAACTGTCAAATAACACTTGCGCATCTGGAGACAGTGTGGTATGCTACAAATAACAGGAGACATTTGCGTCAACAAATGTCCCCCGACGGGATTGCCGATAGACGGTTGGTCCGAAAAATGGGTTAAAAAATAACCGCTTAGTTTGTCAGACTGGGGCGGTTATTTTTGTGTTCGATTACTTCCAATTGCATATCCAAGTCCAAATGCGGTGAGGACTAAACCTAAAACCGCAATCAAACCTTCCAACGTCAACATTGGCAATCCCTCCTTTCGATAGTATCCCGCACAGAACGGGTTTCTATGTGAGCGGAGGTCACATCCTCAATGGAGGAAGAAACCTCTGTGGAGGACTAATCGCCTACCGTGAATGGCAGTTCCCATGGATTTAGGATACTATACAAAGGAGGATCTTGCAATAGCTGTTTGGTTATTTAATAAATTCCATAATCTCAGCGGCCATCTTCGGTTTGTTCATGGTGTAGATATGGATGCCGTCCACGCCGTTCTGTCTCAGGTCGATGATCTGGCGCACGGCGTAGTCGATCCCGGCCTTGCGCATGTCCTCCGGGGAGTCCCCGTACCGGGCGATCATGTCGGCAAAGGCCTTGGGGATCGTGGCCCCGGAGAGGGAGATGCTGGTGCCTAACTGGCTGGCCTTTGTAACAGGCATCACGCCCGCGTGGATGGGGGCGGTGATCCCCTTGCGGCGGGCTTTTTCCAGAAATTCATAAAAGTAGTCGTTGTCAAAGAACATCTGGCTGATCAGCTCCTCAGCCCCCACCTCCTGTTTTACTCTCAGATAGTTTAAGTCGGACTGCATGCTGAAACACTCGTAATGTTTTTCGGGGTAGCAGGCGGCGGCAATGTGGAACGCCGGATCCAGCTCCTTGATATAGGCGATCATATCGCTGGCGTGCTCAAAGTCCCGGGCGGCAAATTGCTCGTCCGTCATGTCTCTGGGACGGTCGCCCCGAAGAGCCAGGATATGCGTCACACCGGCGGATTTGAGCGCGCCCAGCACGTCCCGCAGCGCCTCCTTTTTGCTGCCCACACAGGTGAGGTGGGCCAGGGCGGGGAGCTTTAACTGATTCTGTATGTAGGAGGCGATTTCCACGGTCTTCCCGGAGTTGCTGCCCCCCGCGCCGTAGGTCACGCTGATGAAAGCCGGGTTCAAAGCTCCCAGCTTGTCCAGTGTGGCGAAAGCGGATTCAAACTCCCCGTCTTTCTTGGGGGGAAATACCTCAAAAGAGATGGGGACGGGTTTTTTGACGGTTGTGCTGTTCATATTGTTTTGACCTTTCTGATTTGGAATGTTACAGATCTTCCCCGGCCTGCGGGGCGGGATCCGTGCATGGAAATTTTACGGTAATACACTTGCTTTTCCATAGAGAATATCGTAACATGTATATAGATATTTTTCAAGTCATATCATGATCGGCCCCGCTGTGTCTCTCCGGTATGGAAAAGCGGGGATGACTTTGCGTCACAGGGGAAGACAATGAAACAGAAGATGATTGATTTTTTGCTGTCCCACGCCAATCCTTCGATCCGGCTGCGGGTAAAGAGGGAGATCCTGCGGACTGTCACGGCCCAGGAGGAAAAAGCCCTGCAGGAGCAGATACTGGAGGAGAAAATCATCCGGCTTATCGCCGAAAAGCAGCGGGAGAACGGTTGGATAGGCCTGGGTTTTCACGGGAGCAACAAAAACGCCGGGCAGTATGACAATCAGGAGACCGCCACAAAATATATGGGGGAAAAGGCCTTGCAGGGAACGGTTCTCCTGGACAGGGCCATGGAGGCCTATGTCACCACGCCGCTGACGGATCCAATCTATGGAACAAGAGGGCAGTACTGGAGCGAATTTGAGATTCCCGCCCAGGGGCAGAATATCATCCGGTGCGCCTGTATCGCGAGAGCCCACTATGACGATGTGATCGATATCATGCCGCAGATCCGGCTCTCCCTGGAATCCTTTGAGCGGGTGACCCAGGTGGATTCCATATGGGATGTCTCCCGCCCTGTGAAAAATGGCCGGTACTTTAACAAAAACGAGAGGTGGCCGTGCCGATACCATTTAGAGATACTGGCGTTTACCCCGGAGAAATGGAAAAGCGAAGAGAATGTGGCCATGCTGGCCCGAGCGTTTCAAAGGCTGACGCGGAGAGACCGGGAGGAGATCATCAATACCCCGGTCAGCTGCTGGGTGGGGAATCATGCCGTCGGGCCGTGCTGGCTGCTGAACGAGGGCTACTCTGTCTCCGGTGACGGACTGAACCGCCGTACGGACGACGGCATACGCAGAACCAATCTGGAAAAGGTGGAATGGCTGTGCCGCTGCGGTCTATATCCGTATTTGCCGGAACTCAGGGAGGAAGTGGATTTTATCCTCGGGCATATCGGTGAGGACGGTATCTGCTCTGTCGGGACGTATGACGGCGAGATCAGAGGATGGGGGCCGTATTTTGGCGCGCAGTTGGAGACGGACTGGCGCGCGAAGATCCGCAGACAGTGCGACATCACGTTCCGGGCGCTGCTGATTATGCATTATGCCGGGATTTGAAAAGGACAGAATTTAAAAAGGATAGAGTTTCAGGAAAAAATGATATTTATATAGAAAATAAAAGACAGGAGATTATTTTTCATGAGTGAAAACACCAACCAATTTCAGGGAACCAAGGAGTATGTGGCCAGCGAGGAGCTGATGGCCAGCGTGAATATCGCCATGGCGCTGCAAAAGCCGCTGCTGATCAAGGGGGAGCCGGGCACGGGCAAGACCATGCTGGCGGAGGCTGTGGCCAGGGCGCTGGACAAGCGTCTGATCATCTGGAACATCAAGTCCACCACCAAGGCCCAGGACGGCCTGTATGTGTACGACACGATACAGCGTCTCTACGACGGACAGTTCGGCGTGGAGGGCGTGGACGATATCGCCCGGTATATCAAGCTGGGCAAGCTGGGAGAGGCTTTCGACAGCGAGGAGCAGGTGGTGCTGCTCATCGACGAGATCGACAAGGCGGATCTGGAGTTCCCCAACGATCTGCTGTGGGAACTGGATCAGATGGAGTTCTATATCAATGAGACCAGGCGCACGGTGAAAGCAAAACACCGCCCCATCGTGATCATCACCTCCAATGCGGAAAAAGAGCTGCCGGACGCTTTTCTGCGCCGTTGCATCTTCCATTACATTGATTTCCCCTCCCAGGAGCTGATGGAGGAGATCGTGCGGGTGCATTTCCCCGATGTGGAGGAACATCTGCTGAAAAATGCCATGGAGGTTTTCTACAATATCCGCAGCATCCGGGATATCCGCAAAAAGCCAAGCACCTCGGAGCTGATCGACTGGGTGAACGCATTGCAGATCGGCGGCATCAGCGCCGACCGCATCCGTGGCGCGCTGCCCTTTATCGGCGTGGTGGTCAAGAAAGACGAGGATTTGGAGCTGGTGCGCCACGAGACGAATCTGTGACGGAGACAGACAGTACTTTTGCGGCTACAAACTCAGAGCGCATAACCGAGTAGTTGATGACAGGAATCCCGGAGAAAAGAGCGGATTCTTCAATGGCAGGCCGAAGAATCGGGCAGAACGTATAGACGCAGGAGGAAATCAACAGTGGATCAGCAAAATCAGGCTGTATTTGAGGATATGTATAAATTGTTTTTGCAGGAGTTTGGAAAGGGAAGAAAGATGGTATTGTCCACATCTCTGCAAGACCATGTGACGTCAAAAATGATGAGCATTGTCCAGAGGGAAGGACTCTTTTATTTCCAGACGGACAGGGAAATGCGCAAGTACGGACAGTTATCGGGCAATCCCCGGGTGGCGCTGTGCATAGAGAATATTCAGATAGAGGGATTGTGCCGTGAAACAGGCTGTCCGTTGGAGGATGCGGAGTTTTGCCGATTGTATGAAGAATGCTTTCCGAGCTCTTTTCAAAGATATTCTGCGTTGGATGCGGAGCGTCTTTTTGCAGTCACACCGCTGCGGGTGGAGCGTTGGCTGTATTTGGACGGAAAGCCTTATCTGGAGGAAATGGATGTGGAGCGGCGCAGGTACGCGCGAAAGGAATATGTTTGTATCACAGGCAAGGTTTAGGGTAAAACGGAGGAAACACTATTGTTCATAAAATTTTTTGACACGCTGCGGGCCAAGGGGCTGCGGGTGACGCTGGGGGAGTGGCTTACCTTGCAGGAGGCGCTGGACAAGGGGCTGTGCGGCAGTTCCATGACGCAGTTTTACTATGTGGCCCGGATGATTTTGGTCAAGAGCGAGACGGATTTTGACAAATTTGACATGGCTTTTGAGGAGTGTTTTAGGGCGGCCCAGAAGGAGACCGAGGTGGGCGCCGAGATGCTGCGCTGGCTGGATAAATCCGACATGATGGAGCTGGCCCACGAGGAGGCCCGCAACCACTTAAACCAGGTGGAGGATATCCATGTGGACAAGGAACAGGTGGAGGAGACCTTCAAGCAGCGCCTGAAAGACCAGAACGAGGAGCACAACGGGGGCAGCTTTTGGATCGGCACCATGGGCAAAACTTCCTTTGGCAATATGGGCGGCAATGTGGGCGGCGTCCGGGTGGGCGGCAAGACCGGGTATCAGTCCGCCTTTGCCGTGGTGGGCGCCCGCAAGTACCGGGATTTCCGGGACGACCGGGTGCTGGACAATCGGCAGTTCCAGTTGGCTTTCCGCAGGCTCCGGCAGTTTTCCACCAGGCTGGATATCCCGGAGACAGAGCTGGATATCGACGGCACGGTGGACAAGACCTGCAACAATGGCGGCTGCCTGCAGATCGTTATGAAAAAGCCCCGGAAAAACGCGGTGAAACTGCTGCTGCTGATGGATTCGGGGGGCACGATGATCCCCTACAGCAGTCTGCTCAACGACCTGTTCCAGGCGGTACACAAGTCCAACCACTATAAGGATGTGAAGACCTATTATTTTCACAACTGTATCTACAGCAAGCTTTACAAGACCCCGGAATGCGAGAACGGGGACTGGGTGGACACGGAGTGGATGTTCCGAAACGTAGGCAGCGACTACAAGGTGCTCATCGTGGGGGACGCGGCCATGGCGCCGGAGGAACTCTATTCCACCAGCGGCAACTACCGTGGCCCCAACGGGGGGCTGTCCGGCTATGAGTGGCTGCAGCTTGTCAAGCGCAAGTATAAGAAGGTGGTCTGGCTCAACCCCAAGATGGCTCCGGGACGTGCGCCCTGGAGAGAGGCTGAGACGGCGGTGAAAGAGATGTTTCCCATGTATAAGCTGACTGTGGACGGACTGAATCGGGCCATGGTGACGCTGATGGCAAACAAATAAAGAATACGCAGAGCGCTCCCGCAGTAGGCGGGAGCCTCTTTTATTTCCGGCAGGATCTTAAACAGTGGAATCTTAAAACAATCTTAAACCTGCATGTCTTGTCCTTTTTTTGTCCTGATTATATAATTTATGCAGGAAAAAAATGCAGGCGGGAGGATTGTACCGATGAAAAAATGGAGAGCGGTCATGCTGTTATATATAGTTCCGGCGGTTCTGCTGGGGAGCTGCGGCGGGGAGGATGCAAGGCAGCCGGAAGAGATTGCGGGGGAACAGAGCAGGGAGGAAACCGGGGGAGTGGTTTCGGAGGCCCCGGAGGATAGTGCGTCCGATGCACTCTTTACCTGGGAACTTTTAGAGCAGGACTCCTGGCGGGACAATACGCTGGACGACTACACGGCCATACTGCACCTTCCGCTGGCTCCCCAGCGCCTGGAGGACGAGCTCGGAGGCATATGGGAGTACGCTCTGGGAGATACCTGCGGCGCGGTGTATAAAAGGCATTTGCTGGAAACGGATAGCTGGGAGGAATGGAAGATCGTGACAGAGCAGGGGGAGGAAAGCTCTTCCAGACTGGCCTTTCGGGAGGGCTCCGGCGATCAGATCAGCGGGATCGGCGGTGTCGTCGGGAGCGACCGTTTTATGATGCTGGAGGCGCGCGCGGAGGGAGATACGGATACTGGACGGCGTTACCGCTTTTTTGAGACGGACAGGGATTTGCGGATCTTGCGGACGGTGGAACTGGAATTTCTGCCGGGGGACGGCGGGGAGATTCCCGGCCGGGTGATGGCGGACAAGGCGGGCAACATCCATTTTACCACGGTCGCACACAGCAGCTATGACCGGGAGGGGGCGTTGGCAGAAACAGGGAACTATTACTATGTTACGGATTCTGATGGCACGCTCCTGGCCAGATACGATTATACGGGGAGGGCAGGCTGGCTGGTGGCTCTGTATGACGGCAGGGTCGGGCTGTGTACCCGGACTGTGGACGGGGACGGCGCGGGGACACGCAGCCGTCTGGAGCTGGCCGACCCGCAGACCGGGGAGATGAAGACGCTGGTGGATCTGGATCGAAACGCGGCGAAAGAGCTGCTGGGCGGGGCGTATTACACGCTATGGGATGAAAAGACTCTGTTGTACGCGGACAACAGAGGACTTCACTTCGCGGATCTGTCCGGGAATCCCACAGGGGACGCCTATATCTGGGGCAATCACGGGATAAGCTTTGGCGCGCTGGAAGATGTGCGGATCGGGGAGAACGGGGAGGTAAGCCTGATCTATTCCGACTCCCGGAGGGAGGGAAACCTGTTATTGCTTAAGCCGACCTGGGAGAAGGAAGAGATCGTGCAGGTGGTTCTTGCGGTATCTTCCTATATGAGAGACGTGTATTATCCGGCGGTGGTGGAATTTAACAAAAGGTATCCGGCCTGTCATATCGCGCTGAAAACGGACTATGACAAGACCAGGCTTTTGACGGAACTGACTGCGGGAAAGGGCCCGGTGCTGGTGGATACCATGCTTACCGGCTTTGAGGGCAATGAAAAGCTCTGGGCAAGTCTGGAGGGACTCTTTGCCGGGGAGGAGTGGGAGGACATTCTGATTCCCCAGGCCATGGATATGGGGCGGATCAACGAAACCCTGTACGGCGTTGTAAGCAATTTCGAGATAGAGACGGTGGTTATTGGGGAAGATGCCCCCACAGACTGGGATTATGAGAGTTTTCTGAGCGGTATCGAGGAGGATGCGTCTATCGAGGCGATCTGCAATCTGCAAAGTCATGCATGGTATTTTATGTATCATTTTCTGATCAACGGAGTAGAGGACAGCTATTTTCTGGACAGGGAGAACGGCAGAGCCAGCTTTGACAGCGACAGATTCCGCAGGGCGCTGGGGCTGGGCATGGCTTATTGCGATATAGATAAGTATGTGGAGTCGGGGATGGAAGGATTGGAAGATAAGGTATTTTGCAACACCGTCCGCATCACCAGGCCGGAACTGATCGATCTGTATCGGATCTGTTACGGGGAGGACGCCAACTATATCGGGTATCCCACAGGGGACGGCTCCACGCATTATATCGGCAGCAACTGTGTGCTGGCTGTCCGGAAGACCGCTACGGAGGAGGAAAAGATGATAGCGGGGGCTTTTCTGCGGATCCTGCTCTCCCGAGAGTGCCAGTTGGAGGGGGTGAGAGACCCCAATTTCTGGCTGAGCGTGCGCAGAGATGTGTTGGAGGAGCAGATAGGGCAGGTAGACGAGAGGTCTATGCCAACGGTCTACGGGTTTGACCAGATCACCCTTGGTGACGACTATGACAGGGAGTACGACGCCCGGCTTTTGGAGGAACTGTTGGAAAACGCAAGACCTAAAAAGAGTTTTCCCGGAGAGCTGAACGTCATTTTTGCAGAGGAGATGGAGGCGTATATGGAGGGAACCATCACAGAGGATCTATTGATCGAACGCCTGGCCGGGCGGGTAAATCTCTACCTGGCGGAGCAGGAATAAATTATACGAATTGTCTGTAACGAATCTCCTCCCAAACGGATATATATGTGAAAAGATAATCCGCAGGAGTTACCGGCCGGGAAAAGGTATGCCTGGGAGGCAGGATATAAGGAGGAGAGCGCATGGAGCAGTTATATCGGGAAAACGGAAAAGTAGTCTATCACTACCTGCTGTCCCTGTGCCATGACCGTTTTCTGGCGGAGGATCTGACCCAGGAGACTTTTCTGCGGGCGTACAGATCCCTGGAGCGTTTCGACGGCAACTGTAAGCTTTCCACATGGCTCTGCCAGATCGCCAAACACCTCTACTATCAGCATCTCTCCAGGCACAAGCGGGAGATTCCCGCCGAGCCGGACGAGACGGCTTTCGCGGACAGTCCGCAGCCGGAGGAGAAAGTGCTGCACAGGCTGGAACTCATGGATGTGCTGAAAGAAATGCAGAAACTCCCGGGCCAGATGCGGGAAGTGATCTATCTGAGGGCCGTCGCGGATCTTTCTTTTCGGGATATCGGGGAAATACTGGGCCGCAGTGAGAACTGGGCCAGGGTGAATTTCTACCGTGGCAAGGAGACGTTGATCAGGGCCGCGAGGGCGGCAAAGTGGGAGGACGGGCATGAATAGAATAAATTGTGAGATCGTGAGGGATCTGATTCCCTCCTATGTAGACGGCATTTGTTCGCAGAGTTCTAAAGAGGCGGTGGAGGAGCATGTGAAAAGCTGCGGGGAGTGCAGGGAGAGCCTGGATACGCTCAGACGCACGGCGATCGGGGGAGATAAGGCAGCGCAGGGTGAACTGGATCTGATGAAAAAGGTCAAGCGGCATTTTGTCAGAAAGAGTCTGCTGACCGTGGGGGCGATGGCCCTGGCGCTGCTCCTTTTTGGCAATCTGTTCGATCTGGAGCTGTGGTACAAAGAAAACCTGTACTATGTATTGTTCCCCCTTATAGCGTTGGGAACCCATGCCCTGCTGGCGGAGTATCCGCCCGGAAACATGAAAGGCAGGAAAAGGCTGGGGCTGGGCGCAGTGAGCGCGCTGGGGATCCTCTACAGCGTTATTCTGGCGTTTGTATTTTGTGGGGAGTACGGTACGATCGACATGTATCCGGAAAGGGATCTCTCCTGGCTGGGGCCGGTTATGGAATACCAGATGACAGGGATCAGCATTGTGGAATTGGCGATATTTGCGTGGTTTGTGGCGGATTCCCTGAAAAATGCACATGGGCTGGACAGTCTGCACATCGTAAGTCTGCTGGGCGCGTTTATGGGTATGATATTGCGGCTGGCCCTGCACAATATGAGTACTCCTGCCAAATTGCAGCAGGGGGTGACGCAGATGCTGGTCACCGTTTTCCTAGAGGGAGTGGCGATCGCTGTACTGGAGGCCTGCGCAGGCAGGTATCTGGCACAGAAACCGGGAAAATAAGTGGAGAATATACCAAAAAACAGTTGACATCCTGAGATATTTGGGATACAATCACCTCAAGTTTTAAATAAAACGCTAATGCGATGAAGAGAAAGAGTACTGTTATTCCACTTTGTACAGAGAGCAGCCGGAGGGTGAGAGGCGCACAGAGCCTGACAGGAATACATCTCGGAGCAGCAAACCGAAACCCATGGAATATATGTAGGGAGTAGGCTTTGACGGCAGACCCCGATATCGGTCAAGGGTATTTCGGCAGCGCTCCGGGTAGGGCGGTTGGTTGTCGATGTACTTTCTGAGCCATAAGGTGTGAGCCTTGTGGGAAAAAAGGTGGTAACACGGGTACTGGCCCCGTCCTTTTGTGGGACGGGGCTTTTTGTGCGCGCGAATAAGCCGTCGTCCCGGCAGCGCCAGGGGAACGGAGGCTTGAAAGAACCTCAAAACAGCATAATCCCGCACAATGTACTTGAGGGGGATATGCGGAACTCAAATAAGGAAAGAAGGAAAAGAAATGACAGTATTTGACGAATTGAAAGCGAGAGGGCTGCTGGCCCAGCTTACGGATGAGGAGGAGATCAAGGAGCTGATCAACAACGGAAAGGCGACCTTTTACATTGGGTTTGATCCCACTGCGGACAGCCTGCATGTGGGACATTTCATGGCGCTTTGCCTGATGAAACGTTTACAGATGGCAGGCAACCGCCCCATCGCTCTGATCGGCGGCGGCACGGGCATGATCGGGGACCCGTCGGGCAGGAGCGATCTGCGCACCATGATGACGACAGAGCAGATCGATCATAACTGTGAGTGTTTCAAAAAGCAGATGAGCCGCTTTATCGAGTTTGGTGAGGGCAAGGCCATGATGGTGAACAATGCGGACTGGCTCAGAGATTTAAACTACATTGAGTTTATCCGGGACATCGGCGTGCATTTTTCCGTGAACCGTATGCTCACCGCGGAGTGCTACAGACAGCGCATGGAAAAGGGACTCAGCTTTCTGGAATTCAACTACATGATCATGCAGAGTTACGACTTTTTGTGCCTGTATGAGAAATACGGCTGTAATATGCAGTTCGGCGGCGATGACCAGTGGAGCAATATGCTGGGCGGCACGGAGCTGATCCGGCGCAAGCTGGGCAAGGACGCTTACGCCATGACCATCACGCTGCTATTAAACTCCGAGGGCAAAAAGATGGGCAAGTCCCAGAAGGGAGCCGTGTGGCTTGACCCGGAAAAGACCACGCCCTTTGAATTCTACCAGTACTGGAGAAATGTGGCGGACGCGGATGTGATGAACTGTCTGCGGATGCTGACCTTTCTGCCCCTTGAGGAGATCCGGGCCATGGAGAGCTGGGAGGGCAGCAAGCTCAACGAGGCCAAGGAGATCCTGGCATTCCATCTGACCGAGCTGGTACACGGCACGGAGGAGGCGGAGAAGGCTCAGGAGAGCGCCAGGGCGCTGTTCAGTGCGGGCAACGCGGAGAATATGCCCACCTACGAGTTACAGGAGTCGGATTTCAAGGACGGCGCCATCGATATCATCGGCGTTGTGGCCGCGGCAGGGCTGACGGCGTCCCGCTCCGAGGCCAGACGGGCGGTGGAACAGGGCGGCGTCACCGTGGACGGCGAAAAAGTGACAGATATCAAGACGGTATATAAAAAAGAGGATTTTTCTGGCGAGGGCAAGATCGTAAAGCGGGGCAAGAAGAGTTTTAAGAGGGTCGTCTGCGCAGATAGATAAAAAAGCGCGCTTGCAGGGCGTATGATGTGTTTGTACGCCGAGGATTTTCGCGTAAGGAAGAACACAGGGAGATGCATGGAAAATGCAGGGAAAAAGAGGATGAATTGAGGATGGCAGGAGGATCGCGCATATGAATAAGGGTTACAGATGGACGGTAAACGCCTGTTTCATCGGTTATATCATCCAGGCCATAGTGAATAATTTTGTGCCGCTGCTCTTTTTGACATTCCAGAGCAGTTACGGCATCCCCCTGTCCCGGATCACGCTGCTGATCACGGTGAATTTTGCCGTGCAGCTTACCGTGGATCTGGCGTCGGTAGCCTTTGTGGATAAGATAGGCTACAGGCTTTCCATGCTGATCGCCCACGGCATGTCTGCGCTGGGGCTGGCGGGGCTGACTGTCTGGCCCAGCATACTACAGGACGCTTACGCGGGACTGCTCATCTCCGTGGTCTGTTACGCCGTGGGCGGCGGACTGCTGGAGGTGCTGGTCAGTCCGGTGATGGAGTCCTGTCCTATGGATAACAAGGAAAAAGCCATGAGCATGCTCCATTCCTTTTACTGCTGGGGACAGGTGGGCGTGGTGTTGGTCTCCACCGTATTTTTCCGCGTATTCGGCATCGGCAGATGGTGGATACTGGCTCTTTTGTGGGCCCTGGTTCCCATCGCCAACGGCATACTGTTTGCCAGAGTTCCCATCGCCCCGCTGATAGAGGACGGAGAAAAAGGTCTGACGGTGCGGGAACTTTTTGGGATGCGGCAGTTCTGGCTGCTGATGCTGATGATGGTCTGCGCAGGAGCCAGCGAGTTGTCCGTGAGCCAGTGGGCATCTACTTTTGCGGAAAAGGGACTGGGGATCAGCAAGACGCTGGGGGATCTGACGGGCCCCATGTTCTTTGCGCTGCTGATGGGATGCTCCAGAGCGTTTTACGGAAAATATGGGGAGAGGGTGGCGCTGGATCGTTTCATGACCGGGAGCGCGCTGCTCTGTGTGATCTCCTATCTGTGCATCTCTCTGGTACCCGTTCCCTGGATCGGCCTCTTGGGCTGCGGTCTGTGCGGGCTGTCCGTGGGAATCATGTGGCCCGGAACTTTCAGCAGGGCCACCGCCTCCGTCAAAAGGGGCGGTACCGCTATGTTTGCCCTGCTGGCATTGGGCGGAGATATCGGCTGCTCCGGCGGGCCTACGCTGGTGGGATTCGTCTCCGGGGCATTCGGCGACGACCTGCACAGAGGGATACTGGCGGGGATTGTGTTTCCTGTAGTATTGCTGGTAGGACTGTTTGCGCTGAAACGCAGGGAATCAAAAGTATAATTTTATGAGGGAAGTCAATGATGAAAGAGAATATGTCAAAAAGCCGGATGATCGACGATATTGTCTTGGATCTGCAAAAAAAATTACGGCTGTAAGGTGACGGCTGTTCAGGAGATGATTCAATATAAGGAATAGAAGCATGGATGGAGAACCTTCCGCATATACATATACCAGTATAGGCGGGAGGTTCTTTATATGGAAAATCATACAATGAATACTTATGACCTCTATCATGATATACAGCAGCGGACCGGAGGGGAGATCTACATCGGCGTGCTGGGGCCTGTGCGCACGGGAAAATCAACGTTTATCAAGCGTTTTATGGACGTGATGGTTCTACCCTATATGGAGGATGAACACGCCAGGACCCGTGCCATGGATGAACTGCCTCAGAGTGCCGGAGGACGTACCATCACCACTACGGAGCCAAAATTCATACCCAAGGAGGCTGCTCATGTGGTGTTGAATGAGGATGTGGAGGTGGATGTACGGCTGATCGACTGCGTGGGCTACATGGTGGACGGCGCGGCCGGGCACATGGAGGAAAACGCGGAGCGGATGGTAAAGACGCCGTGGTTTGACAATGAGATTCCCTTTACCAAGGCAGCGGAGATCGGCACCGATAAGGTCATGAACGATCACTCCACCATCGGATTGGTGATCACCACGGACGGCAGTTTCGGAGAGCTCCCAAGGGAGAGCTTTCTGCCGGCGGAGGAAAAGACCATAGGCGCCCTGAAAAAATTACATAAACCTTTTCTGGTTCTTTTAAACAGTCAGAAACCCTACTCGGAGGAGACGAAAACGCTGGCGGAGCAAATGCAGGAGAAATACGGCATCGCCGTCCTGCCGGTAAACTGCGAGCAGTTGAAAAAGGAGGATATCCATAAGATCCTGGAGAACGTGCTGTATGAGTTCCCTATCTCGGTGATCGAGTTCTATATGCCCAAATGGGTGGAGATGCTGCCCAGGGAAAACCGGATGAAACAGGAGCTGATCGAGCGGGTGAAAGGGATCATGAAAGAGTATACGACCCTGCGGGACTGTCTGGAACACCCCATCGCCATCGACAGCCAGTATGTGAAACGCACCAAAGTGGATCAGATATCCCTGAGCGACGGCTGTGTTAAGATCCAACTGGACGCGGACGACGCCTACTACTATGAGATGCTCACGGAGATGGTGGGAGAGGACATCGAGGACGAATATCAACTGCTTTCCAAGCTGCAGGAATTTGCCAGGATGAAGTCCGAGTATTCCAAGGTACTTCAGGCGGTAAACATGGTGCGGATGAAAGGCTATGGCGTGGTGATGCCCATGAAGGACGAGATCGTCTTAAACCAGCCGGAAGTCATACGCCACGGCAACAAATACGGGGTGAAGATCAAGGCCGTAAGCCCTTCTATTCACATGATCAAGGCCAACATCGAGACGGAGATCGCCCCTATCGTGGGAACCCAGGAGCAGGCCGAAGACTTGATCCAGTATATCAACAATACCGACCACGAGGGAGAGGGGATCTGGGAGACCAATATCTTCGGAAAATCGGTGGAGCAACTGGTAAATGACGGAATTGCCACCAAGATTGCTTCCATCGGCGACGAATGCCAGGTAAAATTGCAGGATACCATGCAGAAAATTGTCAACGACAGCAATGGAGGGATGATCTGCATTATCATTTAAGAGAAAACAGTACGCAATCGGGAGCCAATATGTGCAGACGGCTCCCGATTTCCGCGTACAAAGCTTATCCATTACAGCCGGTTTTTTCCATAAAATCGGCCAAACTGTCGCAATGCGCGGCAATGTGAGTCCAGGCGCGCAACGTGGAAATATCTGTCTGTCCGGTGATGCGCGCCTGTAAATCCGCAGGCACATTGCCGTGTGCCGCCAGGAACTCAAGAATAGTGGCAGCGCGTTCCGTCAGCATCCCTTCAGCCAGTCCATCCTCCCGGGCATACTGTTTCATCAGCCGAATGTGTTTTTTCTCATCAAATTCTGTCAGCGCTCTCAACATACCCAATACCCCCGATCTGTTTTCTCTGAGAAAATCCGTGAGGATCCCCTGTTCCAGACAGTAGGATACAGCCTCTTCCACGGCAGTTTTTATGGGGAATCCGCTGGCCAGATCCTCCTTGATCCGCCCCACCAGACTGGCATATTCCCACAGTCTGGGGCACTGGCGCATCAGATTCCGGTTATGGCCAAGGTTGATGTTGCGCAGATGGACTGTCAATTCCAGGTCTGCCGGAACATCCTTGTTCTGGAACGCGTCAGAGAGCCGCAGCAGTTCTTCGTCCGCGGTTCTTTTATCCCCGTTGTAAAATACCACACACTGAGGCGTGGGCAGCATTACCAGTTTTTCCCCGTAAATATCCGTATTCTGTCTGTGCGTGATCCTGTCATACTCCTCCGCGATATACAACAGAAAGCGCAGAGGCATGTTAGGATTGTAAGTGCTCTGGTGTTCATAAAGATTGAGGACACCGGCAATTACAAAGGCCAGATCATTCACCATCTTCATATAGATGATGTTGTCCAGCGTAACGACGGTCAGCTGGCTGGAATCCGTATACGCGGTGCCGTTTAACGCGTTATACAGTTGCAGCAATGCCTCCCTGTCCTGCCCGAAGAGAGCACAGAACAGGCGATCCTTGTACTTTCTGTTGATATGCGGTCGGCGCATATACACGTTCAGGCGTGGCCTGATGCCTGGGAAGATACCCTTTTTCCCCATAAAAACCTCCTGCATATTGCAGACAAACCTGTTTTGTCCGCAAATAAGAACCAAGGCAGAGGTACAGTATCCACCCGAAACAGATCCAGCCCTGCCAATTAACATGGTAATGATTGAGTCACTGGCAGAAACTGCCTGAACTGTAAAGAATACAAGATTCACAGATAACTCATACAGACAGTATGGCATGGAATGCGGAATCTGTCAAATGTTTTTTCTTATCATTCTTTTTCGCAACTCACAGTTGCAAAAATTCCAAGAAAAATTGGTAGATAAATTCCAGGCGGACAGATATAATAAAGACAAGTCCGCGGAATTAAGCCAGAAGGAGAAAAATTATGAGCATCGGAAACAGAATACAAAAGCTGCGCATAGACAACGGCCTGACGCAGGAGCAGCTGGCCGAAAAGCTGTCCGTATCCCGGCAGTCCATATCCAAATGGGAGATGGACCAGTCGTTGCCGGAGATCGACAAGGTGGTACAGATGAGCAGATTGTTCTCAGTGGGTACAGACGATATCCTGCTGGATGCGGAAGACGTGAAAAAGCTGCGTCCCCAGGAATTGCACTTAGGCAGTGTTTACCTGATTGTGAGAGATTTTGAGGCGTCCATCGCGTTTTACGAAAAACTGCTGTCCATGACGGTATCTACCAGAAACTGCGGCAACAAGTTTGCGGAGTTTTTCTTTGACAACAAATGCCTGGCCCTCATGAATGAGGACAACCTGCCGGGACATCACTATGTGGACGGAGATCACAAGTTTGTGCTGAATTTCTGGGCGGAGGATCTGCTGAGAGAGTACCAGCGCCTGCGGGGGTTAAATATCGGCAGGATGACGGAGATCCAAAAAGTACATGAAGGATATTATCATTTTGATATCTATGACCCGGACAACAATGTCTGCGAGATCACAGGCGGATATACGGAACCGAACAAATACGAAGACGAGAACAGTATATAAATGGAGGGAAAAAGATGAATACGGTATGTCAGAGCTGTAGTATGCGGATGGGAACGAACGACCATGGAAAGAACGCCGATGGCAGTGTAAATGAGGATTATTGCAAATACTGCTATCCCAATGGAAGTTTTGGAAAAGACGAGACGATGGAGGAGATGATAGAGAGCTGCATCCCGTTCTGGGTTCAGGACGGAGACGCAAAGACCCCGGAGGAGGCCAGAGAAAAGATGACAGCGCTGTTTCCAACGCTGAAGAGATGGAAAAAACAGGGGCTGCCGCAATAAAGCGGCAGTCCCGAATTTTTTACAAAGAGAATTGCTTTTTAGGAATAAATTGGGTATAATGTGCGTGTAGGGCAGAGTCAAATGCATAAGTAAGCAGATGCCGAGCTGGCTCGAGCATCTGTTTACTTATGCATTTGACGAGCGAAGCGACAGCGAAAACCCCTCAAGGGTTTTCGCTGCTCTGCCCGTGGTCCTCGCCGCACCACTCACAAACCACAAACCTTGCCCCAGCGCCCATCACCCCACCAGCGCCCGCCGCAAGCGAGAACCCCACAGAAAAGGAGTCCCGTCATGTCAACCACCGCCATCTACCAAAAACTAACAAACTGCAAAACCTGCATCCGCCAAACCACCGACTTCATCCCCAAAGTAGCCATTGTCCTGGGCTCCGGCCTGGGAGATTACGCGGACACGATCCGTGTGGCGGCCCAGATCCCCTACAGCGATATCGAGGGTTTCCCCGTATCCACGGTCCCGGGCCACGACGGACGCTTTATCTTCGGCTATGTGGACGACGTGCCGGTGGTATGCATGAAAGGCAGAGTCCACTACTATGAGGGCTATTCCATCAGCGACGTAGTTCTCCCCATACGCCTGATGAAACTGCTGGGAGCGGAGATCCTCTTTTTGACCAACGCCTCCGGCGGCGTGAACACCTCTTTCCACGCCGGGGATCTGATGCTGATCACAGACCATATCTCCTGTTTTGCGCCCAATCCGCTGATTGGCGCCAACATTGAAGAGTTGGGAACCCGATTCCCCGACATGACCCATGTGTATGACGGCGCTTTACAGCAGATCATAAAAGATGCGGCCCAGGAGCAGCACATCTTCCTTCAACAGGGCGTATATGCCCAGCTCACCGGGCCGTCCTTTGAGACTCCGGCGGAGGTTCGCATGCTGCGCACGCTGGGCTGCGACGCAGTGGGCATGAGCACGGCGGTGGAGGCCGTGGCCGCCGCCCATATGGGCATGAAGATCTGCGGAATCTCCTGTGTCTGCAACCTGGCGGCAGGCATGACTGCCAATCCCCTGACACACAAAGAGGTGCAGGAGGCGGCGGACAAGGCGGCTCCTGTATTCAAGAGCCTGGTGACGGAATCGGTAAAACGTTTTGGAAAAATATAAAGGCGGACAGGACGGAGAAAATATGGATCAGAAGGTACAGGACAGGGAGCTGATACAGGCGGCGATCGAGGCAAGAAAGCAGGCGTACGCCCCCTACTCCGAATATCTGGTGGGAGCGGCGCTGCTTGCCGAAGACGGGGAGATTTATCGGGGCTGCAATATCGAAAACGCCTCCTACGGGGCGACCAACTGTGCCGAGAGGACAGCTTTTTTCAAGGCGGTGAGCCAGGGAAAAAGAAACTTTCGCGCCATAGCCATCGTGGGCGGCAGCCGGGAGGCAGAACAGGGGGCGCCTTTCCCTGACATGGCTTATCCCTGCGGTATCTGCAGACAGGTCATGCGCGAATTCTGCGGGCCGGATTTCCGGATCCTGGTGGGCCGGAGTACGGAAGATTTTCAGGAGTATACTTTGGATGAACTGTTGCCGGAGAGCTTTGGACCAGCCTGGACGCACCGGGATGTTTGACCCGAGCCGCCGACAGACAAAGACGCGGTAAGAGTATACAACGGACAGCGGCGGGCGCTGAAACGAGCGCCCTAAATAGGGAAACCGGAAAAAAGAGGGCATAGACAAGAATGAATCTAAGACTGTATAACGCCAGGATCCTGACCATGGAACCCGGCAGGGATATTTTTAGAGGAGAGATATGGGTTAAAAACGAGAAGATCGTGTATGTGGCGGATCAGGAGGAGATCGAGCGGGAGTGGAGAGGGGAAAACGTACCCCGCATCTCCTGGGATTTCGAGATCGACTGTGAGGAAAATCTGCTGATGCCCGGCTTTAAGGACGCTCATACCCATTCCGCCATGACGTTCCTGCGCTCTGCGTCGGACGACGTGCCTTTGCAGGACTGGCTGCGGAACATTGTATTTCCGGCGGAGAAAAAACTGACGGATCAGGATATCTATCAGTTGACCCGGCTGGCGATCCTGGAGTATCTTACCAGCGGCATCACCTCGATCTTTGACATGTATCTGCGGCCGGATGTAACGGCCAGGGCCTGTCTGGACATGGGCATGCGCTGTGTGCTGGTCAGCGGCCTGAACGACTTCACCTCCTCCATAGATCAGGTGGAGGAAGAATATGTACACTGGAACCGCAAGAATCCGTTGATCACTTATCAACTTGGTTTTCATGCGGAATATACCTGCGACAAGGCGCTGATGGCGCAGCTTTCGGGACTGGCGCACCGGCACAGGGCTCCGGTATTTACCCACATGGCCGAAACCATGGACGAAGTGCGGGAGTGCAAGAAAAAATATGGCATGACCCCGGCGTTTTTCCTGGATTCTCTGGGGATGTTTGATTTTGGCGGAGGCGGCTATCACTGCGTACATATGACGGAGGAAGATATGGACGTGTTTCGCAGGAGGCGTATGTATGTGATTACCAATCCTGCCTCCAATGCCAAACTGGCCAGCGGCGTAGCGCCTATCGTAGACTTTGTAAAAAAACAGATTCCGGTGGCCATCGGTACCGACGGAGCCGCCAGCAACAATGCCCTGGACATGTTCAGGGAGATGTTTCTGGTATCCGGTCTGTCCAAGCTACGGGAAATGGATGCGGCAAGCATGGATGCCATGGAGGTGCTGAAGATGGCCACGGTGAACGGGGCCAGGGCCATGCGTCTCCACAAAGCGGATGTGCTGGCCAAGGGTAAACTGGCCGATATGATCCTGCTGGATCTGCGCCAGCCCAATATGCAGCCTCTCCACAATATTCCCAAAAACGTGGTCTACAGCGGCAGCAAGGCCAATGTGAAGATGACCATCATAGGCGGCAGGGTTCTGTACAGGAACGGCGCGTTCAACATAGGAGAAAAGCCTGAGAACATCTACAGCGCCTGCAATGCCATCGCAAAAAGGTTGTTATCTGAGTGAAAGCTCAGACATCAATAGTCACTGTCAATTTATTTCTAAAGAGCCGCTGACTGCGGCAGAAATGAGAGGGAAAAATGTTAGAAAAGTTCTTCAAACTCAGGGAGAACAACACCAATGTGAAGACCGAGGTCATGGCGGGTATCACCACCTTTATGACCATGGCCTATATTTTGGCTGTTAATCCCAACATCCTTTCCGTAACGGGAATGGATAAGCAGGCAATCCTGCTTGCGACGGCCCTGGCATCCTTTTTGGGTACGCTGCTTATGGCCCTGCTGGCCAATTATCCTTTCGCGTTAGCGCCCGGCATGGGGCTGAACGCGTATTTCGCTTACACGGTGGTCATCGGGTACGGATATTCCTGGCAGATTGCGCTGCTGGCCGTATTTATCGAAGGTTTGATCTTTATCGTGCTGTCCGTCACCAATGTGCGCGAGGCTATCTTTAACGCCATTCCCATGACGCTGAAGTCCGCGGTGAGCGCGGGTATCGGCCTGTTTATCGCGTTCATCGGCCTGCAGAACGCCAAGATCGTTGTAAACAACGACTCTACGCTGGTTACCTATCAGAATTTCAAGGAGAATTTCAGCTCTGTGGGCATGGGCGCGCTGCTGGCGCTGATCGGCGTGTTGATCACGGCGTTTTTACTGATCAAGAAGATCAAAGGCGGCATTCTGTTTGGCATATTGATCACCTGGGTGCTGGGGATCATCTGCGAACTCTGCGGACTGTATGTACCCAATCCTGATCTGGGAATGTATCCTGTGATTCCTTCCGATTTTGTGTCATTTGACTTCTCGCCCCTTGGCAATACTTTCGGCCAGGTGTTCAAAGCGGATTTCAGCACTGTAAAGATCATGGATATGATCGTCATCGTATTCGCGTTCCTGTTTGTGGATATCTTTGACACCCTGGGAACCCTGATCGGCGTATCCTCCAAAGCCAATATGCTGGACAAGGACGGTAGACTGCCCAGGATCAAGGGCGCGCTGCTGGCTGATGCAATCGCGACCTCCGCAGGCGCTGTGCTGGGTACTTCCACCACCACCACCTATGTGGAGAGCGCCTCCGGTGTGACCGAAGGCGGCAGAACCGGTCTGACAGCGGTTGTGACCGGCCTGCTGTTCCTACTGGCGATCGTATTTTCGCCGCTGTTTCTGACCATTCCTTCCTTTGCCACCGCACCGGCTCTGATCATTGTCGGTTTCTATATGATCGGCTCTGTAGCCAGGATCGATTGGGAGAATATGCTGGAGGCCATTCCCGCATTCCTGTGTATCCTTTCCATGCCTCTGATGTACAGTATCTCCGAGGGTATCGCCGTGGGCGTGATCTCCTGGACGATCCTGCATCTCTGCGCCGGGAAGACCAAGGGCAAGGTGAGCATACTGATGTATGTGCTGACGGTACTGTTTATTTTGAAATATGTTTTCCTGTAAAATGATAAAACGAAGATATTGTGCGGAGCAGGCGGTTTTTGCCTGCTCCATGCACTGAAACGTGCGAGATGTAATGGTGTATGGGACCGGGATTATGGAATATTTAGTATTCTGGGCAGCGATAGCGCTGCTCTTTGCCGTCATAGCGGCCCAGGGCATACTGGCGGACAGAAAAAGTAAAAAAGAATTTGAAAAAAAGCTGTATGAGAGCTATGGAAAGCGCCCGGACAAGGAATATAAAGTCGAGCGCTTTGTACGCATCCCCGGATACTATGAACACCACCGGCAGCCGGGGCAGATCGACGACATCACATGGAATGACCTGTCCATGGACCAGATTTTTATGCGACTTAATTATACGATCTCCTCCAGCGGGGAGGAGGTGCTGTACCACAGGCTGCGGACACCTGCTCAAAGTATCTCGGACTTACAGTATTTTGACGGTATCGTCGCCTATTTCATGGAACAGGCCGGGCAGCGGGTGGGATTTCAGAAACTGATGAACGGTCTGGGGAGTACGGGGAAATTCTCCCTGTACGACTATCTGGAATATCTGCATACGCTGGGCGACCGTTCCAGCCGAAGAGATATTATCGCAAATCTGCTGTATATCCCTGCGGTACTTTTGCTGCCTGTCCGCTTTCCCGTGGGTCTGGTTCTGCTGCTGGGGCTTATGACGTACAACATCGCCACATACATGGGGGTGAAGAGGGAGATCGAACCCTATATCACCAGCCTGGCCTATATCACGCGTCTGCAGCACACGGCCCGGGCGGTGGCGGCCATGGAGATACCGGTCTGCCCCGGAGAAAACGAACGGCTCCTGCGAGGGACGGCGGCTCTTAACCGATCCAGAAGAGGGGCGTTTTGGGTATTTTCCAAGACAGGGAACACCACCGGGGGGAGTCCCGCGGATGTGGCGCTGGACTATGTGCGTATGGCATTCCATATAGATCTGATTTTTTTTAACAGGATGCTGCGGGAGATCGGTCTGCACCGGGAGGAGATCGACCAGATGATCACCGCCCTGGGCACGTTGGAGTCCGCAGTGAGTATCGCCATGTACCGGGCCAGTCTGGAGGCGGAGGGGGAGACCTGGTGCAGACCCGTATTGGAAGGGGATTTTCTGCAGGCCCGGCAGTTATACCATCCGTTGATAGAACATCCGGTAAAAAACAGTATCCGTGCGGAGCGGGGCGTGCTGCTTACAGGCTCCAACGCCTCCGGCAAATCCACTTTTTTAAAGACGGTGGCTCTGAGCGCCCTGCTGGCACAGACCTTGTATATGGCGCCCGGAGACGAATACAGAGCCCCCATGTACCGAATCTATTCCTCCATGTCCCTGCGGGACGATCTGGAGAGCGGAGAGAGCTATTATATCGTGGAGATCAAATCTCTGAAACGGATTCTGGACGCGGCGGGGGAAGAGGACGGCCGCCCTGTACTGTGTTTTGTGGATGAGGTGCTGCGGGGAACCAATACGATAGAGCGTATTGCGGCGGCTACGCAGATCCTTTTGAGCCTGACGGGAGAGAATATCCTCTGCTTTGCCGCCACCCATGATATCGAACTGACGGATCTGCTGGCGGGGAAGTACGACAACTACCATTTTGAGGAGGATATTCAAAGCGGAGATATCCTCTTTAACTACACGCTGCGGGAGGGAAAGGCCAACAGCCGCAATGCCATCCGTCTGCTGGAGATCATGGGGTATGAGGAAAACATCATCCGCAGCGCCCAGAGACAGGCGGAGAATTTTTTGCGGGAGGGAATCTGGAAACTGTCTTGACGGGGCATAACAAGTATTGCTATAATACATTTTGTAACAGATTACAGAGGAGGCATCGCTATGATGGCATTTTTAAGTTCATTTCTTTCCTATCTGCTGCTCATGCTGGTAATCGTGGCAGTGGCGGGAATAGCTGTATTTATCGGGATTACCCTACGCAAGAAAAAGGATCAGGCTCAGCCTGCAGGAGAGGCGGGAGCGGAGCATGCGGCGGAAAGGTGAGCAGGGCTTTACCACTATCCTGTGGGATGTGGACGGAACGCTGCTGGACTTTGATTATTCCATGAGGGCGTCCCTGCGCAAATGTTTCCACACACTGGGCAGGACGCTGACGGAGGATATGGTTCTGCGCTACAGCCAGATCAACGACGGCTACTGGAAGAGGCTGGAGCGGGGAGAGATCACCAAGGCGCAGCTTTTGACGGGGAGGTTCCGGGATTTTTTCAGGGAGTATGAGATCACGGGAGTCGATGAAACGTCTTTTTTGAGGGAATTCCAGACGGGATTGGGTAACAATTATGCCTTTGAGGCGGATGCGTTGAACACCGTGAAAGCGCTGCAGGGGCATTACAGGCAGTATGCGGTGACCAACGGGGTGGAGGCCACCCAGAGAAATAAGCTGAACCTGTCGGGGCTGTCGGAAGTCATGGACGGTGTGTTCATCTCCGAAGTCATAGGCTGCGCCAAACCCGGCAAAGATTTTTTCGACTACTGTCTGGGGCAGATCGGGGAAAAGGACAAAAGCCGTATCCTGATCGTGGGAGATTCCATGACCAGCGATATCCTGGGCGGTATCCGGGCCGGTATTCGGACATGCTGGTACAATCCGGGGGAGCGGTCCCACGGATTTGCCTACAGCGCGGACTACGAGATATCGGTTCTGCCACAGATATATGAAGTGCTGGGAATATGGGATCCGGTCTCCGTGGATCCTGATCCTGTGACAGGCGATTAAAACTGAATGTGACAGCCCGGTCGGGAACTTATTGCCTGGCCGGGCTTTTTTCACAGGGGGTGCGCATATGGCCAGAGCGTCGGGACAAAAATTAAAATTGCTTTATTTGGTAAAGATATTGATGGAGGAGACGGACGAGGACCACGCCGTCAGCACCCAGGAACTGATCGCTCGGCTGGAGAGCCTGGGGATTGCCAGTGAGCGCAAGAGCATCTACGACGATATCAGCTGCCTGCAGCAGTTTGGCTATGACATCCTGCAGCTGCCCAGCAGACAGGGCGGAGGCTACTATATGGCGGGCAGGGAGTTTGAGCTGGCGGAGCTAAAGCTTTTGGTGGACGCCGTGCAGTCCTCCCGGTTCATCACGCCCAGGAAATCCAGAGAACTCATCGGCAAGCTGGAAAAGCTCACCAGCCGTTATGACGCGGGGAAACTCCGGCGGCAGGTTCATGTGGTAGGCCGTGTAAAAGCGGACAACGAAAATATCTATTACGGCATCGACGCCCTGCACCGCGCCATCCAGGACAATCGGCAGATCACCTTCCGGTATCTGGAATGGAACGGGGACAAAAAGCTGGTCCCTCGCAGAGAGCAGTCCTACCGAGTCAGCCCCTGGGCGCTGATCTGGAGGGAGGAGAACTATTATCTGCTGGCCTGGGACGCGTCGGCGGGTATGATGAAACATTATCGGGTGGACAAGATGGCGGAAGTGGAGGAACTGCCGGAGGGACGGCTGGGACAGGAACAGTATCAGGAACTGGATCTGGCCCAGTACGCAGACAGGACTTTCGGAATGTTCGGCGGCAGAGAGGCCACCGTGCAGCTGCGTTTCCCGGAGCGGCTCGCGGGCGTGGTGCTGGACCGTTTCGGCAGGGATATCCCGCTGCGCGGGGACGGGGAGGGGGCATTGTTGGCGAGAGTGGACGTGATGGTCAGCGATCAGTTCTACGGCTGGCTGGCCGGACTGGGTGACCGCGTGGAGGTGGTCAGCCCTTCCTGGGTGCGGGAGGGGTACTGTGACAGACTGCGGGTGATTCTGGAAAAATACTGTGACAGGTAAGATTTATATGGGTTAGTCAATAGAAACCTTCCTGAAAAGATCACAAATTTTGGAAATACTTTTTGGCTATATTTCTGTAGAACATTCGTTGACAATTTGGACATTCTTACTTATACTAGAGATTGTACACTAAATATGGGAATATCTGCAAGGATATAATACTATATATGGTGGACGCGAATGTTATACAGATATGAAGAAAGGGATGGAAAGCATGGGCAATATCGAAAGTAAGACAACGGCGGAGGACTATGGCATTATCTTTAAACCGGAGAAGACGGTGTATGTGATCAAGAAGGACGGCAGCAAAGAGGCATTCAATGTACAGAAGGTCATCGACGCCGTGGGAAAGAGCGCGTACCGCGCCCTGACCAAGTTCACAGACGAGGAGAAACGCCATATCTGCCAGTATGTGGTGGACAAGGTAGACGAGTTGGGACAGGCCGAGATCCCCATCCCCATCATGCATAATATCGTAGAGAGCGCTCTGGAGCAGGTCAAACCGGTGGTGGCCAAGAGCTATCGGGACTATCGCAATTACAAGCAGGACTTTGTGCGGATGCTGGACGACGTGTACAAGAAGAGCCAGTCCATCATGTATGTGGGGGACAAGGAGAACGCCAACACGGACTCGGCGTTGGTCTCCACCAAGAGAAGCCTGATCTTCAATCAGCTGAACAAGGAACTGTATCAGAAATTTTTTATGACCACGGAGGAGATTCAGGCCTGCCGCGACGGGTATATCTATGTCCATGACATGTCCGCGCGCCGGGACACCATGAACTGCTGTCTCTTTGACGTGGAGAACGTGCTGCGGGGCGGCTTTGAGATGGGGAATGTGTGGTACAACGAGCCCAAGACGCTGGACGTGGCTTTTGACGTGATCGGCGATATCGTGCTCAGCGCTGCCAGCCAGCAGTACGGCGGTTTCACCGTGCCCAGCGTGGACCTGATTCTGGAGCCCTATGCGGAGAAGTCCTATCAGAAGGCGTTGGCGAAATATTCCCGGCTGGGGATCGCTCCCGATGTGGCGGAGGCGGAAGCCAGCGCGGATGTGGAAAGAGAATTTGAGCAGGGATTCCAGGGCTGGGAGTACAAGTTCAATACCGTGGGCAGCAGCCGGGGGGACTATCCCTTTATCACGGTGACTGCCGGTACCGGCACGGGGCGTTTTGCCAAGCTGGCCACGATCTCCATGCTGAATGTGCGCAGAAAGGGTCAGGGCAAGGCCGAGTGCAAGAAACCCGTGCTGTTCCCCAAGATCGTATTTCTGTTTGACGAGAATCTTCACGGCCCCGGAAAGCCGCTGGAAGACGTGTTCAACGCCGGAGTAGAGTGCTCCGCCAAGACCATGTATCCCGACTGGCTGAGTCTGACGGGCAAGGGCTACGTTGCCAGCATTTATAAACAGTATGGCAGGATCATATCTCCCATGGGGTGTCGGGCCTTTTTGTCCCCCTGGTATGAGCGCGGCGGAATGCATCCCGCGGACGATCAGGATATGCCCGTCTTTGTGGGACGTTTCAACATCGGGGCTATCTCTCTGCATCTGCCGATGATCCTGGCGAAGGCCAGGAAGGAGAGCCGGGACTTTTATGAGGTACTGGACTATTATCTGAACCTGATCCGGCAGCTCCATATCCGCACCTACGCCTACCTGGGAGAGATGCGGGCCTCCACCAACCCGCTGGCTTACTGTGAGGGCGGTTTCCTGGGCGGACATCTGAAACTGTCAGAGAAGATTAAGCCTCTGCTGAAGTCCGCCACCGCCAGTTTCGGGATCACGGCCCTGAACGAACTCCAGGAGCTGTACAACGGCAAGAGCCTGGTGGAGGACGGCGCGTTCGCCCTGGAGGTGATGGAGTATATCAATGCCAGAGTTTCCGAGTTCAAGGAGGAGGACGGCAATCTGTATGCGATCTACGGCACACCCGCCGAGAATCTCTGCGGTGTACAGGTAAAGCAGTTCCGCAATAAGTACGGCATCGTGGAGGGCGTGTCCGACAGGGAGTATGTGAGCAACAGTTTCCACTGCCATGTGTCGGAGGAGATTACCCCTATCGAGAAACAGGATATGGAAGACCGTTTCTGGAATCTGTGCAACGGCGGCAAGATCCAGTATGTGAAATATCCCATCGATTATAATATAGAAGCCATCAAGACCCTGATTTACCGCGCCATGGATATGGGATTCTACGAGGGGGTAAATCTGTCTCTGGCTTACTGTGACGACTGCGGGCATCAGGAGCTGGAGATGGACGTATGTCCCAAGTGCGGCAGCCGCAACCTGACCAAGATCGACCGGATGAACGGTTATCTGTCTTATTCCAGAGTACATGGGGATACCCGGCTGAACGAAGCGAAGATGGCAGAGATCGCGGAAAGGAAGTCCATGTGATATGCGGTACCATAATATAACCAAGGATGATATGCTCAACGGGGACGGTCTGCGGGTAGTGCTGTGGGTGGCCGGATGTAATCACTGCTGTAAGGAGTGCCACAATCCGGTCACATGGGATCCGGACGGCGGACTGCCCTTTGACGAGGCGGCGAAACAGGAACTGTTTGCTCAGCTTGATAAAATGTATATCTCAGGTATCACCTTTTCCGGCGGAGATCCGCTGCACCCGGCCAACCGTCTGGAAGTGCGCAGCCTGATGGCTGAGATACGGGAGAAGTATCCCCGCAAGACCATCTGGCTTTACACCGGGGATACATGGGAAAATATCAGGGATTATCCGCTGATGCGGTATGTGGACGTGCTGGTGGACGGCGAGTTCCAGATTGACAAAAGGGATGCCAAGCTGCTGTGGAAGGGCAGCGCCAACCAGAGGGTGATAGACGTGCAGGCGTCCCTGCGGCGGGGCGCGGGGGAACCGCCGGTTCTGCACTGCGGGGATTACGCAGGGGACGGGAGCGGCAATGCCGGTATTCCCGCGGGAGCCTCCTGCGATATGAGAAAGTAGAGCGGCAGTCGCGGATCGGAGAGACAGATATGAGAAGAATAGCCAGGTTTCACAAGGTAAGTTTGGAGCAGTTCACCCAGGCGGCGCAGGAGGAATTTCCCGGGTATTCCCAGGAGGATATACGGCAAAGCTATGAGGCCGTAAAGCTGCCCCGACGCGCCACGAAAGGCAGCGCGGGATATGATTTTTATTCCCCTTTTGCCTTTTCCCTGGAGCCGGGAGCGTCGGTGAAGGTTCCCACAGGGATCCGGGCGGAGATGGAGGAGGACTGGGTGCTGAAACTGTACCCCCGCAGCGGTCTGGGCTTTAAATACCGGCTGCAGCTCAACAACACGGTGGGGATTATCGACAGCGATTATTTTGGCTCGGACAACGAGGGACATATCATGGCAAAGATCACCAATGACTCGCGGGAGGGGAAAACGTTGGAGATCAGCGCGGGTATGGGCTTTATGCAGGGGATATTTCTGGAATATGGGATCACTGTGGACGACGACGCCAGCGATATCCGCAACGGCGGTTTTGGGAGTACTACAGGCCGATAGGCGCGTTTTTTCAGATAAGATCTTTCGGACAGAATATAAACCATTCTTCAAAGCAATACTGTTTTGGAGGATGGTTTTTATATTGCAGAAAGGAGAGAGACTATGGAAGAAGACAGGAGGATCACAACAGAGAGAAAGGAGCAGTTTCGGGAGTTACTGCGGGATAATGAAAAGAGCCGGGCCACGATCGAAAAGTATATGCGGGATCTGGACAAGCTGGCGGTATTTTTGGAGGGGGAGCCGCTGGATCAGGAAAAGTTGATCGCCTATAAGGCGTATCTGCAGGAGGGAGGACGTTACAGGACGGCCAGCATCAACAGCTTTTTGACGGCGGTAAACTATTTTTGCCAGGCTTTGGGCTGGCAGGAGCTGCATGTCCGCACGATCCGTATTCAGAGGGAATCCTTTCGGGAGGACGGTAAGTATCTGACCTGGAACGAGTATCACCGTCTCATCAAGACAGCCGTCAAAACAGGGAATACCAGGATTGCCATGATTATGCAGACCATAGGGAGCACTGGGATCCGGATCAGCGAACTGCAATATATCGATGTGGACTGTGTATACAGCGGTATGACGGATATTTGCTGCAAGGGAAAGAGAAGGAGAATCCTGTTGCCGGAAAAGCTGCAAAAGCTGCTGAAGAGTTATATCCGGGAACAGGAACTGACGCAGGGACCTGTATTTCGCACGGCTGGCGGCAGACCCATGGATCGGAGCAATATCTGGCGGGAGATGAAAAGCCTGTGCAAACAGGCGGGGATCGAGGAACAAAAGGTATTCCCACACAATCTCCGGCACCTGTTCGCGGTATGCTTTTACCGTGTGGACAGGGATATCGTCAAACTGGCGGATATCTTGGGACACAGCAATATCGAGACCACCAGGATCTATATGATGTCAACGGGGGAAGAACACCGGAAGATTTTGGATGATATGAAAATGATTTTAGAAACCACATAATTTGCATTATGTTGTACATAGATAATCCGAACAAACTATAAAATAGCACATTTTGTTAAAGATTGCAAGTGATTTTATATTCTTTTTTTGACAGAGTCTCTATATCTGCCAAGACAGCCATATTTTTGCTGCCTTGTGCTTTATTCCCCTTTTTTATTCTACTATCTCTATAGCGAATGCCTTACAACATAATGCAAATTATGTTGTTTACGGCGGATAAAAAATGATCTGCGGAAAGGACGGCGCACAGGATATATGATTTTTCCCGGCAGAGACAAAAACAGGGGCTCCGCGTTAGAACTGGCGGATATCCACTGTCATATACTGCCCGGCGTGGACGACGGCTCCCGCAGCATGGAGCAGTCCCGGCGGATGCTGGACATAGCATGGGAAAACGGGATCCGTATCCTCATCGCCACGCCTCATTATATGCCGGAGGGCAGGCATCCCTCGCCGGAGACTCTGGGGGGACTGCTTGAGGCACTGCGGGAATACGCCTGTCTGCGACAGTACGACATGGAGATATACGGGGGCAACGAGATCTATTATCACCAGGAGGCGCCGGAACTGCTGGAGGCGGGGAAGATCCTGCCTCTGGCCGGGAGCCGCTATGTGCTGGTGGAATTTTCACCGGCGGACGACGCCAGATATATCCGCAATGCCCTGACAGACTTGCAGAGCGCGGGATATGAACCGATCCTGGCTCATGTGGAGCGGTACATGAGTCTGTGCGAAAAGAACTGTGACCGCGTGGGGGAACTGCGGGAGATGGGGGCGTTGGTGCAGGTCAATGCAGCCTCCATAGAGGGCAGGATGGGAGCTGCGGCGAAGAGGACGGCGCAGCGTCTGCTGGGGAGACAGTGGGTGGACTTTGTGGCCACGGACGCCCACAGCGACGGGAGCCGCAGCCACGCCATAGGGGACTGCGTCAGGATACTGCGGAGAAAATATCCGGCGCAATACGCGGAGCGTGTACTGGGCGGCAACGCGAGAGAAATCATACTGGGAACAGACCGCGCGGCGCGGGGATGAGGTAGATATGGAACGGAGATATGAGGAAGAGATCGAGATTGATCTGATGGAAATATGTATGGTACTGCTGCGCTATCTGTGGGTCATATTGGCTGCGGCGGTGATCGTGGGCGGGGCGGCTTTTACATTCAGCCGTTTTGTGGTCACGCCCACCTATGAATCCACCACCCGTATCCTGGTGCTGAACCGGCAGGAGGCCGCCGGCGGCAGCCTGACCTACAGCGATCTGCAGCTGGGAACTTCCCTGACCAAGGATTATCCCGAGCTGATCCAGTCCCGCTATGTGGTGGAGAAAGTCATAGAGATGTTTGAACTGGACACCAGCTATGAGGCGTTCCTGAAAAAGATTCAGGTGTCCACCAAATCGGACAGCCGGATCATAGATATAACGCTGACAGATCCCGATCCCGCACTGGCCAAGGAGATCGCCGACGCTCTCCGGGACATTGCGGCGCAGAGGATCGTGGAGGTGACGGATATCCAGGCCGTCAATATGGTGGACGAGGCCAATCTTCCGCAGGATCCGGCCAATCCCAATGTGGTCAAATGGACGATGATCGGCTTTCTGCTGGGAGGATTTCTGGCTGCGGCGGTGGTGTTGGTGCGCTTTCTGTTGGACGACACCATCAAGTCCTCGGAGGATATCGAGAAATATCTGCATCTGAGCACATTGGGCCTGATCCCCTTAGGACAGGCGGAATACGACGGCCAGACCAAAAAGAAGACGGGAAAGTTTTCTCAGAGAAAGTCATCTAAATCTACCGGAGCCGCGGCGGCTGATAGCGGCGGGAATTATCCGGACGCGGACGACGAAGATATCGTAGATCTGGGCGAGGAGGACTGAGAACATGCAGACGATACAGCTAAAACAGACGGAGCAGGATTACCGCTCCCGGGAGGCCTACAAGACGCTGCGAACCAATGTGGAATTTTCCGGGGACAATATACAGGTGGTGGCTGTGACCAGTTGCACCCCCAACGAGGGAAAGAGCAGCGTATCTTACGAACTGGCGGTATCCTTTGCCCAGAATGGGAAAAAGGTGTTGATGATCGACGCCGATCTGCGCAAGTCCGTGTTGATCCGCCGCCATTTTAAAGGAAAGGTGCGCCTGGGACTGGTGCATTGTCTGGTGGGAAAATACAGCCTGGACGAAGTCACCTGCGAGACGGACAACAAGAACCTGTACATGATCTTCGCGGGTCCGGTGCCCCCCAACCCCAGCGAGCTGCTGGGCAGCAAGCGTTTTCAGAGCACGCTGGAGGAGGCCAGGAAAAAATATGATATCATTATCATCGACACGCCGCCCCTGGGCAGCGTCATCGACAGCGCCATCGTGGCAAAACAGTCCGACGGAGTGGCGTTAGTGATCGCCAACGGGGAGATCAGCTACCGTTTTGCTCAGAAAGTCAAGGAACAGCTGGACAAGGCGGAGTGCAGGATACTGGGCTGTGTGCTGAACAAGGTGAATATGAGCAAGGGCGGGCAGTACGGACATTACGGGAAGTACTACGGCAGATATTACGGGAAATATTATGGCAAATATTACGGACAGTACTATGGGAATTATGGAAACCAGGAGTAAAGGACTTCATGGCTCAGTTTGAGAGAGACAGCCGCGTCAAGGCGACAGGGAGTTATGGAAATGGACGGGAACAGAAACGGAAAAGACAGCCCCGGAGGTCGGGGGATATGGATAGTGGCGGCATGTGTGTGCGCGGCGTGTTTTCTGGGCTGCGTGATATGGCTGTTCTCCTATATGGAGAATAACCGACAGGCGCAGGACAGTATGGAGACCCTGCGGCAGGAGTACGCGGCGGCAGGATCGGAGGAGCAGCTGCCTGATGCCGTGGAACAGGATGGGACAGGACCGGGGGAGTCCGAAGAGACGGAAAATACTCCCGAGCCGACGCCGGAGCCGTCCCCGCTGCAAGGCTATGATATCCCGGATAGGAACGTGGATATAACCGCCATGCAGGAGAATGAGAATCCGGATATCTATGCCTGGATCACCGTACCGGGTACGCAGATCGATTATCCGGTATTGCAGCACCCAAAACAGCTCGACTATTATCTGGATCACAATGTAGACCGTAGCAGCGGTTATCCGGGCTGTATCTACAGCCAGTATGTCAATTCTCTGGAGTGGGACGATCCTAATACCGTACTGTATGGTCACAATATGAAAAACGGCAGCATGTTTGCGGGGCTGCACTTATATGAGGATCCTGATTTTCTGGAGGAGAATCCCTATGTCTATATTTTTACCCAGAGATATGTGCGGGTCTATCACATATTCGGGGCTTATGAGTATGACAACCGGCATCTGCTGCTGACCGGGGATATGTGGGATGCGGAAGTGTTTGCCGACTATCTGGAGGAGATAAAGGGGCTCGACGGAATGCGGGATAATTTTCTCACGGACGTACCGGTGTCAGCAAAGGACAAGGTGTTGACCCTGGAGACCTGCGTTTCCCACAAACCGGAGAGACGCTATATCGTCCAGGCGGTGCTGGAGGCGGAGGGAGTGTGGCCGGAGGGCACGGCAGAGAACCCGTAAACCGGATACGGGCATGTAAAGCCAGCCAGACATGACGGAGCTGGGGGCAGGGAAATAAGGATAAGCAGGCATACGGAAACGCAAAGGCTCAGTCAGACATAAGCGGGAGCCGGGAGCGGGGGAATATCAGATGAGCAGGCACACAGACACGCAATTACATATGGAGACCCTGGAGCGGGATATGGAGCGGAGTCTGCAGGCAGAGCGTTCCCGCCGTAAAAGGCGCAGGATCCTGCAAAGGATACTGGCCTGGCTGCTGGTGTTGGTACTGATCGTCGCGGCGGCGGTGGCGGCCGTATCCCTGTATATCTCCCGGGGCGGCAGGAGGCTCCGGGAGCGCACCGCCGGGGCCAGGCCCAACCTGGAGCAGGCGGAGGCGGATACGGCGGAAACCGGCGGGCAGGAAGACAGCTACGAGCCCGTGGTGGACGCGGTGTGGGAAGAGGGATGGATACGCTATCAGGGCAAGGTCTACGCATACAATGAGGATATCGTCACGTTCCTGGTCATGGGGATCGACAAGATGGAAGAGGTGGTGGAGAGCCGGGACGGCGTCAGCGGCGGTCAGTCGGACGCGCTGTTTCTGGTGATCTTAAATCCTGACGACCGGAGCATACGGATCCTGGCGGTGAATCGGGACACCATGACGGACATAGTGGTGTACGACCCCGACAAGGGGGAGGATTCCCCGGTGGCGACGGCACAGATCGCTGCCCAGCACGGTTTTGGGGACGGCAGGGAGCTGAGCTGTGAGCTGACCCGGGCGGCGGTGTCAAAGCTCTTATACGATTTGCCCATCAGCGGTTATGTGTCGGTCAATATGGCGGCCATACCGGAGCTGAACGACGCGCTGGGAGGCGTGGACGTGACGTCTCTGGAAGATATGCGCAAAGTTATCAAGGGAGCGACGGAAGGGGCGGCGCTGCACCTGGAGGGTATGGACGCTTTCTGGTATGTAAAGTACCGGGACACGACGGTATTTGAGAGCGCCAGGGGGCGGCTGGCCCGGCAAAAGCAGTACCTGACGGCTTTTGTGAACAAAGCCATCGACGCCACAAAAGAAGACATCACTCTGCCCCTGGATCTGTACGGGCGGTTAAAACAATATATGGTGACGGACGTCGCCACGGACGAAGTGGCCTATCTGGCCAGCGAACTGATTCATTACAGTTTTGAGCAGGACGCCGTCTACACATTGGAAGGGGTCACGGAGATGGGAGAGAAGCATGAAGAGTTCTACCCCGACCCGCAGGCCATGAAGGATCTGATGATCCGACTGTTCTACCGGGAGGTGGAACTGCCGTAAGTTACGGTATTAACCGGGTGAAAGCCTGATTAATATATGCCACATGTACTATTATGAAAGGAGGAACAAATCCGATGAAAAAGAGAATTATAGCATTAATTGGCGCTTTGTCTCTGACTTTTGCCATGGGACTGAATGTCTGCGCGGCGGGCAGTGTGAATGCCGAGGATGTTAAGAATGAAATCAATAACATCCAGACAGAGGTTAAGGTGGAAGTGGAGAGCAAAGACGGTTCCGTCGAAGTCAAAGTGGAAGGGACACAGCAGGTCATTATCAGCGTGCCCACAGACAATCTGGCAGAGACGGCAACACAGGCACAGGCAGGGCAGAAAGCCGCGATCGAGAATGCGGCGCCCACCGTTGTCAATAAGGAAGAGGTTAAGGAAGTGGTCATCACTCCCGTGGCTCAGGCCGATGTAGCCAAGACGGTTGTCAAGGTTGCGGAGGCGGTCGCCAACCCGGACAAGGCTGACAGCACGGTGGCCGCAGTCAAGAGCGTTGACGTGTTGATTCCCCCTGTGGAGATCAATCCTGTGGAGACAGCGGAAGGGTCTGTTACATTCCTGATCCCGCAGAGCGTTCTGAAGGTTGATGCACTGGCGGACGACGAGCAGATCTGGGGTATTGACGGCGCTACCGGAGCGGTTGCCGTAGGCAAGCTTGACGCGGACGGCAATGTATATTTTACTGCAGGCAGTTTCTCTCCCTGGACCTTTGTGAAGGTAAAAGTGGAGAAAAAGGCTGTGGCCAGCCAGCCTCAGCCCGCTTACAATCCCGATTGGGATCCTGTTGTACAGGAACAGCGTAAGGCTGAGGCACAGGCACAGCATGAGGCTGCATGGGCGGCATATCTGGCCTCCGGCGGTACGATCCCCGTAGTGGCGATCGCGCCCAAGACCGGCGACATGGTCGCTATGGTCGGCATTATGGCCGTTATTTTCCTGGGCGGCGCGGCGACAGCCGTGGTCATGTCCAAAAAGCGCGCGTAACGCGCACTGTGTCCGGGCAGAACCATCGCCCGGAATGAACTTATGAAATGTAATAGATAAGTAAACAGGCATGTGGCGCATCGAAACGCAATGGCACGGCGGGGTAAAAGCTGCCGCGCCGCGCGGAGATGTTATCCTGTTAGCGGAAAAGACCGCAGTCATACATTCAGCGGGAAAACGGCGGATAATCGGGAAAGGGGCGAAGGGATCCATGTACCAGAAAAGTACAAAAGGCTGGCTCAAGCATCTGGATTTTATACTGCTGGATGTGCTCTGCCTGCAGATATCCTATGCGCTGGCTTATCTGACCCGGCACGGTTTCAGCAATCCCTACGCCAATATCGTATACCGCAATCTGGTGGTGGTGCTGATCCTGATAGAGCTGGTGACCGCAATATTTTTTGAGAGCTATAAAAATATATTAAAACGCAGTCTCTCCAAAGAACTGGCGCAGCTGGTAAAGCAGATCTGCATGATAGAACTGCTGACTACCTTTTATCTGTTTACCGTCAAGGACGGGGCGCTGTTTTCCCGGACGGTGCTGTATCTCACCGGTATCTATCAACTGCCCATCAGCATGGGCGTGCGGCTCCTGTGGAAACGCTACCTGAAAAACAGCAGGGCCAACGAGGGAAAGCGATCCCTGCTGCTGATCACTACGGAGGATATGGCCGCCGCGCTGATAGACAATATCAGGAACTACAATTATAAGTCTTTTCGTCTGGTGGGAATCACGCTGTTGGATCTGGACGGCTGCTGGCCCGAGGACGGACTGCTGATGATAAACGGGATCCCCGTGGTGTCCGACGCCGTCCATGTGGCGGACTGGGCATGTAATCACTGGGTGGACGAGGTGTTTTTTGCCCTGGATTCGGACGATACCTATCCCGCGGAGATCATAAAGGATTTTGAGGAAATGGGCGTGGTGGTACACACCAAGCTTGCGGAGGCATCCTATATGTCGGAGAGGGGACAGATCATCGAAAGACTGGGGGGATATGCCGTGCTGACCCGCAGCGTCAGCTATGTGACCAGCAGGCAGCAGATCATGAAAAGGAGCCTGGATATTCTTGGCGGACTGGTGGGGAGTCTGCTCACGCTCCTGCTGGCGGTATTCATCGGGCCGATGATCTGGCTAAAGTCTCCAGGCCCCGTTTTTTTCGCACAGGAGAGAGTGGGCAGGAACGGGAGACGTTTTAAGATGTACAAATTCCGTTCCATGTATCCGGATGCGGAGAAACGCAAACAGGAGCTGCTTGCGAAAAATAAGGTAGACGGCGGTCTGATGTTCAAGCTGGAGGAAGACCCCCGGATCGTGGGCTCCCGGTTTGACGATGCGGGAAATTATCACAAGGGGATCGGCAACCGGATACGGGAGACCAGCCTGGATGAGTTTCCCCAGTTTTTCAACGTGTTAAAGGGCGATATGTCTCTGGTGGGGACCAGACCTCCCACAGTGGAGGAGTATGAGCGCTATGAGCTGCACCACCGGGCGCGGCTGGCCGCCAAGCCGGGGATCACCGGCCTGTGGCAGATCAGCGGCCGGAGCAATATCACGGACTTTGAGGAAGTGGTAAAGCTGGATATGGAGTACATACAGGATTGGAGTTTTGCAAGGGATCTGAAGATCCTGTTTAAGACGGTACAGATTGTGCTGCGGGGGGAAGGCAGCATGTAAGCGCTGAAAATTTGGCTCCCAGGGATGCGTTGCGCGCGTTTTGGCGCGGCTGCGAGACTGGAACAGACAAAGAACAAAAGGATAGCGGGCTGGGATCATCGAGGATTCGTGTCTCAAAGCTGTTCTGCCATATGCCGGGGCCGGGCCGTCGCGCGGGAGCGTGGGACGGATGGCGGAGCTATGCCAGGAAATTGGCCTGCGGGACAGACGCGAGCAGGACTATGCCAGGATCTGCTTGCAAGAGAATCCGGAAAGGGTGATATGTCAGAAATGTGGTATGTAGTACAGGTGATGACCGGCCGGGAGGCCGATCTGCGGGAGTTGATCACTCGCTGTCTGAACCGGGAACTGCTGGAGGACTGTTTTTACCCCACCTATGAGGCGTCCTACAAAAAAAGAGGGCAACGCCAGATCGTCCAGCGAAGGCTGTTTCCGGGATATCTGTTTCTGGTGACGGAAGATATTCTGGCAGTGGAGCAGGAACTGCGGATGATCCCGGACATGACAAAGGTCTTGAAGACCGGTCAGGAGGCGATACCGCTGACCCAGGCGGAGCAGGAATTTCTGGAACAATATTTGAACGGAGAGCATGTGCTGCCCATGAGCCGGGGGTATAAATCCGGCGATGAGATCCGCATCACCGAGGGGCCCTTTGCAGGATATCAGGGACAGCTCAAGGCCGTGGATCGGCACAATCGGTACGGGGTCATCAGCCTTAAGATGTTCGGGCGGAATGTAGATATGCGCTTTGGACTGGAAGTGGTGGGGAAAGTGTGATATACTGGGAGTGGTCATACTTGGGATGACGGATGAAATTCGCAGTTGATTAATCCTCCGTATGACGGAAAGGGGATATAAACATGGGCATGTATCTCAACAGTGTCGCTCCCTATATGAATTATCGGGAAATGGCTGCCGATCCTTATTATGTGGATAAATCCGCTATGATCAAAGAATTTATGGAGACCCTGGGTACCCCCGATAAGTATATCTGTATCACCAGACCCAGAAGATTCGGTAAGACGGTGATCGCCAATATGCTGGCGGCTTTTTTCTCAAAGGGCATGGACAGCAGGGAAATATTTCAGAATCTGCGGATTGCGGAGACTGCCGGATACGAAAGGCATTTAAACCGGCATGACGTTATCTATATAGATTGCAGCGTTGTTCCAGAGAACTGTCGCAGTTATCGGCAATATATACAATATATTTCGCAGGGGATCAAGGCAGATCTGGCTGAGGTCTATCCGTATATCGAACCGGACAGCGGTAAGTCCCTATGGGATCTGTTGATGCAGATCTGCCTTAAGGAGAACGGCAAACGGTTTTTCTTTATTCTGGATGAGTGGGACTGCGTATTTCACCTTTCCTGGGTATCTGCGGCTGAGAGAGAAAAGTATCTGCTGTTCCTGCGTTCCCTGCTGAAGGGTCGGGCGTATGTGGAACTGGCCTACATGACCGGTATACTGCCAATTGTAAAGTATTCCGACGGATCGGAACTGAATATGTTCGCGGAGTATCAGATGACTACCATGGAGAGGTTCAGCGAATATTTCGGCTTTACAGAGCAAGAAGTGGATCGGCTGTACGAGGTCTATACACGCGAAAAAGGGGACATAAGCGAGAGTCGTCTGTCATATAACGTATCTAGAACAGATCTGCGGGAATGGTATGACGGGTATCATACATTTGACGGAAAGAGGCTGTACAATCCAAGATCCGTTATCATGGCGCTGAAAAATAACAGGGTGGGAAATTACTGGACAGGGTCGGGCGCTTACGATTCCATCTTTTATTATATTCAAAACGACCTGGCAGAAGTCAGAGACGATCTGGCCCTGATGGTGGCGGGAGAGCGGATCCCGGCCAGGATCCAGGAATATGCTGCCACGGCTTACTGCCTGGAGAGCAGGGATCAGATCTATTCCGCAATGGTGGTGTATGGGTTGCTGACTTACGAAGACGGAAAGGTGTTTATCCCCAACAGGGAATTGATGGCGAAGTATGAAGAGCTGCTGCTCCATAAGGAATCCCTGGGGTATATCTACGAGCTGGCCAGTCTCTCCAATCGGATGTTATACGCAACTCTGCACGGGGATACGAAGACCATGGCGGCTATCCTGCAACGAGCCCATGACACGGAGACGCCGATCCTGGCCTACAACCATGAGACAGAGCTGGCGGCTGTTGTGAATCTGGTGTATCTTGCCGCACGCGACGAGTATCATGTGGAACGGGAGGACAAGGCAGGCAAGGGATATGTGGATTTTATATTTTATCCCTATGATCCCCGGAAAGACGGGATTATCCTGGAGCTCAAGGTAGATCGGGGGCCGGAGGAGGCCATACGGCAGATTAAAGAGAGAGATTACGCTCTCCGGTTTAAGGGGAAAGCAGGAGAGCGGAACCGATGCGGGGGACGGATCCTGGCTGTGGGGATTGGGTATGACAGGGGGAGTAAGGAACACCGGTGTTTGGTGGAGGAGCTGGGAAAGTGTAAGGATATAATTAATTGAGACGAAATGTTTACGAATTAGTTTTCAAAGCAGAAAGCAGATGCGGCGTACCAAAATGGGACGCCGTATTATATTACGGGAAAATAAAGAGGAAACAGGAGGCCAGAGATTTTGACTGATAGCAAGCTGAATATTGCGATGTTTGGGCACAAGCATGTCATGTCGCGTGAAGGCGGGGTTGAAATTGTAGTTAATGAGTTGGCTACAAGGATGGCTGCCAGAGGCAATCAAGTTGTTTGTTATGACCGCAAAAGTTCTCACATCAGCGGCGGAAAATTGGATGAACGCAGGGAATATAAAGGTGTAAAAATTATTCCGGTGTTTACAATCGAGTGTAAAGGTCTTGCCGCTATGACGTCCTCTTTTTTTGCTGCCTGGAAAGCCGCATGGAGTAAAGCCCATGTTGTTCACATTCATGCTGAAGGTTCTGCCGCTATGTGTGGCATATTGAAACTACGGGGTAAAAAAGTAGTAGTTACCGTTCATGGATTGGACTGGGCTAGGGCCAAATGGGGCGGACTTGCCGCCAGGTATATAAAGTTTGGAGAAAAACAGGCTGCCAAACAGGCTGATGAAATTATCGTGCTATCTCGGAATATGCAGGAATATTTCAAATCTACCTATAATCGCGACGCAGTTTTTATCCCAAATGGAGTGACACGACCGGAGATTAGAGCAGCAGAGGAAATAAAAAGAATATGGAATTTGGAGAAAGATTCATATGTCCTCTTTCTTGGCCGTATCGTTCCGGAGAAAGGACTGCGGTATTTGATAGAGGCCTGGAAAGGAATTTGTACAGAAAAAAAATTGGTAATAGTGGGCGGGTCTTCTGACACAGAAAAGTTCCTGAATGAGATAAAAACTGTGGCAGGCAAAAATGTGATTTTCACAGGATTTCAGCAAGGCAGGGTTCTTGAGGAATTGTACAGCAACGCTTACATTTATACCCTTCCTTCGGATCTTGAAGGCATGCCTCTCACTCTTTTGGAGGCAATGAGTTATGGGAACTGCTGTGTGATCTCTGATATTCCGGAATGTGTTGAGATAGTAGAAGACAGGGCGGCGGTATTTCAAAAAGGGAATATTGGAGGCTTGAAAAAGGTACTGCAGGAACTGCTGGATGATGAAAAAAAGGTTCAGAAATATAAGGATGGGGCAGCGGACTATATTATAAAAAAATATAACTGGGAGGATGTTGTTGATCTTACATTGGATCTATACAGGAAAGGATTTGAAAACGTTCAGAATAGCATGGTTTTGTAATTGTATCCGGGATTTCATAAGAAAACAGACAGGAGAAATAGCATGCATACGAATCAGAAAAAATTAAACGGTACGGTGATTGTCACATATCGTTGCAACGCACGGTGCTCTATGTGTAATCGGTATAAAGCGCCATCTAAACCGGAGGAAGAACTGAGTGTTGAGACGATCAAAAAGCTGCCAAGAATGTCTTTTACAAACATTACCGGTGGTGAGCCGTTCATCAGGACTGACCTTCCCGATATCGTCCGGGAGCTGGATAAGCTCTCAGATCGGATTGTCATCAGTACTAACGGATTTTTCACAGATCGAATTGTGGCTCTCGCTAAAGAGTTCCCTCATATCGGTATTCGTATCTCAATCGAAGGTCTTGAGAACACGAACAATGAGATCAGAGGCTTAGACAATGGCTATCAACGCGGGTATCAGACGCTGAAGACACTTCGTGAAATGGGGATGAAAGATATTGGTTTCGGCATGACAGTACAGGATAGGAACGCGCCTGATCTTGTTCCGCTCTATGACCTTTCCGATGAGCTGGGTATGGAGTTTGCCACGGCAAGTCTACACAATAGCTTTTATTTTGTGGAAACCAGAAATATCATTCATGACCGTCCGATGGTGGCCCGGAATTTTGAGAGTTTGATCAATAAGCTGCTGAAGAGCGGAAGTCCGAAGAAATGGTTTCGGGCATATTTTAATCATGGCCTGATTAATTATATTTACGGTCAACCCCGTCTGCTGCCATGTGATATGTCCTTTGACACTTTTTTTATTGACCCATATGGCGATGTTATGCCCTGTAATGGGACGCAGGATAAAGAAGTCATGGGAAATCTCAATACACAGAATTGGGATGAGTTGTGGGACAGCCCGGAGGCTGAAAAAGTGCGGCAAAAAGTTTGTCACTGTGACCGTAAATGCTGGATGATCGGGTCTGTCTCCCCTGCTATGCATAAGTATATCTGTAAACCGGCATGGTGGGTTGTGCGCCATAAAGTCAAGGGAGTATTCAGCAAGAAACCGTACAGCATGTATGAGAACAGGATTTGCCGTGACTATCGGGACGGAAAAATTACTAAGGAACAACTGGATAGGTACAGCACCTGTGACATAAGCGCTATTTTCAGTGATGGATAGAAAAAAGCCAAATATAAACGGCACAGTATAGAGCGGTTTTGAAATGTAAAGACATAAAAGAAAGGGTACGGGAATGCAAGATAGAAAGACAAATTTGGACTTTCCTTTGATCTCCGTCATTGTTCCGGTGTATAACGCAGCCCAATTTCTCGGCGGAATGATAGACTCTATCATATCACAGTCATTTTCAGATTTTGAACTTATACTTATTGACGATGGCTCCAGTGATGGTTCGGCGGAAATCTGTGATAAGTACGCAGAACAAGACAGACGGGTTGAGGTTATTCATAAAGAGAATGAAGGAATATCAAAGACCCGGAATCTGGGTATAATGAGAGCCAGGGGGAAATATATATGTTTCTGCGACCATGATGATTTTCTTATGCCGGACGCATTAAAAAATTTATATGAGGCCTTAGAAAATACAAAAGCGGATATGATTCATGGTGCGACTCCGATCAGATACAGTGCCCAATATAAGAAAGAAGTACCTCTTTCTGTAAGCAAAGTGGATTTTGACAGTGCCAAAGAAGACATATTTGATAGATACGCTGAGGTTTTCACCTTGTGTCAGACGATTTGGGGGGCATTGTACTGCACCGAATTTATCACAGGAAATAATATTGAGTTTCCCGTAAAGTATACGAGCGGGGGCGAGGATGCAGTGTTCTTTTTCAGAATATTACAGGCCGGAGCAATAATAAAGTGCATTCCTCGGGAAGTATATATTCATATATTGCGGGATGGACAAAGCGCCTCTTCAAGATATAGCTCGAATTTTTTTTTATATCATTTTGAATTTTCGGAGGAGGAGTTTACTTATTTGTCAAGACATGAAAAAGCGGAGATTTGGCTACAACGCTGGTTCTTTTTTTTCAGGCAGGTACTTCTTTTGCTTTCTGACCCCAACAGTGGCTTAAGTTACTTCCAAAAGAAAGATTATTTGAAAAGATTTTTACAACTCGATTCTTCGCAATATGCGATGAAACATTTATCAGAAGTTTCAGACATTAGAATCTCTGATAAATTTTTGAGAGTCAGCAAATTGTTTCTGAGACTCGGGAATTCTCATTTACTGTTGCTTATGGGAAAGGCCGGACAATGGATGCGAAAGAACATCGGCGGGAATCTGATATTAAAACAGAAAGGCGCAATCGAATATAATGCAAAATCATAAACAGGGGGCCCAAAATCAAATATTTTCATTTTCCTGCTTTGACCCTATAGGGAATCAGGGGGGCGTATCAAAGGTTATTCGTGAACATATGCAATTGTTTCAGGATGCGGGTTATCGCTATGCTCTTTTGTTTCCTGTAGCAAAAGTTAAGACGAAACTTTGGGGAAATTTGATAAACAATAAATTTCAGGCCCTTATTTCCACTGGAGATATCTGCGACCAAATTGCAAAAGCAGACAAAACAGATGAGATTCATTTACATCATCTCATGAGGATGAGACTGGATGAAGTAACTAAGATTGTTGATCAGTGTAAAATCCCTGTAAAATTCTTTGTCCATGATTTTTATTGTTGTTGTCCCTCCATTAATTTTATGGACAGCACGGGGAAATATTGCGGTGATTCCGCCGTCAGCGAAGAAAAATGCCGCCACTGCGCGCTGTATGAAAGTGCGTCAAGGCATAGGGAGCATATGGAAAAGTTTTTCCGAATGCTGGAAGACCGGTTGACTGTGGTAGCGCCTTCTCAATACGCGCTTTCTGCCTGGTTGAAGAGCTTTGGAGAAATAAAGTGTCACACAAAAGTAATGCCGCTACAGAGAGCTGAGGGAGCTTACGCAGGGAATAGTGGCATTCGCAAAACAGGCGAACCGCTACGTATTGCGTATGTAGGATCCTGTATGTCGATCAAGGGATATGCTCAATGGAAAACTGCGGTTGCGGCCTGTAAGATAGAAAAGAAAAATTATCAGTTTTATGTTTTCGGCGATGCAAAGGAAAAGATTGACGGTGTGATAAACATTTCGGTAAATGTGGGTAAAGTCGCAACAGATATGGTGGATAAGTTGCGCAAATATGAAATAGATGTTGCAATCATTAATTCTCTCTGCGGAGAGACGTATTCTTATACTTTTCATGAATGCCTTGCTGCTAACGCTTATATAGTGACCAACCGATTTAGCGGTAATGTTGCAACTAAAGTATTTGACAATAGAAATGGAACTGTTCTGGAAAGCCCGGATGACCTGACAGATTTTCTTATATGTGAGGAAACGTTGCGTTCCTGTATCATGTATTTCAAAAAAATATCTTCTCCGCCAGATAAAATGGTTCCCAACACGGATATTGTGAAGATGGTATCAGGCACGGTTAAGACGCCAGAGGAAGTTGTCTGCAATACAAAGCGGCCTGAAGTTATTTCTCCTCAGAAAATTCTGCAACGTTTATACGCAAAATTCATGACCGTCGGCTATCGAATTGCCCGTTATATTAAGGAGGTATCGCTTTGAGAGAAAGAAAGCTGGTATTGAGACTGACCCCTCACATGCTCCAAAAGGATATCATATTGTTTCTAATCTGTCTGTACATATTTTCAAGGGATTTGTTTCCGCTCTGGGTAGAAATAGGCATACTGTCGTTGGCATCAGTACTGACTGGACTTCACCTGCTGAACGCTAAAAGGCTGGAAATGTCAAAAATGCTTGTGTTATATCTGGTGACATTTCTCTTTGTGCTGATAAATAATGCAAATATAAAAAACATGGAGTTCAGAAATATTACCGAGTATTTTATGGCATTTTTACTTTTTTTGGACTTCAAGCGTGAGAAAGGGTGGGCGGGTGCAATGATTTCCATGCTGGTTTTTGGGGGAATGATTCATGCGATTGCCACAATAGTACTCTATTTTGCCCCGGATTTTTATAGACAGAATATTCTTACGCTGTTTGATCTGTCGCAGCAGCGGGAATTGCTTTCCCAATATAATCATGGATGGATGCCGGGACTTGCCCCGCATTACAGCACAAACGGAATGTATCTTGGAATTGGACTTGGCGCAGCCTTTGTAAAAGCGACGGCGAAAAGAGGGAAAAGAAAAATATTTTCTTATATCGTTCCCGGAATCATTCTTCTGGCATTGCTTATGACCGGCAAGAGAGCACATGTTTTGTTTAGCGTCGCAGCATGCTGTGCTGTCATAGTGTTGCGGCTTAATCGTAAAAATGTTCTTAAGCTTTTTAAGATTGTTCTTTTTGCGTTTTTCTCTGCGCTTATAATTTATTGGATTTCGAGCTATATTCCGGCTGTTGCTAATGTGTTTAACCGTTTTATTGAAACTGCTAAATCAGGAGATGTGACCATGGGGCGTAGAAAGCTCTGGGGTACTGCTATCATGCTGTGGAAACAAAATCCTCTGTTTGGTATAGGATGGGATCGTTATAAATATCTGGCACCGTCTCTGGTCGGCTTTTTCCTGAATGTACACAATGTTTATATTCAGCTATTGTGCGAGGTGGGAGTGGTAGGAGCGGGAGTGTTCTATATATTTTTTATAACGGCGTTTATTTATTCGGTTAGGGTGATAAGGCTGTTCTTTAAATCATCGGAAAGTATATTATCTTATGCGGACAGAACGACGGTTCTGTTTGGTATATATATATGCAGATTTTCTTTCTTTTGTATTGTGTTACGGGGAATCCGCTATATGATGCACCCACTTTCTTTCCTTATATTTTTTCCTGCGCGATAGCTGAATACTATCACGATAATTATTGTTCCCGAACCGCGAAGACTTTAACGGAGGGCAGAACAATATGCGTATAGGTATACTGACATTTCAGTTTGCAAGTAATTATGGGGCGCTTCTCCAGGCCTATGCGCTCAGGGAGACGCTTAAATCCATGGGGCATGAGGCTGAGATTGTTAATTATGTGTCTGACTTTTGTCTAAAAGCTTATTCAGCCAATCCCTTCGCTCATTTGCCGGATATAAAGTCTTGTGTTTCGTTTGCCTTGCGCTTACCGCACTATTGCAGTCAAAAGTCCTACTTTGACAGGTTCAGACATGAGGAGCTGGAAATTTACTCCAAAGCAATATGTCATAAAGAGGAACTGACGGAGTATTTGATGAAGTTTGACACAGTAGTTATTGGCAGCGATCAAGTATGGAATCCTGAACTGATTAATGGGGACACCACATATTTTGCCGATTTTGCGGATCAAATAGCCTGTGTATCCTATGCAGCCGGTATTGGAATGTCGGATGCGCTGACTCCTTTACAGTTAGAAAAATTGCAAAGAAATCTGAAAAATTTTAAATATATTTCTCTACGGGAGAGTGCGGCCGTTGCTCTATTGCAAACTTTTGTCCCGGAAACTGTCAGAATCGCTCCGGATCCGGTTTTTCTGCTCCCACCGGAAAAATGGAGAAAACTGGCAGAGGTGCCTACGAAGTTTGACGGACATAAAAAATATATCTTTTACTATTCACTGGGTGGGAAGAGAAATCCGCGCCTGACAGACAGCACGATAAAATGCTCTGAGAAGTACGGTCTGCCGATTGTCGCGTCGCACCCGGCATCGAAAAAAAACTGTATTTCGGGAAAGCAGGCCTACAAGGCGGGTCCCAAAGAATTTTTGCATATGGTATTGAATGCAGAAATTGTGTGTTCCGATTCGTTTCACGCATTGGCGTTTTGTGCTCTGTTTGGGAAAAAAGCTTTTATTGTGCCGAAAAATCCACAGGATTCAAGAATTATCTCTCTGATCGGCAATCTCGGAATGGATATTTCGGAAAACGGATTCTATGCGTTTGATACATGTGCGGACAAGGTTGCATATGAAAGGCGGAATGGATACAGCGTTATCCAGGAGATGCTCCATGCAGTTTTGGCAGAATCGGAATTGTAAGAGAATGGTGGCGGCTTATGAGTGGAAACAGAAAAACGGAATTGATAAAAAATACGATTATTATTGCGCTTGGCCAGATATGCACTAAATTTCTCTGGATGCTGATCCTTCCTGTATATACCCAGGTTTTAAAACCGGAGGAGTTTGGTCTGTTTGATTTATATTCAACATATTGGATGCTGCTGGGCTTTATTATCTTTTTACAGGCCGAGCAGGGAATTTTTCGATTTTTAATTGAGGCTGAGGAGAATAAAACAGAGCAAAAGGCAATTATCTCTACAGGTTTTTGGGGCGTGCTTTTTAACAGTATCGTATTTTCGGCTGTTTTTGTTTTGGTCGGATTTTTTGTAAATGATCCGTATCAATATTATCTTCTGGCAATCACCCTTGCGTCTTCCTGGAGCGGTTTTTTATTACAAATTTGCAGGGGACTGGGCGATAACAAAACATACGCGGTTGGAGGCGTTATCTGTGCGGCAATCAATTTGTTATGCAATGTTATTTTTGTTTTTTGGTTGAGAATCGGGGTAAGCGGTCTTTTTTACGGTGCCTTTTTTGGCAATTTAGTCTGCGTGATGTTTATTGTCTTTGCAAAACGTCTTTGGAATTATGTTCGCTTTTGCAGCATAAATAAAGTTATATTACGGCATTTGCTGAAGTACTGTTTCCCGTTGATTCCGAACTCCATATCCTGGTGGTGCGTATATGCGTCTGACCGTAGTATTACGGCAGTGATGCTCGGGACGGCGGCCAATGGGGCACTGGCTGTAGCAAGTCGTTTTTCAACGATTCTTTCAAGCGTATACAATATGTTTCATCTGTCATGGGTGGAATCGGCATCCCGACATATCCATGACTCGGATGCCGAGCGGTATTTTTTTGATGTTATCAATGTATTTTTCCGATTCTTTTTTTCACTGTTTATTATAGTGCTCCCGATATTCTCGCTTTGCTTTTCATATATAATTGGACAGGGCTATGAGGAGTCATATGCCCTTTTCCCAATGTATCTTGTCGCCGCAATGCTAAATGTGGTACAGGGATTATACAGCGTGGTCTATATAGCGCAAAAGGAAACAAAGGAACTTGCAAAATCAACTGTAATCTCGGCAGTTGTAAATGTGTTAGTATATATTGTTCTGATAAAAACATGCGGTCTTTTGGCTGCCGGATTATCTACAGCCATCGCATATGCGGTGGTTACAATCTGGCGCTACTTTGACGTGCAAAAGTATATAAGAGTTCGGTTAGAAAGAAAACTTTTGATATCCGCAAGCGCTGTTTCTGTAATTGTTTTATATGTATATTATATGAAAAGTTTTACCGAAAATATAATGTTGCTTATGATTATGATTTTTTATGCCATTTTTATAAACAGAAAAACGATTCTAAGGATGCTTAATAAAATATATAGAAAGACGGTTACTTCATGAAAAGTATAGAAAAGACCAAATGTTGTGGCTGTACCGCATGCCAGCATGCATGCCCACATAATGCCATTAAAATGAAAGAGGATGAGCAGGGATTCAAATATCCGGAGATAGACGCCTTGCGCTGTAATCATTGTGGGCTTTGCCGGGAAATCTGTCCGTTTACAATATTAAAAAAGTCTGTGACACCACATTATCAAGTATATGCCGCGAGGCACAAGAGCGAAGAAGTTTTGGAACATTCGTCTTCCGGCGGAATGTTTACGGCCTTTTCAGACTATGTACTTAATAAAGAGGGAATTGTATACGGGTGCGGATATGACAGCGATTTCAGGCTTGTATACCGACGTGCTGCGGACAGGAGCAGCCGTGACTCCTTATGCGGTTCTAAATATGTGCAATCCGATTTGGGCGACTGTTATGTTCAGATTAAAAAAGATCTGAAAGATGGAAAACATGTTTGCTTTATCGGTACTCCGTGTCAATGTGCTGGTCTGCAATCATTTCTTACAGGTGCAGATACCTCGCGATTAGTTACAATAGCGCTCATCTGTCACGGAGTTCCCTCTCCAAAGTTATTCCGGGAGTATCTGGAATATTGTAATGGGAAGCGAAAAGCAAAAATAATTAATTACTCAAACTTCCCACATCCCAAACCAGATAAAATCCCTTGAGCTTCCGGCTTT
>CAJUAH010000006.1:0-75532 GCA_910584375.1 uncultured Acetatifactor sp.
TGTTTCGGTTTAATGTTTAAAGAAAGGGTAAAACACACATGCAAGATATTATGGGCGTAAACGACATAGCATTTCCCAATCTGGGCATATACCTGAAAAACGTCCCCCAGGGCTTTACCGTATTCGGATTCTACATCTCCCTGTACGGTGTGATCATCGCCATAGGCGTGATGGCCGGTATCTCCATAGTGGCCCATCTCGCCAAAAAGAGCGGGCAGAATCCTGACGATTACTGGGACTTTGCGATCTACGGGGTGCTCTTCGGCCTGATCGGCGCCCGCATATACTATGTGGTGTTTGAGTGGGACAGCTACAAGAATAACCTGCTGAAGATCTTTCATGTGCGAGGCGGGGGCATGGCAATCTACGGCGGCGTGATCGCGGCTTTTATCACCCTGTTTGTATGGTGCCGGATCAAAAAAAAGGATCCCAGAGTGATAGGGGATACGGCCATGGCCGGGCTGCTGCTGGGACAGATCATAGGCCGCTGGGGCAACTTTACCAACCGTGAAGTATTCGGCGAGTACTCCGACGGGCTGCTGGCCATGCGGATCCCGCTGGAAGCGGTGCGCGACCGCACGGATATCACGGAGAACATCGCGGCGCATATCACCGGGGATATCAACTATATCCAGGTACATCCCACCTTTTTTTACGAGAGCGCGCTGAACCTGCTGTTGCTGGCGGGGATCCTGCTGTATTACCGCCACAGGCGGTTTAAGGGGGAGATATGCCTGCTGTATCTGGGGGGATACGGCATCATCCGATTCTTTGTGGAGGGTATACGCACGGACAGGCTGAAACTGGCGGGCACGGATATCGCCGTGTCCCAACTGCTGGGCATCGTACTCTTTCTGACGGCGGTGGCGGCGGATATCACAGTCAGGTTCCTTATAAGGCGCAAAAAAAAGACTGGAATTTCCGGCAGCGGCAAAGCGGCGGCGGATATCGAAAAACCATAATTTGTGTCCCAAAAAATTGAATATACAAGATGTAGTGAAAAGCGTTTTTCCTTGAAAGAAAGGCGCTTTTTTTGTTTCATAAATCTTAAGAAAATATGAAAAAAAGATATGATTTAGCTTGCATAATCACCTGTTTTAGTATAGAATTAGATCAAAAGTGGTGAAAAGTGGTGGTAAGTGGTTGGAAGTGGGAGAAACAAGACCCGAACCCCCCGTTTCGTGGCAGATCACTTTTTAGCCGGTTCTCCGGCGAAAAGGCGGTGATTGCAGATGTTTATGAGCGAATACAATCATACGGTAGATACAAAAGGCAGATTGATCGTTCCCTCCAAATTCAGAGAACAGCTGGGAGATGAATTTGTAGTGACAAAGGGTATGGATGGCTGCTTATTTGTATATGCCAATGAGGACTGGACCGCTTTTGAACAGAAACTGACTTCGCTGCCGCTCATCAACAAAGAGGCAAGAAAATTTGCCAGATTCTTCCTGGCCGGCGCGGCCCAGGTGGAAGTGGATAAACAGGGAAGGATACTGCTGCCCGCCAATCTGCGGGAGTTTGCCGGCCTGGACAAGGATGTGGTGCTGGTGGGCGTGGGCAGCCGGATCGAGATATGGAGCCGGGAGAACTGGGAGAACATGGACGCCGACAGCGATATGGACGATATCGCGGCCACCATGGAGAGCCTGGGATTGACAATATAACCGATGAGGGCCGGGACAGATATGGAATTTAATCATTATTCCGTCATGCTGCGTGAGACGGTGGAGTATCTGAATATTAGACCTGACGGAATCTATCTGGACGGCACGCTGGGCGGAGGAGGACATGCCCGGGAGATCTGCGGCAGACTTAAGGACGGTCATCTCTACGGGATCGATCAGGACGACGCGGCCATTGCGGCAGCAGGGCAGCGTCTGGCGGATTTCTCGGAAAAAGTGACGCTGATACGGAGCAATTACCGCAATGCCAGGGCGGCGCTGAGGGACCAGGGGGTGGAGCAGGTGCATGGGATCGTGTTGGACCTGGGGGTCTCCTCCTACCAGTTGGATACGCAGGAAAGAGGATTTTCCTACCGTTTTGACAGTCCTCTTGATATGAGGATGGACAGGCGTCAGAGCCTGACGGCCAGGGACATCGTGAACGGTTACAGCGAGACGGAGTTGTTTCATATCATACGGGATTACGGAGAAGACAGTTTTGCCAAAAATATTGCGAAACACATAGTGAGCGCCAGAGAGCGGGAACCCATAGAGACCACCGGGCAGCTAAACGAGATTATTCGGGCGGCGATCCCCGCCAAAATGCGTCAGAACGGGCATCCCTCCAAGAGAACATTTCAGGCGATCCGCATAGAGTGCAATCAGGAGCTGGAGGTACTCAGGGAGGCCCTGGAGGATCTGATCGCCCTGCTGGCCCCCGGGGGACGGCTGTGCATCATCACTTTCCATTCCCTGGAGGATCGGATCGTAAAGACCGCTTTTAAAAAAGCGGAAAATCCCTGTACCTGTCCGCCGGAATTTCCGGTGTGTGTCTGCGGTAAGCAGTCTCTGGGCAGCGTCGTGACGAGAAAACCGGTGCTGCCGGGCCGGGAAGAGCTGGAGGAAAACAGCCGTTCAAAAAGTGCGAAACTGCGGGTGTTTGAGAAGAAATAATCGAAAGGATCTATATTGCGTTATGGCACGGACAACCTATGGAAACAGACCTACAAGTTCATATAGAAACGCAGACGCCCGCCAGAATATGGGATACGGTCCCCGGCCCCAGAGCCAGCCGTCCAGGCGACGGACAGGCAGTTATGTGTATGGAAACGCGGCGCCCAAACTGGATGTACAACAGGAGATGGAGCAGCAGCCCCGCAGGGCGCTGAGCAACACCACGAGAAAGAACCGGGACAAGGCCAGACATATGAATCTGGGATATGTGGCGTTTCTGGTGCTGGCTATGTGCGTGGCCGGCTATGTATTGATCAACTACCTGCAGTTACAGGCCGCTATCACCAATGTGACCGAGAATATCGCCAGCCAGCAGAGGGAGCTGAACAATCTGAAAGTGGCCAACGACGAGGAACTCTGCCGTATCACCAGCGGCGTGGACATGGAGGAAGTCAAGCGGGTGGCCATCGGCGAACTGGGCATGGTCTATCCCCAGGAGGGGCAGATCATCACTTACTCCAGCGAAGGACGGGACTATGTACGTAAAGTAAGCGACGGCAATTAAGTGAGGTAGATATGTCAGAGAGAGAGCAGGACAGATCCGGGAGAACCCGGGAGAGACGGGAGAGGACGGCAAGCCCCCAAAGGGCGTCTGTCCGTGACGGGCGCAAAGAGGATAAAAGATTTGGCAGCAGGATGCAGAAAAAGCTGGTGGTACTGTATGTTATGGTACTGCTGGCTTTTGCCGGATTGAGCATCCGCATGATCGCCATCGCCCGGGACAATGAAGACGAATACACGAGGCGGATTCTCTCTCAGCAGCGCTACGACAGCACCACCATTCCGTTCCGCCGGGGAGACATTGTGGATGCCAAGGGCACCCAGCTTGCGGTCAGCCAGAATGTCTACAATGTGATCCTGGATATCAAGGTGATCCGGGATAAGGAGAAACTGGACAATAAGGAGTATATGGAACCCACGCTGCGGGCGCTGGAGCAGCATTTTGACCTGGACATGGCCACCGTACGCGCCTATGTGGCCTCCCATGAGAAATCGGCCTACTATGTGCTGGCCAGGCGGCTGCCCTATGACCAGATCAGCGCTTTTCAGGCGGATATGGACGCGCAGGGCAGTATGATCCGGGGCGTATGGTTTGAGAAGGAGTACAAACGCTATTATCCCATGGGCACTCTGGCCTGTGATGTGATTGGTTTTACCAGTTCGGACAATGTGGGCGCTTATGGGCTGGAGGCTTATTACAATGAGGAACTCAACGGTACCACAGGCAGGGAGTTCGGATATCTGAACGATGATTCCGCGCTGGAGAGAACCGTGAAACCGGCGGAGGACGGTTATACGATCCATTCCACGATCGACGCCAATATTCAGGCAATCGTGGAAAAGTATCTGAAACAGTTCAATGACGAACATAAAGACGCGGCGCGGATCGGCAACGGGGCGGAGAATGTGGGCTGTATCCTTATGAGGGTCAATTCGGGAGAGATTCTGGCCATGGCCAGCTATCCGTTTTATGATCTCAATGATACCCGGAACACAGACGCTCTGATCGGCAACGTGATGGTGGATGAACAGGGGAACAAGACCAAGCAGTATATCACCCCGGAGAGCATCGCGGCGATGAACGACGCGCAGCTGTACATGAATCTGAATTATCTGTGGAAAAATTTCTGTATCAGCGATACTTATGAACCGGGTTCGACCGCTAAACCGTTTACCACGGCCATCGGGCTGGAGACCGGGGTTATCACCGGCAATGAGGTCTATCAGTGCGACGGATTTCTGGAGAGCGGCGGCTATACGATCAGGTGCCACAATAAATGGGGCGATCAGGCTGTAAACGTGGAAGACGCCATCGCCTGGTCCTGCAACGTGGCGATGATGAAGGAGGCGCAGACCATAGGGATAGAGCGCTTTGCCGAGTTTCAGCGGGTATTCAATTTCGGACTGCGAACCAATATCGATCTGGAGGGGGAGACACGTACCGCCTCCCTGATTCTGGACGCGGATCATATGACCCAGACGGATCTGTACACCTATTCTTTTGGACAGGGCTTTAATGTGACGATGATCGAGATGATTACCGGGTTTTGCTCCCTGATAAACGGCGGCTATTATTATGAACCCCATATGGTGGACAGGATTACCAACGCCAGCGGCGCCACGGTGGCAAACATTGAGCCGAGAGTCCTGCGCCAGACCATATCCGAATCCACTTCGGAGCGGATTCGTCAGTACTGCGAGGCGGTAGTCATGCGACAGAATGACACCAGGATCACGGGGCGCACGGCCCGTCCGGCAGGTTATGCCATCGGCGGCAAGACCGGGACGGCCCAGACTTTTGACCGTGAGACGGGCCAGCGTTCCAAGACGGAGCATGTGGTATCTTTTATCGGCTACGCCCCGGCGGACGATCCTCAGATCGCGATCTATGTGGTGGTGGACCGGGCCAACGCGGCGGAGCAGGACGACGCCAAGTTTGCCACGGGCATCGTGCGGAACGTACTGACGGAGGTGCTGCCCTATCTGGATATTTATATGACGGAGGAACTGTCTGAGGCCGAGGTCAGGGAGCTGGAGGAGCGGCAGCTGGCGATCACAAACCAATACACCCAGACTCCGGAGGAGGAGGATCTGGACAATATGCAGCCCCAGGAGCCTTCGCCGACCCAGACACCCGTTTCTGCACGGCCCGCGTGGATGGATCTTCCCACGGATCCTGCCACGGGACATCGGTTGGATCCGGCTACGGGGGAACATTATGATCCCAACACCGGGGATCCCATAGGCGGCAGCTGGCAGCCTCTGGAGTAAAAAGGGGCAGCACGAATAACCTCATAGCGGTTGGAATACAGTATAGTAACGGTCACTATGAGGTTTTGTATGCCGGCGATACATAATAAAATAGCACATCGCAAGAAGATCCTGACTGTCTTTCTGGGCTGCGCGCTGGTACTGGTGGCGCTGTTTGGCCGTCTGATTTATTTGATGGTATGGGAGGCGGATTATTACGCGGAGAAAGCCACCCAGCTCCACGAGCGGGAGCGCAGCATCAAGGCGGCCAGAGGACGCATTCTGGACTGTAACGGGGAGATACTGGCGGATAATCGGACAGTGTGTACCATCTCCGTGATTCACAATCAGATCGAGGACCCGGAGGCCGTCATTGCCATGCTCTGCAGGGAACTGGAGCTGTCGGAGGAGTATGTGCGGGGACGCGTGGAGAAGTACAGCTCCATGGAGCGCATCAAGAGCAATGTGGATAAGGCAGTGGGAGACCGGATCCGGGAGTATGAGATTCCGGGAGTCAAGGTGGATGAGGATTACAAAAGGTATTATCCCTACGGGGAACTGGCCAGCAAGGTGCTGGGTTTTACCGGGGGCGACAACCAGGGTATCATCGGCCTGGAGGTGATCTATGAGGAATACCTTCAGGGAAAACCGGGAATGATCCTGACGGTGACGGACGCAAAGGGGATCGAGGTGGAGGCGGCGGGAGAGCGGCGCGTGGAGCCGGTCAGCGGCAACGATCTGTATATCAGTCTGGACCGCAATATTCAGACCTACGCCACCCAGTTGGCCTATCAGGCCATGGAGACCAAGCAGGCCCAGAGCGTATCCATATTGGTCATGAACCCGCAGAACGGCGAGATATACGCCATGGTGAACGTGCCGGAGTTTGACTTAAATGACCCTTTCGCGCTGCCGGAGGGGATGGGGGATAATCTGTCCGCCCAGGAGAAACAGGATATGCTCAACCGGATCTGGCGCAACGGCTGCATCAACGATACATATGAACCGGGTTCTACGTTTAAGATCATCACCGCGGCCGCCGGACTGGAGCAGGGAGTCATCACTCCCCAGAGTCAGTTTTCCTGTCCGGGATTTATCATGGTGGAGGACCGCCGCATCAGGTGTCATAAAGTGGGGGGACATGGAGGGCAGGATTTTGTACACTGTATGATGAACAGCTGCAATCCGGCGCTGATCTCGGTGGGGCTGCTGCTGGGAGTGGACACCTATTACGACTATTTTACCCGTTTTGGGCTGCTGACCAAGACCGGCGTGGATCTGCCGGGGGAGGCGGGCACCATCATGCACAACAGGGAGAATATGGGGTTGGTGGAGTTGGCCACGGTGTCCTTTGGGCAGTCCTTTCAGATCACACCCATACAGTTGGTTACTACCGCCTCTTCGATCATTAACGGCGGGAGGCGGATCACGCCGCATTTCGGAGTGAAGGTGGTGAACGCCCAGGGGGAGCTGGTGGAGCGTTTCAGCTATCCGGTGACGGAGAATATCGTGTCTTCCGAGACTTCCGCTACCATGCGGGAGATTCTGGAGATGGTGGTCAAGGAGGGATCGGGGAAAAACGGAAAGGTGGAGGGCTACCGGGTGGGCGGCAAGACGGCCACCAGCCAGACTTTGCCTCGGGGCAGCGGGAAATACATATCTTCTTTTATCGGGTTTGCTCCGGCGGATGATCCGCAGGTGATCGCTGTGGCGATTGTGAATACGCCGCAGGGGGTGTATTACGGGGGGCAGGTGGCGGCGCCGATTGTGCGGCAGTTGTTTGAGAATATATTGCCTTATTTGGGGATCGAGCAGGAGTAAATGCATGGGCATGATAGATGCAAGGGCACGCTCCGGGCGGGTAATCATTCCTGACTGGACGCGCTCTCGCTCGATTGGGTATGTAGCGGACGCTAGGCTCGAAAATACCTCGCCAAGCGCCGACATACCCAGACGGTCCTGTCAGGAACGATTACCCACCCGGAGCTGTCTGGCAGCAAGTCGTTCAGTGCCAGTGTTGCTGGTTACGATAGGTGGAAGAATAATTGAAAAGTGCAGGTAAGAAAAAGTGCGAATGAGAAAATGCGCGGGTAAGAAAAGTGTAAATGAGAAAATGCGCGGGTGGGAGAATAGGTATGTGTGAGAACGGGCAAATGAGAGAATGAGTGAGTGGGTGAATGGGGAAGGGGAGTCCTTGCATTATGGGGGGATTGGGATTATAATGGATGGGATTGATTGGGATATGCGGTTGGGGGACTCTTTTTAGGAGGATTGGAGATGTTTGAGGGACGGAAGTGTTTGGTTGTTGGATCCGGGGTCAGCGGGCAGGGGGCAGTGTCTTTGCTGGGACGTATGGGGGCGGAGATCGTGCTGTTTGACGGCGGCGATGGGATTGCGCTGGAGGAATTGGAGGGGAGGGTTCCCTCGGGGGTGCGGGCGCGGTGTTTTGTGGGGCAGTTGCCGGAGGAGGTTTTGGGGCAGATTGATGTGGCAGTGCTTAGTCCGGGGGTTCCGGTGGACAGTCCGCTGGTGACGGAGCTTGTGCGGCGGGGGGTCCGGGTGATCGGGGAGATCGAGCTGGGATTTCTGGCGGAGCGGGGCCGGGTGGCGGCTGTCACGGGAACCAATGGAAAGACTACGACTACTACGCTGGTGGGGGAGATTATGAAGGCCCATCTGGGGCGGGATAGGGTGTTTGTGGTGGGGAATATCGGAGATCCCTATACGATGGAGGTTGCAAAGAGCGGGCCGGATACGGTTACGGTGGGGGAGATCAGCAGTTTTCAGCTGGAGACGGTGGAGAGTTTTCGGCCAGGGGTTTCGGCGATATTGAATATTACGCCGGATCATTTGAATCGGCATCATACGATGGAGGCTTATGTGGAGGCCAAGGAGAGGATCGCCCGGAGGCAGGGGCCGGAGGATATATGCGTGCTGAATTATGAAAATGCGTATACCCGGGATTTTGGCGGGAGGTGCCCGGCCAGGGTGGTGTATTTTTCTTCTGCCAGGGAGCTTGCGGAGGGGTATTTTCTGCGGGGGGAGGAGATTTGTCTGGCGCGGGACGGCCAGGTGACGGCGCTGCTTAATATACACAGGGATATGCGTCTGGTGGGTATGTGCAATGTGGAGAATGTGATGGCGGCTATTGCCATCGCCACGGGCATGGGCGTTCCTATGGATACGATACTGGGGACGGTCAGGGAGTTTCGGGCCGTGGAGCACCGCATTGAATATGTGGCGACCAAAAAGGGCGTGGATTATTATAATGATTCCAAGGGAACCAATCCCGACGCGGCGATCCAGGGGATACGGGCCATGAGCCGTCCCACGGTTTTGATCGGCGGGGGATACGATAAAGAGAGTGAGTTCGATGAGTGGATCGAGAGTTTTGACGGGAAAGTGGAGTGGCTGGTGCTGATCGGCCAGACCAGGGAGAAGATCGCCCGGTGCGCGCGGGAGCACGGCTTTGAGCGGATCCGCATGGCGGACAGCTATGAGGAATGCCTACGGCTGTGTACACAGTTGGCCCGGCCCGGGGACGCGGTGCTGCTGTCCCCGGCCTGCGCCAGTTGGGGCATGTTTCCCAATTATGAGACCAGGGGACGGATCTTTAAGGAATATGTAAACGGGCTTGAGGAGTGATGGCGTGGCGGATAGACGGAGAAGAAAAAAAGAGCAGACGGAGTATTTTTTTGATTACAGTCTGTTGTTCATAGTGCTGTTTTTGATGGGATTTGGACTGGTGATGATCTATTCCGCGAGCTCTTACGAGGCCCAGCAGGAGTTTGGCAGCGGTTCCTTTTACCTGCGCAAACAGTTGATTGCGGATATTCTGGGGCTGGTGGTCATGATGGTCATGGCGAACATTCCCTATAAGTTCTGGCAGCGTTTCACCACTCTGGCCTACTTCGCGTCTCTGCTTCTGATCCCCATGGTGCTGACGCCGCTGGGGGTGGAATCCCACGGAGCCAAAAGGTGGGTGGGCATTCCGGGAACGGGATTCAATCTGCAGCCCGCAGAGGTGGCGAAGGTCTGTATGATCCTGTTTTTGGCAAATATGGTGTGTCTGATGGGGAAAAAGCTGCGCACGGCCAAGGGCCTGATCGTGCTGATCGCCCTGTCTCTGCCCCATTCGCTGGCTGTCTGGCTGATCACGAAAAATATGAGTTCCGCCATTATCATCCTGGGGATCGCCATGCTGATGATCTTTGTGGCTACGCCGGACTATAAGAGGTTTGTCATCATGGGCGCCATCGCTGCTGCGGCGGTGATCCTGATCGTGTGGGCGATCTTCAACACGCCCATCATTGAAAAGGTGGGATTCCGGGGAGAGAGGGTCCTGGCCTGGAGGGATCCGGAAGCATACGCCCAGGGCAAGGGATTTCAGACATTGCAGGCGCTCTACGCCATCGGTTCCGGCGGCATATGGGGCAAGGGCCTGGGCCAGAGTATGCAGAAACTGAACTTTATCCCCGAGGCGCAGAATGATATGATTTTTTCCATTATCTGTGAAGAACTGGGACTCTTCGGAGCCATTGCCGTGATCCTGATGTTTATCATGCTGCTGTGGAGAATGATGATTGTTGCCAACAACGCGTCGGATCTGTTCGGCGCTCTGCTGGTGGTGGGCGTTATGGGGCATATCGCCATCCAGGTGATCCTGAATATTGCGGTGGTTACGAACACCATTCCCAACACGGGAATCTCTCTGCCGTTTATCAGTTACGGAGGCTCTTCGGTACTGTTTCTGATGATGGAGATCGGGCTGGTGCTCAGTGTGGCCCGCCGGATTCAACTGAAGGAGCTGGCGTAGGGACGCCCGGACGAAAATTTTGGGACAACGCAACAACAGCCGTTTTTTGTCATAGGATAGAATAATTCATGACTCAAAGAGCGGAAGGTGTGCCATGAGCGCTATCCCAGATAAAAACGCGGGGGAGATTCACATACGGGGAGGAGTGCGCCTCCAGGGTAAGGTGAAAATACAGGGGTCCAAGAATGCGGCGCTGCCCATTCTGGCTGCTACGATTTTAACAGAGGGAGAGAATTGTCTTAAGGATTGTCCTAAGATTTCAGATGTATACCGAATGCTGAGACTGCTGCAAAGTCTGGGCGGACATGTGCGCTGGGAGGGAGACGGGGTTTGCGTCAGTACAGGCAGTATCACTACCCGGGATATGCCTGCGGACGCCATCACCGGCATGCGTTCTTCCCTGTGTCTGCTGGGAGCGCTGCTGGCCAGATGCGGCAGCATCGTCATGGAGTATCCCGGCGGCTGTGTCATCGGCGAACGCCCCATTGATCTGCACCTGCAGGCACTAAAGCAGATGGGAGTGCGTTTTCACGAGGAGGACGGCAGAATCTGCGGACAGGCGCCGGAAGGTCTGTCCGGCGCGGATATCTCCCTGGCGCTGCCCAGCGTGGGCGCTACGGAAAATATCGTGCTGGCGGCGGTCACGGCCAAAGGGCGCACCCGCGTGAGGGGAGCGGCCAGGGAGCCGGAGGTGGAGGCTTTGTGCCGGTATCTCAATGCCTGCGGCGCAAGGATCGACGGAGTCGGCAGTTCCGAATTGGAGATCCAGGGGGTGGAACGTCTTCACGGAGTTTCTTACCGGATACCGACGGACAGGATCGTGGCGGGGACTTACCTCTACGCGGCGCTGGGAACCCGGGGCTGCGTTCTGCTGGAGCAGGCGCCCTGCGGGCATATGCAGGCGGTGATCCGCATGGCGGAGCGGATGGGAGCCCTCTGTCAGGAGACGGGGGAGGGACTGTATGTACAGTCTCTGGGAGAACTGCTCTCCCCGGCTCTGATCCGCACCGGGGTCTATCCCGGTTTTCCCACGGATATGCAGTCCGTGGCGCTGGCGGTGGCCACCATGGCGGCGGGGGAGACCCGGATCGAAGAGCGTATATTCGAGAACCGTTTCCGGGTGGCGGAGCCCCTGCGGCGGATGGGGGCGGATATCCGGCAGACGGATTCGGGCAGCCTGTGGGTAAAGGGCGGCTGCCGCCTGCACGGGGAGCGGGTGGAAGCCTGCGAACTGCGGGGCGGCGCCGCGCTGGTGGTCGCGGGCCTGATGGCGGAGGGAGAGACGCAGATTACGGGCTGTGAATTTATCGAGAGAGGCTACGAGAATATATGTAAGGACTTAAGAGAGTTGGGGGCCAGAATCTACAGTGTATAATAAGGGACGGAAAAAAAGAAGAAAATGGCCGGTGATATTGCTGCTCCTGCTGGGTATATCGGCGGCGCTGCTGGGCGCGGGATACTATGTGCGCGTCACATACACGATTCAGAACGTATATGTGACGGGCAATATCCACTATACCCAGGAGGAGATCCAGGAGATCGTCATGGACGGTCCCCTGGGAAACAATTCGCTGTATCTGTCATTGAAATACAAAAATAAAGGGATAGAAGATATTCCTTTCGTGGATGTGATGGACGTGAGCATACTGTCGCCGGACACCATCAGAATCACTGTATATGAGAAGGCTCTGGCCGGATATGTGGAGTACATGGACAGCTTTATGTATTTTGACAAGGACGGCTATGTGGTGGAGAGTTCCCAGATCAGGACGGAGGGTGTGCCCCAGATCACCGGGCTGCAGTTCTCCTCCTGTACGCTGGGACAGAAACTGCCTGTGGAGCGGGAAGATATCTTTGCCGGTATCATGGATCTGACCAAGCTGCTGAGCAAATATGAGTTGTCGCCGGACCGCATCTATTTTCGGGATTACACGGAGATCACGCTGTATTTCGGCGATGTGCGGGTGGCTCTGGGGGCGGGAAACGACCTGGAGGAAAAGCTGATGGTGCTGCCCACTTTTTTGGAAAATCTGGAGGGCAAGAAGGGAGTGCTGCGTATGGAAAATTATAACATTGATGCGAAAACCACAGTGTTTGAAATGGATGAGCAGGAAAAAGCGGAATAAAAATATCTTTTTTCAAAAAATGTGTTGATTAATTTTAGAAATAATTATATGATAGTCTATATGGAGTTTATACGGGAAAAAGGAGGACAGATCTTTGCTGGAAATCAAGACGAACGACGCAGAAGCCGCTGCCAGAATCATCGTTGTCGGTGTGGGCGGAGCAGGCAATAATGCTGTTAATAGAATGATCGACGAAAAAATTGACGGAGTGGAATTTATCGGTGTGAATACGGACAAGCAGGCCTTGCAGCTGTGTAAGGCTCCCAAGCTGTTGCAGATCGGGGAGAAACTGACCAAGGGACTGGGAGCGGGAGCCAAGCCGGAGATCGGAGAGAAGGCTGCCGAGGAGAGTTCGGAGGAGGTTGCCAATGCGCTGACAGGGGCGGATATGGTGTTTGTTACCTGCGGCATGGGCGGCGGGACGGGAACCGGCGCTGCCCCCGTGGTGGCCAAGCTGGCCAAGGACATGGGGATTCTGACGGTGGGCGTTGTGACCAAGCCTTTCCGTTTTGAGGCCAAAGCCAGGATGTCCAACGCGCTGGCCGGTATCAACAGGATCAAGGACAATGTGGATACGCTGATTGTGATCCCCAACGACAAGCTCCTGGAGATCGTGGACCGCAGAACCACCATGCCCGAGGCCCTTAAGAAAGCGGATGAAGTGCTGCAGCAGGCAGTACAGGGGATCACGGATCTGATCAATATCCCTTCCGTGATCAATCTGGATTTCGCGGATGTGCAGACGGTTATGAAAGACAAGGGGATCGCCCATATCGGCATCGGCCAGGGCAAGGGGGACGACAAGGCCATGGACGCCGTGAAACAGGCGGTGGAGAGCCCTCTTTTGGAGACCACGATCTCCGGCGCCACCGATATCATTATCAATGTGTCCGGCGATATCACGCTGGCGGACGCCAACGACGCGGCCAGCTATGTGGAACAGCTTGCCGGAGAGGATATCAACGTGATTCTGGGCGCCATGTATGACGATTCCAAGTCGGACAGCTGTACGATCACGGTGATCGCCACGGGGCTGGAGGAGACTCCCGCCGCCGTCACGCCCGTGACCAGGCTGGGCAGCGGGCTGGCCTACAAGAATCCGGGTACCCATGTACCTCCCAGCTCCCTCAAGAATTTTACCGCGCAGCCGGGAAACAGCGCCGCGCCGGGGAACGGTACGCCGGTAAGACCGCTGACGGGGATTAACCGTCCTGCGGATATCCGCAGCAATGTGGAGGAAAAATCTCTGAAGATCCCGGATTTCCTGCAGAGGAAATGATATACATAAGAAGTATTTACACAGGATGAACAGTCACAGGGCCTGCGCCGAGAGGAGCAGGCCCTTTTTCTGAGGGCATGTCGAAATTTCAAGACGGCTTTTCGCCGGAATTTTACCTGATTGCGACAAATTTTACAGCTTTTATCCCTTATACTGTTTATGAAGACCCGGGGAATGGATCTGAAGGCGAGGGGGATCGCATATGTATTATGAAGTCTACCTGGATAGTATCTTTTTGGTCTGTTTCTGCATGAACCGCTATCTTCTGGGGCTGACGAATCTGTGTCTGTCGTGTGCTGCCACGCATGGCAGGCTGTGGGCCGGAGCCGCAGTGGGAGCGGTGGGGGACTTGCTGGCCATACTTATGCCCGCGCCGTTTCGCCCGGTACTGCTGGCGGCGGGACTGTACGGGATGGCGGGAACCGCTTTCGGATGTTGGAGGGGAAGGGGACTCGTCAGGATCGCGGAAGGACTCGGCGTCTGTTTTTTCCTGCTGGGTGGGGCGGTGACGCTGCTGCTGCGGCTGTGGCCGGGCGGGGAAGGAAAACTGTCCGGCAGCGCGGCAGTACTTTTGCTGGGGGCCGTATGCTATGAGGGAATCCGTCTGCCGGTACTGCGCCGGAGAAAGGACCGGGGGAGCTGCCATGTGACCCTGTACGGGGAGGACGGACACAGCATACGGATAGCGGGCCTGGTGGATACGGGGAACAGCCTCACAGAGCCCATCAGCGGCAGGCCGGTGGCGGTGCTGGAAAAGGAGATTTGGGAGCAACTGTATCCCCGACAGGCTCCTTCCGGTATGCGGGTAATCCCCTATCACAGTGTGGGAAAACCGGCGGGTACCCTGATCGGATTCCCGGTGAAGGATATGGAGGTGGAAGTAGGCGGCATCCGGCGGAAATGCCGGGAAATCTATATAGCTCTATGGCAGGAGCGGCTGACCGAGACAGGATCCTATAAGATTCTGCTGCAGCCCGCCATGCTGGAACATTAAACAGTGATTGTATGATTACGGAACTTTAATAAAGAAAGACGAGGTATAAGATTATGATATTGAGAGCACCTATACCTGTGAGCATTCCCCTGTGGGTGTTTCGCAGGGAAAAAGGAAAGAAAGTACGCGGACAGGGAGATATCCATTACATAGGCGGCGCAGAGGTATTGCCGCCGCCGCTGGAACTGGAGCGGGAGAGTCAGGTGATCGGCGCGCTGGGAACGGATTCGGAGGAGGAGGCCAAATCCATATTGATCGAGCACAATCTGCGTCTGGTGGTGTATATAGCCAAAAAATTTGACAATACCGGGGTGGGCGTGGAAGATCTGATTTCCATCGGAACCATCGGCCTGATCAAGTCCATCAACACCTTTAAGCCGGATAAGAACATCAAACTGGCTACCTATGCGTCCAGATGCATAGAAAACGAGATACTGATGTATCTGCGGCGCAACAACAAGACCCGGCTGGAGGTCTCCATCGACGAGCCGCTGAATGTGGACTGGGACGGCAATGAGCTGCTGTTGTCGGATATTCTGGGCACGGACGAGGATATCATCTACCGGGATCTGGAAAATGAGGTGGAGAGGAATCTTTTGCTGAAAGCCATCAACAAGCTTACCGACCGGGAGAGAACCATTATCCGCCTGCGTTTCGGCCTGGGGCGTCCGGACGGGCAGGAGATGACGCAGAAGGAGGTAGCCTCCCTTCTGGGCATATCCCAGTCCTATATCTCCCGGCTGGAAAAGAAAATAATGAAACAACTGAAAAAAGAGATGAGTAATAACATCTGAATGGCAGATTTTCCCTTTTCAAATTCATAATTATAGTATATACTAAAGGCATCAGGTGAGAAAAAAGAGGCTTTGAATGCTTTATGATACAGAGAGATGACATTTTGTCCATGGAATTTTTGAAAAAGACGGAGTTTACCGGGAGCCATCAGGGGATGCGTTACCGCCTGGAGGGCGTCAGCCGGGAGGAGGGAAAGCGGCTGATGGCCACGGTATGGCCGGAACCTTTTAACTATGTGACCACGCCGGAGGAAAAAAAGCGGCGGTCGGAGTTTTCTTTTGACGAAGACGGGGTTACGGATGCCGTGGCCTGGATGAACGACAGGCTTTTTGAGGACAGAGAGCTATGGCAGGACAGCGGCCGTGGCTGGGACAGTGTTGCCACCTGAAAAAAGACTGATTGGAAGAAATGATATGCTGAAATATATTATCCACGACATGACGGCGGCGCTGCGCTATCTGCCCTATGGGCTCATAGCGGGGCTGTTTGCCGTAGCGGCGCTGTGGCTTATCAACCGTGGCAGGCGCAGGCGGGGCAAGGAAGGGCTGCCGCTGACGGCGGTATCCTGCCTGGTGACATATGTGGCAATCCTGCTGGCGATCACCTATTTTTCCAGGGAGAGCGGCAGCAGAAACGGGATCGATCTGGAGCTTTTTTCCACATGGGGCATCAATAAGCGCAACAATGCGTATGTGGTGGAAAATGTGCTTTTGTTTATTCCCTACGGGTTTGTGCTGGCATGGGCGGGTCCCAGACAGAGGAATTTTTTTCGCAATGCGGCGACAGGGGCAATGACCAGCCTGGCCATCGAGTGCATGCAGCTGGTCACGGGAAGGGGATATTTTCAGATCGACGATATCCTCACCAATATTGTTGGAACCGTTCTGGGCTATATCTGTTATATGCTGCTTTACGGTATCCGCAGTCTGTGGCGCAGGGGGCGAAAATAGGCGGCGAGGGAGGACAGTATGCGTAAGAAAAAAGGCGGACGCTTTTTGGCGGTATGCGTGGGAGTGCTGACGGCGGGGATGCTGGCGGGCTGCGGCTTTCCGGCGGAGCGTGAATCCGTGGAGGAAAATACGTATTCTCCGGAGCTGTCGGTACAGGATCCGGGAGAGGGCGATGTCCCCCAGGAGGAAACCTGGGAGCCGGTGGACTGGATGCAGGGGGGATACCAGATGCCCTGGGGAGTGAAGGGTTACCGGGAATGCTCCTGCGTCAGCACCTATGTGTTGGACATACCGGAGCCGGAATTTGTCTATGCCGAAAAAAGATCCCGGTTCTATGCCAGCCTGGGCGGCGATTTTTATGTGCTGGACTGCTACGCCATGGACGAGGCGGGGGATGAGAACACACAGTGGCGGTATCAGCTGTACTGGCTGGACGGAGACACAGGGGATGGGATATGACCCGGGCTTATCCTGAAGACGCCCACCGATTCTGGATGGACGACCAGAGGCATGTCTACGTGTCAGTGGGAGGGAACACGTCGGCCCTGTATGTGTTGGGGGAAAAGGACATTCCGGGGGAGATGGAACCGTTGCGCGCCATTGAGGTGGAAGATTTCGGCTCGTTGGGGCTGTACTGCCGGATGCCGGACGGCACGCCGCTGGTACATATGGACGGCAGACTGGTATATGTGGATATGGACGGGGGCGGTGTAAAGGAACTGGCCAGTGTGGAAGGGTTTACGTTTGAGGAAGGGTGTATCGACGGGAGGGGATTATTTTACCAGAACTGGCATGATCAGATAAACGTCTGGAATCCTGCCACCGGCGACCTGAATCTGATGGTAACCCTGAAAGAGTACGGGGTTTCCTGGCCTCGAGAGTTCCCTCTGCGCATCGGCGTCAACGGAGCGGGCGAACTGATGGCGCTGGCGGAAAAAGACGGGGAACTGCTGGTATGCTGCTTTGGCCCCCAAGCAGAGGAGACGGAGGGAACACTGCGGCTGGCCAACCTGTGGTACAACGACAGCGACGTGAAGACGGCGGCGGTCTCCTACTCCGCCCGGCATCCCGACTGCCGGATCGGGTATGAGTCGGACTGGGGCAACCAGGAGGGCTTTTACCAGCGGACCATGGCGCAGATGGCGGTGGGTCAGGGGCCGGATCTGCTCTTTGTGTCAGGCGAGGATATGGACAGGCTCAGCGCCGGGGGAATGCTGGCGGACCTCAGCGACGTATTGGGGGAGGACACCCGCAGCCAGTTATATGCCGGCGTGATGCCGGCCGGCATACGGGACGGCAGGCTGGTGGGGCTGCCTGTGGCGGTCAGCGGGTTCAGTATGGTGACAGTGGAAGATAACTGGCAGGGGGACACCTGGACCCTCGGCGAGGCAGTGGAACTGTGGCGGCAGCGCAAAGAGCAGGGCGTCTACGGGTTTTTGCCCCGGCGCTGGAGCCAGGAGGAGGTACTGGAGTATCTGGTGCTGTCCGACCTGTCCAATTCTCCGTTCGTGGATTGGGAGGGCGGAACCTGCGATTTTGAGTGCGAGCTGTTCCGCCAGGTGCTGGAGCTGATCGGGGAGCATTCTGTCCTGGAGCATACGAATCTGGATATAGACGGGGAGTACGAGACGGCGCGGCAGGTTATGGAAGGCATGTATCTGGCGGATATAGTGTATGGCGGGGATATCGCGCGGTATACCAACGTCATGGATTACTATGGGGAAAATGCGCGTTTTGTGGGTTTCCCTACAGAGAGCGGCAGCGGCAACAGGCTGACATGCTACGGTTTTATAGTGGTAAATGCCCGGACAGAGCACTGGGAGGAAACTGCGGATTTTCTGCGCTATATGTATGGCAAAGATTTTCAGAGCGATAATCCCGAATATCTGCTGCGCCGGGATGTGCTGCGGGATAATATGGCTCCCGGCGCCGGGAATGAGAAGTATGAGACATTTACCCTGACCGGGACGACGGTGCCGCTGAGGGATGACGGTAGCAGCTATATAGAGGATTATCTTGCGTTTATGGACAGCTGCAGAGCTCCGGCCCGGAGCGCGGAGTATATCGAGAACATCATCCGGGAGGAGGCCGGAGCTTATTTTCGGAACATGCAGGATCTGGACAATACAGTCAGGATCATCCAGAACAGGGTTCAGTTGTATCTAAGTGAAAACCGATAGGAAAGATATCTCTGTGGGCGTATGTTCGGACCGCGGGAAAATGGGGTGCGGTCAAAATATTGGAGGCAGGACGTCGGGTGACAAGCCGGTGTTTCACGCCGACAGATAGGCGCGCATGGCTTTTAAGGCGTTCTTTTCCAGCCGGGAGACCTGGGCCTGGGAGATGCCGATCATCTCCGCCACCTCCATCTGGGTCTTGCCGGAGAAAAAGCGCAGGGAGATGATCTCATATTCCCGGGGAGCCAGGCGTTTCATGGCCTCGCTGAGCGAGAGATGCTCCACCCAGTTCTCCTCTTTATTTTTTTTATCGCTGATCTGATCCATCACATACAGCGTGTCGCCGCCGTCGGTGTATATGGGCTCGTACAGACTCATGGGGTTTTGGATCGCATCCATGGCGTAGACGATATCCTCCTTGGAGATGCCCACTTCCGCCGCTATCTCTTCGATGGTGGGTTCTTTTAAGTTCTGCCGGGTCAGGGTGTCCCGGGCGTAGATGGCCTTGTAGGCCGTATCCTTCAGGGAGCGAGAGACCCGAATGCTGTTATTGTCCCGCAGATACCGGCGGATCTCGCCGATAATCATGGGCACCGCGTAAGTGGAAAATTTAACATTCAGACTGGAATCGAAATTGTCGATGGCCTTGATCAGGCCGATGCATCCGATCTGGAACAGATCGTCCACGTTTTCGTTGCTGGAGGAAAAGCGCTTTATAACGCTGAGTACCAGGCGCAGATTGCCTTCTATATATTTTTCCCGGGCCTCCTGGTCGCCGTCCTCGATCCTGGCGAACAGCGCCTCCTTTTCCGCAGCCCCCAGCAGGGGCAATTTCGCCGTGTTTACACCGCAGATCTCCACTTTTCCCTGTGCCATATTCACACCATGCCTTTCTGTAGAAGATATATTCGCAGCGGACTGCTTTATCCTGCGTAAAGGCCAATGCCGGTACACTGGTAGTATTTACAAAGGCGGCGGTATATATTCTGTAAAATCAGGAAAAGTGAAAGTGGAACCCAAAGCTCCGGGGCGGCATATAATAAGAAAAGAACTTGTGGGCGGGAGAAGTAAAACATGCTGTTTTCTGATTTTAAGGCGAAAGAAGTGATCAATATCCGGGACTGCCGCAGGCTGGGCAAAGTGACAGATTTTGAATTTGACGAGTGCAGCGGCTGTATCTGCAAGATCATGGTCACAGATGGCAGTAAACTGCTGTGTATCTTCAAACAGGATTTTGAGGTGGTGATTCCTTATAAGGATATCCGTCAGATCGGACCGGACATTATTCTTGTTGACATCAACTGCTAAGTATCTTATAATATAATGCAAATAGAAACTTTTTACAGCGGCATCAGCCCATGCAGGGCCCAGAGGATTTGCGGGCGCTGACGAGGGCGGATGCGGAACTATAAATAGGAGAAGAGCGATGAAATGTCCTTTTTGCAGCCATGAAAATACCCGTGTGATCGACTCCCGCCCGGCGGAAGATAACAATTCCATCAGACGCCGCAGAGTGTGCGACGAGTGCGGAAAGAGATTTACAACATATGAGAAGGTGGAGACGATCCCCCTTATTGTCATCAAGAAGGACAATAACCGGGAGACTTATGATCGCTCCAAGATCGAGGGCGGCGTACTGAGGGCATGTCATAAGCGTCCGGTCAGCGCTCAGGCCATCACCGGTCTGGTGGACGAGGTGGAGAACGAGATCACCAACCGGGAGGATAAGGAGATCTCCAGCCAGGTCATCGGCGAGCTGGTGATGAACAAGCTAAAGGATCTGGACGCGGTCGCTTATGTGCGTTTCGCGTCTGTGTACAGGGAGTTCAAGGATGTGAATACTTTCATGGACGAACTGAAAAAAGTATTGGAATAGGATCATAGGCAGGGATTCCCGAGAGTTCCTGCCTGTTTTGCGAAAAAAGGAAACAGCCATGTTAGAGAGATTTTACCCGGATCATGAGGCGGAGAGCGCATATGACATCGATTACCGGGAACTGTACCGGACAGGTTATCGGGGCATTATCTTCGATATTGACAATACGCTGGTCCCTCACGGCGCTCCGGCGGACGAACGCGCCGTGGCGCTGTTTGCGCGGCTGCACGAGATCGGATATGCCACTTTACTGCTGTCCAACAACAAAGAACCCAGAGTGAAAAGTTTTGCGGAGCAGGTAAACGCCCAATACCTTTTTAAGGCGGGCAAGCCCGGCAGGGAGGGCTATCTGCGGGCCATGGATCGGATGGGTACGGACCGGACGGATACCCTGTTTGTGGGAGACCAGCTTTTTACGGATGTATGGGGGGCCAGGAGAGTGGGGATCGTCAGCTATCTGACTCGGCCCATCCATCCCAGGGAAGAGATTCAGATTGTATTAAAACGCGTGCTGGAGCGGATCGTACTCTATTTTTACCATAAAAAGAGACGGTAGGGAGCCGCAGCGGAATTATAATCAGGAGGCAAGAATATGCACACACCAGACGGACATACCAGAACCTGCGGGCTGATCGGCAACCCGGTAGCTCATACCCAATCCCCGCTGATCCAGAACCATCTGGCACAGATCACAGGGCAGAATCTGGTCTATCTGCCTTTTCCGGTGGCCGACGGCGATCTGGAGGCGGCGGTGCGGGGAGCGCTGGCCCTGGATTTTCTGGGGTTGAATGTGACGGTACCCTATAAAAGCCAAGTGATTCCCTGTCTGGCGCAGATCGATCCGCTGGCGGAGCGGATCGGCGCGGTGAACACGCTGGTACGCTGCCCGGGAGGTTACAGGGGGTATAACACGGACATGCCCGGACTCTGCCGCGCCATGAGGCAGGAGGGGGTGGAGTTTGCCGGGCGGGACGTGGTGATTCTGGGCTGCGGGGGCGTGGCCCGGGCAGTGGCGGTGATGCTGCTGGATCAGGGAGCCGCAGGCATACATATACTGAACCGCACGGCGGACAGGGCCCGGAGGGTGGCGGAGGAGATCAACGGCATGGCGGGCGGAGGTTTTGCCCGGGCATATGCGCTGGAAGATTACGGGCGAATACCGGGAGAAAACTGGCTGGTGATCCAGGCCACCAGCGTGGGGATGCACCCCTGTGTGGAGCAGGCGCCCATAGAGGATGAGGCATTCTACCGGAGGGTGGAGACAGGATATGATCTGATATTCAATCCGGGGACTACCCGCTTTATGGAACTGACAAAAAGATACGGAGGACGGGCATATAACGGCGTCCGTATGTTGGTGTATCAGGGGATCATCGCCTTTGAACTCTGGACCCATACCTCCGTGAGCCAGGATACGGCGGACGAACTGTACCGGATGACAGCTCAGGCGCTGGCGGGGCAAAGAGACGAAGGAGAGAACCAATGAGAAGAGAACCCGGGAAAAGCGTGGTGCTGATAGGATTTATGGGCTGTGGAAAATCCACGATGGGTATAAGGCTGTCTTATCGCTTACAGTATATTCTGGAGGACACGGACAAATTGATCGAGGCCGGCGCAGGGATGTCGGTGCGTGAGATTTTTGCCAGGGAAGGGGAAGAGGCGTTCCGGGAGATGGAGACGCAGCTGCTTTGCAAACTCACGGAGAAAAAGGGACCGCGCGTCTACTCGGTGGGGGGCGGTACTCCGGTTCGGACCGCAAACCGTTCGCTGCTGAAAAGTCTGGGAACCGTGGTATATCTGCGCACCCGTCCGGAGACCGTCTATGAGCGGCTGAAAACCGACACATCCAGACCGCTTTTGCAGGGAGAAGATCCGCTGGGGAAGATTCGCAGCCTGATGGCGGAGCGGGAGCAGGCCTATGCGGAGACTGCGGACGTGATTCTGGATGTGGACGAGATGTCACCGGATCAGGTGGTGGAGAGCATCATGTGGAATATCCGGTAGAAGAGGGAAACGTTTGGAACTGACGTTCCAATACCTGTTATGGCAATATCACGGACTCTGTCCGAGATATGCAGAAAAGAGGAAACTATGAAAATTCTGGTGATCAACGGTCCCAACATCAATTTTTTGGGGATCAGGGAAAAAAATGTATACGGAACTCAGGACTACGCGTATCTGGAGCGTATGATCCAGGAAAAGGCCTGTCAGGACGGCCATGAGATCACGGTATTTCAGAGCAATCATGAGGGGGCGATTATCGACAGGATACAGGAGGCTTATTCCGACGGTACGGAGGGCATCGTCATCAATCCCGGCGCTTATACCCATTACAGTTACGCCATACGGGACGCGCTGGCCAGCATCCCGGCTCCCAAAGTGGAGATCCATATCTCGGATATCACCCGGAGAGAGGAGTTTCGCAGGGTGTCCGTCACGGCTCCGGTCTGCCAGAAACAGATATACGGAAAAGGACTCCCCGGATATCTGGAAGCCATTGACTTTATCGCGGGCCTGAGCAAATCATAATATTTTATAGACATTTTATGGACAATTTAGAAAAAAACAGTTGAAAAATGCCAATTTTTATTATACAATCAAAAAGAATTATAACGTGAATATGGAGGAAGTATATTATGATTTCTGCAGGTGATTTCAGAAATGGTATTACTATTGAGTTTGATAATAATATCTACCAGATTATTGAATTCCAGCATGTAAAGCCCGGCAAGGGTGCGGCATTCGTCAGAACCAAGCTGAAGAATGTTATCAACGGCGGCGTAGTGGAAAAGACTTTTCGTCCCACCGAGAAATGCCCCCAGGCCCGCATTGACAGAAAGGATATGCAGTATTTATACTCTGACGGCGATTTATTCAATTTCATGGACACGGAGACCTACGATCAGGTTGCGCTCAATGCCGAGACAGTGGGAGACGCCTTAAAGTTCGTGAAGGAGAATGAGATGTGCAAAGTCTGTTCTCACAACGGCAATGTGTTTTCCGTAGAACCGCCCCTGTTTGTGGAGCTGGAGATTACGGATACGGAGCCCGGTTTTAAGGGAGATACCGCGACCGGAGCTACCAAGCCCGCAGTGGTTGAGACAGGCGCTACCGTGTATGTGCCCCTGTTCGTTGACCGTGGGGACAAGATTAAGATCGACACCAGAACCGGTGAATATTTGTCCAGAGTATAAGAGCATATACCCACTGACCGCTTGTAAGAGAATGGATTATTCCATTCTCTTTTTGTATGCAACTACAGGCGCGGCGCGGAGTTACGCCGCAGTAACGATCAATGGAGACAGGGCGCAAGATCAAAGATCTTACGATGCCTGTCCTGACAATATCGCGGTCGGACCGACGATACATATGGAGGTATATGATGAAATTAGATAAATTTTTAAAAACGGTGCAGGATAGAGTGCAGGATGTTGCCGGAGCGGACGCCTGCGTACAGGTGCAGGAAGTCAGAAAGAATAACAATGTGGTGCTGCATGGTATGAGTATCCTGCGGAAAGGGCAGAACGTGTCTCCCACTATCTATCTGGACAGCTTTTATGAGATGATGGAGGAGGGGACGGACATGGAACATATCGTCAAAAAGATCCTGGAAGTCTATGTGAGGGGACTGCCCAGAGGCAATGTGGATATGGATTTTTTCAAGGACTTTGACAGCGTCAGGGATCGGATCGTCTATCGTCTGGTAAATCGGGAAAAAAACAGGGAATTGCTGCAGGAGATTCCTCATGTGGACTTTTTGGACCTGGCGGTGTGTTTCTGTTACAGCTACGAGAATCCCGAGATCGGGGAGGGGATGATCCTGATCCACAACACCCATCTGGAGATGTGGCAGACCAGCCACCGGGAACTAATGCGGCTGGCGGAGCGCAATACGCCGAGGCTCATGCCGGCCTGGCTGTGCAGTATGGACAGCGCGCTGAATGGCATATTGGATGAGGAGGCGCTGGCGCAGCTGCGGCAGATGCAGAGGGAGACCGGCAAGTATATGTACGTGCTGTCCAACGACAGGCGATGCCAGGGAGCGGCGGCCATCCTGTATCCCGGTATGCTGGCCCGGGCCGCGCAGCAGATGGGGGGCAGTTTTTATATACTTCCCAGTTCCATCCACGAGGTGATACTGCTCCGGGATGAAACCCAGAGCGGCGGCAGACAGCTGCATGAGATGATCGAAGACATCAACAGGAATCAGCTCCGGGAGGAGGAAGTGCTGTCCGACTACGCCTATCTCTATGATGCGGCGGCGGAGAAAGTCGTGGAAATTCTTTGAGATCGGGTGTTTTCTGTAAAAATCTTAACTTTTCGATAAAAATAAAAATTTCCATCAAAAGGAACTAGACAGATAGAAAGTTTTGTGTTATGATAGTCAAGGTGATGTAATAAATTTGTAACATTTGCGTCCGTAGTCTAATGGATAGAACGAAGGCCTCCGACGCCTTTAATGCAGGTTCGATTCCTGTCGGACGCACTTTACATCACCTTGATTATTTTTGTGTGGCATTTTCGTAGAGACCACATCTGATACGAGAGTCCTGCATTGCGGACTCTTTTGTTTTTAACAGAAAGGTATGAGATATGATAAAAAATAGATGGAAAGCGATTCTGGATCTTGTGGCGCGAAACAGTAAGTTTGTCTTTCCCGTGATATTGATTGCCGCCGTGGCAACCACGGTTACTCTGGCTCTGAGAGCGGGAGACGAGTCGGGATCAGAACCGAATCAGCCCATTTCGGAACCCATTGAAGAGGTGTCGCAGACTCCGCAGCCGACGGAAGATCCAGTGAGCGCCACCATGGAGAGGAACACGGACGGTGACCTGTACAGTCTGATCGCTACTTATTACAATGCGCTGGCTCTTGGTGATGTGGACACGATCAAAAGCATTTGCAGCTATCTGGAGGATACGGAAGAGATACGTATACCGGAGATGGCAAAATATGTGGAGAGTTATCCCCTGATCGAGATATATACCAAACCCGGTCCCCGGGAGAATTCTTATCTGGCCTATGTATATTTTCATATGACAATGATCGGCTATGACGAGGAGATTCCGGCCATGGACACCTTCTATGTCTGCACCAGGGAGGACGGCACGCTGTATCTGAATACGGATGAAGTGGTGCCGGACGCGGAACTGGAATATATCGCCGAGATCAATCTGCAGGATGATGTGGTGGAGTTGATTAATCAGACCAATGTGGAATGCAATGATATATTTTTAAATAATGCGGACCTTTTCTACTTTGTTCAGGAAGTGGCGGCGGAGGTTAAGAAGACCACCGGGGAGACGCTGGCGGCCCAGAACAACACGGGGACCGGGGAACAGAACCAGCCGGAAGAAGGCGGCGATCCTGCCGAAGGAGGGGGAGAAGGCGGACAGACGTCCGAACCCGTGATTCCGCAGCCCACATCCGGGACGGCAACCACCACTGTGAATGTGCGCGGCTCCGACAGCGAGCAGGCAGAGAAGATTGGTAAAGTGGCAAAAGGTACGGCGGTAACGATTGTGGAACAGCAACTGAACGGCTGGACCCATATCGTTTTTGAGGGAAAAGACGGTTATATCAAGTCGGAATATCTGAGAGTGGCGGAAGTAGTGGACAGCAGCCAGGTCATCGGTCAGGTGACGGCGACCACCACGATCAATGTGCGCATGGCTCCCAGTCAGGAGTCGGCCAAGCTGGGCGTTCTGACCGGAGGGGACACGCTGGATCTGCTGGAAAGAGCCGACGGCTGGTGCAAGGTCATCTATAACGACCAGGTTGCCTATGTCAAAGAAGAATATGTGCAGTAGTCCGTATAGATTTTACAGTTTGCCATATACTAGGAAAGAAAAGATGTTGTCTTAGGACAGCATCTTTTTTCCTGCAAAAATGTGCTGACAGAGATATGCGCAGCAGAAGAGAAAAGCGCAGCGATTCAACTAGGAGGTTTGTATATGAGATCACAGGAAGTGGCGGTGTATAAGGAGATCCAGAAAAATACGGAGATGGCTATGAAAGCCATCGACATAATCCATGAGAAGATCTATGACGAGGATTTGGCCAGGCAGATGTCCCGGCAGTCCCTGAAATATTCGGAGATACACAACCAGGCGGTATCCCAGCTCCTCCAGGCCAAAGCGGAACCCTATCATGAAAGCCATGTGGAAAACCTGATGCTGGCGGGAGCCATCCATTACAACACCCTGCTCAATACCAGCACCAGCCATATCGCGGAGATGCTGATCAAGGGCAGCAACCAGGGGATCATGGACATGAACCGTATATTGAACCGCAATGCGGAGGCGGGAGAGAAACCTACCATGCTGGCCCAGCAGTTGATTTCCTTCGAGGAAAAAAATGTGGAACGGCTGACAAAATATCTTTAATGGATTTACTTTTTCATGGAACGAGTCTCAGATACTTTATTATTGTATACATGTATATTTTCTTGTGCAACTTGTATAAAAAAGTCAAGAAAACTTCTCAAATTTAGCGTGATAAAGCATGTTGCCTGATGAGAAAAGTAGCGATATAATAGAGAACATGGGAAAATACATTATAAGGAGGACATATACATGTCATATGTTGATGAGGTACTCGAGGTAGTACAGAAGAAGAATGCCGACCAGCCGGAATTTTTGCAGGCGGTCACCGAGGTTCTGGACTCTCTGCGGCCCGTGATTGACGCCAACGAGGAGCTTTACAGAAAGAATGCGATTCTGGAGAGGATCACCGAGCCCGACCGTCAGTTTATGTTCCGCGTACCCTGGGTGGATGACAAGGGACAGGTACAGGTAAACAGAGGTTTCCGTGTGCAGTTCAACAACGCCATCGGGCCCTACAAGGGGGGCTTACGTCTGCATCCTTCCGTGAACCTGGGCATTATTAAATTTCTGGGTTTTGAGCAGATTTTCAAAAACTCTCTGACTACGCTCCCCATCGGCGGCGGCAAGGGCGGCTCTGATTTTGACCCCAAGGGCAAGTCTGACAGGGAGATCATGGCTTTCTGCCAGAGTTTCATGACGGAACTGTGCAAGTACATTGGCGCGGACGTGGATGTCCCCGCAGGCGATATCGGAACCGGAGCGAGAGAGATCGGCTTTATGTTTGGCCAGTACAAGAGGATCCGCGGAACCTTTGAGGGCGTGCTGACCGGCAAGGGTCTGACCTACGGCGGTTCTCTGGCCCGTACCGAGGCTACGGGATACGGTCTGTTATACTTAACCCAGGAGATGATGAAATGTCATGGTCAGTCCATGGAAGGCAAGACCATCTGCGTTTCCGGCGCCGGCAATGTGGCGATCTACGCGATCCAAAAAGCGCATCAGATGGGTGCGAAGGTTGTGACCTGCTCCGACTCCACGGGCTGGATCTACGATCCCGAGGGTATCGATGTGGAACTGCTCAAGGAGGTAAAAGAGGTCAAGAGAGCGCGTCTGACCGAGTACGCCGCTGCCAGAAAGAGCGCGGAGTATCATGAGAAGAAGGACGGCGAGCACGGCGTATGGAGCATCAAGTGTGACATTGCCCTGCCCTGCGCCACCCAGAACGAGCTGGATATCGAAGATGCAAAGATGCTGGTTGCTAACGGTGTGACTGCGGTATGCGAGGGCGCGAATATGCCCACCACTTTGGATGCTACCAAGTATCTCCAGGCCAACAAGGTGCTGTTTGTGGGCGGCAAGGCTGCCAATGCGGGCGGTGTGGCCACCTCCGCGCTGGAGATGAGCCAGAACAGCGAGAGACTGTCCTGGACCTTTGAGGAGGTTGACTCCAAGCTGCAGAACATCATGATCACTATCTACCACAACATAGACGACGCCGCAAAGCGTTACGGCGTGGAGGGCGACTATGTGGCAGGCGCCAATATCGCCGGATTTGAGAAGGTGGTAGTGGCCATGCTGGCCCAGGGCGTTTGCTGAGGAAAAGGGCTTTAAACCTTGGAAGATATTCTGGTAAGAACAGCCAAATAAAGTGATATCAAAATTCCCGGCCTGTATTTATACAGGGCCGGGAATTTTTGACATGCGGCGGCAGCGGAGTCCTGCCTGGGCTCTGGAAACGCAGGGAGTGTGACGGCCGGGGAGTTCTGCCCAGGTTCCTGCATATGGAATGCGTTGGCTGAGGGAACCTGTTCAGATCTTGATTGCCTGCGGAATGCGGCAACTGTGGATTCCTGTTCAGGGTTTCGATTTCCAGGCATATTCTGGGTCTTTCTGGAAGTCTCATGGGCCTATAGAAAAAAATTTGCGTTCTATACCCATAAAAGTGGAAAAAGCACTATCTTTTATCTCGTGTATGGGCCTATGCAGGAAAATTTCTGCTTTGTACCCCTATTATAACTTCAAACGGGGGGGCGAAACGTGAAATTTTTGTGCATAGACCCAACGAAATATGAAATTTCTTTAAATCAGGACTTTATCTTGTCCTAAAAGGGTATAAAAATAGAATTTTTCTGTATAGGCCCACAGGAGATTCCTTATTTCCAGATTGAATATCAATTGTGGGAAGTCAAAGGAAATAATGTTGTATGATCCCTTCCACGATCTCAACATCCAAGGGATTATCCTTGGTTTCATAGGTGGTGATCAGGTTGATCGAGGGAATGATCCCATGGGAAAAATAGAGTTGCAGCTTGGAGCTGACATTGCGGCAGTATGCGGGATTGTCCATCATGCCAAAATGTTCCCAATAAAAAAGATTTCCCGTCATTGGATGCCGTAGGGTAAAGTCGGGGTAAAGCGTTGTTTCTCCGAGTTGCAATTCGCACTCATAACGGAAAGGAATGCTGTTTACATGGAGCAGCATATCGATCATAGCCTCTGATTTTGAGCGAACTATATTTCCGGAGCCAGTTTTATAGATTAACTGCTCGGGGTATTTCCTGTTTTGTTCATAGGGTGCCGATGCCCATATGGATAGCTCCTGAGAGACCGGGGTAAAATGGGGGATAAGCAATTCTTTGTACTGTGGCGCGGTCAATAGCTTTTCTGCTGGAGAGGAACCGTCTTTATGATGACTGAGATAGTACTCTATGGCGCGTTTTTCCTGGGTGATTTACTGAGATTGCAGAGACATGTATTTTTTTTCGGCCAGTTGCCTTGCAAGATTCTGCTCCCGTCTGGGTATATAGTTCTTCTGATAACCGTCGGTCTGATACCATTTATAGTGGCGCCCATTGCGGGTACAGATCAGTTTCACTTGGGGCAAAGCTGCAAGTTTTGCCTCAATATCCTCCAACTGGAGACAAAGCCGACGGTGCTCTTTTTGCATACGTTGATAAATAGAAATAGAAATCCCTCCTTTTTATGGTTAGTAATAAAACTGTGGAAAATGGGGCGAGAGTGCAGGAATAAAAACATGAAATTAGTGTTGTTTCCTGACAGAGCCGAAAGCAGTCTTAAACTGTGTGAAATATATTGATCTATAGTCTTATTAAAGCATAAATCATGCTGTCTGTAAAGGAAAAAATGCATTCTGTAATGTAAACTTAAACAAAGTATATAAATCTCAAGAACATGGGAAATTATTCATTTCCAAATATCCGACTATTTGCATTGTGGATCACTAAAAAAATATCAGGGCAAAATGAAACTTGTCTTTCTGACAGGGGCTGTGGTATTATTTTCTCATTAGAAAGCAGACGCAGGTTCCGAAAGGGCCGTTGTCCCTGAAAAGACAGGCGGCAGCCGTGAGTAAGGTATTTTCAGGACGGTTGAGTGGAGGTAACCCATGAAAGTATTGAAAGAGATGAAAAGGCAGTTATCCCGGGAGTATGCGCAGTATCTGCGGGATCTGATCGCGGAGGCGGGGAGAGCGGACGCCGGACGGCAGGTATTTGGCGCGGGAAAACATCAGTACCGGCTTGGCCCTGTGCTTGCCCTGGAGGAGATTCGCCGGGTGGAGACACAGCGGCAGATGAAATTCCCCGAGGAGTATGTATTTTATCTGACCCAGGTGGGCGATGGCGGGGCGGGACCGTATTATGGACTGTATCCCTTTGAGAAAGTAATGCGGGAGAACAGGAATCCCTGTCTGGGGCAGATCTTTGAGCAGACCGTCATGCCGGGGATCACCGGGAAACAGTGGCGGGAGCATATGCAACGGCTGGACGCGCTGGGGGAGAGCATGGAGACGGATATGGAATGTGAGGCGTACCGGGATAAGCTGTATGCCGGAATGATTTCGGTGGGAACCCAGGGCTGCACCTACGACCACATGCTGATGCTGGCCGGAAAATATGCCGGACGGATCATGTATATGGACTGGAATGAACTCCCGGACAATCCTCCTTTCGATACGGGGATGACCTTTCTGGAGTGGATGGAAGGCTATTTCAGGGACATTATTGAAGGCTATAACATGAAAAATTACGGCTATCGGCAGAGAAAGACCCAGGAGCAGGTTCTGGAGCAATATTCCTCCTGCCCGACAACTGCCGCAAAAAGGGCTCTGCTGGACTCTTTGTTTCGGCAGGGGAAGATCAGGGCGGAGACGGCAGATTTCCTGGAGGAACTTGCCTTTGCGGACGGGGATGTCACGGACATATGTTGCGTGCTGCTGGTGGAAAAAGAGCAGGAGCGGGGATTGGCAGTATTTGAAAAAATGCTGGCACAGAAAAGGATTCCGGCTATATGCGGCAGTATACGCTGTCTGCGGCGGTTGCCGATCCAGACGCGCTCTCGTTTGTACCGTCAGGTATTGCAGGTACTTGGGGAGATCCGGGATAAGGAGGGTAATTCGGTATATTATTTTTTTATGGATTGTGAACAGTTCCGGGCGGCGGATATTGTGGAGCATGTCAGGCGTATGGAGGACAGGGAACTGTTAAAGACAGGCATATACGTCATGGGCAGGGCGAAGGATGCTCTGGACTATGTGGATCAGTTTGTCCAGTGGATGCAGTCGGAGGATTTTCATGTCGCTCACACGGCTCTGCAGGCCATGGCTCACCAAAAGCACGATAAGCTGATGCCGGTATATCTGTGGATGCAGGAGAAGTATAAGACAAACAGCGTCATGCTGAAAAACTTACAGATCGCCATGGAACATGTAAAGTGACGGCGGAGAATGCCGCGGAGAGTTTTCCCAGTGGCTGCCTGGCAACAGGTAGAGTTAAGAAAGCGGTACCTATTGCTTTTCTGTGTACCAACGTATATAATATGTTGTAAGAATAATTCATGGGGGGTAATTCATATGGCTGAGAAAAACAGTGCCAATATTGGATTTGAAAAACAGCTTTGGGACGCGGCCCGTGTTCTGTGAAGACATATTCCTGCGACGGAATACAGAAAGCTAATCATCGGACTTATCTTTTTGCACTATATTTCTGCGGCCACAAACTGGAGGAGAAGATTAGAAAGAAATTAGGAGCCATTGGGTATGAAGTATAATATTCCTGACAGAGTTTTGAAAGAGATAACGTTGTTTGCTTGCAAACATAATGTTGAAGAAATTGTACTTTTTGGCTCGCGCGCGAAAGGTACACATACAGAAAGAAGCGATATTGACATCGCCGTTCGCGGCGGTGATTTTGATGGCTTTTATTGGGATATAAAGGAAAATGTTCACTCTCTTCTGTCATTTGATTTAGTGGAACTTGGCGACGATGTTTCCGATGAGTTGAAAAGAGAACTTGAAAAGGACGGGATAACCATATATGAAAAAACTTGATAATTTTTCAAACTGCCTTAACGTGTTGAAAGGTGCAGATTTTGGATTTGCAAACGAGAACGACATTTATAGAATGGGAGTTATCGGACAGTTCAATCTGACATTCGAGCTTGCCTGGAAAGCATTGCAGGCAGTGTTAAGGCTACACGGCGCGGAGAGCGCGGAAACAGGATCGCCCAGAGAAATATTGCAGCTTGGATATAAGCTTGGATTTGTGGAAGATTCAGCCGTGTGGCTTGCCATGTTGAAAAAGCGCAATACTTTGGTATACATCTACGACGAGGATGAGATAGATGGAATGCTCCTGCTTATCCGCGACAGTTTTACGGCCGCATTTATTGCACTGGAGAAATTACTTCGTGAGAAACTTGATGAAACTGGGAGTGATTGGGAGTGAAATATTAATTGCAGGTATTAATACCGGTTCTTTCGGGAGTCAGCTGCATAAGGAAGATTAATTGGGAGAACCGAATATCCGGGAGAGACAGAAGATGGAGCAGATCAGGATTGCCATTGTGGAGGATGAGACCCCACATGCGCAGCTTTTGGAACAGCATATTGTGAGCTGGGGCAGAGACCGGAACGTTGGGGATATCCCCATACGCCGTTTTGACAATGCCGCAGCGTTTCTCTTTGACTGGGCCGAAGAGCGCTATGACATGATCTTTCTGGATATCCAGATGCCGGGTATAAACGGCATGGAGACGGCCCGAAAGATTCGGGAGACGGACAGAGGCGTAAAATTGGTCTTTACCACCGGCATCACGGACTACCTCCAGGAGGGCTATGAGGTGGAGGCCGTTCGGTATCTGCTCAAGCCTATCAACCGGGAAAAGGTATGGGAATGCCTGGACAAGCTCTTGCAGGAGCCTGCGCCCACGGTGCAGCTGCTCTTTCAGACGCAGGAGGGCGTGGTAAAGGTGTCGGAACAGGACATAGAGTATTTTGAGGCCAGGGGGCATTATACGATATGCCATCTGACGGCTGACAGAAAGTATTCCGGGCGGTTCGCCGCGGCGGAGTCGGGACGGAAAATGGCAGTTCAAGAGCGCAATATGGCAGTACAGGGACGGGATATGACAGTGCCGGAACGGGATCGGGACACGGCAGTACAAGGTCGGAAAATGACAGTCCAGGGGCGGGATTTGGCGATACAGGGGCTGAATATGGAGGGGCAGGATCAGGAGATTCAACTGCGGGAAAGCTTTAACGCATTATGCGGCAGACTTTCACAGCGTCCATTTATCCGCTGTCACCGCTCCTACCTGTGTCATATCCGACGTATCCACAGGGTGGAGCGGACAGAGATTATATTGGAGGGCGGCGGCCGGATCCCGGTGAGCAGGCGGCTGTATGAACCGGTGGTAAAAGCGTTCATAGCTTACTTTCGCAAAGAGGAATCGTAAAGCATCTGCGAGTGGCGTGACAGAAAAGGGGTGAGAATCAACATGCGTATGGGCAGAAGGGCAGAGCGAAGGATGGCTGCCTATCAGCAGGACCTGATGGAAAAGCACTGCGAGGAAGTGGAGAACATGTATCGGCAGACCCGGGGATGGCGGCATGATTACCGCAACCATATCCAGACCATGAAAGCGTATCTTTCCATGGGGCGGTATGAGGAACTGGCGGCGTACCTGGATCAGTTGGATATGGATCTGAGTCAGGTGGATACGGTGGTCAAGACCGGTAACGTGATGGTGGACGCGGTGCTGAACAGCAAGATCTCTGTGGCCAGGGCAAAACAGATTACAGTGGAGGCCAAGGCAACCGTTCCCCGGCAGTTGGCCGTCGCCGAGGTAGACCTCTGTGTGATCCTGGGCAATCTGCTGGACAATGCCATAGAGGCCTGTATGGGAATCAAGGAGGAGAGCCGGCGCTTTATCCGTATCTATATAGATGTGATGCAGGCCCAGCTCTATCTCTATGTGCTCAATGCCACGGCGGGAGGACTCAGACGCCATGGAGGCAGCTACCTGTCCACGAAAGCCTCCCGGGAACACGGTTACGGATTGATGCGGGTGGACAGGGTAGTGGAGAAATACCACGGCTATCTGGACCGACAGGACGAGGAGGAGGTATTCGCCACAGAAGTGCTGCTGCCTCTGGAGGGGGCGGAGGGGGACACGAATACCGCAAAATAGAATATTTTTTGAATCTCAGACACAGGCAACCATTCGTGCATGAATAAAACCGTTCGTGCGCGAATTTTTTATATTCGATAAATCCGTGCTAATATATTACAGGAATCGCTTTGCGAGTCCTGTAATCGGGCAATCCTAAGGAGGTAAAGGGGTTCATACCTTGCCGGGTGATTTAACGTTTACAACAAAGGAGATGGTGTAACATGAAAAAGGACGGACAAAGCTTATGTGCAGATGCGCATGAGGTTATGGACCGGACAGCGAATTGGCAGGTAAAACGCCACAGCATTTTCAGCAACATTCTGTTCTGGATAAAGACATACTGGAAATGGACGCCGGGCGTGGTGCTGCTGACAGCGCTGAAAGTGGTCCTGGGGACACTGACGCCTCTGGTGGGTATCTATTTGCCCAAACTGGTACTGGATCTGCTGGCGGGCAATGCCACGGCGGAAACAATGATTGGCACGCTGGGCATATGGGCCATATTGGTGACGGCGCTGTACGGCGTGAATAACGGGCTGAACGGAAAATATTTTCTGCAAAATACGGTGCGCTTTTTCCTGCTGCCGGAGCTGTATCTGAAAAGTCTGCGGGTATCGTATGAGGTTCCTGAGTCGGAATGGGGTAAAAAGGCGTATCAGGAGGCGCTGGGAGTGGCTTATGGCGGCGATTGGTGCGCCGCGACCAGATCTTTTGACTGCGCTTTTGAAATGCTCCAGAACATACTTTGCTTTCTGCTGTACTCCACGGTGCTGGGCGTGCTGAGTCCGTGGATCATCCTGGCGCTGACCGCCCTGTCCCTGCTGAATATTCTGGTGATCGAGAAGGGGCTGCATTTTCAGGATTCCATGAGGGAGAGGGAGGCGCAGCACAGTCGGCACTGGAATTATGTCTGTTCCGCCATGGGTAACATGACGGCGGCCAAGGATGTGAGAATCTTTGGCATGAATACCTGGCTCGGCGGTATCCGGGACGGGGTGATCGAGGAGATACAGGAGGATAAAAAAGCTTATCAGCGGCTGAATAACTGGCAGCATCTGATGAACTGCCTGATCGGCCTGGTTCGGGACGTGGGAGCCTATGGATATTTGATCTACAGCGTGGCTGTCGGCAATATCGGGGTCAGTGATTTTGTTCTGTATTTCGGCGCGGTGACCGGGTTTTCCGGTTTTGTCACCGGGATACTGTATCAGGTTGGGGGCCTGAAAGGGGCCCGTAACGCCACGGATTATTACAGGGCCTATATGGATCTGCCGGAGGAGCTGTCCGAGGCAGAGTGCATGGAGCCGGCAACGGACAGGAGAGAATCAGAGCCTGCAACAGGCGGGAGAGAATCAGAGCCTGCAACGGACAGGAGAGAATCGGCGTCTGCAACAGGCGGGAGAGAATCGTTGTCTGTAACATACAGGAAAGAACCGGCGGAGCCCGGGGGTAAGGGTCCGGGGCCGGGCATCGTCTTTGAGGATGTGAGTTTTTCCTACAAGAGAGAGGACGGCAGCCCGGGAGAAAAGATACTGGAGCATTTTAATCTGGTCATTGCGCCGGGAGAAAAGCTGGCTCTGGTGGGAACTAACGGCGCGGGCAAGACCACGCTGGTCAAGCTGCTGTGCGGCCTGTATCGGCCGGACGGGGGACGCATCCTTGTGGACGGCCGCAGCCGGGACGAGATGAGACCGGGTGAATGGTTCCGGCTGCTGTCCGTGGTATTTCAGGAGCAATTGTCGCTGCCCATATCCATAGCGGAGAATATCTCCCTGCAGCGCCGGGAGGAGACGGATGACGCCAGGGCCTGGGAGGCCATAGAGAAAGCGGGGCTGTCGGAGACTTTCGAGCGGCAGAAACTGACGCTGGATACTTTTATGACCAAGACCGTATCCCGCAAGGGCATCGAGCTTTCAGGCGGTCAGCGGCAGCGGCTGATGCTGGCCAGGGCGCTGTACAAGGACGCGCCGGTTCTGGTGCTGGACGAACCCACCGCGGCGCTGGACCCCATAGCGGAGAGCCAGGTCTATGAGAGCTATCTGGAGCACAGCAGGGGCAAGACCGCTCTGTTTATCTCTCACAGGTTGGCCAGTACCCGCTTTTCGGACCGTATCATCCTGTTGGAACAGGGACGCATCCTGGAGGAGGGAACCCACGAGCAGCTCATGGCGAGGCAGGGGGCTTACGCCAGGATGTACCAGGTGCAGAGCAGCTATTATGAGGAGAAAGCGCCTCAGCCGGGCGACGGCGTTCTGCCTGGCAACTTATAGTCAACGGTACTTGCATCCCTATAATTTGGAGGAAACATATATGGAAACAGATCTGACAAGCAAGCTCCCGCTGCGGGAGCATATCAAAAATATTCGCAGGATACTGGGAGTCGTCCGGGAGCTGGACAGAACGTATTTCCTGCATCAGGGGATTAAATCTCTGTTGGATGCCGCAAACTCCTATCTGGGACTGCTGCTGTCCGTATATATTCTGGATCAACTGGCAACAGGGATTCGTTTCAGGCGGACATTTCTGGCAGCGGCAGTGACCTGTCTGATACTTCTGGTCTTAAGCCTGGGCAGCGGTATGCTGCAAAACCGCCTGGATGTGCGCTGGGAGATCGTATACCGGAAATGGGACAGCATAACGGAAGAAAAGATTCTGCAAATGGACTTTTCCAAGATTGACGATCCCAAGACCCGCAAGATGAGGGAGCGCATCTGGCGGGATAACAATTGGGGAGCCGGTATCAACACGGTGCGCTGGTTTATGCAGAGCATCATGGACGGGGTCTGTCGGCTGGCGGGGGCTCTGGCGGTGGGAGCGCCGGTGTTTTTATATGTCCTGCGGGCAAAGAACGGGGTTGTTTTCGCGGCGCTGTTTGTCATGGGGCTGGCAATCGCTGTGGGGAGTGTTATGGGAACTCTCTATGATAAAAAGGTGCAGGAATATATGATGGGAGATCATATAATGGATAAGGAGGAGACGGACGAGGAGAGGATACAGAACGCGAATCTGGTCTGGGATCTGGCGACAAATTACGGCTATAGCTACCGGGACGGCAAGGACGCGCGACTGTACCGCGGCTACGGCCTGCTGCGTTATTGGACGCTGGAAAAGATCGCCAGTCCCGTGTGGATGGGGAAGGTACGGGAAGTTTCCCTGAACAGTGGAAAGAGCAACTTCTGGGGAAATATCCCAGGGGGGATCGTGGAGTGCGGCTCTTATCTGGTCGTAGGGCTGCTGGCTCTGGCCGGAGTCATGTCTTTGGGCTCGGTGATCCGTTTTGCGGGATGTCTGAAAAATATATTTAACACGGCGTCCAATCTCTGCTATCAGATTCCGCAGCTGGCGCTGGGGGCCCGCAGACAGGTGAGTACTCTGGAATTTCTGGAGATTGGGGATGAGATGTACAAAGGCAAACTCCCGCTGGAGAAACGAAACGATAATCAGTACCGGATTGAGTTTCGGGATGTATCTTTTAAGTATCCTAATGCGGAGCAGTATGCCCTGCGGCATTTTTCCATGGAGCTGAAGGTGGGTGAAAAACTGGCTATTGTGGGCATGAACGGCTCGGGCAAGACCACGATGATCAAGCTCCTGTGCCGTCTGTACGATCCTCAGGAGGGGGAGATATTGCTAAACGGCGTGGACATCCGCAAGTTCAGGCACGAGGAGTACAGCAGGCTTTTCTCCGTGGTATTTCAGGATTATCAGCTCTTTTCTTTCCTGCTGGGAGAAAATGTGGCGGTATCTGCCCACTACAGTGAGGAGAAGGTGCGAAAATGCCTGGAGAACGCCGGATTCGGAAACAGATTGGAAGAACTGCCCCAGGGACTTCATACCTACGTCTTCAAAGATTATGAGGACGGGGTGGAGTTTTCCGGGGGAGAGGCCCAGAAGGTGGCCATCGCCAGGTCGATCTACAAGGAGGCGCCCTTTGTGCTGCTGGACGAACCCACGGCGGCGCTGGATCCGCTGGCGGAGTTTGAGATATACCAGCGCTTTGACGAGATCGTGGAAGACAAGACTGCCATCTATATCTCCCACAGACTGTCCTCCTGCCGATTCTGCGACAAGATCGCGGTATTCCATGAGGGACGCCTGATTCAACAGGGCAGCCATGAACAGCTGGTGCAGGATAAACAGGGAAAATACTATGAGATGTGGAGCGCCCAGGCACAGTACTATGTGGAGGCGTAGCCTGGGCGTTGCGCAGTTATCTTTTATCCATGGGCACATAGACCCGATCTTCGCCGATGGACTTGTAGGCGGGGCGGATGATCTTGCCGTTGTTGGCCAGCTCCTCCAGACGGTGAGCGCTCCAGCCGGAGATTCTGGCGATGGCGAAGATGGGCGTGTACAGTTCCATGGGCAATCCCAGCATATCGTACACAAAGCCGGAGTAAAAGTCCACATTGATGCTGACGCCCTTATACATCTGCCGCTCTTTTTCGATAATCCTGGGAGCCAGCCTCTCCACCAGGGAGTAGAGCGCAAATTCCTTTTCCAGTCCTTTCTCCTGGGACAGTTTTTCCACAAAGCTCTTGAACACTACGGCACGGGGGTCGGACTTGGAATACACCGCATGGCCCACGCCGTAGATCAGACCCGCGTGGTCAAAGGCCTCTTTGTGCAGCAGGCGCTTTAAGTAGACGGAGACTTCCTCCTCGTCCTCCCAGTCTTTTACGGTCTGTTTCATCTCCTCGAACATCTTTACCACCTTGATATTCGCTCCGCCGTGACGGGGACCTTTCAGAGAGCCGATGGCCGCGGCGATGGTGGAGTAGGTGTCCGTCAGAGAGGATGTCACCACATGGGTGGTGAAAGTGGAGTTGTTGCCGCCGCCGTGTTCCATGTGCAGGATCAGCGCGATATCCAGGATCTTGGCCTCCAGCGGGGTGTAGGAGCTGTCCGGGCGCAGGATATGTAATATATTCTCGGCGGTGGACAACTCCTCCACAGGCTGGTGTATGTACAGGCTGTTGCCGTCGTGGTAATGGCTGTAGGCCTGGTAGCCGTAGATGCTCAGCAGCGGGAACAGGCTGATCAGCTGCAGACACTGGCGCAGCACATTGGGCAGGGAGGTATCGTCCGCCCGGTCGTCATAGGAGTACAGGGTCAGCACGCTGCGGGCCAGGGTGTTCATCATATCTCTGCTGGGAGCTTTCATGATAATGTCTCTCACAAAGCTGGTGGGCAGAGTGCGGTATCCCGCAAGCATCCGCTTGAAAGCTTCCAGTTCGTCATGATCCGGCAGCTTGTCGAAGAGCAGCAGGTATGTTGCCTCCTCAAAGCCGAAAGCTTCGTCTCTGGGCAATCCGCCCACCAGATCCTTTACATCATATCCCCGGTAGAACAGACGGCCGTGGTCCGGCACGGACACGCCGTTTTCCATTTTGGTGGCCCGCACATCGGAAATGTTGGTAAGGCCGGCCAGCACGCCCTTGCCGTTTAAGTCTCGCAGGCCTCTTTTTACCTCATATTTCGTAAAAAGCTCCGTATCGATGATACCGGCTTTTTCCGTCATGGCGGCCAGTTTTAATATTTCGGGTGTGATCTCGCAGTAGATGTTGTTATCCATAGGAGTCCTCCTTTCTCAGACGACGGGATATACGTGACAGTCTGTGCTGAAACTGCCGCGACATAAATCCAGGTTTCATAAATATGCATAATAATACCGCTAACAATCTGGAACGCGGCGGCTGAACCGATATAATCCCCACTTTTACAGCAGTCGGCAATGACAGTAACACTGTCAGTCTGGAACACAACGCGGGCTTGCCGTAAAGAGCGGGCATTCATAGCACGGATGACATATGGCCGTCCACGGCCAGGAGTATGTATAGACGTTTACTGTCATGAGATTGCCGCTATAGACATAATATATCCTGCGGCTGATGACGGGTAACGGAATGTATTTACAGTGTAACATGGAAGAAGTATAAATTGCAAGAAAAAAAATGATGTTTACATTTTTTTAATATTTATGCAGACAAGGAGTTTTTTTCTCCGGGGTATGGATTTTTATGGAAAGAAGAGGTAAAATAAGTATGCATGTGGAACGAAGGATCGATTCCATACGGATAGAAGGAGATATGGATATGACAGATGTACAGGAAATGTTGCGCAAAGTGGATCACACCCAGCTGAAAGCTTTCTGCACCTGGGAGGATATCGAAAAACTGTGCCGTGAGGCGGTCAGGTATCACACGGCCAGCGTATGCATTCCCCCCTGCTATGTGGGGCGCGTGCATGAGGCTTTCGGCGGACAGGTGACGATCTGCACGGTGATCGGTTTCCCTCTGGGATATCAGGTGACGGCAGCCAAGGTCTGTGAGGCCAGGGAGGCCATCGCCCAGGGCTGCGACGAGGTGGATATGGTGATCAACATCACCGATGTGAAGAACGGGCGCTACGATCTGGTGGAGGAGGAAATCCGGCAGGTGAAGGCCGCCTGCGGGGAACATATTCTGAAAGTGATCGTGGAAACCTGTTACCTGACCGGGGAGGAGAAGGAGGCCATGTGCAGGGCGGTGACCGCGGCGGGGGCGGATTATATCAAGACGTCTACAGGATTTGGAACCGGGGGAGCCACCCGAGAGGATGTGCGGCTGTTTCGGGAGCATATCGGCCCCGATGTGAAGATCAAGGCGGCGGGAGGAATCTCCACGCTGGAAGATCTGGAAGATTTTATCAGGCTGGGCTGCGAGCGGGTGGGGACTTCCCGGGCCGTGGGCCTGGTACAGTAGGCAGCGGCCATATGCATGACGGAACAGGGCATCTTATATTTTTAAAGTATTTTAAGAAGAAAGGAAGATATTTATGGAGAACACTGTGATCAAAGAGCGACTTGAGGCGCTGCGCGGGCGGCTGCGGCAGGAGGGGATCGACTATTATCTGATCCCTACGGCGGATTTTCACAACTCGGAGTATGTGAACGCGCATTTTACCGTGCGGGAGCATTATTGCGGCTTTACCGGTTCCAACGGCACATTGGCGGTGTGGCAGGACGGCGCGGCCCTGTGGACGGACGGGCGATATTTTATCCAGGCGGAGCATGAGCTGGAGGGAACCGGCGTGGAACTGATGCGGATGCAGCAGGAGGGGGTTCCCACCATCGAGGAATTTTTAAAGAGAGAGATGAAACAGGGACAGACTCTGGGTTTTGACGGCAGAGTGGTGCCTGCCAGCGAGGGAATGCGCTATGAAAAGGCGCTGCAGGATCGGGAGATCCGCTTTGCCTATGACAGGGATATAGCGGGCGAACTCTGGGAGGACAGGCCGCCGCTGCCCGCCGGGCCGGTGACGGTGCTGCCGGAGGAGGTGGCCGGGCGCGGCACGAAAGACAAGCTGGCGGATGTGCGGGAAGTCCTGAAAAGAGAGGGCGCAGGAAGCTTTCTGCTGAGCAAGCTGGACGATCTGATGTGGCTGTTCAATATCAGGGGATGCGATGTGGAGTGCAATCCGGTGGCGCTGTCTTATGCGTATATCACGGAGACGGAAAACCATCTGTTTATTCAGGAGAAAGCGCTCAGTCCGGAGACTCGGGCGGACTTGATCGGCAAACAGGTCACGCTGCATCCCTATGAGTCCGTGGTGGATTTTTTAAAGGCGCAGCCCCAGGGGGGCGCGGTGCTGGCGGATCGCAGGCAGGTCAGTTATGCGCTGTACAAAGCGGTGGGCGAGAGACAGCGGCTGGTGGAGGCGTCCAACCCCACGGAGCGTTTAAAGGCTGTCAAGAATCCTGTGGAACTGGCAAACATGGAGAAGATCTATCTGAAGGACAGCGTGGCGCTGACCAAGTTTATCTTCTGGGTCAAGACCAATATCGGCAAGATCGAGATCACGGAGATCAGCGCGGCGGATCACCTGGAACAGCTGCGCCGGGCGATCCCGGAATTCCTGGACCTGTCCTTCCCCACCATATCCGCCTACGGACCCAACGCGGCTATGATGCACTATGAGCCCACGGCGGAGAACCACGCCGTATGTAAGCCGGAGGGGATGCTGCTGGTGGACAGCGGCGGCCAGTATATGGGAGGCACTACGGACGTGACCCGCACCATTGTGCTGGGGCCTGTCACCGAGGAGCAGAAGATGCATTATACGCTGGTGGCGGGAGCCATGTTACAGATGTCGGCGGCCAGATGGCTCTACGGCTGTACCGGGCGGAATCTGGATATCCTGGCCAGACAGCGGCTGTGGAACGCAGGACTGGATTACCGCTGCGGCACGGGACACGGAGTGGGCTATATCCTGAATGTGCATGAAGGCCCCCAGAGTCTGCGCTGGCAGTATGTAAAGGGACTGGAGGAAACTCCTTTTGAGGAGGGAATGGACGTGACCAACGAGCCGGGAGTCTACGTGCAGGACAGCCACGGCATCCGCATTGAAAATGTGATGGTGGCCAAAAATGACGTAAAGAACGAGTACGGACAGTTCATGCATTTTGAGACGCTGACCTGGGCGCCTATCGACATGGACGCCATCGATGAGAAATATCTGACCGAGGAGCAGCGCGTCCTGCTGTACGGATACCAGAAACAGGTATATGAAAAGGTATCCCCCTATCTGACGCCCGAGGAGGCCCAGTGGCTGCGCGGGGAGACCAGGGTGGACAGCACGGTTGCCCTGAATCCCGCAAAGTAAGCGCAGGCGGGGAATTTATAAAAACGGTATTAAATTTATTCTGCTTTATTGACTTTTAATCAAAGGTCTGAGATAATAGAAAAGATTATTGAGGTTGTACCGGGAAACCGGTCAAAATACATCACAAGGAGGACGTATCATTATGTCAACAAAAGCTTATTATCCGATTAATGAGATCGGCGCTGGAAAGCCCGGTTTCAGCAAGACCCGTTCCATCATTGAGGCTGCTTTTTACACCAACAATGTGGTAAAGGTCAATACCGTGAGAGAGGCCTATGAGCTGGCAAAGAATTCACCGGGTACCATCGTTACCGATATGCCGGTGTACAGAGCCGAAGAGCAGGGGCTGGAGAAAGACACCAAGGTGCTGCTGTTCAATGACGGCGCCGTTACCGGACGTTATGCCGCTGCCCGCCGCATCAAGGGGGAGCCGGGCGTGGACGCCGCCAAGCTGGATAAGGTGGTGATGGACGCCATCTACAGGACCCGCTGGATGACCATGTACCATGCGGAGTGTTTTATCGGCCTGGATCCCGAGTTCATGGTGAAGGCGCATCTGCTGATTCCCGAAGGAGAAGAGAATCTGCTGTATAACTGGATGCTGAACTTCCAGTATATGTCCGATAAGTATGTACAGATGTACAAAGAGTCCAAACCTGTGGGTGACGGTAAGGAGCCGGATATCTATATCTTCTCCAATCCTCAGTGGACTCCCGAAGAGGCTCCCGATGTGGATTACAGCTGCTTAAGCGATCCTCTGACCCTGTGCTATTTCGATACGAACCAGAACTGTGCCGCTATCCTGGGCATGAAATATTTCGGCGAGCACAAAAAGGGTACTTTGACCATGGCATGGGCTCTGGCCAACAGAAACGGTTACGCGTCCTGCCACGGCGGACAGAAGGAGTACAGCCTGGAGGGCGGCAAGAAGTTCGTTGCCTCCGTATACGGTCTGTCCGGCTCCGGTAAGTCCACGCTGACCCATGCGAAACATAACGGCAAGTATGACGCTTTCGGCGGCATCAAGGTACTGCATGACGACGCATTTATTATCAATACCGATACCTGCTCGTCTGTTGCTTTGGAGCCCACCTATTTTGACAAGACCGCGGATTATCCCACCGGCTGCCCCGACAACAAGTTCCTGCTGACCGCGCAGAACTGTTCCGCTACGCTGGATGAAGAGGGACATATCCAGCTGGTGACTGAGGATATCAGAAACGGCAACGGCCGCGCCATCAAGTCCAAGCTGTGGAGTCCTAACCGTGTGGACAAGATCGACGCTCCCGTAAACGCGATCTTCTGGATCATGAAGGATCCCACCATCCCGCCTGTAGTGAAACTGAAGGGCGCCGCGCTGGCATCCGTTATGGGCGCTACGCTGGCTACCAAGACCTCCACTGCGGAGCGTGTGGCTGCGGGTACCGATATGAACGCCCTGCGCATCGTTCCCTATGCCAACCCGTTCAGAACCTATCCTCTGGTAAACGACTATGAGAAGTTCAAGAAACTGGTGGATGAGAAGAACGTGGACTGCTATATCGTGAATACCGGCGACTTCATGGGAACCAAGTGTAAGCCTGCGGATACCCTGGGCATCCTGGAGACCATCGTTGAGGGTAAGGCTAAGTTCGAGCAGTGGGGACCTTTCGAGGATATCGAGATCATGTACGACTGGTCCGGCAGGACTTCCGACGCTTTCAAGCCCGACCTGTCCGACAAGACTTACACCGAGGCTCTGAAGAACGCCATGCAGAACCGTGTGGATGCGGTGGAAGGTTTCGCCACCAAGAAGGAAGGCTACGACAAGCTGCCTGACGAGGCGTTGGCCGCTCTGAAGAAGATCGTTGACGAGGCGGCGTCCCTGTAAGGATGTGTTTTACAGGAGCTTTTGAAAGAGATTAATTAAGCAGGGGTCAGACTTTCGGGTCTGACCCCTGTTTTTGAGTTCATATGCGAAATAATGCAAAACCGTAAAGGTACAAGAACGGAAAAATTACAGCTCGCTGTAATACTTGGAATAGAGCTCTGTGCCGTCCGCGTTGCGGAAAATCAGCTTGATGTCGTCCAATACCAGGCCATAATCCGTCTCAAAGGATTCAAACAGGCTGGAAACCATGCCGGAAAAGGTAGGAGCTACCTGCTCGTCAAATACGCTTGCGATATCCTCCTGACTCAGACCGCTCAGATCCTGCTGTTCCGTGTAGGTATAGTCCATAACCATCACATTGCCCTCTGCATAGAAGTCAATGGCAAGGCCGGAGGACTCCAGGCTGCTGTTGACAGCGGAGACGATCACATCCTGTTCTTCACTGTTCATCCAGTCTTCCAGAGTGGCATATTCCTGTGAGGCACTGCCTGTGGAGGCGTTGTCGGCTGAGGGTACATAGTCCTCCGTAAAGTCCACGGTATACAGGCTGGCGCCGTCGGAATCCAGATATGTGACACGCAGGGTCTTCACGGACAGATCGTATGTGTCATTGTAATTCTTGATCTCATCCACAAAAGTCTGGTACTGACTGTCCAGGCTGGAGCGGAGAGCGTCGGCGATGGCGTCCTTATTGGACTCATTGCTCAGAGTTTCCGTTGTGTACTGGTAGGTGTAGATGATGGTGTCCGGCTCTTCCACGGAAATGCTGCATGTGATGCCGGAACTTTCAAACATTTTGTTGATGGTTTCTTCCAGAGCTTTGCGGTCCTTGCCATTGTACCAGTCTGACAACGCAGAGGAATTATCCTCGGCCGAGCTTTCTTCCTCAGAACTGCTTTCCTCCTTGGAAGAGCTATCCTCAGAGGATCTGTCATCTGTTGAGGTGACGGATTCCCGATCCACAGGGCCGGATACCTGGGGGCTGCCACAGGCGGCCAGACCGAGAGCCAATGTTAATGACAGTGCCATTGCTAAGATTTTCTTTTTCATAAATATTCTCCTCTCATAAAAGGTTCATCAGATATAGCAGATGAAACCGTTTGATAAACAGCGCTATTATAGCACATGTATTCTGCATTGACAATCCCAAATTTTGGTCTCCATTGGAGGCCCTTTGGGGGTGTTTCTGCCGGAGGGTTGTCAAGTTTGTCAATATTTTGCGTTTTGGGAAAAATTTCAGTTGCCAAAAGGCGTTGTATTGGATATAATAAAGTTACCTGGAATGTTCGATAACTCTTGTTGTTTTTGAACCTACATTTACTTTAAAAGGGATTCCTATATTGCCAAGTGGCTGTCAAGCCTCCACTCGAGAGAGGATTGCAGGGGAAGGCAAAAGCCTGGTTGCGGTCACCCACCTAGCGCTGCTAGGAGTCAAAAGGCAAGAGCCGGCATTTCGGGGTAATTACGAAGGAAAAGGGCAGTCCTTGGGACTGCTCTTTATATATTGGGAAAAGAATATTATGGTCTGGGGGAATTAGGGTGTGAAGGGATTTCCAAATTTCCGGGGAGAGATGAACAGGTCGGAAAGAATGCAGCTAAAGGCATTTATATGTCTGCTGGGGATTCTCCTGCTGCTTATACTGATCGCGGCAGGGCTGCTCAAAAGGCTGGGCGGCAGTGAGGAGGAACCGCCGCCGGAGAGCAGCCGGGAAGAAGAGCATGTACCGGTGACAGAGTACTTACATAATGTGTGGATCATGGGAGCGGACAGCAGTGGACTGTTATGCTTTACGGGGGAGGGTGAGCGCTTGCTGCGGGTGGCGGCTTTCCCAGGGGAGGATTCACAGCCGGGGACGATGCCATCTCAGACAGACAGTGGGGAACATCGGAGCGAAGTCACAGATATAAGCCGGGAGACGGCGCAGTCTCAGACGGGCAGCGGCGAAAGCTGGATCGAAGTCACAGATACAAATTGGGGAACGGCGGAGTGGCTGTTGGGACTCAGGGAACAGGTGGCGGATCTGGAGCTGACCGACGGCATGGTTACGGCCCTTCGGATCAAGCCGCAAAAAACCGGCGGAAAAGTGCTGGCTGCCGATTCGGACGGGGTATGGCTGGAAGAACAGGGAAGACTGGAATATACGGAGGACGTACAGGGCTACAGGCTGTACGGAGAACCGGCCTCTGTCGACTACAGGGATCTGTGCATCGGATATGACTTTGCGGATTTTTGTTTGGAGGACGGACGGATATGCGCCATATTGCTGGCCCGGGAGCCAGCCATGGAAAACATCCGGGTGCTGCTGAAAAACAGTGACTTTCAGGGAATCTATCACGATCGGGTGGAACTGACCTGTGATACGGATTACACGGTACAGGTTCTGAACGCGGCAGATCCGCAGGAGACGGTTACAAGTTATCCGGCGGGGGAGAGCGTGGAGCTGACAGCCCAGAGGGGAGCAAGACTGCTGGTGACGCCCAGCGCCAGAACCGGCAAGATCATTCTGGAAAGCATCCACCGCAGTCAGGGTATACCGGCCTATCGGGGCAGTCTGGAACTGTGGTGGACCCAGGAGGGGATCGTGCTGATCAATGAACTGCCTCTGGAGGAGTATCTCTACAGCGTTGTGCCCAGCGAGATGCCGGCGTCCTATCCTCAGGAGGCATTGAAGGCGCAGGCGATCTGTGCCCGGACCTATGCCTATACGCATATGCTGCGTGCAGGTTATGAGGAGCTGGGCGCTCATGTGGATGACAGTTCTTCTTATCAGGTATATAACAATATTCTGGAGCAGGAGGCGGCTACGGCAGCGGTAAAGGCCACTTACGGACAGTTGCTGGTACGGGAGGACGGGGAGACTTTGGCGGAGACTTACTATTATTCCACCTCCTGGGGGTATGGGAGCGATGCCCATGTATGGAAGACGGACAGTGCGGAGGAATATGCGTATATTATCCCCAGGCATTTAAACCGGGGGGAGATGCGCAGGATGCTGGGGCAGGAGACCGAGACGGTGTCACAGTCCCCGGATCTGACCAGAGAGGATGTTTTTGCGGCAGCTATTCGCAGTATTGATCCCGGAGATTTTGAGTCCGGAGAAGGCTGGTATCGATGGAGTTACACGGTGAGGAACCTGAACTGCGATACAGTGCGGCGGCAACTGCAAAGCCGGTATGAGGCCAACGAAAAGCTGGTGCTGACTCTGGACGGGGAAGATTACGTGAGCCGGCCCATTGGAACATTTAAGGAGATACGGGATCTGGTCATACTCACCCGGGGAGCCGGGGGCGTGGCCGATGAACTGTTGATAGAGACGGATCGGGATACATATAAAGTCATATCGGAGCATACTATCCGATATATACTGTGTGACGGCGAGACGAAAGCGCTGCGTCAGGACGGCAGTGAGGTGGCCATGAGCAGCCTGCTGCCCAGCGCGTTTTTTACAATAGAGATTGCCAGAGAGGGAGAAAATGTGGTAGGATATAATCTGACCGGAGGCGGCTTTGGCCATGGAGTAGGCATGAGCCAGAACGGCGCGCGCGCTATGGCTCAGGAGGGATACAGCGCCGGGGACATACTGCGTTTTTTTTACGACGGATGTTTTGTGCGGTGAACCATGGGTGTGAGTCTGATGGCAGGCGGCTTTATGGCATGTGAGGGAAATAAATGATGCGGAAACTGATTAAGATAAGTATGAATTTCAGCAGGAAAATGAGCGAGAAAAATATCAGCGCCTATGCCGCCAGCACGGCCTTTTTTATCTTTTTGTCGCTGGTGCCCATGCTGATGGTAGTCTGTACCATGATTCCGTACACGCCGCTGACGGAGGAGAATCTGACCCGCGCCATTACGGAGCTGACGCCGAATCAGATTGATTCCATGGTAACGCAGCTGATTCATGATGTGTACCGCAGGGCGTCTTCCATCCTGCCTTTGGCGGCGCTGGTGATGATCTGGACCGCCGCCAAAGGTCTGCTGGCTCTGATGCGGGGATTGAACGCGATCAATGACGTGCAGGAACACCGCAATTATTTTGTGGTGCGCTTTGTGGCGGCGGTCTATACGGTGGTCATGCTGATCGCCATGGTGATATCGTTGGTTATTATGGCGCTGGGCAGCAGGCTGGTGGACCTGGTGCTGGCCAGGATTCCTCAACTGGAGGTATTGTTTTCCCTGATCGTGAACTTACGTTTCATTTTTTCCTGGGTGGTATTGACCTTGCTGTTTGCGGCGGTGTACACTTATGTGCCCAGCAAAAAAATGCGTTTTCGGGAACAGATACCGGGAGCCAGTTTCACGGCGGTAGTATGGAGCGTGTTCTCCTGGGGATTCTCCATTTATCTGAACTTCAGCGGTTCTTTCAGCATATACGGCAGCCTGTCCCTGATCATCATCGCCATGATCTGGATGTACTTCTGCATGTATATCATCATGGTGGGCGCTTATCTGAACTGTTTTTTCAGCCCGGTGAACAAGGTGCTGACGGGCAGCAGGGGACGGCAGCTTGAGAGTCTGGAGGAGTAGAAATTTTGTAGGTGTAAAGGATAAAAAACGCTTGACATTTATGAAGGAAACCTCTAAAATAGTCACCATGAATGATAAAAGGCGAAGAAGGTGCATAGTAGAGCGTCATTTCCGCACAGAGAGGGGAGATCGCCGGCTGTAAGTTTCCCTGCGTTCAGATGAAAGCTCGAATTTCCCACCGGAGCTGCCTGGGTGAAAACCTGTCGTGGACAGAAACAGTAGCCTTGGCCGTTGACGCGCGTTAAGTGTATCAGAGAGTCCCGTCCGTCGCAGGGTGGGAAATATGGGTGGTACCGCGGAAGATTGATTTCGTCCCATGTGCAGGATGCTGTACATGGGATTTTTATATGCCCTGATACGGCAGAGTCCGAAGGAGCTGCAGACGTGTGAAAATGGGAAAGCGCTGAGATGGAGAGGCATTGGCAAGGCTCGGAGGATGTCTCGGAGAATTTGCGGAAGTCCGGGCTGGAAGTTACTATGCCGAATGGCGCGTGTGGCCGCGGCGGAACGGAACATTTTATAGTAGGAGGAGAGAGTCATGAGTGACAGATTAGCGAACATCAGGCAGGAGATCCTGGACGGCATCAGGGAGCGCGCAGGGTCGAGGGCGGAGGCATTTGAACTTCGCAAGCAGTTTCTGGATTCCAAGACCGGCAAGATCGGTCAGTTGATGAAAGAGATGAAGAGTATCGCTCCCGAGGAGCGGGCCGGTTTCGGCAAGAGTGTCAATGAGCTGAAGGAGTGGGCGCAGCAGCGCTTTACGGAACTGGATGAGAAGATGAAGGAGCGGGAGCTGCAAAGACGCTATGAGTCCGAGCGCATTGATGTCACGATGCCGGCTCAGTGCGTGGAAACAGGCAATCTGCATCCCGTCACCCAGATCCGCAATCAGCTTATGGACATTTTCGTGGGCATGGGCTTTGAGGTGGCCCAGACGCGGGAGATTGAGAAAGATTATTACAACTTTGAGGCTTTGAATATCCCCAAGGATCATCCCGCCAGGGACATGCAGGATACTTTTTATCTGTCCCCGGAGCTGTTGTTGGCCACGCAGACCAGCGCGGCGCAGATCCATACAATGGAAAAGAAAAAGCCTCCCATCAAGATCGTCGCGGCGCCGGGCAAGGTGTTCCGGTCGGATGAGGATGCAACCCATTCTCCGATGTTTCATCAGATGGAAGGGCTGGTAGTGGACGAGCGGATCACGCTCTGCGATCTGAAGGGCATGCTGGATCTTTTTACGAAAAGAATATTTGGCGAGGAGACTATCACTCGGTTGCGCCCATCTTATTTCCCTTTTACAGAGCCCTCCGTAGAAGTGGATGTGAGTTGTTTTGCCTGCGGCGGCAAAGGCTGCAAGCTGTGTAAAGGTACGGGCTGGATAGAGATATTGGGGGCTGGTATCGTAAACAAGAAGGTGCTGGAAAATTGTGGCATTGATTCAGAGCGGTATAGCGGTCTGGCGTTTGGCATTGGCCTGGAGCGTATTGCCATGTTGAAATATGGCATCAACAATATAAAGCTACTGTTTGAGTCCGATCTGCGCGTTCTACAGCAGATTGATGATAATTAGTGCCGGGTTTGGAATCTTAAACCGTGTATTTCCGTACTGTTTCGCACAAAAAGACGGGTAATCTCCAAACGGCTGTAGTCGGAAACTACCCCGTGAACATTGGGGCTGACAGGGAATACGCGAACTGAAATATGGAGGGATGATAAAGATGTTAGTACCTTTGAGTTGGTTAAAAGAGTATGTTGAGATTGATGTGACGCCTCAGGCGCTGGAGGAAAAGCTGTTTTCCTGCGGCTTTGAGGTGGAGGAACTGCAGGAGGTGGGAAAGGATGTCAGCAATGTGGTCGCGGGTCTGGTGGAGACCTGTGAGCCCATTCCCGATACCCATTTACACGTATGCCGGGTGAATGCAGGCAGTCATGGCACATTTCAGGTGTGCTGCGGCGCGGACAATGTGCGGGCGGGGGGAAAATATCCTCTGGCGCTGGTGGGAGCCACGGTGTATATGACCGCCAAGGACCACAAGACCGTAGAGGGCACCATGACGATCAAGAAAGGAAAACTGAGGGGATACGAGTCGGAGGGCATGCTGTGTTCCGGCGTGGAGCTGGGAGTGAGCGAGAATATGTTCCCCGGCGGGGGCTACAACGGCCTGCTGGTACTTCCCCAGGATATGGAGCCGGGGACGGATGTAAAGCCCGTTCTGGGGCTGGACGACTGGATTTTTGATATTTCCATCACAGCCAATCGCCCGGACTGTCAGAGTATCGTGGGGATTGCCAGAGAGGTGGCGGCCGTACTGGATAAGGAATTTCATATGCCTGCGTTGGATTATACGGTTACGGAGGTTCAGAAAGAGGGTTTTGCCGTGACGGTGGACGCTCCGGATCTGTGTCCCCGGTATATCGGCCACTATGTATATGATGTGAAGATCGGGGAGTCGCCGCTGTGGATGAAACGCCGTCTGGCGCTGATGGGACAGGACGCCATTTCCAATATTGTGGATATCACCAACTATGTGCTGCTGGAGATGGGTCAGCCCATGCATGCCTTCGACTGCGATTATCTGGAGGGCAATGCAATCCGTGTGCGCCGGGCCCGGCAGGAAGAACCGATTACCACGCTGGACGGCCAGGAATATATTTTAAACGAAAATAACCTGGTCATTTGCGACGGCGTAAAACCGGTGGCTCTGGCGGGGGTTATGGGTGGCCTGAATTCTGAGATACGGGAGAGTACCACGGAGGTATTATTTGAATCCGCCAAATTTGCCAGAGACAATATCCGCAAGACCTCCCGCTCCCTGGGCAAGCGCACGGATGCCAGCGCCCGGTACGAAAAGGGCGTGGACGAATACTCTACGGTGCATGCCATGGAACGTGCCTTGCATTTGATAGAAGAGCTGGGCTGCGGAAAAGTCTCTTCCACCCATGTGGATGTGAACACTGGCAACGGCATAGAACCCAGAGAGATGAAAGTCAGCGTTAAAAAGGTGGAGGACGTGCTGGGGATTCAGGTACCCGGCGAAGAGATCCTGCGGATTATGAAGAACCTTGATTTTGCGCCGTCCATGAGCGGGGACGAACTGACGCTGCAGGTGCCTGCCTACCGCGAGGATATGGATTCCTATCCGGATGTGGCGGAGGAAGTGATCCGTATGTACGGCTATGACCATGTGATCTCCGCCTTTATGCCCCAGGCGCAGGTGACCATGGGAGGGGTGCCTCAGAACATGAAAAAAGAGATGAAACTCAAGAGAGCGCTGTGCAGTGTGGGCGCGTACGAGTGCATCCACTACAGCTTTTTCTCCCCCTCGGACCTGGATCTGTTGCGCCTGCCCGGGGACGCCCCGGAGCGTCAGGCTATCCGTATCCTGAATCCCATCAACGAGGAATTGTCGCTGATGCGGACTACGCTGGTGCCCTCTATGCTAAACGCGATCTCACGGAACCAGAAAAAGGGCAATCTGGAGGGCAGGCTGTTTGAGAGCGCCAAAGTATTTATTCCGCAGTCCCTTCCTCTGTCCGACTACCCCGAGGAGCGGGAAACGCTGTGTATCGGTATCTTCGGAACGCAGGAAAGTTTCTTTACTTTGAAGGGTATGGCGCAGAAGGTGGCGGACACACTGTTTTTACAGTTTGACTATATACCGGACGCCAAACCCTATCTGCATCCCTATCAATGCGCGGGTATTTATTTCGAGGGGACGCGGATCGGCTGCATGGGTAAGGTGGCCTATGAGGTGGCGGAGCAGTTGGATCTGCGCACGGACGCCTATGTGCTGGAACTGGATCTGCACAGTCTGGAGCAGGCATATGACCGGGAGGCGAGCTTTACTCCTCTGTCCAGATTCCCGGAGGAGAGCAGGGATCTGGCGCTGGTTATGGACAGGGAAGTGACCTGCGGGCAGGTGGAAGAGGTTATCCGTCGCTCCTGCCAGTATATCAAGGATATTCGGTTGTTTGACGTCTACGAGGGAGGCCAGATCGCGGAAGGCAAAAAGAGCATGGCGTTTACCGTGGAGTTTCGGCCCGGCGAGGAGGCCTTTGAGCCGGATGCAGTGGACCGTTTTGTGAAAAAGATTCTGAAGAATCTGAAAAATCAGTTGGACATTGAACTTAGGAGTTAAGGAAAAAGGCGCCGGGAGGGGCGCAGCGGAACTTAATTTTTATGAAAGAAAGGAAATCAGAAAATGTTAAAACAATGCGCATGGGAAAACTATGATGAGAAACAGCTTAAAAAGCTGGAGAAACTGAGCCGGGAGTACAGAGAATTTCTGGACCAGGGCAAGACGGAGCGGGAGTGCATCGACACGATCGTCAACATGATCGAAGAAGACGGCTACCGGGAACTGGAGGCCATGATAAAGGCCGGAGAACCTTTGAAGAAGGGGGATAAGGTGTACAGTGTGTGGATGAATAAGTCCATCGCCGTATTCCGCATCGGCAGGAAACCTTTTGCCGAGGGCATGAACATTCTGGGCGCTCATATTGACAGTCCCCGACTGGATGTCAAGCAGAATCCGCTGTTCGAGGACATCGATCACACCTTCGCCTATATGGATACCCACTATTACGGAGGCGTCAAAAAATACCAGTGGGTGACGCTGCCTCTGGCCATTCACGGTGTGGTGGTCAGGAAGGACGGTACCACTGTGGAGCTGAACATCGGGGAAAATGAGGACGATCCCGTATTTTTTGTATCCGATCTGCTGATCCATCTGGCAGGCGAGCAATTGGAGAAAAAGGCCGCCAAGGTCATCGAGGGGGAGGCGCTGGATCTGATCGCCGGCACAAAGCCCCTGATTCTGGGCCAGGAGGAGAAAGAGACGGACGAAGGCAAGAAAAAGGCGAGAAACCTGGTCAAGTCCGCCGTGCTGGATATCCTGAAGGAAACTTACGATATAGAAGAGGGGGATCTGATCTCCGCGGAACTGGAGGTGGTGCCTGCAGGTAAGGCCAGAGAGGCCGGATTTGACCGCAGCATGATACTGGCCTATGGGCAGGATGACCGGGTGTGCGCGTTTACCTCTCTGAAAGCCATGCTGGATATCAAAAATCCCGACAGAACCGTGTGCTGTATTCTGGTAGATAAGGAAGAGATCGGTTCCGTGGGCGCTACAGGCATGCAGTCCAGATTTTTTGAGAATGCGGTGGCAGAGCTGATGAATCTGGCAGGGGAATACAGCGAGTTGAATGTGCGCCGCTGTCTGTCCCGCAGCGCCATGCTCTCATCGGATGTGAGCGCGGCTTTTGATCCGGGTTACCGGAGCTGCTTTGAACTGCAGAATGCGGCTTTTCTGGGCGGCGGCATGGTGTTCAACAAATTTACCGGCTCCAGAGGAAAATCCGGCTCCAACGACGCCAATGCGGAATATGTGGCCCATCTGCGCAAGGTCATGGACGAGGGCAAGGTGCAGTGGCAGACGGCGGAGCTTGGAAAGGTGGATGTAGGCGGAGGCGGAACCATCGCGTATATTCTGGCTCTCTACGGCATGAACGTCATTGACAGCGGCGTGCCTGTGCTGAATATGCACGCGCCCTGGGAGGCCACCAGCAAGGCGGACATCTATGAGGCGTACAGAGGCTATAAGGCCTTTGCGGAAAATGTAACTATGTAAAAGACGGGCCGCCAGGGAATCAGATGTCTCTGGCGGTATTACGGTATAACGAGCGATCCGTGGAGAAAGGTATGGAACTAAAAAAATCAGATTTCTATTTTGAACTGCCCCAGGAGCTGATTGCGCAGGATCCCCTGGAAGATCGGGCGTCCTCCAGATTGTTGTTGCTGGATAAAAATACTGGGGAGATCGGGCATGACATTTTTCACAATATTGTCCGGTATCTGCGTCCCGGGGACTGTCTGGTGTTGAATAACACAAAGGTGATCCCCGCCCGGCTGCTGGGACAGCGGGCGGGGACAGGAGCCCGTGTGGAGGTGCTGCTCTTGAAACGCCGGGAAGGGGATGTGTGGGAAACACTGGTAAAACCCGGCAAAAAGTGTAAGCCCGGCACAGAGCTGACATTTGGAGACGGCCTGCTGCGGGGACAGGTACTGGAGACCGTGGAGGAGGGTAACCGTCTGATACGGTTTTCCTATCAGGGAATATGGGAAGAAGTGCTGGACAGGCTGGGAGAGATGCCTCTGCCGCCCTATATCACCCATAAGCTCAGCGACAAAAGCCGCTATCAGACAGTTTACGCCAAATATGAGGGTTCGTCCGCGGCTCCCACGGCGGGATTGCATTTTACACAGGAGTTGCTGCGGCAGATCCAGGACATGGGAGTGAGCGTGGTCTATGTGACACTGCATGTGGGACTGGGAACTTTTCGGCCTGTGAAAGAGGAGAATGTGCTGGAGCACCATATGCATTCGGAGTATTACCAGGTCACGGAGGAAGCGGCGGAGCAAATCAATGCCGCCAAGACCGCCGGGGGGCGTGTGATTTGCGTGGGAACCACGAGCTGTCGGACGCTGGAGAGCGCCGCGGATGAGAACGGCACGGTGCGGCCGGGATGTGGCAACACGGATATTTTTATCTATCCGGGATACCGGTTTAAGGTACTTGACTGTCTGATCACCAACTTTCATCTGCCCGAATCCACGTTGGTGATGCTGGTTAGCGCGCTGGCGGGGCGGGAGAGGGTGTTGGCGGCCTACAGGGAGGCCATACGGGAGAGATACCGTTTTTTCAGTTTTGGGGATGCCATGCTAATCAAATGACATCCAAATTTAATTATCGTTCATAAAGAAACTTTGCATTGCCCGCTCCTGGCGTTCCTTTTCTTTCCGGAGCGGGGCAACGGAGGCTTTCTTATTCCGGGGCTTGCGGATAGAAAAGCTGTAGAATCAAATTATAAATGGGTAGGATAACACCCAAAAGAACAAAATCAGATATTGTGCCTGACTTTGTTCCGAATATTGTTGATTTTATTCCGCCATAGTGGTATACTGTATCTGAAAAGCTTGGAGGTGCTAACATGGGCGATACCATAACTGTAAAGGAAGCGGCAAAGCTGTGGGAAATCACGGAGCGTCGAGTAACTGTCCTATGCAAAGAAGGACGGATAGAAGGGGCATATAAAAAGAACCGCAGTTGGGTGATTCCTATGGATGCCGAAAAACCTGCGGACAGTCGGATTAAAACCGGCGTATATAGAAAAACCAAAACATTGCCTGACCTGCCGCTGCCAGTTGGAATCTCAGATTATCGTCTGGCCTCGTCTGAGTACTACTATGTCGATAAAACTATGATGATCAAGGATTTTCTGGACGAGAGACCGATGGTGTCTCTGTTTACCCGCCCGCGCCGTTTTGGCAAAACCTTGAATATGGATATGATCCGTACCTTCTTTGAAAAGACGGACGAAGACACCTCTGTTTATTTCAGAGATAAAAAAATTTGGGCTTGTGGTAAAAAATATCGGGACTATCAAGGAAAATACCCGGTGATTTTCATCACTTTTAAGGATGTGAAACGGGACTCCTGGGAGGAGACCTATGATCAAATCTCTAAGATTTTGATACAGGAGTTTGAACGCCACAGCGAGCTCTTGGAAAGCGAGCGGTGCAGCAAATATGAGAAATCGTACTTTAAGAATGTTCTGGAAGGGAAAGCGGGCAGCACAGATATGATGATGTCTCTGCAAAGGCTCTCTCAAATGCTGGATGAGCATTATGAGATATCGCCGATTATTATTATCGACGAGTATGACACGCCGATTCAGCAGGGGCATATGAGCGGGTTTTATGATAAAGTGATTCTCTTTATGCGTAACCTCTTTTCAGGCGGCCTGAAGGATAACAGGCACCTTTCTTATGGCTTTTTAACGGGCATTCTTCGTGTGGCCAAAGAGAGCATTTTCAGCGGTCTGAACAATTTAAAAGTGAATTCCATATTGGACAATCAGTATAGTGGATATTTTGGCTTTACGCCGGAAGAAGTAAAAGCGATTGCCCGCTATTACCATGCGGAGGAGAAGTATGCGGAAATCTGTGCCTGGTACGACGGGTATCGGTTCGGGGAAACGGAAATATTTAACCCATGGTCTGTCATCAACTACTTTAGCAATGGTTGTCAGCCCAAGGCATTTTGGCAGTCAACCGGCAGCAATGAGATCATTGGCGAAATTTTGACGCATGCAGGAGAAGAAATCTATGAACGTCTTAACGCTTTATTGCAGGGGGAATCTTTCCTGACGTATATCGACACTGGGGTTATTTATCCCCAGATCCGAAACAATCCTTCTTCCGTATACAGCTTTCTTCTGGTTGCAGGCTATCTGAAAGCCGTAAGGGCAGATCCTGCTTTCAGCGGTGATTATATGTGCGAGGTGGCGCTGCCCAACCGGGAGATTGCGTTTGTGTATAAAAAAGAGATTCTGCAAAAATTGGCCGATATCATTCCCCAAGCTACGGCAATCTCCATTCAAGAGGCATTGTATTCTAATGATGCACAAAGGCTGCAAAAGGAGGTGCATAAGCTTCTTCTCCAATCGGCAAGCTGCTATGACACTGCCGGAGAAAACTTTTATCATGGTTTTTTTCTGGGACTTTGCGCCATTATGGATAACCGCTATTATATCAGCTCGAATGGAGAATCCGGAATGGGCCGATATGATATCCAATTATTGCCTAAGTCAGAGAATTTGCCGGGTATTCTGATTGAACTGAAGGCGGGCAGAAATTTCTCCGGGGATAAACTAAAGCAGCTCTCGGAGACGGCTTTGGCACAAATTCAGGATCGCAAATACGATACCGATATGATCTCCAAAGGCGTTAAAACGGTTTTCAAGTATGGCGTAGCTTTCAGCGGGAAACAGGTGGAGATTGCAGTGGCTTCCCAATGAAGAAATAGAAACAAGTACAGATATGTCAAAGTGCTTTTGACATGATGGAAGCCATGTTGAAAGAAATGCTCTTAGGGAAACTGAAGGCGCTGTTTCCGGATGAGAAGACAAATAAGGAAAAGCTTTGTGATATAAAGGAACATAAAGTGACAACGGGTACTTTTACAACTCTTCTAAATAAAGAAGAATTGCGCTCCCGGTTAGCTTCCCGCAGGGCTATCCTGTTTGAACAGGTTTGCGATGAGCAGTGGTGGAAAGAATATGCTGAAGAATTAGAAAAATTTCGTTTGCTGCGCAATATCTGCTGTCATTCCGAACCGCTGAACTGGCAGCAGGAGAACGAACTGATACAGATCCTTTTTACCAAAAAGGAGTTTATCAAAACACTGGTTGGCGATGCCTTATGATGATAATTGAAAATATCCAGAAACGATTTTGTGAAAACGGAGGGAAGACGAATACATGGAAAACTTTATTTAGAAGTTCCTTATGCAGAAAAGGAACTCGCAAAGAGCTTGGGCGCCCAGTGGGATCCTAAGCCGGGTTTTATTAAGGGCCGGTCAGCGAGTATGTGAAGTATGCGCGCTGGATTGCAGGAAAGCTGGAACGGACCTTTATTGCGCATAAGTATATCTACATCGTGGAAGGAACACGGACTTGCTTTTGCTGCGGGAAGCCTACACGTATTGTCCCACCATTTTCCAGACGCTGTGTTTGTCCATGATGGAATTGACAAGTAGTATGGAATCATGTAAGATTTTGTTTAGAGAAGTCATGCGGGCCGTGTGAGAATATTACATTTCAGGAGGGGTATCATGGAAGAACGAAGAAAGAGCAGGAGAATGGATCTGGAGGCCAGACTGATCGTGAAACGCCTGGATTCCGATGAAAAGCGGGAAGTGATTATCAACATATCTGATGTGTCCCGTACCGGCGTGGGTTTTTCCTGTTCGGACGAGCTGGAACTGCAGGCAGTGTATGAATGCCGTCTGACGATATGGACTAAAGAAGTGATACATGCGTTTCTGCAGATCGTGCGGGCGAATATGGGGGAGGTCTTTCATTATGGAGCGGTGTTTATCGGAATGTCTGAGCAGGACGCCTCCCGTATCAGCGTGTACGAGAAGTTTTCGGAGGTTAATCAGGAGATTAATCAATAGAGGAAGAGCAGAACCGGGAAAACAGAATGAAACGGGGCACCGTGCTACAGCAGCAACAGTACGGCGGCCCCGTTTTTTCTATAACTTTTTTTCATGGATGACGAACTGGGGAGTGGAAAGTAAACGTTTGGCGGCCTCCTGGGACGCCTCGTCATAAAATTCGATGCGCAGCACGCCCTCCTCGTACTCTCTGTTGTGGACAATGCCGATGTTCTTGATATTGATGTTGTTGAATGCCAGCGTGGTAGCCACCTGGGCCAGCATGCCGGGGCGGTCGTCTATGTCGATATTGAAAGAATACACTCGCTTGATAGGACCGCTGGAGGCGTTAATAAAGGATTCCCTGTAGATTCTGGCGCTGTCAAAGAGTCGGTACAGGGCGTCCTCCTGCCGGGCGTCCAGCTGGTTCTTTATTTTAGACAGGGAATCGATATAGTCTCCCAGCAGCCGGGAAATATTTTCCGTGTTGGTCAGGCAGATCTGCTGCCACATGGCGGCGGAGGAGGAGGCGATCCGGGTGATGTCCTTGAAACCGCCGGCAGCCACCAGTTTCATAATGCCGTCCGCATTGTCCGAATCCCGTACCAGATTGACCAGCGAGGCGGCTATCACATGGGGCAGATGGCTGATGCCTGCCGTGACATAATCGTGCCGGCGGTAATCCAGGATCAGGGGGATGGCGCCCATGGATTCCACCAGGGCTCTGTACGCGTCCAGGCGTTCGGGCGCGGTTTGTTCGGTGGGGGTCAGAATATAGTAAGCGTTTTCCAGCAGTCTGGCCTTGGAGTTGGCATAGCCGAAACGCTCGCTCCCTGCCATGGGGTGTCCCCCGATAAACTGCGCCTCCAGACCGGCCTGGGCGATATGCTCGTGTATGTCGGTCTTGACGCTGCCCACGTCCGTCAGGGTGCAGACAGGGGAGAGGATCTCTTTGACTGCCTCCAGATTGGCGTCGTTTTTTTGCACCGGGGCGCACAGAAACAGATAATCGCAGTCGGAAAAGCGCTCGTCGATCCGTTCTGCCGCCCGGTCGATAACGCCGTCCCGCAACGCTTTCTCCAAAGTGGATGCGTTCACGTCATACGCTGTCATATAGAGCTCCCTGATATTCTCCCGCAGCGCCCTGGCGATGGAGCCGCCGATCAGCCCCAGCCCTATGAAACCTATGCGTAATCCTGCCATACGGATTTCCTCCCTGCATTATGATATATTGACTATATCACGTTAAAGCGTGAAAAGCAAGGGAAAGGAGGCTGTGGTCGGAGCGGTTAAATCTGTTTTAGAAAACTGTACAAATATAATAAAAACACTTGTAAGTTTCCAGAATATTTAGTAAAATACACTTATGGGTGTCAGAAATTGCAAAATCAGGCTCTGGCGAAATGCCCAAATCAGACCTTTAGTGGAGGAAAACTTATGAATGTTTACACAACCGACAAGATTCGTAACGTATGCTTATTGGGCCACGGCGGCAGCGGTAAGACCAGCCTGGTGGAGGCGATGGCATACTTATCCGGCATTACTTCCAGAATGGGCAAAGTGACTGACGGCAATACGGTCAGCGATTATGGCAAGGAGGAACAGAAGAGACAGTTCTCCATCAGCACATCCGTGATCCCCATCGAGTGGGAGGGGCATAAGATCAATATTTTGGATACGCCGGGATATTTCGACTTCGTGGGAGAAGTGGAGGAGGCTCTGAGCGCGGCAGGCGCGGCCATCATCGTGGTGAACGGCAAGGCCGGGATCGAGGTGGGCACTTTGAAGGCGTGGGAGCTGTGTGAAAAATATAAGCTGCCCCGTTTCGTATATGTGTCCAATATGGACGTGGACAACGCCTCTTTCCGCCAGGTGGTGGAGGATATGACCAATTTGTTCGGCAAGAAACTGGCTCCTTTCAATCTGCCTATCCGTGAGAATGAGAAGTTTGTGGGCTATGTAAACGTGATTACCGAGACAGGCAACCGCTGGCAGGGCAAGGAAGTGGTCCCCTGCGAGGTGCCGGAGTACAATAAAGCCAATCTGGAGATCTGCCGCGACGCGCTGATGGAGGCCGTGGCGGAGACCAGCGAGGAGATGATGGAGCGTTTCTTCAACGGGGAGACTTTCTCGGAGGCGGAGATTCGCGCCGCTCTGCGCACCAATGTCTGCGACGGCAGCATCGTGCCCATGACCATGGGCTCCAATACGCTGTGCCAGGGCGTCTACACGCTGCTGGACGATATCGTGAAATATATGCCCAGCCCGGAGAACCGGGAGGTGGCCGGTATTAATATGAAGACCAACGAGATCTATCATGCGGATTATGATTTTGCCAAGGCGAAATCCGCCTATATCTGGAAGACCATCGTGGATCCTTTTATCGGCAAGTATTCCCTGATTAAAGTGAATTCCGGCGTGCTGAAGACGGACGATGTGATCTATAATTTTGACAAGGATATCGAGGAGAAGATCGGCAAGCTGTACATATTGCAGGGCAACAAGCCCATGGAGGTCAGCGAACTCCATGCGGGAGATATCGGCGCCCTGGCGAAACTGACGGCGGCCCGCACCGGCAACAGCCTGTCCACCAAGGCTACCACGATCAAGTATGGCAAATGGGAGATTTCCACGCCCTATACCTATATGCGATACAAGGCTGTGAACAAAGGGGATATCGACAAGATTTCCCAGGCTTTGCAGAAGATTACTCACGAGGATCTGACGGTGAAGGTGGTCAACGACTCGGAGAACCGTCAGTTGTTGCTGTACGGTATGGGCGACCAGCATCTGGAGATCATCGCCAGCCGCCTGAAAAACGAGTATAAGGTAGAGATCGAGTTGGATAAGCCCAAGGTGGCTTACCGGGAGACGATCCGGAAGACCTCGGACGTGGAGGCAAAGCATAAGAAACAGTCCGGCGGCCACGGACAGTACGGTCATGTAAAGATGCGTTTCTCCGCATCCGGCGACTTGGAGACGCCCTTCATATTTGAGCAGGAAGTGGTGGGCGGCGCCGTGCCCAAGAATTATTTCCCCGCGGTGGAAAAGGGTCTGCAGGAGAGCGTGACGAGAGGGCCTCTGGCCGCATACCCGGTGGTGGGCGTGAAAGCGGTGTTGTACGACGGTTCCTATCATCCGGTGGATTCTTCGGAGATGGCGTTTAAGATGGCTACGATTCAGGCGTTTAAGAAGGGCTTTATGGAGGCCGGCCCCGTGCTGCTGGAGCCCATCGCCTCCCTGAAGGTGACGGTGCCCGACAGCTTTACAGGCGATATCATGGGCGACTTGAATAAGAGAAGAGGCCGTGTGCTGGGTATGAATCCCACAGCGGGCGGCAAGCAGGTGATCGAGGCGGATATTCCCATGAGCAGTCTGTTCGGTTACTGCACGGATCTGCGTTCCATGACCGGCGGACAGGGGGAGTACAGCTATGAATTTGCCCGCTACGAGCAGGCTCCCAGCGATGTGCAGGAGAAGGAAGTGGCGGCCAGAGCAGCCAAAGTGGCGGAGAACAATACGGAAGAATAACAGGATACTTTGGGGCAGCCCCTTACTGGGGCTGCCTTTTTAGGTCAGTCTCGCAGGTGGACAAGGGGGATCGATATGGGCAATAAAGGGATAGTGATAAAGACGGAAAACCGGAGGAAAAAAACGACGAATGATAAAAGGAAAACGGTGGGGAAGAAAAAGCCGGAGATACGGTTTGGGGAGAAACAAGGCGGGAAGAGAGTTTGCGGTGGTGGCCGAGGAGATCCGGAAACTTGCGGATGATTCCAGGAAGGCTGCTGAGGAGATCCGTACCAAGGTGGCAATATCGCCCGGCACACGGAGCAGACCGTGGAGGATGCCGACTATGCCCGGAGTATTGTGACGGTACAGGAGGATGCGGTGCGACAGGTCATAGAGGTATTCGACGGCATGAGCGGGCAGATTGCTCAGTTGTTGGCGGAGCTGCGCAGTATTGCCACCGGCACAGAGGCGGAGGACCGGGAGCGGAACGATACGCTGGAGACGGTGGAGAGCATATCGGCGATCATTGAAGAGACAGCCAGTGGAGCCATGCAGGTGCATGAGATGGCGCAGCATCTACAGGGCAGCTGGATCAGACTACGGATGTGCTGAACAATAATATGGGCGGCTTAAAGGGCGAGATCGCCGCTTTCAAGGTTAATACTTGACATCCCCGGAGAATAGGGATAAAATGAGCCATAAATGCAGTATGTTTATAAGATAAAATTGGAAAGAGGAGTAAGAGCTATGGCAGTACCGTACAACCACCATGAGGTGGAAAAAAAGTGGCAAAAAATATGGGACGATGAACAGGCGTTCAAGGTCTCGGAGGACTATTCAAAACCGAAGTATTACGCGTTGGTAGAGTTTCCCTACCCTTCGGGCGCGGGACTGCATGTGGGACATCCCAGACCTTATACGGCGCTGGACATCGTGGCCCGCAAGCGCCGTATGCAGGGCTACAATGTGCTGTACCCCATGGGTTTTGACGCGTTTGGCCTGCCCACGGAGAACTATGCCATCAAAAACCATATCCATCCCAGGATCGTGACAAAAAATAACGTGGCCCGCTTTAAAGAGCAGCTCCGTGCCCTGGGGTATTCCTTTGACTGGGACAGGGAAGTCAATACCACGGACGAGGATTACTATAAATGGACCCAGTGGATCTTTTTGAAACTCTTCAAGGCGGGGCTGGCCTACAAGACCGAGATGCCCATCAACTGGTGTACCTCCTGCAAGGTGGGACTGGCCAACGAGGAAGTGGTAAACGGTGTCTGCGAGCGCTGCGGCAGCCCGGTGGTGCGCAAGGTCAAGAGCCAGTGGATGCTGAAGATTACGGAGTATGCGGACCGGCTGATCCAGGATTTGGACACGGTGGACTATGTGGAGCGGGTAAAAGTATCCCAGAAGAACTGGATCGGCAAGAGTCAGGGAGCGGAGGTGGATTTCTCCATCACCGGCAAGGAGGACAAACTGCGCATCTATACCACCAGGCCGGATACGTTGTTTGGCGCTACCTATATGGTGGTGTCGCCGGAGCATCCTCTGATTGATAAATATAAGGAGGAGATCGGCAACTATGAGGAGCTTTGCGCCTACCGGGAGCAGGCTGCCAAGAAGTCCGATTTTGAGCGCACGGAGCTGGCCAAGGACAAGACAGGTGTGCAGATTCAGGGTCTGACCGCCACCAATCCGGTGAACGGCAAGGAGATTCCCATCTGGATCTCCGACTATGTGCTGATGACATATGGCACCGGCGCGATCATGGCGGTGCCCGCCCATGACGAGAGAGACTGGGAGTTTGCCAAAAAGTTCGGTCTGCCCATCATCGAGGTGGTGGCGGGGAGCCCGGTGCCCGTGCAGGAACAGGTATTTACGGATGTAGCTACCGGCACGCTGGTGAACTCGGAGTTTTTGAACGGTCTGTCCGTGGCGGACGCCAAGGAGAAGATCATTGCGTTTCTGGAGGAGAAGGGCATCGGCGCCAGCAAGACCAATTTCAAGCTGCGGGACTGGGTGTTTTCCAGGCAGCGCTATTGGGGTGAACCCATCCCCATTGTGAAATGTGAGAAATGCGGTTTTGTGCCCATCGACGAGAGCGAACTGCCGCTGACATTACCGGATGTGGAGTCTTATGAGCCCACTGACAACGGGGAGTCCCCGCTGGCGGCCATGACTGAATGGGTCAATACCACATGTCCCTGCTGCGGCGGGCCTGCTAAGAGAGAGACGGATACCATGCCTCAGTGGGCAGGTTCGTCCTGGTATTTCCTGCGGTATATCGATCCGCATAACAAAGAGGCTCTTGCCAGCCAGGAGGCGCTTAAGTATTGGATGCCTGTGGACTGGTACAATGGCGGTATGGAGCATACCACGCTGCATCTGCTGTACTCCCGTTTCTGGCACAAGTTCCTGTACGACCAGGGTGTGGTGCCCTGTCCGGAACCCTATCAGAAGAGAACCAGCCACGGTATGATCCTGGGTCTGAATCCCCACAGCTTTGTGAACCAGACCCCGGAGGAACAAAAGCGTCTGCTGGAGCAGTACGGCAGCGAGAAGGCGGCCCGCGCGGCGCTGGTGGAGGAGTTCGGCGAGATGGCGGAGCATCCCATTGTGAAGATGAGCAAGTCTTTGGGCAATGTGGTGAATCCGGACGAGATCGTGGAGGAGTACGGCGCGGATACCCTGCGCACCTATGAGATGTTCATCGGAGCCTTTGACATGTCCGCCGCCTGGAGTGAGGACGGCGTGAAGGGATGCCGCAGATTCCTGGAGAGAGTCTGGAAGTTGCAGGATATCCTGGCAGAGGGAGAGGACTACAGCGCCGAGCTGGAGACCAAGATGCACCAGACCATCAAGAAGGTCAGCGGCGACTACGAAAGCCTGAAGTACAACACCGCCATCGCGGCCATGATGGCGCTGATTAACGATATGAACAAGAAAGGGGCAGTGACCAGAGGCGAGTACAGAACGCTGCTGACCCTGCTCAATCCCGTGGCTCCTCATATCACCGAGGAACTCTGGCAGATCTGCGGCTTTGCGGGCAGGATCTATCAGGAGAGCTGGCCGGAGTATGAGGAGGCCAAGACCATCGAGGCCACCGTGGAGATCGCCATGCAGATTAACGGCAAGATGCGGGGCACGTTCTCCATTCCTCAGGATCTGGACAAGGAGCAGGTCATCGCTCAGGCGAAAGAACTGCTGGGGGACAAGCTGACGGGAACCATCGTCAAGGAGATTTATGTGCCGGGCAGGCTGGTAAACATTGTGGTGAAACCCTAGGGCGACTGCGGGCAGTATAAGCGGAATTGCGCAGCGCCATGTGATGTGCCTGACGGATTGCAGACGGTACGGCGTTACGTGTTATTTATGACATACAAATATGCGGTATGGGATATGGCATTGCTCAGTCAGGAAAGCCATGTCCTGTACCGCATATCTGCTGAGAAGGGATGAGGGTAAATGAACGGCGAGGAAACTGCGAATGTGAATCGCGCGCATGGAATGATCGGAGAAAAAGGTATAAAAAAGGAAATCATCTGCGGCATCAAGGACGGTATTCCCATTGCCATGGGTTATTTCGCGGTCAGTTTCAGCCTTGGCATCGCCATGGTGTCCGCGGGATTGAGCGCCGTCCAGGGGATGGTCATGAGCATTACCAATATGACCAGCGCAGGCGAGTTCGCCGGCATCAGTGTCATTGCGGCGGGGGGAACTCTGGCCGAGATGGCGTTGACCCAACTCATCATCAATCTGCGCTATGCGCTTATGAGCATGAGCCTGTCCCAGAAACTGGACGAAACCATGCCATTCTGGCAGAGGTTCGTGATCACTTTCGCCAATACGGATGAGATATTTGCCGTGGCCATGCACCGTCAGAGGAGTCTGACGCTGACCTATATGGCCGGTCTGCAGAGCCTTCCGATCCTGGGGTGGACGGCGGGAACTTTCCTGGGGGCGGTGGCCTGTAGCCTGATGCCCGTCAGTGTCAGCGCCGCTATGAATGTTATGCTCTACGGTATGTTTATCGCCATTGTGTTCCCGGTGGCCAGAAAGTCCCGGCCGGTGCTGGGGGTGGCGGCCCTGGCGGTGCTTTTTAGCTGTCTGTTTCGCTATGTCCCTTTTTTGCGGGGCATATCCGCCGGGATCGCCATTATCGTCAGCACGGTGGCAGCGGCGGTAATAGGGGCGATCCTGGCTCCGGTAAAGGAGGAGAAGTAAGTGTCTGTTTATCTGTATATCCTGGTGATGGCTGCGGTCACGTATCTGATACGGCTGCTCCCGCTGACGCTGATCCGCAGGCCTATCCAGAACCGATTCCTGAAGTCCTTTCTCTATTATGTACCCTATGCCTGCCTGATGGCGATGACCTTTCCGGCGGTATTCTATGCGACGGATCATCCGGCGGCCGCAGTGGCGGGCGTGGCGGTGGCCACAGTGCTGGCGCTGCGCAAAAAGGGGCTGGTGGCGGTGGCAGTGGCGGCCAGCGTCACGGTGTTTCTGGTCGCGCGGGTGTTGGAGCTATTGTAAACGATATTGACGCAGGCAGTCAAGAGCGCATTGACGTTTTTGGCTGCCTGTATTAATTTTGAAACGGCTACGAAGAGAATTAGTAATGTTTTTTCGAAAAACATATTATTTTTTATGAAATTTTATTGACACAAACCAATAAAATGTATATAATTAATAATACAGGAGTAGGAGGCTGGGGAAATGGAATATAAAGAAGACAGATACAGAAAACGAGTTGAGATTTTGGATGGATTTATTAAGGCAGTAGAGCATCCGCGGGAAACTATGGAAATTATGATTGGAAATAATAATCCGAGAAAAGGACTCCAGGAACTCTTTTCTCTTTCAGAGGAACAGGCACAGGCGATACTGGACATGAGGATCAGAGTTTTTGGTGAAGAAAGAAAAAAGCTATATGAGGATAGGCGAGACTGCGAGGACAGATTGCGTATATTCCGGATGGTTCCAAAAGAAGAAAGGGAGACATGGGAAACAATCTCAAAGGCGTACTATAAATTGGTTAAAAATTTTTACAGCATAAAGGAAGGCGGGAGTGAGGAGGTAGATGAAATAGAGGAAGAGAATAGAGAAGACTCTTTGTTTCAGGTACGACTGGAAAAAATATTAGACTTAGACCGGGAACGCCGAACCTGTCTGGAGGAAATGTCTGATTGGGAACTCCAGGTTCTGGTGGGTGTTATGTATTATGGCAGAGAGTGTACTGGCAGTGGCATGGCAAAAGAATATAGAGACTGTCAAGGTCCGCATGAACTGTTTAAGGCATTAGTGCCGGGGTGGCCTGAAGGCTGGTATAGAGGGCGCGCGTTAGATACGTTAATGGGGAAAATCTGTTTGGGGGAATATTTGGATCAGGGGATTGCAAATTTACGGAAATATCATAATCATGGTATGGAAATTTAAAGAGGAGGAAGGCTGATATGGATGAAAAATATTTTTATGTCTGTTTTACCCCAACATGGGAGCATATGAGTCTGATCTACGATATTAATGACTTGTATGGAGGACAGGATATGGGCCAACAGGCGGCGCTGCAGCAAGCCATGGCTTGGTTTATAAAACTGGGGCAGGAACGTCCTGGGGAGATTGAAAGTATCCTGCGGCGCGCGGCCAGAACGAAAACGCGTCCCCGGCAGGATATCGGCGAGGCGCCCAAGTCTCTGAAAGTCAGGGTAGAGCAGGGCGCTTATGACAAGGCTGAAAAGCTGTTTATGGATACCTTTGGTCTGGTCAGGATCAGGCGGCCATATTTTGCCCGCGTGATCCTGATGGTTTACTATCTGCGCCTTCTGGAGGAAAACAGGAATCTGGGCGTCAACGAAATACCTAACATCCCAAGCTCTGTCACGGGTTCTGAATCTGCCGTATGTCAGGAATCCACCGCCGGTTTTATGTCTGCCGTAAAAACAGAACCGACAAAAGAAGAAAAGAAAACAGCCGAAACGCTTGATAAATTACAGCGGATGAAACTGTACGGAGTCATTGCGGATATTTTGCTGGGTAACGCTCCGGAAGATGAGGGATATATACAGGAAATGCTCGCGATAGCAAAAAGGAGGAGCGAGAGTGAGCCGCAGTTATAAGAGAACTCTCATATTAAAGACTAAAAGTGCCGTAAAAAGGTATATGCGGCGCTTGGCTAACAAATGGGCTCCCAGAGTGGATATGTGGGAAATAATTGACTATAGCTTTTTTTAGCGCTCGACTGCGCCTGCGTAGCGGGCGGAAAGCTGGCGGCGTTCTGTGTGGAAACTGGAGAAGTATTTTATGTGGACGGTCAGTAAATGGTGAGGGCGGAGAAAAAGAAGACTGGAGGGAAATTATATGCGCTGTAATCAAGTAACTATTTTTATTGAGCGTTTTGGAAAGTACGTACCCAAAGATTATCCGGGAGAAATACAGAGGATATCCGTATACGTAGACGATTTCCAATCCGTGTATGCTGCGTTATCAAAAGCCTATGCGCTGGCGGTGGACGAGCTGGGAGAGTACGAGACCATCGGCGTGCGAGCGGATGTGACTACCAATGAATATTCTAAATCTGCTCATAGAGGAGAGATGCGGGCGACCCTCCCTAAGGGTCGCATAAAATATGAGGATGATGTCAAGGTCGACTGGCATTATTTGGAGTCACGCGAAGAGCTTTGCAGGGACTATGTATGGGTGTATGAGCATAGCGATGAGATAATCGAGACCATAAAGTCCAGCACAGATACTAAGGATACGGTTGTATCGCTAAAAGAAAAGTTCGGCCTGTCTGACTTTCAGGTGAGAAAACTCCTGCAATTTCGGTTTGATATGCTTATGGAACAGGAATATGAAAAATACAGGGAAGAGATATCAAGGATAGAAGAAAAAAGAGATGAGGTATCCAATCTGCCACGTGAAAATGAGAGCAGGGATAGATTTGTCCGCAAGCAAATTTTTAAGTTAAACCGCCAGATCGAAGAAACGAGCGCTTTTTTGCTTGCTGCAGAGCATTATCCTGAGATTATCAAAATCATGGAAAACTCAGCAGATTTTCTGGATTTTGCGAAAAAAATGAAGGTAAGGTATGGCTTTAGCGGAAATCAGTCAAGGTATTTTCAGCATATGTCCATTCAAGATTTTAATAAGAAAGCCCGTGAAGAGATGCGGGAAAAATTAAGGATATTGACTGAGGAGAAAGAGATGTATGAGCAAGAACTGGAAAAGGGGGAAAAGCGGTAAATGAAAACATCGAATTTACATGCGCTGGAGAAGATTATACGAGAAAAGAGTACAGCGTTGGGTTTTACTCCTGTTAGAATTAAGCCAGAAAATTCAGGCTCTTCAGTAGTGTCTATTTTTCGGGAGGAGTGGCACCTTGAGACTGAGTCACGTATTCCAGTTGTTCCCCCAATGCTCTTCCAGATGGGCATAAGTATGAGGAATCACGGAATAAGAATGATATTGTTTCCATCACCGGTCATAATCAGTAAAGATAATGTCTGTGCATTTTCCCGGTTGGCTAATGTGGCAAACCGCTACCTGTATCAAAGAACTGCGTTGGGAAGCTTTTGGGTGGACGAGGCTACTCTTGACTTCGCGTATGAGATAAGGTTGAAGGAGGAGATGCTGGAATTCTGTTCGGAGGAGGTGGCGGAGCAGTTATTCGATATTCCATGGTCGTATTTCATAAACTTACAAACTCCGCTTTCAATGTTGGCGCGGGATATCTGGAAAGAAGATATGGCCGTGCGCTTTTTTACGGAGTTGAGAGAGAATGGCCATATTCATAATGATGATTATGGTCTGTGGTAGGATTAGGAATATACTCTGCTTGTGAAAGTTGCGCCCTGTCGGTGGAGACGATAAATAAATTGTGAAAAAATAAATCAAATTTTCCTTGCTTTTTTCAGTATACCGTGTTAAACTCAAAGTACATCCACATATCGGATGATCTGAGTATGGTATCTGGTTCCCGGTTCTGCCGGGGATGTACGGGGTATTTCTCCCCAAGTTTACCTAACACTTTATTTGGCAGACAGGCGGGGAGAGTTTGTGTCGTTACTGGCTTTGGCATGTGATTTCACTGCCTTTCTGCGGCCAATGAGGCAGAAAGGAGTCATTATGACAGAAAAAGAGCAGGGCGGCGCAAATGCTGCGATTATCAGCAACAGGAAACTGCGGGACAGCAGCAGTAAGGTAATATTTGGGGACAACACGCTCAGTTCCCAATTTCTCCGGGACTATGCGGATCTGGATATCCTGCGTCATATCCGTCCGGAAGATGTACAGGACGTGTCCGGCCGTTATGTGCCGCTCTACAGTGCGGAGCGCAACAGCGATACGGTTAAGAGAGTGGATATTTCCAGGTATCTGCCTTTGCAGGAGAGCGAAAAGGCGCAGGATCTGCCGCTTTATATAGTTTCGCTGGTTGAACATAAGACCCGGGTGGAGTATAATGTGATCATGCAGATACTCCGCTATATGATACATATATGGGAAGACTATGAGAAGGATATGGAAAGGATGCATCCCGGTATCAGCAGACGAAAAGAGTTCCGATATCCGCCGATTCTGCCCATCGTATACTATGAAGGTACGGAGAGTTGGACTGCGTCCACCGACCTCGCGGATAAGATCTTACACGGAGAATTGTTGGGTAAATATTTGCCTCACTTTTGTTATCAACTTGTGATGCTGCATGATTACAGCAATGAAGAGCTGCTCGCAAAAAATGACGAGATTTCTCTGGCCATGCTGATCAATAAAATGCAGACTTTTGAGGATGTATCGGCTTTTACGGAACTGCCTGCCAAAGGTCTGGAGATTATTTTGAGGGAGACACCAGACTACCTGCTGGGAAAAATTGCGGATGTGCTGCGGGCGTTGCTCCATCGGATGGAGCTGCCAGAAGATACAGTAGAGGACACAGTGGCTAAAATAAAGGAGCGCAAAATGGGTATACTGTTTGAAAACATCAAAATGAATATTCCTGAAGAGAAAAGGAAAGCGGAAATCGCCCGGCGGGAGAAAGAGATTATTGAGCGGGAGATTGAAGTCATCCAGCGGCAGAAGGAAACGATCCAGCAGGAGAAGGAAACGATCCAGCAGGCGAAGGAGATGATCCAGCAGGAACGGGATCAATATAAGTATGCTTTTGATATGACACGCCAGGGATATTCTGACGAAGCGATAATGCAATCTTTGATGGAGGTATTTTCTTTGGAGGAAGAGCAGGCAAGAAAGATTGTGTATTCGCAATAGAATACCATGAGCCGCACAGGTTTTCACAGGAATATATGATACGACGGACAATGAAGGGGGCATGAAACGAGCCCCCTTTTTTTACAGACGAAAACTGCATGGCAATATAATTACGAACCGTCAGCTAAGACAACCGTCTGCAGGTCTGACTCTGCTGTTTTCTGCGCTGTCTGTGGCGGTGCGGTAGATAAACACGGCCAGCGGATATTCCGTCTCGGGCAGATGCAGCGCGCCGCTGTCCAGGGCGCATTTACCCAGCAGTCCCACCGTGTCAAAGAATATGAGTTTGCCGACCACATGGGGAATGAGCTTTGCTACGCTCTCCGGGGCGTGGGATAGCAGCAGTGCCTGCGCCATGGAAACCGTTTCTTCATACAGATCGGCCATGGCCCGGATCTGCGGCTGCAACAGATTTTCCATCTCGGAGAGCTGTGTTCCTCGGAAGACTACATATTCTCCGGAATCCGCGCGGACGGCATCCCTGACGGTCTGCGTGTCATGTTGAAGGTAACGGTTTTTTTCGGGAAGTACCCCAAAGTCTGCGAAAGCGGCGGCGTAATCGTCGGAGATATGGGAGTATCCGGCAAAGCCGAAGGTGGTATAGGGGCTCTCGTCTTCCGAATAATTGATTCCCACGTTGATGCCGGTGGCATGCGCGTAGATATTTTGCCAGGAGTATTGCTCGCTGCTGCGTTGGTTGAAGAGAGCATTTCCCCGGTGCATCACCAGCCAGAGCAGCGGCCAGAGCAGCCGGTCGTCCTCCAAATCCGCGCCTTGGAATCCCACGGCCCGGAAGGTGGGGAGCTGCCTGCGCATGGCGGACAGGATATCCGTCAGAAACCGTGTGCAAAGGGGCGCCAGTTTTTCATACAGTTCTCCCATGTATTCCTCGGTAAATATGACCATATTAGTCTGATAGCGATTCCTGCCGGATAGTGCCTGTCCCATGTCAGCCGCGGCGCTGCCGGAAGAAGGGGCGCTTTCGGAGCCGTTTTTGGGTGGCAGTATATTCAGCAGGCCGTATCTGACCAGCAGAGCCACCTCGTCCTCCAGATAAGGGGTGGGCACGCCTGTCTCCAGCGCCAGTTCCCGAACCGTCACGGGAGTGTAATAGGCGCTGAGCAGGATATTGCCGGGCAGCAGTCGGTCAAACAGATACCGGTACTCCGGATTATAGCTGCCGGAAAACAGGGTTTTAAAAGTAAATTTAGCGGGCTGATAGCTTTTGGTTCCGTATTCTCGTTCCATTCCGATACCTTCTTTCAATAATTTCCTGGTTTTAAACAGGTAGTACTTGGTCATATCAAGAGAAATCCCCAGTTCCCGGGCAGTTTCCCGGCAGGAAAGCCCCTCGAAATAGTAGTGCAGAATACACTCCCGGTATTCCCGAGACAGGAGGGACAGTTCTCGGCGCAGTCTTTTGAGCTGTTCTCGCCGGTCTTCTTCCAGTGCCAGTTCCAGCGTAAAATCTTCGGGATCCGCTATCTGCTCCAGATCTTCTCGGGGCAGGGAAACACAGGTCTGCCGGTTTTTTTTGCGCAGGAATTTTTTGTAAGTGTTATTGGCGACAGACCAGACAAACCCGTACAGAGCCTCCTCGTCCTTGAGCCGGGAGGCGCAGGAGAGCAGGGCCAGCAGGATATCTCCCGCCAGATCCTCCGCATCCTCCCGCCTGGCGACCCGTGAGAGGGCATATGCATAGATGGTCTTCATGTTTTCCTGCGCAAAAGCGGCGATCAGGTTCTGTTCCATAACCGTTTTTCCTCCGTGGTATGACCGTTGACAGTTTCGGTGAGAGCGGTGTAACGCACAGGCCCGTGTCTTGCTCTTCCTGTCTATATAGTACCCGAGGTTCGGCGGCGGTTAAAGTAATTTTAAAAATTTTTTTCAGTCAATGTTCCTTTGCCTTACTCATGATCTGATCGATCTGACGCAGCTCCTCCGGGGTACTGGCCCTGCGAATGGCTGCTATGGCAATTTGCAGTTCTTGGGGAGTAAAAGTCAGTCCCTTTTGTTTGGCCTGAGCCATCATAGGCATCAGAAAGGCCATCATTTCTTTTTGAGATTTGCCCTGTCCCTGCTGGTAAAGCTGGGATAAGAAGGCAAGTTTTTCCCGGGGAATATTCCGGACGGAAGGATCTTCCATCCAGCCGGGAATGTCAGTGGCAGAATCCATATTATTCCTCCTTGTCTTGATCTTTTTCTGTTTGGCCGGTCTCGGGAACCGGTTCTTTTGGGGGAGCGTCGGACGGCTGCAGCAGACTCATCATGGATGTCAACTGAGAAAGGTCGGGCATGTTTTCCCCGAACAGGCCGCTCATAGCCGCTGCCGTCATATCAAAACCGCCGCCGAAAACATCTCCGCTGCCTGAACCGGGAGAGGACATACCCTCCGGAAACATTTCCTGAAACATTTTCACCGTTTCCATCATCTCCTGATAATGGCTCATAGCCTGCAGCATGGAGGCAAGCTGATTCAAATGGCTCTGTTCCTCCGGGCTGGAATAGGGAATGATCTCCTGACAGAGTTTTGCAGGGTCAAGAGGGCTTTCCCGAGGTGAGGGTGAGACGGACAGTTGCGGGGAGCGCCGAAAAAGCTCCATGGTATATTGGAGTTCCAGAAACTTGATATAGACCGCAAGCTGGCGCTGCATAGGGATGTCCACATAAGAAATTAAAATTTTTAATTTCTGGATCTGATTGTTGGTAAAAAGAGCGTCGAAAGCGGTTACTTTATCCATAGTTTCCTCTTTTCTCAGTTCCCTGAAAAACTGTTTCACGGAAAGCAGGCCCCCCGAAAGGGACCCGCCTTCTCAAGTCAGGGTCTTAGCAGCGATTGCAGCCGCAGCCATTGTTACAGCCACAGCCATTGTTACCGCCGCAGAAGCAGGACAGCAGCAGGATCCAGATCAGCCAGTCGCAGCTGTTATTATTGTTGTCGCAGCCACAGCCACAGCCGCAGCCATTGTTGCCACAGCCGAAACCGTTGCCGTTTCCACAGAATAATAAGAGCAGGATGATCCAGCAGCAGTTGCCGCCGCCGAACAGGCCGTTACCACAGCCGCAGCCATTATTGCAGCTATTGGTGGAGCAGCCGCAGTTAGTAGCAGTTAAGTCACTCATGATAGTGCCTCCAATTTTTTTTATAGTGTATTGTATGCGTATGGGCATGTCAAAGTTTCATGGGGCGGCTATTTATTTCCGGGTGTATCGCGGATAAGCGCTGTGATGATGTCTTCCCGGAGTCAGGTCTAAAGTATAAATGCGTTTTCTGCTGGCTAAGGGGAAAATATTAACAGGAATATTATGCGGCAAATAAAAATCATAAGGGGGGTTATAATCGAACAAATATTCTGGTATAATGAGTAAAATGCAAAGCATTTAACTCTACTGAACAGAATGTGCGCTAAAGCGCACGAAATCGAGGTATAATGAGTAAAATGCAAAGCATTTAACTCTACTGAACAGAATGTGCGCTAA
>CAJUAH010000006.1:75632-101107 GCA_910584375.1 uncultured Acetatifactor sp.
GGTATAATGAGTAAAATGCAAAGCATTTAACTCTACTGAACAGAATGTGCGCTAAAGCGCACGAAATCGAGGTATAATGAGTAAAATGCAAAGCATTTAATTCTATTGATCGAAATATACGCTAAAGCGCATGAAATCAGGGTAAAACGCCCTGCTGGCAGGAGAGATTTTATGTGTGGGAGATATTATATTGACAGCGATGTGGAGAAAGAGATATTCCGCATTGTACAGGAAATAGATGAAAATATGAAGATGGGGAGAGCAGGGGACATATACCCGTCTCAGGAGGCCCCCGTTCTCTATGGAAAAGGAGAGCGGCTGCGCGGCGGCGGGATGAGGTGGGGCTTTCAGGGAAGGGACAACAGGCTCCTGATCAACGCAAGGGCGGAGACGGTCATGGAGAGGCCCACGTTCTCCGACAGTGTCAGGCAGCGGCGCTGCGTCATTCCGGCAAAACATTTTTACGAGTGGAACCGGGAAAAGCAGAAAGTGACTTTTGGTTCCGGGCAAAAGAGGACGCTGTTTATGGCGGGCTTTTACAGGGAGCAGGAGGATGGCCCGCATTTTATCATATTGACGACGGCGGCAAATGACTCCGTGCGCCCGGTGCATGAGCGTATGCCTCTGATTCTCGGAAAAGAGGAAATACGTTCATGGATATGGGAAGATTCCCGGCTCTGCGGTTTCCTGAACAAATCTTCGCCTCTGCTGGAGCGCTGGCAGGACTATGAACAGATCCGCATGTTCTGACCGGACAGGAGCCCTGACTGAAATGATTGCGGGACGAATACAGGAAAAGGGATTAAATCAGGAAGGAGGGCCGCCTGTGAGTGAAAAAGCGAGAACCTACATCGCCATCGACTTAAAATCATTTTATGCCTCCGTGGAATGTGTGGAACGGCAGTTGGATCCTCTTTGTGTCCATCTGGTGGTGGCGGATGCGGAGAGGACGGAAAAGACCATATGCCTGGCGGTCTCGCCGTCCCTGAAAGCATATGGCATTCCCGGCAGAGCCAGACTGTTTGAGGTGGTGCAGAGAGTGCGGGAGGTCAACAGGGAGAGACTGCGGAGCGCGCCGGGGGGACAGTTTAAGGGCTCCTCCTGCCATGCCCGGGAACTTAAGGAGCACCCGGAACTGGAGCTGGCCTATATCATAGCGCCGCCCCGAATGGCTTTCTATATGGAATACAGCACTGTGATTTACAATATATATCTGAAATATGTGGCCCCGGAGGACATGCATGTCTATTCCATTGATGAGGTATTTATGGATGTGACCCAATATCTGCGTACCTACCGCATGACGGCAAGAGAACTGGCGGCGGCCATCATAGGGGACGTGCTGGCGGCCACGGGGATCACGGCCACCGCCGGGATCGGCACGAACCTGTACCTGTGCAAGGTGGCTATGGATATTGTGGCCAAGCACACGGCGCCGGATGAGAACGGGGCGCGGATCGGAGAACTGGACGAAATGAGTTACCGGCGGCTTTTGTGGGACCACAGGCCCCTTACGGATTTCTGGCGGGTGGGCGGCGGCTATAAAAAGCGCCTGGAGGAGGTGGGCCTGTTCACCATGGGGGATATCGCCCGCTGCTCCCTGGGGGGAGACAGGGACTTCCACAATGAGGAACTGTTGTACAACCTGTTCGGGGTCAACGCGGAACTTTTGATAGACCATGCGTGGGGATGGGAGCCTGTGACCATGGAGATGGTCAAAAATTACAGGCCGGAGACCAACAGTTTATGCTCCGGGCAGGTTTTGCAGCGGCCCTATGACTTTGAAGAGGGAAAACTGATCGTCCGGGAGATGACGGATCTGCTGGTGCTGGATATGGTGGAAAAAAATCTGGTGACAGACCAGATGGTGCTTACCGTAGGATATGATATCGAAAACCTGACGGATCCGGAGACGAGAAGGAAATATAATGGAGAAGTAACCATGGACCGCTACGGAAGGAGAGTGCCCAAACACGCCCATGGAACGGCAAACCTGGGAGTGAAGACTTCATCTACCCGCAGGATCGTGGAGGCAGTTATGGAGCTTTATGACAGGATCGTGGATCCCGCCCTGTCCGTGCGCAGGGTGACGGTGGCGGCTAACCGTCTGACGGACGAATCGCAGGCCGAGACGGGACAAGCGTTCGAGCAGCTTGATCTGTTTACAGACTATGCGGCGCTGGAAAAGGAGAAGGAGGCGGAGGATGCCAGGCTTGCCAAGGAAAGAAAACTGCAGGAGGCCATGATTGCGGTAAAAAAGAAATACGGGAAAAACGCCATACTGATGGGAACGAATCTGCAGGAGGGGGCCATGACCGTGGAGCGCAACCGCCAGATCGGAGGACACAAGGCATGAAGAAGGAAGAATCGGGCAGCTACGAGGATATCATTCGTCTGCCCCACCATGTATCCGCAAGGCATGCGCAGATGCCCCTTGCGGACAGGGCGGCGCAGTTTTCTCCCTTTGCCGCCCTCACCGGACATGACCAGGCAATCCGGGAGACGGCAAGACTGACGGATTCCTTTGCGGAGCTGGACGAGCAGCAGAGGGAAAAATTGGACAGGCAGCTGCAAATACTCAGGGAGCAGACAGGTAAAATCCCCCATGGGCAGCCCGAGGTCAGGATTACCTATTTCAAACCGGATGCCATGAAGGAGGGCGGGGCCTATGTGACGGTGACTGGAAGGGTAAGTAAGGTGGACGGGTACAGGCGGCAGATCCTGTTTACAGACGGGACGGCCCTCCCCATGGAGGCGCTCTTTTCCATGGAGGGAGAGCCGTTCAAAGAGTTGGACGGTTAGAATTTCAGGCCGGACAGCCGCCATTCGTGGGAAAAGTAACTATACCGAAGGCGGAAAGTCTTTCCGGAGCCGTATATCTGGGCGGAGCAGGAAAAGGCCGCGCCTATGCGATTTCTGTCCTGATCGTCCCACAGCACTTTATCTATTGTGACCGTGACGATCTCCCCGTTTTTGTCACGGAACCGGAATCGCATCGGGGTGATCTTTCCGTCCGTGTCCGTGCAGGAGATCATCTGTACCGGAATGTCCACACACAGTATGCTTTCCATGGAAATCCTCCTTGCAAATCACTAAAACTATTTTATCATATCGAACATATGTTTATTCTGGAAAAAATTGGATTGCAGGGATTCGGCGCTTTGCTCCATAACCCAATGTTATGAAAAATATAAACAATATGTATTTGAAGAATAGCCGGGTCTGTGCTATACTGGATAAAATAATCCCATTTCCCACCCATATGCGCCGCGGATTCCGACAAAAGCCGCGGTGCGGTTCACAGGGAATGGAAAGTGTCGGACGCGGGCGGAAAAAACGGTTCCGAACGCGTGAAGGAGGAGAGCATGGAACTGAAGATTACCTGTATTCCCGGCGACGGCATCGGGCCGGAGATCGTGGCGGAGGCGAAAAAGGTATTGGAAAAGGTGGCTGAAAAGTACGGCCACATGATGACATTTACGGATATTTTGATGGGCGGGGCGTCCATTGACGCGCATGGCGTGCCTCTGACGGAGGAGGCCGTGGCGGCGGCCAGGGCGGCGGACGCCGTGCTGATGGGGTCCATCGGCGGCAATACCACCACTTCCCCCTGGTACAAGCTGCCGCCCAATCTGCGCCCGGAGGCGGGGCTTTTAAAGATTCGCAAGGAGCTGAACCTGTTCGCCAATCTGCGCCCGGCGGTACTCTATGACGAGCTGGCGGCGGCTTGTCCTCTGAAGGAGGAGATCAGCAAGGCGGGTTTTGACATGATGATCATGCGGGAACTCACCGGGGGCCTGTATTTCGGCGAGCGCAGAACCGTGGAGGAAAACGGCGTGCGCAGGGCTGTCGATACTTTGACTTATGATGAGAACGAGATCCGGCGGATCGCCATCAAAGGTTTCGATATCGCCATGAAACGCCGCAGGAAAGTGACCAGCGTGGACAAGGCCAATGTGCTGGATTCCTCCAGGCTGTGGAGAGCGGTGGTGGAGGAAGTGGCCAGAGATTACCCGGAGGTGACGCTGGAGCATATGCTGGTGGACAACTGTGCCATGCAGCTGGTAAAGGATCCCGCTCAGTTTGATGTGATCCTGACGGAGAACATGTTTGGCGATATCCTGTCCGACGAGGCCAGTATGGTGACGGGTTCCATAGGAATGTTAGCCAGCGCCAGCTTAAACGATACGAAGTTCGGCCTGTACGAGCCCAGCGGCGGCTCCGCCCCGGACATCGCGGGCAAGGGTATCGCCAATCCCATCGCCACGATATTAAGCGCCGCCATGATGCTGCGGTATTCCTTTGATCTGGACCGGGAGGCTGACGCGGTGGAGGCGGCGGTGAAACAGGTGCTGGCAGAGGGGTACAGAACCATCGACATCATGCCCCAGAAGGGGGAGGAGCCTGCGGGGAATATCACCCAGGTGGGTACTGTGCGGATGGGCGACCTGATCGCGGAGCGTGTGTAGAACCGCGGCCTGTGGACGAATATTGGGCGGACGACGGCGAGGCTCCCGGCTGGCGGAAACAAATGGGAATCGGAAAGCCTGTCCCGGAGAGGATGGATGTACAGTGAAAAAGATCAGTTATATCAAGCAACCGACGGAGTATCTGTGCGGACAGGCCTGTGTCGCCATGCTTGCGGGCGTGACGGTGGAAGAAGTGGTCTCTGTCATGAAAAACGATAAGGGCACGGGGAAAAAGGATATCGAGAGGGCTCTGGACTACTATGGGATAAGGCAGGCAAAGACGATGACGAAAGCGGATAACACTACCGTTTTGCCCAGGGTATGTATCCTCAAGGTTCTCCTGCCCGGGTACAGTCATTGGATCTTATACTGCGACGGGACATATTATGACCCGGAGTTCGGGGCGACGCAGGAGCTGTATCAAAAGGCAAGAATACAATCATATTTAGAGATTTTTGTAGAATGATTTTCCCCAAGGGGGATCGCAAAGAGGAGGAACAGATTATGATGACAAGCGACAACGCGAGGGCCGGCATGCAGCAGGCCCCGGCCAGAAGTCTTTTTAACGCTCTGGGATTTACCCAGGAAGAAATGAAAAAGCCCATGGTGGGTATCGTCAGTTCTTACAACGAGATCGTCCCCGGCCATATGAATATCGACAAGATCGTGGACGCCGTTAAGCTGGGCGTGGCGGAGGCGGGCGGCGTGCCCGTGGTGTTCCCCGCCATCGCCGTCTGCGACGGGATCGCCATGGGACATGTGGGCATGAAATATTCTCTGGTGACCCGGGATCTGATCGCGGACTCCACCGAGTGCATGGCCATCGCCCATCAGTTTGACGCGCTGGTGATGGTGCCCAACTGCGACAAGAATGTGCCGGGCCTTTTGATGGCGGCGGCAAGATTGAATCTGCCTACAGTGTTCGTATCCGGCGGCCCCATGCTGGCCGGGCATGTGAAAGGGCAGAAGAGAAGTCTGTCCTCGATGTTTGAGGCGGTGGGTTCCTATGCGGCAGGCACCATGACCGAGGAGGACGTGTGCGAGTTTGAAAATAAGGTATGTCCCACCTGCGGTTCCTGCTCCGGCATGTATACCGCCAATTCCATGAACTGTCTGACCGAGGCCCTGGGCATGGGGCTTGCGGGCAACGGCACGATCCCGGCGGTGTATTCCGAGCGCATCAAGCTGGCGAAACATGCGGGTATGGCGGTGATGGAACTGCTGCGGCAGAACATTCGGGCCAGAGACATTATGACCAAAGACGCGATCATGAACGCCCTGACCGTGGATATGGCGCTGGGATGTTCCACCAATTCCATGCTGCATCTGCCTGCCATCGCCCATGAGATCGGCTTTGACTTTGACATAAGCTTTGCCAATCCCATCAGTGAGAAGACGCCCAATCTGTGCCATCTGGCCCCGGCGGGCCCCACTTATATGGAAGATCTGAACGAGGCGGGGGGCGTGTATGCGGTGATGAAGGAACTGGCGGATATCGGTCTGCTGAACACGGGCTGTATGACCGTCACCGGCAGGACGATAGGGGAGAACATTGCGAACGCGGTGAACCGCAATCCCGAGGTCATCCGCCCGGTGGAGAATCCCTACAGCAAGACCGGCGGCCTGGCTGTGTTAAAGGGCAATCTGGCTCCGGACGGCTCCGTGGTAAAGCGCTCCGCCGTGGTGGAGGAGATGATGGTACACGAAGGCCCGGCCAGGGTATTCGACTGTGAGGAGGACGCCATCGCGGCCATCAAGGGCGGTAAGATCGTGGCCGGGGATGTGGTGGTGATTCGCTACGAGGGCCCCAAGGGCGGCCCCGGCATGCGGGAGATGCTCAATCCCACTTCCGCCATCGCGGGCATGGGGCTGGGTTCCAGCGTGGCGCTGATCACCGACGGCAGATTTTCCGGCGCGTCCAGAGGGGCGTCCATCGGTCATGTGTCCCCGGAGGCGGCGGTGGGAGGCCCCATCGCTCTGGTGGAGGAGGGAGATATCATCAGCATCGATATTCCCGGCCTGAAACTGGATATCAGGGTATCCGATGAAGAGATGGCCGCCAGAAAAGCCAAATGGCAGCCCGGGGCCCCCAAGGTGACCACTGGCTATCTGTCCCGGTACGAGAAGATGGTGACCAGCGGCAACAGGGGCGCTATACTGGAGATCTGACAGGAGATAATCGGAAAGACTATAATTGTGGAGGAACATACATGCAGTTGACAGGTTCGGAAATAGTAATTGAATGTCTCAAGGAACAGGGTGTGGACACCGTATTCGGTTATCCCGGCGGAACCATCCTGAATATCTACGACGCTCTGTACAAGCACAGCGGTGAGATCCGCCATGTGCTGACCAGCCATGAGCAGGGCGCGGCCCATGCGGCAGACGGATATGCCAGGGCCACCGGCAGGGTGGGAGTCTGTATGGCCACCAGCGGCCCCGGCGCAACCAATCTGGTTACCGGCATCGCCACGGCCTATATGGATTCCGTGCCCATGGTGGCGATCACCGCCAATGTGAATCTGCCTTTGCTGGGCAAGGATACTTTTCAGGAAGTGGATATCGCGGGTGTGACCATGCCCATCACCAAGCACGGATATATCGTCAAGAATGTAGAGATTCTGGCGGATACTCTGCGCAAGGCATTTCATATTGCCCGCAGCGGACGTCCCGGTCCGGTGCTGGTGGATATCACCAAGGACGTCACGGCGGCTCTGTGCGAATATTCGCCTGCAAAGCCCCAGGAGATGGAGAGAATCGACCGTTTCACCCAGCAGGAGATCGATCAGGCGGTGGAATTGATCAGTCAGGCAAAACGCCCCTATATCTATCTGGGCGGCGGCGCGGTGATCTCCGGCGCCTCTCAGGAGGTAGCCCGCTTTGCGGAACTGGTGGACGCTCCGGTGTGCGATACCCTGATGGGCAAGGGCGCGTTTGACGGCAACAGTCCCCGGTATACCGGTATGATCGGTATGCACGGCACCAAGACCTCCAATCTGGGGGTGAGCCAGTGCGATCTGCTGATCGCGCTGGGAGCCCGATTCTCCGATCGGGTGACAGGCAATCCGAAGAAATTTGCGTCAGGGGCCAAGATCATCCACATCGATATAGACGCGGCGGAGATCAACAAAAATATCCGGGTGGACGCCTCTTTGATAGGGGATCTGAAATCCGTACTGGCAGCTATCAACGCCAAATTACAACCCCAAACGCATTTTGAGTGGATGAAACAGATACAGGAACTGAAAAACACGTATCCGCTGAAATATGATAAGGAAAAGCTGTCCTGTCCCTATGTGATCGAGGAGATAGACAGAATCACCGGGGGGCAGGCTGTCATCACCACCGATGTGGGACAGCATCAGATGTGGGCGGCACAGTATTATCACTATACGCAGCCCCGTACTTTTCTGTCCTCCGGAGGTCTGGGCACCATGGGATACGGACTGGGAGCCTGTATCGGCGCGCAGGTGGGCCAGCCGGATAAAATATGTATCAACATCGCCGGAGACGGGTGTTTTCGTATGAATATGAATGAGCTGGCCACTGCCAGCCGTTACAACATTCCCATTATTCAGGTGGTGATCAACAACCATGTGCTGGGAATGGTGCGCCAGTGGCAGACCCTGTTTTACGGAAAGCGTTATTCCCAGACCGTGTTAAATGACAAGGTGGACTTCTGTAAGGTGGCTGAGGGCCTGGGGTGCCGCGCCATACGGGTCACAACGAAAGAAGAATTTGGTCCCGCGCTGGAGACGGCTTTAGCGCTGAAGGCTCCGGTGCTGATCGAGTGCGTGATTCCGGAGGACGACAAGGTATTTCCCATGGTGCCTGCCGGGGCGCCCATCAGCGAGGTATTTGACGGAGACGATCTGTAGGGCGGAAACTGCCCGGACCTCTTTTCGGCGGATTTTTTTGCCGGATAAGCACGGCGGGAACAGATATGGAATACTAAATAAGGAATAGACGATCGTATCACGGGGTGTCTGTGATACATATGGGGATTGCGATGAAGAGAACTCTTCGTATATGCCTGCTGACGGTGCTGAGTCTGGTTTTTGTGACCCTTGGCGCCTTTCTGGCACTGACCTGGTATTACAGCAAAACTTTTGTGGTAAATACCTGGATCAACGGCGTATATTGTACGGGCATGACGGTGGAAGAAGTGAATAGCGAGCTGGTGCGGACAGCCCGGATACCGGAGCCGGTCATTATAGACGAACAGGGGCAGCGCTGGCCTGTGGATCTGTCCAAGGTGGATTACCGGGTGGATTATACGGCAAGTCTCAGAGCGTATTTAAAACGCAGCGGGCCACAGTCCTGGCTGAACCCGGAGGAGATAACGGAAAAACAGTTGGAGGCGCAAAACAGTTGGGACCGGGAGAAACTCAGGGAACTGGTGATGGGTATGGACTGGGTGCGGCTTGCCGAAGTACAGAGCGCGGCGGTGGAGATCAGGCCCGGAGAGGATGGGGAGGAACCATATATCCTTTTTGACGGGAAAAGCCGCCGCCTGGACCCCGACAAGCTCTGTGCCTATGTGCAGCAGTGTCTGGAGAACGGGATCTATGAGATAGAGGCCGGGCAGGGAGACTGCTATACGGATCTGGAGTATACGGCGGAGGATATGCGGCAAAAGGCGCGTTTCGCACAGATACAGTCCTTTTTCCACAGCAATCTGATCTATGATATGGGGGCGGAACAGATCGAACTGGGCCCGGAGATCATGGCCTCCTTTTTGCGCAAAGGCAGTGACGGCTGTCCCATGTGGGATCAGGAGGAATTGCTGGTCAGCGCCGGAAATATCCGGGAGTGGGTGGAGGAGCTGGCCAGGCAATATGATACGGCGGACACCACCAGAGATTTTCAGACCACGGAGGGCAGGGTGGTGCAGGTGACATACGACACCTACGGAACCCGGCTGGATGTGGAAACGGAGGTGGAATTTCTCACCCAGGAGCTGGCTTATGAGCGGGAAGAACCCCTGATACACCGCCCGGCCTATCTGCAGGAAGGATTCTGCAGGGGATTGGACGATATCGGAGACACCTATATAGAAGTGGATATGGGACAGCAGCATATGTATTATTATGAAGACGGAGAATGCCTGATTTCCGTGGACGTGGTGACGGGCAATGCCCGCCGCAGATGGGATACGCCGGAGGGGGTCAACTATGTCTATAACAAGCAGAAAAACCGTATCCTGCGGGGAGAAGGCTATGCCACGCCGGTAAAATACTGGATGCCGGTGGTGGGCAATGTGGGCATACACGATGCCGACTGGCGCAGGGAGTTCGGAGGAGAGATCTACCGCACCAACGGCTCCCACGGCTGTATCAACACCCCGCCGGAGGTGATGAGCGAACTGTACGAGCTGGTGGAGACAGGAACCCCGGTGGTGATGTTCTACTAAAGGAAAACAGATAATATTTTAACATAGTAGTTGACTAAAGCATATTTTGGATATAAAATAAGTGAAATGCACAGCGCAAATATGAGGAGGAAAAGAAAGTGTCGAGAGTTTACAATTTTTCAGCGGGCCCCGCAGTTCTGCCTGAAGAAGTACTGAAAGAAGCTGCAGAGGAAATGTTGGATTACCGGGGAACCGGTATGTCCGTGATGGAGATGAGCCATCGTTCCAAGGCGTATGACACCATTATCAAGGAGGCGGAGGCGGATCTGCGTGAGCTGATGAATATTCCTGACAATTACAAGGTTCTGTTTTTGCAGGGGGGCGCCAGCCAGCAGTTTGCCATGATACCCATGAACCTGATGAAGAATAAGGTGGCTGATTATATTGTAACCGGTCAGTGGGCGAAGAAAGCTTACCAGGAGGCATGCATCTACGGCAAGGCCAACAAGATCGCGTCCTCGGAGGACCAGACATTTTCCTACATACCCGATTGCTCCGACCTGCCCATCAGCGAGGACGCGGACTATGTATATATCTGTGAGAACAACACAATCTATGGCACCAAGTTCAAGACTCTGCCCAACACCAAGGGAAAGACCCTGGTAGCGGACGTGTCCAGCTGCTTTCTGTCCGAGCCTGTGGACGTGACCAAATATGGCGTGATCTACGGCGGCGTGCAGAAAAATATCGGTCCCGCGGGCGTGGTCATCGTGATCATCCGCGAGGATCTGATCACAGAGGATGTGCTGCCCGGCACTCCGACCATGTTAAAATACAAGATTCATGCGGACAATGATTCCCTGTACAATACGCCGCCCGCTTACGGCATCTATATCTGCGGCAAGGTGTTCAAATGGCTCAAGAAACAGGGCGGCCTGGAGGCCATGAAAGCCTACAATGAGAAAAAAGCGGCGATCCTGTATGATTTTCTGGATCAGAGCAGGCTCTTTAAAGGCACGGTGCGCAGGGAGGATCGCTCTCTGATGAACGTTCCCTTCGTCACCGGGAACGAGGAGCTGGACGCTAAATTTGTCAAGGAGGCCAAGGCGGCGGGTTTTGAAAACCTGAAAGGCCACAGGAGCGTAGGCGGCATGAGAGCGTCCATCTACAATGCCATGCCCATAGAGGGTGTGGAAAAGCTGGTGGAGTTCATGAAGAAATTTGAGGAGGAGAATGCCTGATGTATAAGATTAACTGTCTGAATCCCATTGCGGATGTGGGACTGAAAAATTTTAGCGACAAATACCAGATCACGGCGGATGTGCAGGAGGCGGACGGCATTCTGGTGCGCAGCGCCTCCATGCATGAGATGGAGATTCCCGCCGGCCTGTTGGCGGTGGCCCGGGCGGGCGCAGGCGTGAACAATATCCCTCTTGACAAATGCGCGGAGAAGGGAGTGGTGGTGTTCAATACCCCCGGCGCCAATGCCAACGGCGTCAAGGAGCTGGTGCTGGCGGGTATGTTGCTGGCCGCCAGAGACGTGATCGGCGGCATCGACTGGGTCAAAGCCTCCGCGGATAACGCCGACATCGCCAAGGCGGCGGAGAAGGAGAAGAAGAATTTTGCCGGAACAGAGATCATGGGCAAGAAACTGGGTGTGATCGGCCTGGGAGCCATCGGCGTGAAGGTGGCCAACGCCGCCGTAGCCCTGGGGATGGACGTATACGGTTACGACCCTTATCTGTCCGTCAATGCGGCATGGAATCTGAGCCGTTCCGTAAAGCATGTGCTGAACGTGGACGATATCTACGCCGACTGCGACTATATCACGATCCATGTGCCTTTGCTGGATTCCACCAAGGGTATGATCAACGCGGTTTCCATCGCCAAGATGAAAGAGGGCGTGGTACTGCTGAACTTTGCAAGAGATCTGCTGGCCAATGAAAAGGATGTGCTGGAAGGACTGCAGAGCGGTAAGATCGCCCGCTATGTGTCCGATTTCCCCAACCCTACCACGGCGGGACAAAAGGGCTGTATCGTGATTCCTCATCTGGGCGCCAGCACGGAGGAGTCCGAGGATAACTGCGCGGCGATGGCCGTGGAGGAGATCATGGATTATCTGGAGAACGGCAATATCCGCAACAGCGTGAATTACCCGGCCTGTGATATGGGCGTCTGTGCCAAGGCGGGACGCGTGGCCATCTTCCACAAGAATATACCCAATCTGATCACCCAGTTTACCGCCGCATTCGGCGTGAAGGGTATTAATATCAGCGACATGACCAACAAATCCCGGGGCGAAGTGGCATACACGATGATCGATGTGGAGAGCGCTCCCACGGCGGAGATCATTGAGGCATTGGAGAAGATTGAGGGCGTGTTCAGGGTGAGAGTTGTGAAATAACTGTCAGGTACAAGGATCAAACAATACGGATAGGACAGAAAAGCTCCTGCCTCCCGGGCCATGGCCCGGAGCCGGGAGCTTTTTGAGGATATGGCATCCGTTCACCGGATCAGGATCGGCATACCGTTTCCGTCATTCAGATCCTGCAAGTCCTCGGAAAGTTTCTGCTGGGTGGCGCAGGAGGCCTCGGACTGGATATCCATATACAGGATAAACATATCCTCCAGGGAGAGCTGTTTCTCGTCGGCAATTTCCTGCAGGATGGGTTTTAATTTCTCAATCTGTGCGGAAACCTGGACCTTCTGGGGATCGATATCTCCCATCACCTGCTCCGCGTAATCATTGATTCTCTTTAAAATAGCGCGATTTTCGTCCGTCATAGCTTATCACTCCTCACAAATTTTTTTCTATTATACCACTTTAGTGCTTGTGATGCATAGCTATTTTTGATATGATAATGGAAAAGATGCTGTCCGGTCTGCCCTGACCGGGAGCAAATATTGATCGTACAAGGAGGATAGCAATGGCGGATATCAGACCGTTTCAGGCATACAGACCGGCGCAGGGACTGGCGCAGGAGATCGCGGCCCTGCCCTATGACGTGTATAACAGAGAAGAGGCGGCTGCGGAGGTAAAACGGCATCCCGGCTCTTTTTTAGCAATCGACCGGGCGGAGACACAGTTTGATCCCGATGCGGACATGTATGCGGACTGCGTTTATGAGAAGGCACGGGACATGCTGCGGCAGTGGATCGGCGAGGGAAGATTTATCCGGGAGGACAAGCCCTGCTATTATATTTATGAACAGATCATGGAGGGACGGAGCCAGAAAGGGATCGTGGCCTGTGCCTCCATCGACGATTATCAAAACCAGGTCATCAAAAAGCATGAGAACACCCGGGCCGACAAGGAACGGGACAGAATCCGCCATGTGGACGTCTGTAACGCCCAGACAGGCCCTATTTTTCTGGCCTATCGCAGCCAGGCGGCGCTGCGGCAAGTGATTGCCCAGGTGACGGAAGGGGAGCCTTTGTACGACTTTATTGCCCAGGACGGAATCACGCACAGGGTCTGGGCGGTGGAAGACGGACAGCAGATGCGGACCATCAGAGACACTTTTGCCGGCATGCGGGAAATCTATATCGCGGACGGACATCACCGCTGTGCCTCCGCCGTAAAGGTGGGATTGCAGCGCAGAGAAAAGAACCCCGATTACACGGGAGAAGAAGCGTACAATTACTTCCTGTCGGTGTTGTTTTCGGCAGATGAACTGAAGATCCTGGACTATAACCGGGTGGTAAAGGATCTGAACGGATATGATCCGGAGACTTTTCTGAAAAAGGTGGAGGAGAAGTTTTATGTGGAGAGCGTGGGAGAAACGCCTTTACGCCCGGAGAGAAAGTATGAGTACGGCATGTATCTGGAGGGAAAATGGTATCGTCTCACGGCCCATGAGGATATCCGCAGCCGGGACGAGGTAGACGGGCTGGATGTGTCCGTTCTGCAGAATTGGCTCCTGGCGCCTGTATTGGGAATCGGAGATCCCAGGACGGACAGGCGCATTGATTTTGTGGGAGGCATCCGGGGACTTAAGGAACTGGAGAGAAGAGCAAACAGTGATATGAAGGTCGCCTTTTCCATGTACCCCACTTCAATTTACGAACTGTTTGCCGTGGCGGACGCGGGGAGACTGATGCCCCCCAAATCCACATGGTTTGAGCCAAAGCTAAGGAGCGGTCTGTTCATACATACGCTATAGCGGACCGGCGGTATGAGCTCCCTGCGTCAGTATGGCACACGCAGTATAAGGGCACAATGAATAACAGAAAGCCATACAGAAAAGAGGCGACTATGGACAATAAGCTGTATAAACTCATGAATTGGCCTGCCATTGAGGAGATCGTGTATTCGGAGTGCGATCATCCCCACGATCTGCTGGGCCCCCATAAGGTGGGTACACAGGTGCTGGTACAGGCTTTTTATCCGGGCGCGGTGGCAATGACGCTGCAGATCCTTAAGAGCGGCAGGGAATACCCCATGGACAGGGCGGACGAGGAGGGGTTTTTCGCCGTGCTGGTTCCGGAAAAGGAGATGGGAAAATACATTTATCTGGTGACGGACTGGGACGGCAACCGGGTGCAGGTGGCGGACCCTTACCGCCATGCGCCTTTGATCACGAAGAAAGATACGGAAAAGTTTGACGCCGGCATACACTATACGATCTATGAAAAGCTGGGAGCGCATCCCTGGGTGGTAGACGGCGAGGAGGGAACTTATTTTGCGGTGTGGGCGCCCAATGCCATGCGCGTCAGCGTGGTAGGCGACTTCAACAGTTGGGACGGCCGGGCCCATCAGATGCGCCGCCTGTGGGACAGTGGCATTTTTGAGTTGTTTATTCCCCAGGTGACGGAGGGCAGCATCTATAAATTTGAAATCAAGGCCCGTGGAGGGCTGACCTTTTTAAAGGCCGATCCCTATGGAAACGCGGCTCAGCTGCGGCCGGACAATGCCTCCGTGGTGGCGGACCTTGGCCGTTTCAAATGGGAGGACGAGGAATTTATCAAGGACCGGAAGAATTTTCAGGGAGGCAATGCTCCCATCAGCGTCTATGAGATGTATATGGGTTCTTTTGCCGAACCGGAAGAAGGCAGACCCTATGCCAACTACCGGGATATCGCCCCCAAAGTGGCGGCATATGTGAAAGAGATGGGGTATACCCATGTGGAGCTGATGCCGATCATGGAGCATCCCTTCGACGGTTCCTGGGGATATCAGGTCATTGGCTATTACGCGCCCACATCCCGGTATGGAAGTCCCGAGGACTTTATGTATTTTGTCAATGAACTGCACAAGGAGGGGATCGGTGTGATCCTGGACTGGGTGCCGGCGCATTTTCCCAGAGATACCCACGGTCTGTCCGGCTTTGACGGCACCTGTCTGTACGAGCATCAGGACCCCCGCCAGGGGTATCATCCCCACTGGGGTACGCTGATCTACAATTACGGACGGCCCCAGGTGTCCAATTATCTGATTGCCAACGCATTGTTCTGGGTGGAGAAGTTCCATGCGGACGGTATCCGTATGGACGCGGTGGCCAGTATGCTGTATCTGGACTACGGTAAAAATGACGGGGAGTGGGTGGCCAATATTTACGGCGGCAAGGAAAATCTGGAGGCCATGGAGATGATCAAGCATCTGAATTCCGTCTTGAAAAAGCGCGATCCCGGCGTGCTGTCCATCGCGGAGGAGAGCACCGCGTTCCCGCTGATCACCGAGGATCTGGACAAGGGCGGCCTGGGCTTTGACCTGAAGTGGAACATGGGCTTTATGAACGATTATCTGGGATATATCAGGATGGACCCCTATTTCCGCAGCCACCATCACGGGGAACTGACTTTCAGTATGATCTACGCATACAGTGAGAAGTTCATGCTGGTGTTCTCCCATGACGAGGTGGTGCACGGCAAGGCGACCATGGTGGGCAAGATGCCCGGAGGCAGGGAGGAAAAACTGGCTAACCTGCGTCTGACCTATGCCTATATGATGACCCATCCCGGCAAAAAACTGCTGTTCATGGGACAGGAGCTGGCGGAGTTTGACGAGTGGAACGAGAACAGAAGAGTGGAGTGGGGACTGCTGGACGTGCCGGAGCACAAGGGTGTGGCGGAACTGTACAAGGATCTGAACCATCTGTACCGCAGGGAGACAGCGCTCTATGAGCTGGACCAGGAGCCTGCGGGCTTTGCCTGGCTCAACGCCATCTCCGGCAACGACTGCTATCTGAGTTATCTGCGCAAGGGAAGCGATGCCGCCGATATGCTGGTGGTGGTGGCAAACTTTGCAGGCGTGGCCCAGGAGATTCGCACCGGAGTACCCTTTGACGGCAAATATAAGGAGATATTGAACACGGACGAGAAGATTTACGGCGGCACGGGTGTGGTCAATAAGCGGGCTCTGGCGGCCCAGGATATCGAGTGGGACGAGCAGGCGGTATCTATCAGCGTGAAACTGGCGCCGTTGTCCCTGAGCATTCTGCGTTTTGAGCCTTATACGGAGGCGGAATTAAATCGCGTCATCGAGGAGCGCGTGCGCAAAAAACTGGCTTTGATCAAGGAGAACACACCCAAGAAGGCAACGAAGAAAACCACCCGCAAGCCGGTGGCCAGGGAAGAGGGAAATGACAGGGTCAAGGAAGGATAAGCGGTCATGCTGCATATATATGAAACGGTAAGATTACAAAGCCAGGAGTCCCTTGATCCCGGCGCAGTGGAGAAATGGCTCTCCGGCCTGCCGGAGAAGGCATTGCATATGGGACTGCGTATTGTGCTGGCCCTGGTAGTGTTTCTGCTGGGGATGCAGGTGATCAAACTGCTACGCCGGATATTGAAAAAATCCCTGACCCGGGGCAAGGTGGACGTAGGGGTCAGGCAGTTTACGGATTCTTTTGTCAAGGCGGTGCTGTATATCCTGCTGATCTTTATGATCGCCAGAGGCTTTGGCGTGGACGCGGCAAGCGTGGTGGCGCTGCTGGGCTCCGCCGGAGTGGCCATCGGTCTGGCGGTGCAGGGCAGTCTGTCCAATCTGGCGGGAGGCGTGCTGATCCTGATCCTGAAACCCTTTCTGGTGGGCGATTATATCATCGACGCAGGCGGGAAAGAGGGAACGGTGACGGAGATCCAACTGTTTTATACCAAACTTCTGACCCCGGACAACCGGACGGTGATACTGCCCAACGGCACGCTGGCCAACGGCAGCCTGATCAATATCACCACAGACAAATATCGCCGATGCGATATCTCCGTGGGCATCTCTTACAGCTCCGATATCGGCGCGGCCAGGGAAACCCTGATGGAACTGCTGGCAGAGGATGAGGCGGTACTCAAGGACAAAGAGATGCGGGTGGTGGTGGATCAGCTGGGGAACAGCGCCGTGGAGCTGATCGTCCGCTGCTGGTTCACCAACGAAGAGTACTGGGACGGACGCTACCGCCTGACAGAAGGTATAAAGTACGCCCTGGATCGTGCCGGTATCCAGATCCCCTATCCCCAGATAGATGTACACATGAAGTAGAAGTCCCAAGACCTGCTTTTGACCGGTACCGAATATAATCCTACAAACAGAAAAGGAGAGTGAACACAATGGCAATAGTAGACGTTGTAAAATATGAGGGAGATCCCGGTCTGCTGGCATGGAAATTTCCGGTGAGCGATCTGAGCACATGGACACAGCTGATCGTGAACGAATCCCAGGAGGCGATTCTGTATAAGGACGGAAAGGCGCTGGACGTATTCGGCAGTGGGAGATATACGCTGGAGACGAAGAACATCCCCATCCTGAACAATATCATCAACCTGCCCTTCGGCGGCAGATCGCCTTTTGCGGCGGAGGTCTGGTATGTCAACAAGCTGTCCACTCTGGACGTCAAGTGGGGGACGCCCTCCCCCGTTCAGATGCAGGACCCCAAGTACCAGATCTTTGTGCCGGTGCGCGCCAACGGCCTGTTCGGCATACGGGTGGAGGATTCCAGACAGTTCCTGGTCAAGCTGGTGGGAACCATGCCGTCGTTTGACCGGAACATGCTGGTAAATTATTTCCGGGGCCTCTATGTCACAAAAGTCAAGGACGCCCTGTCCGCGTACCTGCTGAAAAAGCAGATCAGCGTGATGGAGATAAACGCTTATATCGACGAACTTTCCGGGTATATGAAGGAGAGGATCGAGCCGGATATGGCGGAGTACGGCATACGGCTGATCAACTTTTATGTCAATGAGATCAGCGTTCCGGAGGACGATCCCTCCATAAAGAAATTGAAAGACGCGCTGGCTAAAAAAGCGGAGATGGATATCATCGGATTTGACTACAGACAGGAGAGGTCTTTTGACGCCCTGGAGGGGGCCGCGACCAATCCCGGCTCCGCCGGCGCGCTGTTCATGGGCGCTGGTATCGGAACGGGCATGGGATTTGGTATGGGCGGGGCCATGGGTTCCGCCTTCGGAGAGATCGGCAAGGAGATCCGTACGGCGGAGGGTCCTGCCTCCGGGCAGGACGGACAGATTACATGTCCGGGCTGCGGCAGCAGGATACCGGCCAAGGGAAAGTTCTGTCCCGAATGTGGCAAACCGCTGACCAGAAAGTGTCCGAAATGTGACGCGGCCATTGAAGGGACCCCGAAATTCTGTCCCGAATGCGGGGAGAAACTGCTGTAAGCGGTAAACCGGCGCAGAATCATATAATTTCAGATCAGGAGAAACATCATGGGAAATACGGTAAAAATAACAGATCTAAAATGTCCGGGCTGCGGCAGCGCTCTGAAAATGCCCGCCGGAAACGCAAAGACTGTCCAATGCGAATACTGCGGCAACGAATACGTCATAGACACGGGTACGGAAACAAATCAACAGCAGAATACAAATTCTTATCGGAATCCAGGCATGGGGCAGGGCGGCGCAGGCGCTCCCAGGGTTCCCCAGTGGGAGGCGGCGTCACAGTATAACGGCGGCGCAGGCGGCCCTCGGGTCCCCCAGTGGGAGGCAGCGTCAAAGTACAGCAGCAGTACCGATGGGGAGAGTTCTTCCAAATCCCCCAAATCTGTCATTATCAGCGCTTTGGTGACAGTTCTGTGCATTGCCATCCCCGTTGGAATTGTCGTGTACAGGACGGTACAGGATAACGCGGCGCGGCAGCGGGAAGCGCGGCACGACTATCTGGAGTCTTTGGCGTCGTCCTATTCCAATACATACGATCCGTATGAAGACCGAAACGAGGAGGCAGAACAGGAGGCGACGCTTTCCGGTCTGCTGGCGCAGGTGATCTCCTCCGCCTTCGGAAAAGACGCAGGCAGCGTGACGGCGGAAGAGCTGGCGCAGATCCGGTGGATATCGGATTACAGCGACTTTGACAATATCTATATCGGTTACAGCTTTGACGATCCCATGGAGAATCCTGACGCGCAGCTCACATGGCTGACTTTTCCCTCGGGAAACGACAGGGGCTATCAGGCACTGTTCAGACTCACAGGGCTGAAAAAGCTGGAGACAAGGGAAAATATTTCCCTGTGCGGATTAAAAGGGCTTGCGCTGGAAAGCCTTTCCGCCTCCTTCGGAACGCTGGAGGAAGCGGCGGACGCATTGGACGATCCCGCTATGATCCGTCAACTCACGCTGGGCAGCAGGATCAAGACTCTGGATGGACTGGATCTGTTTCCGAATCTGGAAAGTCTTACGATAGACGCGGGTAATTTTACTGATGTGGACGCCGTTGTGGCGCTGGGGCAGTTGAAATCCCTTACCTTGGAGGATGCGGATACCATAAGCGATTTTTCTGTGTTTGCCGCCATGGGGAGTCTGGAGGAGCTTGCGATCGAATCGGAAAATCTGAAATCCCTGGATTTCCTGTCGCGAATGCCGCAACTGAAAAGCCTTGGCCTCGCGGACGGAAAACTCCTTGGCCTGGACGGGATAGAGGCGCTTACAGGACTTGAAAAACTTACGGTGACGGATTGCAGCGACCTGAAAAACATGGATGGCATCGCCGCCCTTACCGGACTTAAGGAGCTGGAACTGGAAAAGCCCTACGACTGTACCGAGCCGTCTTTAAGCGGACTTACGCAGTTGCGAAGCCTGTCGCTGAAAGGCTTTGACGCCTGTGATTTCCTGCCGGGGCTGACAGAGCTGGAGGAACTCACCCTGCGGGGATGTAATCTGTCGCCGCGCCTGGATCTGTCAGGGCTTACCAGGCTCACAAAACTGACCTGCGCTACGTTCTATCAGGATATGTCCCTGGCCTTTGTGGAGGATATTTCCTCTCTGGAGTATGTAAATCTGGGAGGCATGAGGACTTTTGAAGATATATCCGGTATATTTGGGCTGCCGAATATCAGGGAGATTAAGATGAACGGAATGGAGTGTGAGATCGATTTTGACAGGGTTGCGGACAATCCTTCTCTGGAAACTCTGGAGATAGCCGGAGTAAGGCTCTACAATAACGTCAAGATATACAGTTCCATGGGAATCACGGACGTGTACTATGACGATGTGTTTCTGGCGGATCATCCGGACTTTTTCGGACATTTTGCCGGGCTGAAAAGGCTGGATGTGTCGGACAATGAGATCAGGGACATCCAGTTCGCGGAGAGTCTTGTGAATCTGGAGGAAATGGATTTTTCGGACAATTATGTGACGGATATGCGGGTATTGGCCTCGCTCCCGGCTCTGCGGCTGGTGAACTGCGCGGGGAATCCCATCGGCAATCTCCGGGTTCTGGATGAGAGCCACGTGGAGGTCATAAGCGAGTAAACGCCGCGTTGCGCCGCGGGCAGGCTGCGCGGATATGGGGCGGAAAATAAGAGTGGGAGGAATATTTATGAAGGCGGAGATGACAAAGAGTCTGCGGAAGACGGCTGAGAAATACGGGAGCGTGCTGGCGGCGTTCCGTTCCCAGGGCGGCGCCGGAAAGGGACTGGCTGCAGGCGGTATCGCGGTGGCAGCCATGGGCATACTGATCGGCGTCCCCCTGTTGTATGTGAACTTTGCGGGCGGCCTGGTCGTCCTGATGATCCTGGCGGTCCCCGGGATCGCGATGGCCATACCGGGCGCGATCGTGCATAAGGTCAGAATGAAAGATTATCTGGAGTATTATCATAAGCAGACGGGATACAGTATAGAGGAACTGCGGGCGGCGGATCAGGAACTGATGAGCCCGGACGCGGTAAAGATCGTGAGCAGAACCAGCCGGTCAGGCGTAAGGCCGGAGACGGTGTTCATCATCACGCCCCATTACTTTCTGTCCGTATGGGCGATGTACGGGTGTTATCTGCGCAGACTGGACGACATCGTGGCGGCGTTTTATTCCAATGAGATCCCGGGGATCAACGGATTCCGCCGGAACCTGTTTGTCATAACCAGGTGGGACATCCGGAGCAAACCGGTCAAAAATGCTTATACAGGCAAACAGTACATGGGTTTTGAGAACGCGATCCTCAGCGACATGAAAAATTGCCGGGAGGTTTGTGAGGAGGCGGTTGCCGAGATCGCGGCCAGAGCGCCTCATATCATCACCTGCCAGAATATTATCGTCAAGGGCGTCAGATATAATCTGATCAGCATGGACGACTGGCAGAGAGATTGGACAAATATTCTGGAGGGTTAATACATGCGTTATGATTATCTGGTGGTAGGATCGGGTCTGTACGGCTCGGTCTTTGCCCATGAGGCCGCGGCCAGGGGCAAGTCGGTGCTGGTAGTGGACAAGCGTCCCCATGTGGCGGGCAATATCTATACGGAAAATGTGGAGGGGATACCGGTTCACAGATACGGCGCCCATATTTTTCATACCAACGATACCCGGGTCTGGCAGTATATCACACGGTTTGCGGAGTTTAACCGTTTTACCAACTCCCCGGTGGCCAATTACAGGGGGGAACTGTATTCCCTGCCCTTTAACATGTATACCTTTAATAAAATGTGGGGGGTGACTACGCCCGAGGAGGCGGCGGAGAAGATTGAGGAGCAGAAACGGGAGGCGGGCATCACGGAGCCGAAGAATCTGGAGGAGCAGGCTATCTCTCTGGTGGGGCGCGATATCTTTGAAAAGCTGGTGAAGGGGTATACCGAGAAACAGTGGGGGCGCGACTGCCGGGAACTTCCGGCGTTCATTATAAAGCGTCTTCCTGTGCGCTTCACTTTTGACAACAATTATTTTAACGCTCTGTACCAGGGGATTCCCATCGGGGGATATACCCGGCTGGTGGAAAATCTGCTGGAGGGGATCGAAGTCCGGCTGAATACCGATTATCTGAAGCATCGGGAAGAGCTGGACGCCCTGGCGGACAAGGTCTTGTACACCGGCCCCATAGACGGATTCTATGACTACAGGCTGGGAGCGCTGGAGTACCGCAGTGTGCGCTTTGAGACGGAGGCGCTTGCCATCCCCAACTTCCAGGGCAACGCGGCAGTGAATTATACAGACAGGGAAACGCCCTGGACCCGCATCATAGAGCACAAATGGTTTGTGTTCGGCAGGGACGAGAAGGGGGAGGAGATTCCGGGGACGGTGATCAGCAGAGAGTACAGCTCCGAGTGGAAACCGGGAGACGAACCCTATTATCCCGTAAATGACGAAAAGAACAGCGCTCTGTACGCGGAATATCGGAAATTGGCTCTGGCGGAGGAGAAAGTGATCTTCGGCGGACGGCTGGGGGAGTATAAATATTACGATATGGACGCGACGGTTGCGGCGGTGCTAAATCTCTGCGACAGGGAATTATCCGGGAGTAAAGCGTAGATTGAATAACCGAAAATAGAAGTCCTGAAAATAGAAATCCCGGTATCATTACAAATGATATCGGGATTTTATCAGCTGAAAATGGGACTCGAACCCACGACCCCTTCATTACGAGTGAAGTGCTCTACCAACTGAGCTATTTCAGCACTGCTATTCATTATATAGGGTAAAAGAAAAAAATGCAACTGTTTTTTTTCTTTTCTCGCTTTTTTCTTCTCATTTTTTATGCAATTTGTTTTTTAGTCTTTAAGACATAAACCAGGGCTGAAATTATTAGAGACAAAGCAGTGGGGATTTGTTATAATATAAACGTATTGACAACAAAAGCTTTGGGAAAGGAAAACGGGAAAATGGAAACTTTGCTGAGCTTTAAAGAAGAACTTCCTAATAAGGAATTGAGCCACAGGGAAGACGGTGGGTTTGCCGTGGAATTTGACGTTCTCACGGCGAAGGAGGCATTGCCCGCTATGGGAGAGCGGGGAGAGATAGCGAGAGGTCTCGCGTCGGTTGAAGAGAGGATCGACTGTGTGACCGAACAGGTTAATGCCATAAACAGCGAGATCGACAGGCTGACAAATCATGCGGACGGTCTTGACTATATGGTGGCGGTGGCAAGCGGAATCCTCGCGGGAATCATCGATTCCGTATGGGTGGGGGAATTTTCCATCGACAGAGCAGGCTCCTGGGGGGAGGAAAAGACAAATCAATTTGTTGTAAAGATCGCGCAGTCAAGAGGCTATGAGGGCAATGATCTGGCGGGGGCCATACGCTTTCTGGAGAGTAATTACGGACTGGCCAGCGACAGCAATACCGCCGTATTTGGCGGGGGCAGACAACACCATTTGAGAGATTTTTCTCATCATCCCACGCCGTGCGGGCTGCTGTTTTCTCTGCTGACACAGTTTACCGGAAAAGTGTACGGAACAGACGCAGGGGGCGCTTTTATCATATGCGAAGTGGCGGAAAAGAATCTGATCGGGAAGGATATTGCCCAAAAGATTCTGTATGGAGTCGTATTCTGGTTCTTCCATATGGTGAGCGACATGGCGGGAACCAGCCTTACTGCGGGGGCGGGGACGGGTTTGCCGGGACCGTTGGTCTCACTGCTGAAGGAACTGTCCGTATTGCCGTTTTTCAGGGGGCTGAACGTAAATGACACGCAATTCTCCGAATGGATATCGGAACTGTTTGACGGTAGACTGTTGACGGGAAAGGACGGCGGCAGGGTAAAATTTGATCTGAGAAAGGAAATGGGCGTGGCCCATGAGCTGGGACGGCAGGCTGTTCCGGTACTGATAAATGAATGTATTGTGAGAGGATTTTATTTTATACGTCGTTTTTGTTTTGAACTCAGGGACAAAAAGGTCTCCGGTTTACAGGAAATGAAAAAGGTTGAATGGAAAAATACATTTCCGGGAAAGAACCGCACGGTGATCCGCATGCTGACCGTAGCCACGGGAACATTTACCGCTGTTGATCTGGCTGACGCGGCAGTGCGCTCGGCTGTCAAGTCCGGCGGGGTCGCGGCCCCTGCTTTTTTCGCCAATATGATTCTGAGAGTGAATTTTGTAGGGATTGGAAGATTTGCGGTTGCCCTGGGAACAGATGTGGGAATGGGGATCAAACGCGGCAGACTGAGAAACGAAAGGATGCGTTTACATACGGAGCTTATACTGCTTAACGATGCCAAGGTATATTACAGACAGGCGGATATGTGGATAGCGGCGCAGGACGCGGGGGTGGCGGTGGAGAAAGCCTACGGTATGATGGAGAAGACAACAGCCTTCTGGATACAGTCAATGCAGGAAATGGGTGATAATCTGGATAAAATAGGCCGGTATGTTCCGGAGATCGAGAAGAGAAATCCGGGTCTGCTGGATGAAATAGAAGATATTCTCACATGGGGATGACGGATTCGGAAAAATACAGATAAGGAGAAAAGATATGTTTGGACTGAGAGATATATTTGGATTGAAGGAAAAGGCAGACACTAACGAAACAGAGCTCGTGAGCGTAAGGGAAGAAGAGATTCCCGCGATCATCACGTCACAGTTCAAGGAAATAGCGCGTCTGCAGGAGAACGTGGAGACGGCTATGAAAAAGGCGGAGGAGGCCAAGGAATCCGCCGACCGGGCCTATAGCCAATCGGCGGGATTTGGACATAAGCGGGATGCCATTGAAGCGCTGCAGAGCGCGACTGTGGACTTGGCGGAATCTCAGATCAGCGCTGCCGAAGCGCAGAAGGTATCCTTTGAGTATCAGGAAAAACTGGGAAAGATCACACAGTATTTATTTGGTCTCGGGGTGGCCAATCTGGCGTCCAACCGGTCTGTTGTGCGGGAGCTGGAACTGAAACTGAAGGGAGCCTCTAAAAAAGAGCTGAACGATCTGGCAAGGCAGGAGATCGTGAATGTGATCAAACAGCTGAAGGCCCAGGAAGATATAATGAATAAGCAAAATGAGCTTTCACAGAAGATCAGGCAGCAGGAGCAGAGAATAATACAGCAGGAAGGGATGACGGAGGAATATAATAAGATATTGGCCGAGAACGCGCAGAAGGATGCGACGCAGGACCGTTTGCTGGCGGAAAATGCGCAGAGGGACGCAGAGCAGGATCGTATGCTTGCGGAGCAGGCTGCCAAGGATGCGGAACACGACCGTCTACTTGCGGAGAACGCGCAGAAGGATGAAGAACAGGACAGACTGCTTGCGGAGCAGGCTGCCAAGGATGCGGAACATGACCGTCTGCTTGCGGAGAATGCGCAGAGGGATGAAGAACAGGACAGACTGCTTGCGGAGCAGGCTGCCAAGGATGCGGAACATGACCGTCTGCTTGCGGAGAATGCGCAGAGGGATGAAGAACAGGACAGACTGCTTGCGGAGCAGGCTGCCAAGGACGCGGAACATGACCGCCTGCTTGCGGAGAATGCGCAGAAGGATGCGGAGCAGGACAGACTGTTAGCGGAGC
>CAJUAH010000006.1:101207-110705 GCA_910584375.1 uncultured Acetatifactor sp.
CTGCTTGCGGAGAATGCGCAGAAGGATGCGGAGCAGGACAGACTGTTAGCGGAGCGGGCTGCCAAGGATGCGGAGCATGACCGTCTGTTGGCGGAGAGCGCGCGGAAAGATGCGGAGCATGACCGTCTGCTGGCGGAGAGCGCCCGGAGGGATGAAGAACAGGACCGTCAGCTTGCGGAGCAGGCTGCCAAGGGCGCAGAGCATGACCGCCTGCTGGCGGAGAGCGCCCGGAAAGAAGCGGAACACGACCGATTGCTTGCACAGCAGGCACAGAAGATCGACGAAATGGAGAAATTTCTGGAGAAGGCACGGAAAGACAAGGAAGAAATGGAGAAAAAATTTGAAGAAAGTCAAAATGCCGTGCAGGATGTTGTGAAAAGGCTGCATAAAAAGACGGACATAATAATTACAATCATATCTATTGTTATGGCTGCCGCAGGCATTGCACTGGCCTGTGTACACTTTTTTATATAATTACCGGATGCTTTTTTCGGAAAACTTTTTTACTTTACAGGATTAAATTATTGAAGTATAATAGGTTTGTTAGTGTGATAAAAAGAAATATATTCAGAAAGAGGTACATATGAAACAGTTAATGTTAGGAAACAAGGCGCTGGCCCGGGGCTTGTATGAGGCGGGCTGCTGCGTGGTATCCAGCTATCCCGGCACTCCCAGCACGGAAGTGACGGAAGAGGCGGCCAAATATGACGAGATCTACTGCGAGTGGGCGCCCAATGAGAAAGTCGCTATGGAAGTGGCTTTTGGCGCCTGTCTAGCTGGCAAGAGAGCTTTTTGCGGTATGAAACATGTGGGACTGAATGTAGCGGCGGACCCTCTTTTTACATGTTCTTATACCGGTGTAAACGCAGGGCTGGTGATCTGTGTGGCGGATGACGCCGGCATGCACTCCTCCCAGAATGAGCAGGACAGCCGCCATCATGCCATTGCTTCCAAGATTCCCATGCTGGAGCCCGCGGACTCTGACGAGGCATACCGTTTTGCCAAGCTGGCATTTGCCATCAGCGAGGAGTTTGATACTCCCGTTATCATTAAGATGTGTACCAGAGTGGCACATTCCCAGAGTATCGTGGATACCGGGGAGAGGGTGGAGCCTCAGGTAAAGCCCTATGAAAAGGATATTGCGAAATATGTGATGATGCCGGCCAATGCCATCAAGCGCCATCCGCTGGTGGAGGAGCGCACCCGCAGACTGATCGCGTACGGGGAGACTTCCGAGGTCAATCGCGTGGAGATGGGGGAACCCGCTTTGGGCATTATTACTTCCTCTACCAGCTATCAGTATGCCAAGGAGGTCTTTGGGGACAGAGCATCCGTCTTAAAGCTGGGCATGGTCAATCCGCTGCCCACACAGTTGATTCTGGATTTTGCCTCCAAGGTAGATAAGCTGGCTATTGTGGAAGAACTGGACCCGATCATTGAAAACCATTGCAAACAACTGGGACTTTCCGTCACAGGCAAGGATATTTTCCCCATGGAGGGAGAGTACTCTCAGAATATGGTGGCGGAAAAACTGGGCGTGGCATTGTCTCCGGTAAAGAGTCTGAGGGAAAATCTGCCGGGCAGACCTCCGGTCATGTGCTCCGGCTGTCCGCACAGGGGGCTGTTCTATACCTTAAAGCAGAATAAATGTACGGTGCTGGGAGATATCGGCTGTTATACTCTGGGAGCGGTGGCGCCCTTGAGCGCCATGGACGTGACGTTGTGCATGGGCGCCTCGGTCAGCTCCATCCACGGCTTTAACAAGGCTTTGGGGCGGGAGAGCGAGGGAAAGACCGTGGCGGTGATCGGCGACTCCACCTTTATGCATTCCGGTATGACCGGGCTTGCCAATATTGCCTACAATCAGAGCAATTCAACGGTGATCATTCTGGATAACTCCATCACGGGTATGACGGGGCACCAGCAGAATCCCACCACCGGTTACAATATCAAGGGGGACCCGGCGGGCAAGATCAATCTGGAGGAGCTTTGCCGTGCCATGGGATTTAACAGGGTGACGGTGGTGGACCCCTACGATCTTGCGGAGTGCGACAGGGTGCTGAAACAGGAGCTGGCGGCGCAGGAACCTTCCGTTATCATAAGCCGCAGACCCTGCGTTCTCTTAAAGTTTGTGAAACATGAAAAGCCTCTCCGGGTGGACTGCGACAAATGTGTGGGCTGCAAGTCCTGTATGCGTCTGGGCTGTCCGTCCATCAGTATCAAGGATGGAAAGGCTGTGATCGACGCGACTCTGTGCGTGGGCTGCGGCGTATGCAAGCAACTGTGCAAATTCGGAGCGCTCGGGGAGCAGGATTATACTGACTAACGTTAAGATTTTCCAATTTCCGCACAGTACATGTCGCATAATCAGGCAACATGTACTGTGCGGAAAGGAAAAACTAATCGTTAGTGAGTATAAATAGCTGTGTAAAGAATAAACGCGAAAAGAGGATATTATGACGAAAAATATTATGATCGTGGGAGTGGGGGGGCAGGGTTCCCTGTTAGCCAGCAAACTGCTGGGCCATCTGCTCCTGACGGAAGGTTATGATGTGAAGGTATCGGAGGTACACGGCATGAGCCAGCGCGGCGGCAGCGTGGTTACCTATGTGCGGTTTGGCGAGAAAGTGTATTCTCCCATTATTGATAAGGGTCAGGCAGATTTTATCGTGTCTTTTGAAAAACTGGAGGCCGCCCGTTATGTAGAGTATTTAAAACCGGACGGACGGATCGTGGTCAATACCCAGGAGATCGATCCCATGCCGGTGATCACAGGCGCCGCGGCATATCCGGCGGATCTGGTGTCCAAACTGGAGGCGCTGGGTATCGGGGTGGACGCTATGGATTGTCTGGCTCTGGCGGAGCAGGTAGGTTCCGCCAAGGCGGTGAATATCGTGCTTATGGGCAGGCTGTCCAAATATTTTGACATTCCGGTGGAAAAATGGGAGCAGGCCATTGAGGATTGCGTTCCGGCTAAATTTCTGGAACTGAATAAAAAAGCTTTTGCTCTGGGCAGAGATCATGCGGCATGAGATATAGCCCGGGACGGCGGCTACGGAACATAATATAGAAGGAGAAGAGCGAAGATGGGAAATTATTATCAGCCGGAGATTGAGACAATGCCGGTGGAACAACTCAAGGCATTGCAGAGCGAGAGGTTAGTGGCTCAGGTAAAACATGTGTACGAGAATGTGGAGTTTTACCGGAACAGGATGGAGGAGGCCGGGGTAAAACCGGAAGATATCCATGGTATAGAGGACTTGCATAAGCTGCCTTTTATCACCAAGGACGATCTGCGGGATCAGTACCCCTACGGGCTGCTGGCTGCGCCGCTGTCCGAATGTGTACGCATCCAGTCCACCAGCGGTACTACGGGGCGCAGAGTGGTGGCCTTTTATACACAGGAGGACGTCGATCTGTGGGATGAGTGCTGTGCCCGGGCGATCGTGGCGGCAGGCGGAACCAAAGAGGATGTATGTCATGTATGTTACGGTTACGGTCTGTTTACCGGGGGCCCCGGATTAAACGGAGGTTCTCATAAGGTAGGCTGTCTGACACTGCCCATGTCCTCGGGAAACACGGAGCGCCAGCTACAGTTTATGACGGATCTGGGTTCAACGATCATCTGCTGTACCCCTTCCTATGCGGCCAATCTTGGGGAGGCCATCAACGAGAGAGGCCTTCGGGATAAGATCAAGCTGAAAGCGGGTATTTTTGGCGCGGAGCCCTGGACAGAGGAGATGCGTCATAATATAGAGGATTCTCTGGGCATCAAGGCATATGATATCTACGGACTGACTGAGATATCCGGCCCCGGGGTGTCTTTTGAATGCGAGGAGCAGGCGGGTATGCATATTCAGGAGGATCATTTTATCCCGGAGATCATCAATCCCGATACGGGGGAGGTGCTGCCGGAAGGGGAAGTGGGCGAGCTGGTGTTTACCTGTATTACCAAGAAAGCATTCCCGCTGTTGCGTTACCGCACCAGAGATCTGTGCTATCTGACCAGAAAGAAATGTTCCTGCGGCCGCACCCATATCCGTATGCACAAGCCCATGGGCAGAAGCGATGATATGATGGTAGTCAAGGGCGTCAACGTATGGCCCTCTCAGATTGAGGCGGTGCTGCTGAACCAGGGGTATCAGGCCAACTATCAGATTCTGGTTGACCGTATCGGCAACAATGATACCATTGAGGTACAGGTAGAACTGACTCCGGAGATGGCGGAGACTCCCACATTGACTGTGGAGCAGAGAGAGAAAAAGATCGTGGCGGGTCTTAAGTCCATGCTGGGGATCAAGGTGGACGTAAAAGTAGTGGAGCCCAAGACGATCACACGCAGCGAAGGCAAGGCTGTCCGTGTGATTGACAAGAGAAATCTGTACCGACAGGCATAGTGTTTGTCCTGTGCTGGCTTGCAAGCCGATAGGGCTGTTTATCGATTTGCAGCTGGCACAGTTGCCGGGTGAACGTATTTTGGGATGAATTTCTGTCCCCTTTAATCCTGACGGTGGAAGATGATGCCTGTGCGGAGTGACTTTTAGCTCTTGCTGTCAGAGAGCTCCAACAGTCTTGCCGCATTTTTCCACAGAATCGCGTCCAGCTCCCTGCCGGTGAGGGCCATGGCCTGCAGCCGGGATACATATTCTCCCTGGTCCTGCCAGGGGGAATCGGTGCCGAAGAGAATCTTATCCGTACCATGTTTTCGGGCCAGACGTGTAAAATCTGCCGGGGTCAGCACCGTGTTCTCATGCGGGGAGGGTTCCATGCCGGGATAGGCGTCCAGTCTGCCATAGGTAAAGGCGGTATCCAACCATACCGGCGCCCCGGCCAGATCGCTTTCTACCTGTGCCCAGTTGCCCCAACCGCCCATATGAGCCAGTACCAGCTTTGACGGCTGCACTTCTTTTATCACATGCAGTATCTGCTCTACGGAGGCATAGTCATACCCGTTTACGCTGATATCCACTCCGGCATGAGTCAACACGACCAATCCCAGATCGGAAGCTTCATACAGGATTCTCAGATTTCTGGGGTCATCCAGATCAGCCCGCTGGTACGCGGGATGTAGTTTTATACCCTTTATTCCGGCATTTTTGAGCCGCAGCAGTTCCCGGCGTACATGGGGGAAGTCCGGATGCATACCGCCGAAAGGAAGGATGCCCTGGCTTTGCAGGGGCAACAGTTTTTTGATGACAGTATCATTCAAGTGTTCCACGCTGTTTGGATTGGTCACGGCGGGCAGAGTTACGCTGTATGTGATCTTGTGATGACGCATGGATACCAGAAGTCCGTACAGCGTGCCGTCCGTGTGGGGACGGATGTGGGCCGCCCGGCCCAGCTTTTCTATTGTTTTTTCCGCGATATGCCGTGGAAAAATGTGGGTGTGTATATCGACGACCATGTGATTGCCTCTCCTGCCCGATAAGGGTTCGGGCATAGTTGTGTAGTGGCGGTACTATTTATATAATAGATGAGAATGCGGACGGAATCAATATAAAAGCAAGAACTTGCAATGTATATTTGCCTGTTGATTCGGAAGAAAAACACATGATCTGTTCAATTCACAGCAGGGAGGGACAGGATATCGATGAGCAGGAACAAAAAAATGGTTATTCCCGGAAAATATTTGTTTTTGGGAGTGACAGCGGCGATTTTTTTGATTACGGGATGTGGGCAGTCGGCCCCGGAGGGTGCGTCGGCTCTCGAGGCGACTGCGATTGAGGACACAGAATTTTTAGACTGCGGCGGGGCGTCGGGAGATGACGGCTTGAAACAGGGGGCGGAGACCAATGCAGGGGCGACGCAGACGCCGGAGTCTTTAGCAGATATCCCGACTTCCTGGACGGCGTCGGAACCGCAGGAAAAGGAGGTGTCCGAGGCAGCGTCCGCATCTTGGACGGAGGAGCAATCGCAACGGATTTCGGATTCTGCTCTTTCGGAAACCGGTGAGGAAAACGTACCCGAGGAAAATTTGTCTGAGGAAAATGTATCCGGGGAAAACGTGTCTGGGGAAAATGTGCCTGAGGAAAATGTACCCATGGAAAATGCATCTGAAAACGAAGCGAACGAGAACAACGGATATATTGTAGTCATAGATGCGGGACATCAGAGCAGGGGGAACAGGGAGAAAGAGCCTATCGGCCCCGGGGCATCGGAGATGAAAGCCAAGGTGTCCAGCGGTACCGCAGGATGCGTCAGCGGCTGGGCAGAATATGAACTGAACCTTGTGGTGGCGATAAAACTGCGCGATGAACTGGAAAATAGAGGGTATCAGGTTATCATGATCCGTGAGACGCATGATGTGGATATCAGTAACAGCGAGAGAGCGGCCGTTGCGAACGACGCGGGGGCGCACGCTTTTATCCGCATTCATGCCAACGGCTCGGAGAATGCGTCGGTAAAGGGGGCCATGACGATCTGCCAGACTCCGGATAACCCCTACAATGGGGCAATTTATGATTCCTGCCGCGAGCTTTCCGAATGTGTTTTGACGGAAATGGTCGCAGCTGCGGGATGTGAAAAAAGAAAGGTGTGGGAGACGGATACCATGAGCGGTATCAACTGGTGCCAGGTGCCGGTAACAATCGTGGAGATGGGCTATATGACCAATGAAGAGGAAGATGCTCTCATGGCCACGGAAGAGTACCAGGATAAGCTGGCGACAGGCATTGCCAACGGCATAGACCGGTTCATTTTCGGAGATATATAAGGGAATAGAAAGGAAAGCATGATTGACAGGGAACCGGAAACAATGTACAATAAATTTACTAAAATTTACTAAAAGTTTAGCGGGAATAGATTGCATGGAGAACTGACATTGTCGGAAACTTTCTATGGATCCACAGGTGAGAGGCAGGAATAGGAGGTAGGACGGATGCGGCTGACAGAGAAAATGGGCAAAAGAATTCTGGTAGCGTTGTTATTTGCCGCTATGCTGCTGGGCAGTCTGGCGGCCTGCGGCAAAGGCGAGGACTGGCGCGCCGGAGAAAAGCAGGTGATCGACGACAATTACCGCACATGGTATGAGATTTTTGTGTACTCATTTTATGACAGCGACGGTGACAGGATCGGCGATCTGCAGGGCGTAATATCCAAGCTGGACTATGTGGAAGAACTGGGATTTAACGGAATCTGGCTGATGCCGATTATGCCTTCTCCTTCCTATCATAAATATGACGTGACAGACTACAAGGCTATCGACCCGCAATACGGTACCATGGAGGACTTTGAAAAGTTGGTTCAGGAGTGTGATAAGCGGGGAATTAAGCTGATCGTTGATCTGGTACTGAATCATACCTCCTCGGAGCATCCATGGTTTACGGCGGCCTGCGAGTATCTGGAGGAGCTTGAAGAGGGAGAGGAGCCTTCGGCAGAGGACTGTCCTTATTACGCCTATTACAATTTTGTAAAAGGAAAACCTTCTTCCCCCACGTATTATCAGGTGGGGAACACGGAGTACTATTATGAGGGCGCGTTTTCAGATAGAATGCCGGATGTGAATTTTGACTGCGAGGCAGTTAGAAAAGAGTTTGAAGATATTATGAGTTTCTGGCAGGCTAAAGGCGTGGGAGGTTTTCGGCTGGATGCCGTGAAACATTTTTACGGGGATGACACCGTCCGGAATGTGGAGGTATTGAGCTGGGTAAACGATTATGTGAAGTTTATTGATCCCAACGCGTATATAGTAGGGGAATGCTGGGACGGCATGAATGTTTATGCGCAGTATTACGCCAGCGGCGTTGACAGTTTCTTTGATTTTGAATTTGCGGATTCCGGCGGCGTGATCACCAGAACGCTGACCTACAACGGGGAGACTAACAGCGCGCAGGCATATGCCAAGGCGTTGGTGCGTGTGCAGAATGCCATACGGGATTACAGGGAGGATGGGATCGACGCGCCGTTTTTCGTAAACCACGATCTGGCCCGGGCGGCAGGTTATATGCGCTATGACGAGCGAAAGATCAAGATGGCTGCCACGCTCAATGTCCTGATGAGCGGCAGTGCCTTTGTATACTATGGCGAAGAGATCGGTATGACTGGCAGCGGGAGGGATGAAAACAAGCGCGCGCCCATGTATTGGAATGAGGATACCCAGACCAGAGGCATGACTGACGGTCCGGCGGATATGGAGCCGCAGGAGAACCGCTTTGCCAGCGTTCAAGAGCAGATGAAGGAGGATAATTCCATCTACAGTTTCTATAAGGATACCATTTTACTGCGAAACCAGAATCCGGAGATTGCCCGGGGAACGGTGGCCCGGTTGGAGGAGATTACCGATCAGGACATCGCCGCTGTCTCCAAGACTTTTGACGGCAAGACGATCTACCTGCTCTACAATCTGTCTGAGACGGATAAAAAGGAAGTGACGCTCTCCCGGGAGCAGTACGGGTATTCTGAAATCGTCGGATATCTCTCCGTGGACGGCGGGAAAGTGTCCTTGAAGGGGGATACGGTCACGTTGCCCTCCTATAGTGTGGTGGTACTGCGGTAGAAAAAATTTTGTTTATCCTTGACATTCGCCTCATATGGTGTATAATGAGAACACAACAGCAGAAAGAATGACAACCTCGCAAGAGGAGTTATTCTTTCTGCTGTTTTCTTTCGTATAAAGTAAAAACAACAGGAGAAGGAGGAATCAAACTATGACGAAGGAAGAAGAGAGAGTTATTTCCAATCGGGAGGTGAAAGACAGCGCGTTTACCGCGTATTTTGGGGAACCTGAAAACGCGTCCAGGTTGTATGCGGCGTTGGGAGACGAGGAGGTTGCGCCGGAGGATATCACTTATGTGACGCTGGAAGGAGTATTGTTCATAGCCAGAAAGAATGATCTGGCGTTTACGGTGAAGAATCGTATATTGGTCATCAGTGAACATCAGTCTACGGTCAATGAGAATATGCCCCTTAGAGATCTGCTCTATCTCGGGCGCACTTTGGAGAAACTGCTGGATGAGAGAATGATCTACAAGCGCAGACTGTTTCGGATTCCGACACCGGAATTTTATGTCTTTTACAACGGGGATGAGACCTGCCCGCCGGAAAAAGTTTTGCGGCTTTCAGATGCTTTTCTTGATAAAACGGAGCATCCTATGGTAGAATTAGAAGTGAAAGTAATCAATATCAATTTGCCTGCGGGACATAAATTGTTGAAAGAATGTCGTCCGATGTATGAGTATTCATGGTTTATCCAGCGAATCAAAGATTATCTGGGCGCGGGATGGATCCGGGACGAGGCGATCGCGCAGGCAGTACGGGATTGCATAGAAGAGGGGATCCTGGTAGAGTTTATGAAGAACCATAGCTCGGAGGTGGTAAATATGTTGTATACACAGTGGAATTATGAGGACGCGGTTGCGGTGGAAAGACAGGAGGCGTTTGAGGATGGCCGGGAGGCCGGATTGACTATCGGAAAGACGCTCGGACTGGCGGAAGGAAAAGCGGCTGGACTGGCGGAAGGAAAAGCGGCTGGACTGGCGGAAGGAAAAGCGGCTGGACTGG
>CAJUAH010000006.1:110805-176793 GCA_910584375.1 uncultured Acetatifactor sp.
GACTGGCGGAAGGAAAAGCGGCTGGACTGGCGGAAGGAAAAGCGGCTGGACTGGCAGAAGGAAAAGCGGCTGGACTGGCGGAGGGAAAGACGGCGGGTATCGCCGAGGGCGAACGGCAGGTCATATATACGTTTTTAGAGCGCCTGGGGTGTATTCCCGATGACATTCACGGCCGTATCGAGAGGGAGCAGGACAGCGAGATCTTGAAAAAGTGGTATATGGCAGCGCCGGAACTGAAAAGTTTTGAAGAGTTTCGGGAATATATGGGTGAGATGTAACTCGGATATTTTCCGCACATTGACTTTTGCCTGCCGGTATAGTAATATGTATTATAGCGCTTTAAAGCGACAAAGAAAATAGTACAGAGAGGAATATTATTATGCCGGTTACGGATCTGCTGGAGAGAAATCATAAGTTATATGGGGAGGAAGTAGCTCTTGTGGAGTTGAACCCCATGATCAAGGATACCAAGCGCACTACCTGGAAGGAGTATGATCTGGTGCAACAGACTTCCTCCGAGCCTTACAGAAGGGAGATTACCTGGAGCGTATTTGACGAGAAGGCCAACCGGGTGGCGAATATGCTGATCGAGAGGGGAATACAAAAAGGGGATCGGGTGGCGATCCTTATGTTTAACTGCCTGGAATGGCTGCCGATCTATTTTGGCATCCTGAAGACGGGAGCCATCGCAGTGCCCTTTAATTTTCGCTTTGACGCCAAGGAGATCCAGTACTGCGCGGATCTGGCACAGGTACATATCCTGTTTTTCGGTCCGGAGTTTATCGGCCGTATCGAGTCCATAGAAGGACAACTCAGCAAGGGAAGGCTCCTGATCTATGTGGGGGACGGCTGTCCTACTTTCGCGGAGAGCTATCGGGAACTGGTGGCGGACTGTTCCAGCCAGCCGCCGCTGATCCGGCTGGAGGAGGACGATGACGCCGCAATCTATTTTTCCTCGGGAACCACAGGTTTTCCCAAGGCTATTTTACATAATCATGAGAGTTTGATGCAGGCGGCGCAGATGGAGCAGAAACATCATTTGACCGGCCGCAACGATGTATTTTTGTGTATTCCGCCTCTGTACCATACAGGCGCCAAGTTTCACTGGATGGGCAGCCTGTGCGCGGGCAGCAGAGCCGTGCTGCTCAAGGGCGCGACTCCTGAGATTATACTGGACGCGGTGTCCAAGGAACATTGTACGATCGTCTGGCTGCTGGTGCCCTGGGCGCAGGACATTCTGGACAGTCTGGACCGGGGGGATCTGAAACTGGAGGACTATGAGCTGGAACAGTGGAGGCTGATGCATATTGGCGCCCAGCCCGTGCCTCCCTCTCTGATCAAGCACTGGAAGGAATATTTCCCCCATCATATGTACGATACCAATTACGGATTGTCCGAGTCCACCGGGCCGGGCTGCGTGCATCTGGGGATCGAAAACATTCATAAAGTGGGGGCCATCGGCGTTCCCGGCTACCGCTGGAAGTGCAAGATCGTGGATGAGAACGGGCAGCCTGTGGCTCAGGGGGACGTGGGGGAACTCTGTGTCAAAGGTCCCGGCGTTATGACCTGCTATTATAACGACCCGGAGGCCACGGCGGCTACGTTGAAGGACGGATGGCTCTGCACAGGGGATATGGCCATGCAGGACGAGGACGGCTTTATCTTCCTGGTGGACCGTAAGAAGGATGTGATCGTCAGCGGCGGTGAGAACATTTATCCCGTGCAGATCGAGAACTTCCTGAGCGCCTATGATAAGGTGAAGGATGTGGCGGTCATCGGTCTGCCGGACAAGCGCCTCGGCGAGATTACCGGCGCGATCATTGCCGTAAAAGAGGGGATGAGTTGTACGGAGGAGGAGATTCAGCAGTTCTGCGAGGAACTTCCCCGGTATAAGAGACCCAAGAAGATCATATTTGCCGACGTTCCCCGCAACGCTACGGGCAAGATCGAGAAACCTGCCCTGCGCAAAAAATACGGCGCGGACATGTTGGTGGCCCAGCAGAACAGAGGATAGCGCCGGGAAGATAGCCGGTTTTACGCAAAAGGGAGCTGTGAAAGTCGGAGTTATACTCCTGTTTTTCACAGCTCCTCTTAATTGCTTTATTCCTACAGGCAATGCTCCAGGCGTCACGCCCCGTGGGCATTCACTCTGTTTCTCACTTGCCCAATGCGGTGGACTGCTTGACCACGGTATCTCTGTCATAGCAGGCAAAAGTCTCGTCCACCATTTTTTGATCGGGCTTTGGCGTAAACAGACTTACCACCGGTACGATGACCAGCCCGGCCAGCATGGCTATGGCGCCGCAGTTGATGGGATTTCTCATGACAGAGGGCAGATACTGGGGAGTAACCATCTCCACCAGCATCAGGCCGGAACCGAAGATAAAGGATACCCAGCAGGCGGCTTTGGTGGTCTTTTTCCAGTACAGAGCGTACAGGAAGGGGGCCAGGAAAGCTCCGGCCAGCGCGCCCCAGGAGATGCCCATCAACTGTGCGATAAATGTGATGGAACTCTTGTACTGGATCAGCGCCAGGACGGCGGAGATGGCGATAAAGACCACCACCAGAATGCGGATCAGCAGGAGCTGTTTTTTGTCGTCCATTTTTTTCATAAAGGTTTCTTTTAAAAAGTCAATGGTCAGGGTGGAACTGGAGGCGATGACCAGAGAACTCAGGGTGGACATGGAGGCGGACAGCACCAGAATGACCACTAGGGCGATCAGCACAGGCCCCAGGTTCTGCAGCATGGTGGGTATCACGGAATCAAAACCGTTAGCCTTGATGTCAATCTGATCGGAAAACAGCCTGCCGAATCCGCCCAGAAAATAGCAGCCGCCTGCCACTACCAGCGCAAACAGCGTGGATATGATCGTGCCCTTTTTGATGGATTCCTCGTTTTTGATGGCGTAGAATTTCTGCACCATCTGGGGCAGCCCCCAGGTTCCCAGAGAGGTCAGGATCACTACGAACAGCAGATTTAAAGGGTCAGGGCCAAAGAAAGAGGCAAAGATGCCGGGCGTCTCGGTGACAGAGGGGTCCGTGACCCGGGCCAGCCCTTCGTAGGCCATCATGAAACCGCCCTTGCTGCGGATCACCGCCGCTATGACGGTGACAATGCCAAAGAGCATGATGATGCCCTGAATAAAGTCGTTGATGGCAGTAGCCATATACCCACCGGCAATGACATAGATGGCTGTCAGTACCGCCATCAGAATGATACATACGGAGTAGTCGATATCAAAAGCCATACCGAATAGCCGGGACAGGCCGTTGTACAGAGACGCCGTATAGGGGATCAGGAAGATAAAGATGATGACGGAGGCAGCGATCTTCAACGGCCTGCTGTTAAAGCGCCGGCCGAAGAACTGGGGCATGGTGGCGGAGTCCAGATGCTGGGTCATGATCCGGGTGCGCCTGCCCAGTACCACCCAGGCCAACAGAGAGCCGATGACGGCGTTGCCGATGCCCGCCCAGGTGGCGGCAATCCCGTATTTCCAGCCAAACTGTCCCGCATAGCCAACGAACACTACGGCGGAAAAATAAGAGGTGCCGTAGGCGAAGGCGGTCAGCCAGGGTCCCACACTGCGCCCGCCCAATACAAATCCGTTCACATCCGTAGCGTTTTTGCGGCAGTAAAGGCCGATGCCGATGAGTACCGCAAAGTAGAGAATCAAGATAACGAGTTTTAACATGGTAAGAGTATCCTTTCACAGTTAGTATTTTGCATGACAATTGCGAAACAGCCTTTTGTCGGTATCGCCGCGGCAAGCGGAGCGAGAGCGCAGCCCTCCTCCGCTTTGCCGCCGCGTGCGGGAGACATATCCGGCAGGTACATTTAAGACTGCGAAACGTCAATGCTTTAAAACGTTGAAGTAACGCTGTGAAAAGTTTAGCACACCTGGTATAAAAAGTCAATCTTACATTTTAAGCTGTATTTTGATACGGTGTTCAACATATTGGATTCCTTTGTAGAATCCCATGGCGATGACACACAGGATCAGAATGCTGGTGATCACCAGATTCAGTTGGAACACCTGGCTGCCATAGATGATCAGATATCCCAGTCCCCGTCTGGCGGCCAGAAATTCTCCGATGATAACGCCCACCAACGCCAGCCCGATATTGACCTTGGTGGTACTGAGCATGATGGGAATGGAACCTGGCAGGATCACTTTTCGGAAAGCGTCCCCTTTGCGGCCTCCCAGCGTATAGATCAGGGTGATCTTTTCACTGTCCACCTGCTGAAATCCCGTATAAAAACTGATGATCGACCCAAACAGGGCCACGGAGATTCCTGCTACCACAATGGTGGTGCTGCCTGTACCCAGCCATACGATAAACAGAGGAGCCAGAGCCGACTTGGGCAGGCTGTTGAGGATCACCAGATAGGGTTCCGTCACTTCCGACAGTTTCTGGGAATACCACAACATGGTTGCGGCCAGCAGGCTGATCAGAAATACCAGCAGAAAGCTGGCGATAGTCTCCAGCAGCGTGACGCCCACATGCAGGAACAGAGAGCGGTCCAGGATCATACCCCACAGGCATTTTGCCACCAGGCTGGGGCTGGAAAAAAAGAAACTGTCGATCCAGTTAAGCCGGGCGCTCAGCTCCCAAAGCGCCAGAAACAACAGAAAGAAAAAAATCCGGTAAAAGGCCACCTGATGGTGATGCCTGCGGTGCTCCCGGACAAAAGCCTCCTGATTGGCCGATGCCTGCGGCTTGTTTTTGACTGTTTCCGTATGCATGTCACAGACCTCTCCCGCAAGATCGGAATGATTGGGGTTTGCATGTGAAACACTCATATTTTCATCTCCTCCCATAATTGATTGAAGTACTCGTTAAATTCCGGCGCGTTCCGGGCTGCCAGAGGGGAGTCGTCCTGCAGGGTCAGGTGAATGGGAATCTCCTTTTTTACGGTGGCAGGACGGCCGGACAGCACCACCACCCGGTCGGCCAGGCTCACCGCTTCCGACAGATCGTGGGTGATCAGTATGGCGGTCTTGCCGGTCCTGCGGATCAGACGGCAGATGTCGTTGGATACCATGAGCCGGGTCTGGTAATCCAGAGCGCTGAAAGGCTCATCCAGCAAAAGCAACTGAGGTTCCAGCGCCAGCGTGCGTATCAGGGCGGCACGCTGTTTCATGCCTCCCGACAGCTCGCTGGGGCGCTTGTCGCGAAACTTTTCCAGATCATAGTCGCGCAGCAGAGAGTTCACGTATTCCAGACGTTCCGGCGTCATCATATGGTTGATCTCCAATCCCAGGATCACGTTTTTATAGATGCTGCGCCACTCAAACAGATGCTCCCGCTGCAGCATGTAACCCACCCGGGGGTAGCGCAGGGAGCCGTCGGGATTGTTCACCAGGATCGTGCCTTCCTCTGCGGGCAGCAGTCCGGCTATAATAGACAGCAGGGTGGATTTGCCGCAGCCGCTGGGGCCCACCAGCGCCAGGAATTCCCCTTCCCGGACCCCAAAGGTAATGCCGTCCAGCGCCTTTGTCTCTCCATGGAGGCTGTGATAGGAATAACTGATATTTTTCAGCTCCAGAATATTTTTTTCCATCCAAGTGAGTCCTTTCTCAAAAATAGAACTTACTTTAAGATATTCGTTTCTTGCAATAAAGTGTCAATCATGGTATGATGAGTAAAATGCTCCGCATTTAACTCTACTGATCGGAGTATGCGCTGAAGCGCATGGAATCAAGGTATGATGTGTTTTAATCGTACATAAATCACGGTTGAAAGGAATAAACTCGTATGGCAACTTTATGGGGAGGACGCTTTACCAAGGATACGGACAGTCAGGTCTACGCCTTTAACGCGTCCATCGGTTTTGATAAGAAACTCTACCGGCAGGATATCGAGGGCAGTATAGCCCATGTGGTGATGCTGGCAAAGCAGGGGATACTTTCGCCCCAGGAGAGAGACGTGCTGATCAAGGGACTCACCGGCATCCGGGAGGACGTGGAGGCCGGAACCCTGGTCATAGATGAAAGATTTGAGGATATTCACAGTTTTGTGGAGGCCAATCTGATCGAGCGGGTGGGGGAGCCGGGGAAGAAACTTCACACCGGCCGCAGCCGCAACGATCAGGTGGCGCTGGACATGCGTCTGTACACCAGAGCGCAGGTGCTGGCCACGGACGATCTGCTGAAAGAGTTGATGTGTGTGATCCTGGATGTCATGGAGGCCAATACGGAGACTTATATGCCGGGTTTCACCCATCTGCAGAAAGCCCAGCCCACCACGCTGGCCCATCACTTCGGCGCTTATTTCGAGATGTTCAAGAGAGACAGGCAGCGCCTGAAAGACATCTATTACAGAATGAACTACTGTCCGCTGGGAGCGGGGGCGCTGGCAGGCACCACCTATCCTCTGGACAGAGGATATACGGCGTCGCTGCTGGGATTTGAAGGCCCCACGCTGAACAGTATGGACTCGGTATCCGACAGGGATTATCTGATCGAGTTTCTGGCCGCTCTGTCCATGATCATGATGCATCTGAGCCGTTTCTGCGAGGAGATCATCATCTGGAATTCCAACGAGTACCAATTTGTGGAGATTGACGACGCCTATTCCACCGGCAGCAGCATCATGCCCCAGAAAAAGAATCCGGACATCGCGGAGCTGGTGAGAGGCAAGACCGGACGGGTATACGGGGCGTTGACCTCTCTGCTGACCACGATGAAAGGTCTTCCTCTGGCATATAATAAGGATATGCAGGAGGATAAGGAGATGGCCTTTGACGCCATGGAGACCGTGCAGAACTGTCTGGCGCTGTTCACCGGCATGATACGGACCATGGGCTTTAAGCGGGAGAGGATGGCCCGTAGCGCCACCGGCGGATTTACCAATGCCACCGACGCGGCGGATTATCTGGTGGGAAAAGGCGTTCCTTTTCGAGATGCCCATAGCATTATCGGCAGACTTGTGTTATACTGTCTGGATAAGGGCTGCGCGATCGACGATCTGCCTCTGGAGGAATTGCAGACCATCAGCGATAAATTCGGGCCGGATATCTATGAGGCCATATCTTTAAAGACCTGTGTGGAGAAACGACTGACCGTGGGAGCGCCGGGAAAAGAGGCCATGGCGGAAGTCATACGCATCAGCAGGGAATATCTGGAGGAAGAGTGGCAGCCCAGAGACTGGCAGTTGCCGTAGAACCGGGCAAAACAATCAGCATTTGCCGGACACTGACGTTGAATCAGCGGACGCAGTACATATAATAAAAGGAGAAAATTATGAGCGAGAAGTTGAAAGTAGGTATTTTGGGTGCTACAGGTATGGTGGGGCAGCGTTTCATAGCATTGCTGGAGAACCATCCCTGGTTTGAAGTGACGGCTGTCGCCGCCAGTCCCCGCTCCGCGGGAAAGACCTATCAGGAGGCTGTGGGCGAGAGATGGAAGATGGATACGCCCATGCCGGAGGCGGTCAGGAACCTGATGGTAATGAATGTCAACGAGGTGGAGAAAGTCGCGGCGGGAGTGGACTTTGTGTTCAGCGCCGTGGACATGACCAAAGAAGAGATCAAAAAGATCGAGGAGGACTATGCCAGAACGGAGACTCCGGTGGTATCCAACAACAGCGCCCACCGCTGGACCCCGGATGTGCCCATGATGGTGCCGGAGATCAATCCCCAGCATGTGCAGGTCATCGAGGCGCAGAGAAAGCGTCTGGGAACGGTCAGGGGGTTTGTAGCCGTCAAGCCCAACTGCTCCATCCAGAGTTATGCCCCGGTACTTACCGCATGGAAGGAGTTTGAACCTTACGAGGTGGTGGCCACAACCTATCAGGCCATCTCCGGCGCGGGTAAGACCTTTAAGGACTGGCCCGAGATGGAAGGCAATATCATTCCCTATATCGGCGGCGAGGAGGAAAAGAGTGAGAAAGAGCCCCTTCGTCTGTGGGGAGAGATCGTGGACGGTCAGATCGTGCCCGCCACCAGCCCTGTGATCACCTGCCAGTGTATTCGCGTGCCGGTATTGAACGGCCATACGGCGGCAGTGTTTGTAAAGTTCCGCAAAAAGCCGACCAAAGAGCAGTTGATTGAAAAGCTGGTGACTTTCAGCGGCAAACCGCAGGAACTGAACCTGCCCAGCGCCCCTGAGCAGTTCATCCGCTATATGGAGGAGGATAACCGGCCCCAGGTGACGCTGGATGTGGACTATGAGAACGGCATGGGAATCAGTATCGGACGCCTGCGGGAGGATACGGTGTACGACTACAAGTTTGTAGGTCTGTCCCACAATACCGTCAGAGGCGCTGCCGGCGGAGCGGTGCTGTGCGCGGAACTGTTGAAAGCCATGGGCTATATATCCAAAAAAGACTGACGGCATAATACGGATTTATCTTAGAATACACGGATAAGGCGGTAGTTTACTTCGTAGGCTACAGGGATGAGGGAAGAATGAACGAATTACGGTATCAATTGGATCTGCTGAGAGCAAAAAATCAAAAACTGAGTGTACAGGAAAAAATGTATCGTCTGATCTGTGAGACATCTTATAACGCCTTTCTGTATTATTCTTTTGAAAAAAATGAGATCAGTCTTTTGGGTAAATGGGACAGCTTTTTTGACTTTCACGTGCGGGACTGGAAAGATCTGGGGCGTCTGTATGAGATGATAGACGAGCCCTATGTGGACACCCTGCGGGAAATACTGTTTCTGGAGAAAAAGCATAAAGAGGACGCCGTGACGGAGTGTATGCTGCGGGATAAGAGGGCCTGGCTGGAATTCAGGGCGAAGGTCTTCTACGATGAGGACGGAACCCCGCAGGATAAGATCATCAGCATCAGTGATATCACCAAATTTAAGATGCAGAATGAAGAGCTGACCTATATGGCTTATTATGATTCCCTGACGGGATTGTACAACCGCAACTATTTTGTGCGGCTGCTGTCCGAGTATGTGCGCAGGGCCCAGGAGGAGCGGGAGATCGTCAGCGTGCTGCTGATCGATATCGACGATTTCCGCAAGGTCAACGACGGCCTGGGGATCATCGTAGGAGACGAGCTGGTACAGCAGGTGGGCAGTTTTTTGAAAGAAATGTCCAGCGAAGACGTCATTGTCTGCCATTTAAACAGTGACATATACTGCATGGCGCTCTATGCTCCCACAGGACAGAAGACAGTGGGCAAGATCCATGAGCGGATTCAGGAGCGCATGCGCAAACCCTTCCTGCTCAGCGGCGGCCAGGAGATCAATATTACGGTCAGCATCGGCGTGGCGGAATACCCGGAGTCGGCAGCCACGGCGCTGGAACTGATCGGCTGCGCCGAGATCGTCATGTACAAGAGCAAGGATATGGGAAAAAATACGATACAGTATTTTGACACGCCCATTTTAAATGAGTTTCTGCAGAATGTGCAGATTGAAAATCAGTTAAAGGACGCTATCTACAGCCATAGTTTTGAACTGTATTACCAGCCGCAGTACTATGCGGGTAACAAACAGCTGCGGGGAATGGAAGCGCTGATACGCTGGCGCGACGGATCGGGGCGCATGATCAGCCCCGCCGTGTTTATCCCCATAGCGGAGCAGAACGGAGCCATCGTCTCCATCGGGCGCTGGGTCATGGAGGAGGGAATCCGTCAGTTTGCCAGGTGGCGCGGCAGGCAGGAGAACGCCATGGTTCTGTCCATCAATGTCTCCGCCATACAATATATGAAGGACGGCTTTGTGGATGAACTTCTGCAGTTGCTCAGCACCTATCAGGTGCATCCCCAGGAGGTGGAGCTGGAGATCACGGAGAGCGTACTGATTGAAGACTTTGACAAAGTATCCGCCAAGCTGCGGACGCTGCGGGGGTATGGAATCAGGGTGTCTCTGGACGATTTTGGCACGGGTTTTTCCTCCCTGGCCTATCTGAAGAAACTGCCTATCGACACGCTGAAGATCGATAAGTCTTTCATCGATACGGTGCTGTCGGACGGGGCTACCAGAGTGATTACGGAGAGTATTATTTCCATGGTGCGCACATTGGGACTGGAGACCATTGCGGAAGGTGTGGAACAGGAGCAGCAGTATAAGTATCTCCATGCCATCGGCTGCGATGTCATACAGGGGTATTATTTCGGCAGACCTCTTCCGGTACAGGAGATGGATGCTTTGCTGGAAAAGCTGGCGTGAGGTACAGGACATTTGGGTAAAAATCTATTTATTGCGGAGAAACCCAGCGTAGCTAAGGAATTCGCAAAAGCGTTAAAACTGAATACCAGTTCCAGGGACGGTTATCTGGAGTCCCAGAACTGTATCATAACCTGGTGTGTGGGGCATCTGGTGACGATGAGCTATCCGGAGATCTATGACGAGAAATACCGGAGGTGGAGCTTTGACACCATCCCCTTTATTCCCCGGGAGTTTAAATATGAGGTCATTGACAGCGTGAGAAAGCAGTTTACCATTGTCAGCGACCTTTTAAATCGTCCGGATGTGACCACGATCTATGTATGTACCGACTCCGGGCGGGAGGGGGAATACATATACCGTCTGGTGGAACAGATGTCGGGGGTCAGGGGCAAGGAGAGGAAAAGGGTGTGGATCGATTCCCAGACCGAGGAGGAGATCCTGCGGGGCATCAAGGAGGCAAAGGATCTGTCGGAGTACGATGCCCTGAGCGACGCCGCTTATCTGCGGGCCAAGGAAGACTACCTGATGGGAATCAATTTTTCACGGGTACTGACGTTGAAATACGGAAGAGCGGTGAAGGATTATCTGAAGAGAGACAGGGCCGTGATCTCTGTGGGCAGAGTCATGACCTGTGTGCTGGGCATGGTGGTGAAGAGGGAGAGGGAGATCAGGGCTTTTGTAAAAACTCCCTTTTACCGGGTGCTGGGCAGCTTTGGCCTGGGAGAAGACGGAGACAAAAGGCTGGAGGGCGAGTGGAAAGCCGTGGAGGGCAGCCGCTACTTCGCGTCTCCAAAGCTCTACAAGGAGAACGGTTTTAAGGCCAGGGAGGACGCTCAGGCGCTGATCGACGGGCTGTCGGGGGAGGCGGTCATAGAGTCCGCCGCCCGTAAAAATGAGAATAAGAATCCTCCCCTTCTGTACAATCTGGCGGAGCTACAGAACGACTGTTCCAAGCTGTTTAAGATCAGCCCCGACGAGACTTTGCGGATCGTGCAGGAGCTGTATGAAAAAAAGATGGTCACATATCCCCGCACGGACGCCAGAGTGTTGTCCACCGCGGTGGCCAAGGAGATACACAAGAACATCGGCGGATTGCAGGGCTATGGCCTGTGCGCCGGGTTCGCGAAGGACATTCTGGCCCAGGGCAGTTACAAAAACATAGCGAAGACCCGCTATGTCAACGATAAACAGATCACGGATCACTACGCCATCATCCCCACGGGGCAGGGACTGAACAATCTGTCCGGACTGACGCCTGTGTCGGCTAAGGTATATGAGGTGATCGCGCGCCGTTTCCTGAGCATTTTTTATCCGGCGGCGGTATACCAGAAGATAGCGCTTCAGATCAAGGTGGCGGGGGAGAGTTTCTTTGCCAATTTTAAGGTACTGACTCAGGAGGGATATCTGCAGGTGACGCAGTATTCCTTCTCCAAAAAGAGCGGGGACGCCGTTTCCCTGGGGGCGGACAGAACAACCGGAGGAGAGCAGGGAAAAGACAGCGGAGATCATACGGCAGCAGAAGAAAACGGCGAGGAGGAGCAGAAGTGCGACGAACAGTTCATGGCGCTTTTGAAGAGCTTGAAAAAGGGTTCTAAACTGGCTGTCAAAGGATATGAGATCAAGGAAGGAGAGACTTCTCCTCCCAAGCGTTACAATTCCGGCAGTATCATCCTCACCATGGAGAACGCGGGACAGTTTATCGAGGACGAGGAGTTGCGGGCACAGATCAAGGGCAGCGGGATCGGCACCAGCGCCACCCGGGCCGAAATCCTGAAAAAGCTGGTGAACATCGAATATCTGGCGCTGAACAAAAAGACCCAGGTGATTACCCCCACGCTGATGGGAGAGATGATCTACGATGTGGTCAATCTGTCCATACGCCCGCTGCTGGACCCGGCCCTGACAGCCAGTTGGGAGAAGGGGCTGACGCTGGTGGCGGACGGCAATATCACCGCCGACGAGTACATGGGAAAGCTGGACGATTTTGTTACCCGGCGTACCAATATGGTAAAGCAGCTCTCCAATCAGGGGAATTTGCAGGCTTGTTTCAGGGCTTCGGGAGCGTTTTATGCAAAGGGGCAGTAGTATGGGAAGGGAGTATGTTATGCGGGAAGATATAGAAGAGAGGATTCGTGTTCTGGAGGATAAGGGCGTTGTGATCGTGGATCCCGGACAGACTTATATTGGGCCGGAAGTGAATCTGGATCGGATTTATGAGGGGAGTGTGCTGTTTCCGGGATGCCGCCTTACGGGGAAACGTACTCTGGTGGGTACTTCCGCGCAGATCGGGACGGAAGGGCCTGCGGCGATACATGATACCGTTGTGGGCGCGGGGGCCGAGATCGGCAGCGGTTTTTTGACGGATACCACATTGCTGCCCATGGCTAAAGTGGGGGCCAATGCCCATTTCCGGGGGGGGACTCTCCTGGAGGAATACGCTACCACGGCTCACTGCGTGGGCCTTAAGCAGTCGATTCTGATGTACAGCGTCACGCTGGGATCCCTGATCAATCTGTGCGACGTGCTGATCTCCGGCGGGAGTTCCCGCAAGGAGCATACCGAGGTGGGCAGCGGATTCATACATTTTAATTTTACCCCCTGGGGAAAGAATGGGGACAAGGCCACGCCGTCGCTGGTGGGGAATGTGACGGAGGGAGTATTTTTGGATCAGAAACGTATTTTTCTGGGCGGTCTGTCCGGGATGGTGGGCCCGGCGTCCATCGGTTTCGGCGCGATGACCGTAGCCGGGCAGGTGATACGCCGCCCTGTGGGCGACTGTACCATGCATGGGGAAACCGGCAGGAATATTGACAGCGCCTGCTCCTTTTCCGGCATTGCCTTTTCCGATAAACGTTTCCGAAAGATATACGACAGGAACGTGGAATTTCTGGCGCAGCTCCACGCCCTCAGGGAGTGGTATCTGAAGGTTCGGATGGAGAGGAGCAGACAGGGTGGAGACGATGAGTTATCCCTTGTGCTGGCCGGTGCGGTGGAGACGATCGGGAGCTGCATGAAGGAGCGGGTCAGCCGTTTTAACGCTCTGGCGGCGGAGTGGTCTTTGGAGCCTGTGGACCCGGCTGTTTTGGAGAAACAGGCGGCATCCCTGCCGACGTCCGTGGACTGGAAGGAGGAGCTTGCATATGACGAATGGATCAGGACGCTGGGGAAAGAGGAGCGGCGGCGGCTCCACGACTGGCTTTCCGACGTGACAGGAGACTTTAAAGAACAATTGTCAAGGTCCTAAAAAGTGACTTAAAAAGTGATTTTCCACTGGATTTTTCTTCTAAAATATGAGAGAATAGATGAGACGAATTATGAACGCATTTTCCAGAACTGGAAAATAGTGTTTTAAGTAACAAGCGAAAGGAGATTTCACATGATTTACTCAAAAGAAGTTGAAGAAATGTGTCCGGTAGCGCAGGGCGTTCATCACGGCTGTGCTCCCATCCCTGAAGAAGCAAATTGGGTTCAGGCCAAGAAGGTGGAAGACATCTCCGGCTTTACACACGGTGTAGGCTGGTGCGCTCCCCAGCAGGGCGCCTGCAAACTGTCCCTGAACGTGAAGGAGGGTATCATCCAGGAGGCTCTGGTGGAGACCATCGGCTGTTCCGGTATGACCCATTCCGCGGCTATGGCGGCTGAGATTTTGCCCGGTCTGACCGTTATGGAAGCTCTGAATACCGATCTGGTATGCGACGCCATCAACACCGCTATGAGAGAGCTGTTCCTGCAGATCGTCTACGGACGTTCCCAGAGCGCTTTTTCCGAGGAAGGTCTGCCCGTAGGTGCCGGCCTGGAGGATCTGGGCAAGGGCCTGCGCAGCCAGGTGGGTACGATGTACGGCACTCTGGCCAAGGGTCCCCGCTATCTGGAGATGGCAGAGGGCTATGTGACCGGTATCGCTCTGGACAACGAGGATCAGATCATCGGCTATCAGTTCGTAAATCTGGGCAAGATGACCGACTTCATCAAGAAGGGCGACGATCCCACCACGGCCTATGAGAAGGCCAGGGGTCAGTATGGCCGCGTGGCGGATGCCGTGAAAATCATCGACCCCAGAACCGATAAAGAAGTGAAATAAGGACGAAGAGGAGGTAAAAAGTAATGGCGTTATTTGAATCATATGAAAGACGTATTGATCAGATCAATAAAGTACTGAATGGTTACGGTATCTCTTCTATCGAAGAAGCCGAGAAGATTACCAAGGATGCCGGTCTGGATGTATACGAGCAGGTGAAGAAGATCCAGCCCATCTGTTTTGAGAATGCGTGCTGGGCATACACGGTGGGCGCTGCCATCGCCATCAAGAAGGGCTGCCGCAAGGCTGCCGACGCTGCCGCCGCCATCGGAGAGGGCCTGCAGGCTTTCTGTATCCCCGGCTCCGTTGCCGATACCCGTAAGGTTGGTCTGGGCCACGGCAATCTGGGTAAGATGCTGCTGGAGGAGGAGACTGACTGTTTCTGTTTCCTGGCAGGTCATGAGTCCTTTGCCGCTGCGGAGGGCGCGATCGGTATCGCCGAGAAAGCCAACAAGGTGCGTCAGAAACCTCTGCGTGTTATCCTGAACGGCCTGGGCAAGGACGCGGCGCAGATTATTTCCCGTATCAACGGCTTTACATATGTGGAGACCAAGTATGATCCCTACACCAACACTGTGGAAGAAGTATTCCGCAAGCCTTATTCCGAGGGCCTGCGCGCCAAGGTAAACTGCTACGGCGCCAACAGCGTTCCCGAGGGCGTTGCCATCATGTGGAAGGAGAATGTGGACGTATCCATCACCGGTAACTCCACCAATCCCACCAGATTTCAGCATCCTGTGGCCGGCACTTACAAGAAGGAGAGAACCGAGGCCGGCAAGAAATACTTCTCCGTAGCCTCCGGCGGCGGTACCGGACGTACCCTGCATCCCGACAATATGGCTGCAGGCCCTGCCTCCTACGGTTTCACCGACACTCTGGGCCGTATGCACTCCGACGCGCAGTTCGCAGGTTCATCCTCCGTTCCCGCTCATGTGGAGATGATGGGTCTGATCGGCATGGGCAACAACCCCATGGTGGGCGCCACCGTGGCTGTGGCTGTCTCCATCGAGGAAGCGGCGAAGGAAGGTAAGTTCTAAATATACCTTGTGAATTGAAAACGCCGAAAGGCTTGAAAGTACCGTAATCTCTAGGGGTTGCGGTACTTTTTTTATGCCGGGAAGTGAAAACGGAAATTTGTTCTGAGCAGTCGTGAAAAGTGGTAAAAATCGGAGAGTAGGACACCGGTAGGTAACAAGTAGGAAACACGGTACAGGTAACAGAATTTCAGCAAAAGCAGGCACGAAAAAAGCCGCAGCCACAAGGGTTACGGCATCTTTTCCATTTCCGTCCTCAGCCATTCAATATCACGCTTTGTATAGGTACCCTCTGTTATGTCCGTGATCTTGTGGCCGACAAGGAGCTTTATCACATATTCATCTACCCCTGCCTTTTTAGCCATAGTGATGAAAGTGGTTCGGGGATCGTGTGGGCGGTGATCCTCACGCATACCCAGGGCAGTCATTATTTTTGCGAACCGTCCGGCATATTTGTCATAGGTGATAGTCATGCCACCCTTTACAGCGTCCGGGTCGTTAAAGAGATATATGCTGCCGAGGCTGATTGCCTGGTCGTAGTTTTTCTGCACAAGGCTTTTTATGCGAGGATGTATAGGCACGACACGGTTTTTCCCGGCATCGGTTTTCATTCCCCCGGTAATGTATTGTTCGGAAAGGTTGACATCCTCGATCCTGAGCTTTGCGAGTTCTTGTGGGCGCCATCCCATGTAGCATTGAATCAGAATCCAGTCCACAAAGCGGAAAGAATCAATGTTGTTCCATAGGGTCTCCATTTCCTGGTCGTTGAAATTTATGTGTCCTCTCGTAGCAGCATTTTTTTCTTTGATGATGTCATTGGAGAGGTCAAAGGTTCGAGCATAGTTCTTGTCTACCAGCTCATACTCCAGGGCATAATCCAACATAAGGTTGAACATGGATTTGATCCTTGCCTTAGTTCCCGGAGAGGCTGGTATCTTATGACCGGCATCCTTACCATGGGAGGGGATGATATAGCCGTCCTCCATAATGCCTTTGATATGTCTGGCCCGGAGATCCTTTACACGCATACTGTGGATAGCGTGGCAGTATCTCCAGGCGGCGGTGATGGTTCTGGAGGACGATTCGCTTTCCAGGGTAGGGAAGTAGCTTTCTGTCCACTTCTGGTAAAGCTCGGCAAGGGTAAGATTGTTGTTTTGTATGTTGTATGGATTGGCTCCATATTCGGCTAATGCCTGGAGGGCCTCTTTTTTGGTCTTGAATGTTCCTATCGGCACACGGTTCTGGACTGTTTTGCCGGTCTGCTCGTCTGTGATCCATCCGAGCGTGACACGGGCCAGGTATGGCTTGCGCCGATTTCCAGATAATTTGGTTACGCTCCCGTAGCCGTTTGGCAGTTTCATGGCATCACTTCCTTTACAGTTTGATAGATTCGATTACTGCGCCGAGTCCGGCATAGTCGGTCTTTACCGGCTCCAGTTTAAGGAGAGAGGACAGGGAAATTCCCTTTTGGTCCGGCACCTTTTCATCAAGAACGGATGTAGGCAGCACATAAAAATCCCAATAGTCCAGGTCGAGCAGGGAGACATCCTTTGTCTTGGCAGTAAATAGGCAGAATACATATAGATCGCAGTTGCGCTTTGCGACAGTGGCAGAAGTGGCGGTAGCATTATCCCAGGCCAGCTTTTTCCCAATGTCAAAACGAATCTGAGCAAATATGTTTTCGGGGGTCCAGGCTTGAATGTAAGCGGCAGATTTTACTTCAATCCTGCGTCCGGATGGACTCGTCACGTCAAAAGGGAGCCAATTTTCTCGCATTTGTGTATCGGGGGGGGGGGGAGTACGATTTAGCGATGAATAAACGAGGAACTCTGCCATTACCCCGCGCTGGGTATTGTCGATTAAATCCGAAAACGCCCAGCGCCAGAAATCCAAAACGGTGATTCCAGCGACTTTGCCATGCAGGGTAAATTCCTCATTTCCTGTTAGTTGGTGTTCCATGTAATTCCTCCGTTTTTCTATCCAAAGGCATGGTCAGCCAGGACGGCCTTAATCCCGGTAACGCAGCCGTAAATGGAATAGGATAATAGTTTCTGGCTCTCCGCATCTGAAAGAGGCCCATAGGAATGTACCAAAGAAAGGAGCTGCAAGTCGGAAAGAGAAAGCCGGTTCTGCAGGCTCCGAATTTTTGCCACAGTGCCACAGGGGTAATCTTTTGATGCGGAGTTAAAGCTGTCACAAAAAGAGGAAAGGTATAAAAGCAGGGCGGCGCTTTCATTGCCGTCTGTTTCCTCAGCGTGTGCCAGCTCGAAGTATTGGGCGGCATTTGTCATAGGCGGCCTCCTGTCTTTAGTACCGGCCATATTTCCGGTACCATTCTAAACTGATAATCTTTTTTCTTCATCGAGGTACTTCTGAGACTCTGTGTAGGCTTTCAGAAAACCTTTGAGTTCCCCGATAAATTCATATTTCTTTGGTTCTGGAAGAGAGCGGAACAGATCAAGCAGATCATCCTCTTCCTGGGTGGTGTTCTTACGGACTGGAGCCTCCTGGCCAGTAAGTAGATAATCCAGCGACACGCCGAGGAAATCAGCTATGGTTTTCATGTACTTTGCAGGCGGATCGTTGGTGCGGGCCTTCCAGGTTGACATAGTAGAAGTCCGGATAGAAAGTTTTTCACAAAGTTCATAAGCACGCTTGTCTTTTTCGTCCAGCAGTTGGTAGATTCTTTCGATTATTTCCATTTCATACCTCCGTAGCAAAATAAATTCGCGAATGAGAGCGTAACTATTTACAAACTCGCAGATACGTGGTATAATATATACATGAAATACAAATCAATTCAAAGTTGCGAGCAGAGAGCGAAATGTATTTCTAAGTGCGTTTGCGAGACTGTAAATAGGATATTTCCATTATAGCACGCAAACACGCAAAAATAAATAACAAATATTAAGCAAATGCGAGAAAGGAGTGATACTTAAATGGGAAAGGAAACATCACAATGGGGTAAGGATGTCCGGAAAGCTGCTATTGACAGGGATATGACATTAAAGCAGCTGGCGGAAAGCATCGGTTATAGCTATGCGACAGTTTCCTCAGTTATCAATGGCCGGTACTCAAATGCAAGCTACCAGACAATCGCTGAAAAAATCAACGGAGTGCTTGGCACAAAAGGGATGCCGGAACGGATTGATACACCTTCAGACGAATGGTGCCAGTGTGTGAAGATTGAGCTTGTGAAAAAGAAAATGAGCGTCAATCAGCTGGCGGAGAAACTGAACATCTCCAGGGATCGGCTGTCACTGGTTATTAACGGCAGAATGATGAATGAGAAAATCGTGGATGCCGTAAGCAGCCTGCTGGAAATCAAAATGTCGGCTGTACCCTCTGGTGATAATTAGATTATAGCGGAAGGGTAGGTAACACGAAATGGGAAAAGGTTCTATAAACGAGAACAACAATGTGTATTTCAAGGCTAGGAAAAAGGCAGCAGCATACAATGAGAGGCTATACAGCAGGGAAGGAGCGTCGGAGCTTTTAGGAATCTCGGTATCGACGCTGGCTGATTATGAGCTTGGGAATACAAAGGTTGTACCGGTGGATAAGGTCGTCCTTATGGCGGACTTATACAATGCCCCGGAACTGATTACAAGGTATTGCATGGAAGAGTGCCCGGTGCATGGATTTCTTCCGCTGGCGACAGAGGAAAAGGGCATACAGGGAATTGCCTTGCGCCTTTTGAGAGGGTTCAACGAGGACGGATTAAGGGCCATGAGGGAGGATCTGATTGAGATAACAGAGGACGGAATCATCAGCAAAGAGGAACTCCCGAAACTGAAAGAAATTCTGGAAAGGCTGGGGAAGATCGCGGAGATCATAAGCGAAATGAAGATTGCCGGAGAGAAGTACATCAAGGGAGAGTAATCGGCTGAGGACAGGAAAGGAGATCTGATTGTGAGTAGAAAAAGCAAGCGAAAGCTATTGTTTGGGTTAAAGGTCCTGGCGATATGCGGAGCTGCTGTATTTACGGTTAAAGGTATTGATAATTTGTTTGCGGATGCCGGAGGCAGCACCGGCAAGAAGGAGGATGCAGATAGGAGAATAGAAGTTTATGAAATCACTACCACGGATATAGCGGCAGAAACGCAGCCGGAGGAAAAGGAAGAAATTCAAGAAACGGATGCGCCGGAAGAGAGTCGAGGGATGATAGGCAGCATGGATTGGGATTCTGAGGACGCATACCTGCTGGCAAAAATCGCAATGGCAGAGGCTGAAGGAGAGGATGTTGAAGGAAAAGCGCTGGTAATTCTGGTGGTCCTTAACCGTGTATGGAGCGACAAGTTCCAGGACAGCATACCGGAGGTCATATTCCAGGAAAGGCAATTCAGTCCGGTAGGCAACGGTAGGTTTGACAGAGTAGAGCCGAACAGGGAATGTTACGAGGCACTGGAGCTGATCCAGCTGAACAAATGGGATGAAAGTCAGGGAGCCTTATACTTTGAGAGCGAGGGAAAGTCAAGCTGGCACAGGGATAACCTGCACTTCCTTTTTCAGCACGGAAACCATTACTTTTATACGGAAAAGGAGCTGGCAGAATGAGAAACGCAAAGAGGTATATATCAAGGAATTGGCTGTGGATTACAGCCGGTCTGATTCTGACAGAGGTATTCGTCAAAATGGCGTATGCGGAAAGAGGATATGTCGCCTATGGCGGAGAATGGCTGACCTTACCGCTGGTGCTTATGCTGGTGGAGGAATCAAGGTGCGTGGGTGATGTCGTAAGATATCTGTTCAGAACGGAGGACGGCTATGGATCAGACGAAGATTGATGAAATTGTGGGCGAATGGGTAAAGCAGGGAATCCACATATCCCAGGAAACAGTAGAGTATCTGATTTGGTATTGCAACAGGAAAATGGATGTATGCGGGATTGAGAACAGGGAGGAATATCTTCCGTTGCTGTTCAAGGACGAGCTGAAAAATCATCTGTTCAGAGAATATGTGAATGTTACAACGCTATTGAGGATGCAGAAAGGGGAGTGCGAAGGATGTGCAGCGTTTGTATGAGCATACCATGCCGCCCAAGATGCCCGAACGCCCCGGAGCCAGCACCGATACATAGGTGCAGGAAATGTGGGGAAGGGATTTTTGGGGGTGACAAATATTTTGACAGCCAGGAAGGCTATATTTGCAAGGAATGCCTGGATGATATGAGTTCCAGCGAACTGCTGGAGCTGGTAGGCGAAAGCCTTGCAACGGCATAAAAGAAAGGAGGACAGCGATATGGAACAACAAGAAAACCAGCAAACAAAACCGCAGACCAAACAGGTAACAACGGCGGAATATCTTAATAATATCCAGGATGCACTTATGAAGCAGATTACGGAAAAGATAGGGGCAATGCCGGAGGGGTTCAATAAGGACAGGTTCATTCTTAACTGCATTACTCTGATTAGGGATATGCTCAAAGATAAAAAGAAACGCGAGAACCTGGACGGTATTTCGGCGGATTCCATAGCACTCTGTATGATAAAGGGAGCTTTCCTGGGGCTGGATTTCCTGAGCGGAGAATGTTACGCAATTCCGTATAGCAAAGAAATGAATTTTCAGACAGATTACAAGGGCGAGATCAAGATATGCAAAAAGCACAGCATCCAGCCCATCAAGGACATTTTTGCGAAGATTGTTCGGGAAGGTGATCTTTATGACGAGGGAGTGGAGGATGGAAAGCAGAAACTTGTATTCAAGCCACTCCCGTTCAATAACGGAAAGGTAATAGGAGCATTTGCAATCGTGACCTATACTGACGGCTCCATGCTTTACGAGAGTATGAGCGCAGAGGAAATTGAGGGAGTGCGTCAAAACTATTCTAAAGCAAAGGACAGTGATGCGTGGAAGAAATCTTCCGGAGAAATGTACCGAAAAACTGTTATCCGCAGGCTGAGCAAGTATATTGAAAAGGATTTCGATAAGGTTGAACAGTTAATGGCCTATGACGAGGGCGGTGGCGTGGAGTTCCAGAACGGCTTACTCTCCACCAGCAGAAAGCAGACAGCAGCACTTCCGGAGAAAGTGGAACCGGTAGACGCTTTTGCATTTGCCAAGAATAACAGTAATCAGATTGGCGGTTTGGTTTTAGAAGAGATTGAATAGGAGGAAAGAAGAAATGCGACTGACATCAGAAAATTATTACAGCCAGGAGGCTAACAGGGAGTACATGAGTGTCTCCCAGTTCAAGGATTTTGCGGGTACATACGGGCGATTGGCCTGCGAGTTTGCGGCGATGGAAAAGCTGGAAGAACGGTGGGAGGATGAAGAAACTACTGCTCTCCTGGTAGGCAGCTATGTGGACGCTTACTTTGAGGGAACGCTGGAGCGGTTCAAATCGGAGCATCCAGAATTGTTCAAAAAGGACGGCGGCCTGAAAGCAGAGTATGTAAAGGCGAATGAGATCATTGCCCGCATTGAGCGTGACAAGTATTTCATGAAATATATGTCCGGGCAGAAACAGGCCATTATGACCGGGGAACTGTTCGGGGCAAAGTGGAAAATCAAGATCGACAGCTACATCCCGAAGGTGGCAATCGTGGATTTGAAGGTCATGGCATCCATTACGGAGCTGAAATGGGTAAAGGATTTGGGTTATCTGGATTTCGTCCGGTATTGGGGATATGACATCCAGGGAGCAGTCTACCAGGAAATTGTGAGGCAGAACACCGGGGATAAGCTGCCGTTTTATATTGCGGGTGCGACAAAGGAGAAAGAGCCAGACATCCGCATTATCCATGTGACGGACAATTATCTGCAGGAGGCGCTGAGCGTGGTCGAGGCGAATATGCCGAGGATTCTGAGGATCAAGAGCGGCGAGTACCAGCCGGACAGATGCGAGCTGTGCGATTGCTGCAGGCATAACCGGGTGCTGACAAGGCCGATTTCTATTATGGATTTGACAGCCGGAATATAGTTGCGATTGGCGGTGAACACATGGCGGACAATAGAAAGTATTATTACCTAAAGCTGAAGGAGGGGTTTTTCGAGTCGGAAGAGATCAAGATACTGGAGAGCATGAAGGACGGATATATGTATAGCAATATCCTCTTGAAACTCTATCTGAAAAGTCTGAGGAATGAGGGGCGGCTGATGTATAGAAATGTGATACCGTACACGCCGGAGATACTTGCCACCCTGGTAGGACACCAAGTAGGTACCGTGGAAAAGGCGCTGGAAATATTCCGAAAGCTGGAGCTGATTGAGGTTTTGGATAACGGGGCTATCTACATGATGGATATTCAGAACTACATAGGGAAGTCCTCAACGGAGGCGGACCGGCAGAGAGAGTATTACAACCGGGTTAAAAATGAAAAAGCGCTTTTGGGAGAGCCGGAGGAAAGTGTGCCTGCTCTCCCGGAGGCCCAAAGCCCGGAGCCGAAGTCAAGAAAGGCAATCAGCAATTATTCAACAGATTTTGAAGAGTTCTGGAGCGTTTACCCCAGGAAAGTGGATAAGGCGCAGGCGTACAAGAAGTACAAGGCAAGGCTGGAGGATGGATTCTCTCATGAACAGCTGTTAGAGGCGGCGAAAAATTATGCGGATCAGTGCAGGAGGGACAGGACGGAAGAGAAGTATATCAAGCATGGAAAGACCTTTTTAGGGGAGGCAACACCGTTCCTTGATTATCTTCCTAAAAACGCCCCTCAGGCCAGCATAGAAGTCACAGACGACGAGAATCCGTTTCGGAAGGGGTGATGTATATGATTGGTGAACCGGTAAAGCTGGGGGAGGTCGTGAAACTTCCGCAGGACATCGTAGAGATGCAGGCAGATGAAGGCGACTACATAGGCGAAGATGGACTCCTGCATTGTGGAAAGTGCAAAGGGAAAAAGCAGACCAGACTCCCGGCATCAGATTTTACGAACGGCAGGGAAATAGTCGTAAGATGCCTCTGCAAATGCCAGGTTGAGGAAAACAGGCGCAGGGAAGAGGCAGAGGAACGGCGAAAGGCAATGGAGCGCATGGTGCGTCTGAAAAACAGCAGTCTGATAGATGATAAATTGCGGGAAGTGCGCCTGCGCTCATTCCAGAAAGACAAGGATAACCAGAAAGTGTATGCCCTGGCAGAGAAGTATGTGGAACGGTTCGAGGAAATGTATGAGAAGAGGCAGGGAATATTGCTGTGGGGAACGGTAGGAACCGGGAAGAGCTTTACAGCTGCCTGCATAGCAAATGAGCTTATGGATCGGATGATTCCGGTAATTATGACCTCATTCGTGAAAATCCTGCAGAACATCCAGGGGAATCCGGAAGAAGAAAAGATTTTTATGAACCGGCTGAACGACGCCCGCCTGCTGATAATTGATGATTTGGGTACCGAGAGAAATACAGACTATGCCCTGGAGAAAGTTTATAACATCATCGACAGCAGGTACCGGGCCGGAAAGCCGCTGATCCTTACCACGAACATGACAGTAAAGGAAATGCAGGAGAATACGGACATCCGGTATAAGCGGATTTACGACAGGATATTTGAAATGTGTTTCCCGGTGAGAGTGCCTGGCAGGTCATGGAGGGAGAAAGAGGCGGCAAAGCGGTTTGACGAAATGAAAAAGCTAATGGAGGAATGACAATATGGCAATGGAAAAGGTGGCAGAAATCAGCATTTATAAGCTGGAGGACAGAAAGGCGGTTGCGGGTATTCTCCTGGAAAACGGATATACAATCGGGCCAGGGGTAAGAAAGAAAACGCCGACAGGAAAGCAGATGGACTATTACTTGAAGGTCTATAAGGAGGACGGCGCGGCTGATGCTGGCGGCGGTGAATAGGAGGCAGTATGGAACAGGCAGAGGATAACGCTATGAAACAGATTAAGTTCTCAGTACCGGGCCAGCCATTCGGAAAGCAGAGGCCGAAGTTCTCCAGAGCAGGGCAGTATGTAAAGACCTATACTCCGGACGAGACGGTAAGCTATGAGAATCTGGTTAAGCTGATGTATCAGCAGGCGGCGAAAGGGAAAATGTTCAGCGATGGCGCCATGCTGGATGTGAGGATTATCGCTTACTATGAGATTCCGAAATCCACCAGCAAGAAAAAGCGCAAGTCTATGCTGGAGCATAGAATCCGGCCAACAAAAAAGCCGGATTGGGACAATATCGGGAAGATCATCTGCGACAGTCTGAATCTGGTGGCATATCATGATGATTCGGCAGTGGTGGATGCACAGGTAAGGAAGTTCTATTCGGAGAATCCGAGGGTGGATGTATCAATCCGGGTAATAGGACCAGATCAAATATAGGAGGCGCATTATGAAAGTCAAGGATTTAATCAAAAAATACAATATGTGCAGTAATGCAGATATATTTCTTCAAACACCAAATGGAGAAATTTCCAAGCTGGAGCGGGATGAAGTGCAGAATATTCAACCGGAGCTTTTGATGAACTCTACAGTGAACTCGTTCGACATCATAGATAATGTGCTTACGATTCATATAAGGTATTAAGGAGGCAGAATACGTGGAGAAGTCCGAATTGGGCAGAAGGGCATTATATTGATATTCATACAAAATATAATTGCCTGGATTGTGGAAAAGATTTTATTGTAGGTGAGAAACTTCTGGAAAATTGCCCGCCTGGTTATCCGGTTTGTCCATATTGCGGCAGCAAATATGTGGAGGACGTGGTGGGAACAGAAGAAGATCAGCTGGAAGAGCTTGCTGATTCTATGGGATGCTTAGGGATTTATGTTGATTTAGACGAAGAATAGGAGGTAGACAGATGGCAGGAAGAAAGAAAGCGGCACCGGAAACGGTGGAGGCGGAGGTTGTGAGCGAAGTAGCTGTGGCACAGCCGGAAAAGATGGAGTTTCGGTTAATCAATCCTACGGAGGATGGTTTCCTCCGGGTGATTAAGTGGAACAAGGAAGAGCTGGAGGGGGCTGTAAGGCATAAGATAGCCGCATACCAGAATGTTGTCTACACAGAGGACAACATGAAACAGGCAAAGGCGGATCGGGCGGAGCTGAATAAGCTGACAAAAGCCATTGAGGAACGCCGGAAGATGGTTAAGAAAATCATCAATGAGCCGTATGAAGTGTTCGAGGCGGAGCTGAAGGAGATTCTGGCACTGATCCAGGAGCCGGTAGGCATCATTGACAGGCAGGTAAAGGCGTTTGAGGACCAGCAGAAAGAGGAAAAGAAAAAGAGCATCCAGAAATCCTATGATGAAGTAATCGGGGATCTGGCGGAGGTTCTGCCTTTTGAAAAGGTTTTCGATGTTCGGTATCTCAACCAGACCTATAAGCTGGCTACAGCACAGGCAGAGGTAAAGGCAAAGGTTGAAAAGGTCCGTACTGATCTGGAGACAATCGACAGCCTGGAGAGCAAGTACAAGCTGAACGCAAAGGATGTCTACATAAAGACTCTGGACCTCAGCAAAGCACTGGCAGAGAATAAGCGGCTGTCTGACCTGGAAGAAAAGCTGGAGGCTGAGAAGAGGCGCAAGGCAGAGGAAGAGGCTGAAAGGAAACGTCTGGCGGAGGAACGCCGCAGGGTAGCAGAGGAAAGAGCAAAAGCAGAGGAAGAGCAGAGAAAGGCGCTGGAGGCCCAGAAGAAAGCAGAGCAGGAATCTGCAAGTAAACAGCAGGAAATCGTGACTGAACCGGCGAAAAACGTGATTGAAAGCCAGGAAAGTGTAACCGAACCGGCTCAAAGCGTATCAAACGGGGCAGAAAACGGAACAATCCCGTGGGAAAGCGGATCGGAGCCTTCAGAGGCGGGCGCTATCCAGAGTATCGGGCAGCAGGCATCTGTGGCGGTCGATCCGTTTGAGCATAAACAGGAAGAGAAGAGGTACCGCACAAAATTCTGTGCAGTAGGCACCAGGGCGCAGTTGCAGGCATTGATTCAGTTCATGAATGAGAACAATATCAAATACGGGAGGATTAAGTAATGAGCGAAGATTTTGAAAAGAGGCTGGATTTTGACAGCGATACCTTTGAGGAAATGAAAAGGGATATGAATTTCGTCCTGCAGAGGCTTATTGGGAATATGCAGGAGAAAGGCACCAACGAGGGCAGTATGACATTGAAAATTGATGTCACTATGGTAAAGGAGTTTATCCCGAACTACGATCCGGATATCAAGGGAGAATCAAGGGAAATCAGCAAACCTCAGTTTAAGCATAAGGTGACATCGGCCGTAAAGATCAATGACGAGAAATCCGGCACTTTCAACAATGAAATGGAGCTGGTGATGGATGAAGAAACCGGGATATTCAAGTTGGTACCGATTGCGAACACTCAGCAGCGGAGCATCTTTGACGCGGATTTCCAGCAGCAGGATAAGGCAGGGGAAAGCGAGGGCGAAGAGCCTGCCGGTTCCAATGTGATTGAGGGAAAGGGAGTTCCGTTGCTGCCGGGGCCGGATAATTCCGGAGAAGTGATTGACGGAGAATTTAGAGAAGTGGATGCAGAGGCAGGAGAAACCGAAAGCAATCCGGAAACGGAGCCTGGCGAGGGCCTGGAGGACATCACGGAAGAACTCCTGGGCGGAGAAGAACCGGAAAACGGAGAGGACGATGGCTACGGTTACGAAGAGACGGAGGACGGTTCAGAGGAATAGGAGGAAATCATGGCATTTGGGAAAGAGCGTATGAGTAGTTATGTGGACCGGGGAAACAAGCTGATTGCCAGCGGTAAAACGCAGGAGGCTATGAAGTTGGTGGAAAGAGGTCTGCAGCACTATTCGGAAAAGATCATCAATGCCATATCTCCATACGCAAAGGCAGACGCAGGGCTGATTGTATTGGTCCTGCGCCACCTGGCGGATGAAGTGGAGAGAGGCAATCCGGGAGCGAAAGAATTATATGAGGGCATGAAGAAGTGTGTCAATGCCCCTGCGCTCTCAGAGATTGAAAAGGTCAGAAAGGCGAACAGGTATTGAGTATGGCGAAAAAGCATAGGACTGCTCTGCAGGATCAGCGGGAATTTGTTTCTGCATTTTACGGAGACGATTTCTGCGGGTGCTGCGGAGAGGAAAGCGAGGCAACGCTGGAGGAAATTGAGAGTGCAATAGCAGACTGTGAAATGCTGCTGCAGGAATCTATCACGAGATCGGACAAAGCGGATATAGCATACTGGAGAAAAGCGCTCCAGGAGAATAAAGTGAGCAGGAGGGAACTGCTGGGCGCCTAGACGCATTGGGATGGCGAGCGGCGACCAATGTAATTACCAAAGCCTTTGCGGGCCGGATGCGGCCTAATGGTAGTCAAGCGGTAGCGGATATGTGTTTCGGCACTATCCCTCATGCGCTTTATGGTAAGTTGGTCCGGTGGAAAAGATAGTACAGCAAGCATCATTCTGGCCCACGAACACCGTGAGCCGTTGGATGAAATAATATTCTGTGAAGTGATGTTTGATATACAGAACGGAATAAGCGGCGAGAATCCGCATCATATCCATTTCGTAAAAGAAGTGGCAAAGCCATTATTTGAGAGTTGGGGATATAAGGTCACAATCGTCAGGTCCAATATGGACTATCTGCATCTGTTTAATCGGATAATCAAGAGGCCGACAAAGCACACGGAAAACAAAGGGAAGAGATATGGGTTTCCTGGAGTTGGAATGTGTAATGTGCAGAGAGATTTGAAAATCAAACCGATAACTGAGTACAAAAGAAAGATCATAGAGCCAGTTACTCAGTACATAGGGATTGCGATTGATGAACCAAAAAGGCTGGAATCTCTAAGAAAGAAGAAAGACTGTATATCTCTGCTTGAAAAGTATGGCTATACAGAGAAAATGGCAAAAGAGAAGTGCATTGAGTACGGACTGTTCAGTCCTTGTTATGAGTTATCAAAAAGAGGCGGATGCTGGTTCTGCCCAAATGCAAAACTGGCAGAGCAGCGGGAAATAAAAAGGAGTTACCCGGAATTGTGGGAGCGGTTTGTGAGCCTAGAGGATCATATGGATGATGTGGCATATACGGCATTTAACCGATTCGGGAAAAGCCTACATGAAATCAATGCACAGCTGGAGCTTGAAAAAGTATAAGGAGGTAGAATGGCACGGAATTTTATGTATGTGTACGAGAGGATATATAAAGAGCAGAACGCCATGCAGGCAGAGTTACGGAAGATTCCGGTTAAGGGAAAGAGGACATCTGCCGCTGATGTAAAGCGTATTCGGAACATAATCAGCGATTCCAACTACCAGGTGGCGCAGGAGTGCCAGGTAATCGTGAGTTATCCTCAGATGCACATTGAGGGCACAGAGGTAGTGTTGGGAGAACCGTTGATAATGCTGCCGGACTGCAGGCTGATAAACACGGAACAGCTGAAGGATATTGAGTTAGGCAGGAAAAAATAAGGAGGATTGCAGGGATGAATTTAGTGAAACTGAGGTTTTTAAGAGGCGGGGAGCCACAGGGCAGGGAGTATACCTACATCAGCAAAGAAAAGGTTGAGGTAGGCGACACTGTAATAGTGCGAAAGCCGGACGCCCAGGGAGCGGAGGCACCGAAAGGCATCATAACAATGGTCGATGTGCCGGAAACGGAGGTAGAGAGTTTCAAGGACAGGCTGAAGGAGATTGTCGGAAAGGAGGAATGAGGAAACCATGAGGTCAGGTAATCCGTTTGGAGTGTGCAAGAATTGCGGAAAGCAGATTATGTGGATTCGGACAAAGGCAGGTAAGAATATGCCGGTAAATCCGCAGATGATAAACTACCGCAGGCCGGAGGCCGGGAAGAAAGCCGAGGAAAAGCTGGTGACGCCGCAGGGAGAAATAGTAGCGGCGGACAGAACCGATGGCAGGGATGCGGAAGGATTCGGCTATATTTCACACTTCGCCACCTGCACCAAAAGACGCAGGTAAAAAGAAAAGCCGCCCCTTTACGGAACGACTCGTGACTGAGTACATTATAACTCGCATACGCGAGAAAGTCAAGGAGGCGACATTATGGCAACGGATAAAAAGATACCATTGTATGTTCTGACGCAGGAGCAGATCAACCAGATTGCTGCCGTAGCAGGGAAAGAGGCGGTGCAGGCATTCAGAGCAGAGCAGGTAAAGGCGGAGAAGAAAAAGGCTAGGGAAGAGAACAAGGTCAAGAAAACCAAAAAGATGCTCAGCTCGTACCGGAGGATGAAGGCTACGCTGTCAGACGAGGCAGAGTTCACGGAGGAAGAGAAAGTTGAACTCAGATGGAAATTCATACAGGACCTCATGGGGAGCGCAAGGGAGGCAGTAAGCAAGTCCGAGAGGGTAATCCAGGACGGAGAGAAACGGAGGCAGGAGGATTTATATTGCATCTACCGCATAGAAAAAGCGACTGAAATGTACCGGGAAGAGTGCGAAAGGTCCGGAAGTGAAGAGGCAAAGCGCCGATATAGGGAGCTGAGCATGATGTATCTGGAGGATAGAGAATATTCGGTACAGGAAATTTCGCAGGTAGAAAAGGTAAGCGATAAGACGGTTTATAAGGATTTAGGGATAGCGTGCGGAATAGTGGCTATTTACCTGCTTGGGATATGATTTGAACGCTCCCTGCGGCCATATAAAGCGCAGGTAGAAAAAGAGTAGGTAGACATTAGAAAATGCGAGTGTTATTCTGGTATCAGCCAATCAAATGTCACCCCTAAAAAATAGCCAGTTGTTTTTCTTCCCGGATGCGGGCGGCGGGCCGAAAGGCTTGCCGCAATGCCCGGAGGATATATAAACAATCGGTTAAATAAGGCTATTTAGTGTACTTAGAACCGTCTGTATAGTATAATTATTATAAGGACAACAGACCAAAAGGAGTGATTTGAAATGGTGATATGGATCAGCAGGTATAGCAATAAAGGGTTATCGGACGACAAGCATTATCCGGTAGGAATCAGCATCGGGCAACCGAGATTCCGGTTAGGGTACCAGCTGAGAGAGCAGTGCTACTCCCTGGCACCGAAAGGATATATGCTGAACATGGATATTGAGGCGTTCAAGAGAGCATATTACGGCAAGCTGGAGGGCATTGGAAAAGACAGAATCATCAGCATGGTAACAAAGCTGGATGAAAAGGCGAGAAGTGAGGGCAAGGAGCTTGTACTTCTCTGCTTTGAAGATGTGAGAGTGGAGGGCGATTGGTGCCACAGAACCATCTTCGCAGAATGGTGGGCGGAGAATGTAGGGGGAGTCATAGAAGAGCTGCCCGATCCGACACCGCCGAAAGCAAAGGGAAAGTCAAAGGACGACAGTAAGAAACCTGCCAAAGAGCCGACAAAGGAAGATAGCGGCTGTAAGCAAATGAGTTTGTTTGACTGCGGCATGGCAGGGATTTAATATAATATCCGGAACTGGTGAAAGCATCACGTTTCCCTCCCAGGGAAGAGTTCCTGTTCATTGCAGGGTTCCGGTCCAACAACAACGGCATCGTATTCAGTGAGTACGGTGCCTTATTTTTGTGCAATGTGCTGTGGTGGGTATCAAAAATCTCCGGGGTTATACTTGGAGCCGCCTCAGCTTTTTGTATAGTTTTCACAATTCAAAGAAAGGAGCGATAGGCAAATGGCATTTTTCATGAATCCGGGCGCAATGTTCCTGGGGTGTCTGGGTACCTCAGAACAGAAATTCCTCGTAAAGCTGATTGAGACGGCAGCGCAATCCGGATATACCAGGTTCGTAGAGCCTTGTGCGGGTACATTCGCTATGGCAAATCTGGCGGTGCAAAATGGGTTCAAGCCGGAGCAGATTGAAACCAGCGATGTGAATATGATGTCTACGGTGCTTGGGTATGCCATCACGGGCCAGTCATTAGAGCCTCTGGAAATTCATGCACAAGGCTTTGAGGATTCGGAGCTGCTTGACCCGGCAACGGCATTGTACGCACAGCTGTACCTCAGAACATCAAAAAACGCAGGCAATGACTATTTCTACCAGATGCTTACGGACCTACGGCTGAGACGGAAAGATCACATAGAGAGTATCAACCGGCAGATTGAGGTTGTGCGGAATCTCCTGCATGGCATGAGCTATAGGCCGCTGGATATGTGGGAGCATCTGAAAGAGGTACTGGACGATCCTCATGCCCTGGTTATTGCAAATCCGCCAACTTACTTTTCCGGATATGAGAAGTTTTACGATACCCAGGGCAAAATGACATGGAAAGAGCCGGAGTATCAGCTGTTCGATCCGGAAACCGGACACCTGCAGTTCTACGATATGTGCATGGGGGCGAAGGCGCTAGTCCTCTGCTATCAGGAAAAGAGGGTAGGCGAGGCGGTAGGATATACGATATATGCCCGGTCTGGTACCAGGGCAGATTTGAACGCCTACATCACAACGAACCGGGAGGAAGAGGCGACAGCCCTTGCCAACGGAAAGAAGATTAAGCGTCCTTCAGAAAGTAAGCTGGAGCCGCTGGACTGCAGTATGCTGCCGAGGGATTATGAAATCAAAGAGGACAGCAAAGTGCAGGTGATTCCGATTAAGGCAGCACAGGCCCAGTATTACCGTGTCCTATGGACGCATAATTTCGTGGGTTCCTCAGCCACCTACAACCGGGCATTACTGATAGATGGCTATGTGGCCGGAGTGTTCGGCATATCGAAGATGGCCGCAGATTCCGTTTTTGTCTGGTATGTGATGAAATTTCTAAATGTACGGTTTATCCCTGTCCTTTGCGTTCCGTATAGCGCATTTTACAGGGCTTTCCCTGCAGTCAATCTTTTATCTTTGTTTATTTCAATCCTTTATTCGTACCGGAATTTGTACCAGAATTTGCACAAAAAGAGCCAGTACCAATGCCCTGTATGGCGGTGGTGCTGACTCTGGCTTTAACAGATTTTGATTTTGGAGCTGAGGTCTTTCATGGTTTCCTGTATCTTATCGTCCGTGGCATGAGCATAGATATTCATGGTGGTCTTGATGTCCTTGTGGCCCATGATTGCCTGGATCACTTTCACATTGCTTTCATTCTCGCAGAACCGGGTACAGAATGTGTGCCGGAGAACGTGCGGGGAGAAGTCCGGGAGTAATTCCGGTTCCCTTTTCTCAACCCTTGCCCGTTCCGATTCCTGGCGGTTGTAGGCGTTCACAATCCTGGTGATGATGGCATTTAGCCCGGTTTGCATATAGGGCGTTCCTGTGGAAGTGTGGAAAACAAAGTCCGTATATCCGTCAATCGTGGCCGTTCCGTGTATGCCGGTCATAAAATCATATTGCCGTTGCCATAGCAGTTGCTTTTTCAGTTCCGGGAGGATCGGGATTTCCCTAATCCCGCTTTTGGTTTTCGGTGTGCTGACATGGAACACTCTTTTGCCGTTCACTCTGGAATAATTCATAATGTGGTTTATGCTTATGACATTCCTTTTCAGATCAATGTCTTTCCAGGTTAGCCCGGTCAGTTCTCCCAATCTGGCGCCGGTACCCAGGAAGAAAGCGAACATAGGCAGATAGACCTTGTATTTCTTATTGCCGGAGAGAAAGTCGATAAACAATTCCTGTTCTCTGACGCTCAATGCCTGGCGGTGCTGAGGTTCCTTGTGCTCGATTTTCTGGAACGCATTGATAGCAGGATTTTCCGTTATCAGTCCGTCATTCTGAGCGTCCGAAAGAGAGCCGTAAATGATGATATGCACATTATGTACCGTGGCTGTGGCAAGCCCGTTTTCTTCGCTCAGTTTCTTATAAAGCTCAATGATGTGCATACGCTTGATTTTGGAAAGCTGCATTTTACCAAGCGGGCTGTCCTGTACATAGTATTCCCATTCTTTCAAGTATCTGTCCCTGGTTGTCAGTTTCAGATTGCCCTTGTATAAGTCCATCCATTTGCAGAACCATTCATTGAGCGTTATCTTTGTGGGGTTGCTGTAGATGCCGTTCTGGAGTTCTGATTCCTTGCGGACGATTTTCTTTTTCAGTTCGTTCAGGTCATTGTCGGTAAGCACGTACTGATGCCCGTCAATCATTTTCCTCCAGATGTAGCGCTGATCCGATTTCTGGCTCACATTCGGGGGCAGTACCCTTCCCCGGTGGTCCTTTCTGTTTTTCCCTGCCATATTGCAGATTCCCCCTTTCAAAGATGCCTTGCTATTTCTTCCAGTTCGCTTTCCTTCGGATTCCCTGGATTGAAATTTTCTATCCCGGCCTTTTCGCCGAGTTCCTTGAAACTTTCTTCCCAGGTCTTTCCCTGGCTCATTCCCTGGAGTATGTGCGTTACAATCTTGCTGATGTATTCCGGGTTCTTTTCCTGCATATCCCTGTCCTTTCCGGGCGGTGCCGGGCAGTTAGCCCAGACACTCGCTCATTAAATTCATTGCCATTCTGAATCCGAGGATAAAGCCGGCCTTTTCGGATTCCCTGGATAACGCTATCGCTTTGTCAAATGCGGTCTGGCCGGATGCCGTGCCGGTAAGCGTTGCCTTTTCCAGTTCGTTCATTGCCGTGTCCTGTCCTTCGCTCAGTGGCGTTTCCTCGCTGTAGCTTGCCTTGTAGCGCTCAAAGAGCTGTTCGATTGTCCCTGTGCCGTTGATTGCCTTTCTCATGCTGAAATCCTCCTTTTGCTCGCTATACTTTCGCTGCGGAGGACTCACGCTCTGGCAAATCCCCCGGTGCCGGGTGCTGGCCCGCCCTTTCGGGCGGAACCGTTTGCCTATGCTATCGTGAATCGTTTGCTTGCGGACTGTTTTGTGAACTGTTCACAGATATCCGGTAATGTCGCTCTCAGTGCCTTGCTGTCAAGCGTGTTGCTGATGATCTCTTTCCAGCGGATGATGAAATTCTTTGTCCGGATTTCTTCCAGGCCCTTGCTTTCCATATCCTTTTTGATTTCTTCCTTCAGAGCCTTTTCCTTTTCTTCCAGAGCCTTGCGCTGGCTCTCAATCTCTCTCAGTTTCTTAACCCTGTTCTCGATCTGTCTCTCTGTCATGGCTGATACCCTCGCTTTCTTAGATTGCATATACTTTTCTCTTTCCGATTTCCGTATCGGAGAGGCATTTCCCAAATCCTGTTACCGTACATTCCAGATAACCGTTTGCCTTTGCATAGTCACTGGCGAAAGCGGAAAAGCTGGTGTATTCAGATTCTTCAAACTCTGTCACATTGACAAGCGCTCGGACGTTCTTAAATTCTCCGTTCTCTGTTTTGGCTAACATGCAGATATTTCTATACATTGGCTTTTCCTTTCTTGCAAGCCCTGGGTGGCATTAAGTTTATCTCTAGGCTCTTGCCCTCGCTCTCAGTTTCTTATCCGATCCCAGTGTTATGTGATATTCTTAGTTTCCCTTGCGGTACTTTTGTCTATCTTCGCTTGCTTATAATGTTTTTGAGTATTTGTTGTTTGTTTATGAGTATATTATACTATGAAACGTGTGGTATGTCAAGTATTTTTATAATGTTTTTGAGTATTTTTTACTCTTTTTATTGACTTTTCAAATGATTTCGGTTACACTATGATATAACGAAAAACGATACAAACAAGGAGGAATTGAGTATGTCAATAGCCAGTAAAGTAAAAGCCCTTTTATCTCTCACAGGTCACAAACCTGCCGATTTGTCGGAGTGCCTGGGTATGTCTGTTCAGAGTGTCCGGAACAAATTCAGTCGTGACAGTATATCCGTTCCTGATCTAATCAAAATTTGCGAATACCTGGACTGTGAGTTGCTGATTCAGACCAAAGGAAAACAGGCGGTGTACTTTGATGTAAGCGATATAAAGCAGGATGCGGGCGGTGCGGAGCCAGAGGGAGAGCGTAACCAATGAGAAGAATATTGTTTGCCATATCCTTTTTCGTTCTGATGCTGTCCGTATCAGGATGCGGAGCCGGTACCCAAACCGAAGAGGATAACCCTATTCCGATTGTGGATAAAATCTATCTGAACAATAGCCCATTGTCGGAAAAGACACTGGATTTCGATTTCCTGAAATTCTATGATGATGGCACTTTCCAGAGCCTTGACACAAGCTATAAAAGCTATCACGGAACCTATACCATTGATGGCAATGCCTTAACCCTTAACCTTTCTGACAAAACCTATGCCGGTGTAGTTCTTGACGAGGGAGCTGGCGTTACCTTTGGCAGTGACGAGTTTACGGACTGGACGGAGCACATAAAAGACACTGATCCGATTCTTGAAAAATTCAAGTAGCCTTTACCCTTTTGCTGCAGATTCGAGCCGGTCACAATCCTAAACCTTATCTTTCCCGGAGGGGCGCTTGCCCTTTCGGGATTTTCTTTTCCTGTCCGGTGCCTGGGGCATGGTTGCTGTCGCTGGTCTGTGGTTCGTTTACAGTGGCAGGGGGCGGTTATTTGTTCCCCAGTGTAGATTTATGAGGGGTGGCGGTGCCTGGGCTGTCTGTGGGGCTGTCAGACGCTATTTCCTGTCTGGTATCGGTCTGGCCGGATATTCTCATAGCCGGATGCCAGGTCTGGCTGTGCTTTTCCTGTCCGGTCATAGGGCGGAGCTGTAGGATTCCGGAGCGCTGATTTCTCGGATGCCCTTTTCCCTGGCTGTTACCGTTTTGCAATCTGTACCATTGCCGGAGCCGGTGGCAAAACCCAAAAGCTGCGTTCTGGCCGGATGCCGTTCTCTGTCCTGGGGCGGTGCAGATTCCCGTTGACAGATCATTTCTGATGCTGATACAATATCCATGCGCTTAAAGGTCCGTTCCCGGTATGCTGATTGCCAGGGGCGGGCTTTTTCCATGCCTTAATATCTGGTGTCCGGTTCCTGTCCTGCAGGATCACTTTCTCCCTTTCCTGCTATTCCTGATTGTGATTGCCAGGAGTACAAGCTCTAAGACCAGATTTGCCGTGATAAGAAACAGTAACATTTTCTCTCCTTTCTCGCTGGCGCTCTTGACATTTGCCAGGGCGGGGCGTATATTTTTCTGCAGGTCATGAGTCGCTCTGTCAAGGGGCAATCCGTTCCGGTGAATCCTATAATGGTTTTGCCGGGGCGGTTTTTTATGCCTGTGGAGCCGATACAGGCTCATGGAGCGCTTTAATGTGCCTTTGTGGGGAATCTTAGGGCAAACCCCCAAAATCCAAAATACGGGGCATTTTAACCCTGTCCTTTCCCTGCTGCCGGAGTGGATGCCATACCATGCCCATACGCTTTGATACGGGCGCGCATGGCTCACATTGCCGGTGTGGATGATGGCCCTTTAAGGTATGGCGCCGGAAACGCTATACAGGCGGTATACGTGGGCAGACGCTATGCCCTGTCCGGTTCCCCGAATATCCGATCATAGGTTTCCGTATTGATGCAGGCCGTGTGTTCGTCCATGAAATCAAATGCCTGTTTCTCGTCCATGAGTTGTACCCTTGTTTCCATTCCCTGGCTCTCGCTGACAAGGAAATAGGAGCCTTTCCCTGTGCGGTAGAGCTTTCTTGTCGCTGTGCTGCCGAAACTGGCGGTGTCGCTTGATGATGCACATAGCAAATCCGATTCTTCCGGAACATATTGCCGTTTGCCTATGTAATACCTGGGCTTGCTTTCCTGTTTCATTCCCTTATCCTTTCCTTACCCTTGCTCTTTTTTAGGGGTGACATATCAGGCCGGAGCCTGTGCCTGTGAGGGCAGGATGCCTTATTTTCTGGTGCTCTGGGGCTGTCATAGAGGGACTATCCTGTGTCCTGGGGCTTATTCTCGGTAGCCGAAAAGGATCTGTGCAAGCTCATTTATGCCCTTTTCAAGCTGATTCTTATAGCCGTTGTCGCTGATTTCAAGCCGTTTTTCTATCGCTGTGCGTTTCATGGGGTGGCTGATGATGTATTCCAGAACCAGGGCATTGTGCCTTTTCCGGAAGAGGGGATCGCTTTGCAGGAACCTTTCCCATCGGGCGTGCCTTTGCAGGAGCCAGTCAATCCCTTTCCGGATATTGCTGTCCGGTGGCTCTGTGCGGTACTGTTCCAGTGCTTGCCGGATCAGTTCTCTTTCCCTCTCACGCTCACGCTGCGTTTTCAGATTGTCCTTTCCTGTGTCCTGGGGTGGTGCTGAAGGGGCGCTCTCTGATGCCATGATTTGCCATACAATCTGGCGGGCATATTCCTGGACATATCGCTCTAAGGCTTGCCATTCCCTGCAGTCTGGCCCTTTGTCGCTCAAATCCATAATTCCTGGTGTGCTGTCGCTCATATCAATAAATCCCTTTCCTGTTTGCTCAGTTCCTTAAATTCGTCCTGGATGCGCTTTTCTGCCCGGTGGCTGGCACGTTCCGGGAGGAATGTTGACAGTTCCTTGCCATATTTCCCGGTGCGGATTCTCTGGTACGCTGATTTTGTAAGCCTTGATATATTCTGGGCGGTGCAGTTCATTTCGCTTGCAATATGCTTTGCGCTGTGTCTCTGGTAATGCCGGGCAATGAGGACATTCCTTTCTGGTTCCGGAAGTTCCTGGAGGGCAGAGCGTAGCAGTTCATGGAGTTCCCGGTCATGGACGCTTTCCGTTGCTGTTTCGCTGGTATTCTCTATGCTGGCAATCATATCCAGGACAGTGCCGGATTCGCTGTCGCTCTCATTCAGATAACTGTCAAGTCTTTGCAGTTCCAGTTTCCGGATTGCCAGGAGCGTTTCCCGGAGCGCTCTGTCTGTCAGGCCGAGCCGTTCCTGTATCATTTCATCCGTGGCGGGTAGCCCTTTTTCCCGGAGCCGGTCCCTTTCCCCGATAAAATCCCGGATGCGTTTTCTCATATAGGCCGGGATGCGGAGCGTTTGTCCGGAGAAATCATAATACCTGTAAACGCTGAGCTTGATGTAGTGATACGCAAACGTAAAGAATTTTTCTCCCCTTGTGCTGTCATAGTGCTGTACGGAATCCATGATGCCGATAAATGCCTGTTGTTCCAGGTCCTCAAAATCTTCCCTGTCTGGCGGGTACCCATATTGCAGGCCCGTAAACCTGTGTATGATTTTCCGGATCAGGCCGAGGTTGTCAGTCCAGAGCCTTTCTAGGAGTTCTTGTTGGTTCCCTTGCCCGGACTGTATCTGTTTTACGATTGATTCATTATCCCATTCCATGCTCTCATTCCTTCCCGGTCAAGATGCTCTTTGCTGCCGAGTGGCTTTGCAGGAGATTCTTTCTCCCAAAAATCAAGGTGTCCTTATCCGGACGTAGGCGGTCAGACCGGAGGGAATGACCGTTTTATATTCGTTTTTCAGAATATAAAACTCATGTGTTTAATACTGGTATTGCTTATCTTTTCAAAGCAATATGTTTACCCTGGTATTGTTTAATCTGGTATTAGTTCCTTTCCTTAGGGCAGGGATTCCGAACTTTCGGGATTCCTTATTTTGAGGAATCTGGAAGGCCGGGAATACTGAAATCAAGATGCCGGGGCTTTCCTAATGCTCTCAATCCTTAAAATCGCAGAGTTGGTAAATCAGTTTTCTGTCAAAATTGCCGGGGCCGGTCTTGACATAATGCTTTTTGACAATTCCCTTTTCTTCCAGAGGTTTCATGTGCCTGTAGAACCGGTCTTTGCTCATGCCTGTATCTCTTATGAGCTGGTCAATGCTGGGGTAGCTTTCCCGGTTCTTATCGCTGTATGTGGCAAGAATCGTATAGATTAGCCTGGACTCTGGTGTGAGCGTGCTGTCTCTGACAATTTTACAATCCACTTTTCCATATCCTCCTTTCCGTGCCATGCTATCCCTCCTTGTAGCTCAAGCACATTACCTGTCCTGTGCCTGGCTGTCAATGTAACTGTCGATTTTCTGGCGGTCATACAGAACACGCTTTCCAATGCGTACAATGGCGTTCGCATTTTTGCCGAGATCCATAGCCGTATTCCGTCCGAGCGAGGTATAGCGCATAAGCTCAGATATTCCCATAAGTCGCCCATATTCCATGACCTGTGTAACATTCATTCTCTCTGTCATATCCCTGTTTCCTTTCGTTTGTTGTGGTTTATAGTGTGCCTTTTGAAATATAATAAACTCAAATACGAGCTATGTCAAGAATTAAATTCACAAATGCGAGAATTTGAAATGCCATAAATTTCCTGTGCCTTGATGCTGTCAATAGATGCAGGATGCCTTGTTTTTCGCAGTTAAAGCGGAGTTCACATACGCAAATAGGGGGTATCTCCCCTTTGGCAGCAGGCTCACATACGCAAGATGAGGTGTCTCGCTTTATATCGGATATTCACATATGCGAGTGGCAGCAGTCGTAATATGCCTGTGGAGCCGATACGGGGGCAGGAAACCTTTTTATGCGGTTGAGTGGGGAAATGATAGGCTGTGCCGGGAAATGGCGGATACGGTCATTCTGGCGGGGCAAGGGGCAGGCGGTTCCCGGTGCTGTCCGATCTGGAGGGGCGGTCTTTGCCCTGGGAGCCGTGACAATCTGAGGGCGGGCAGGTGCTTTTTTCTCCATTCTGTACCAGATTTGTACCAGACAATGAAATGCGATGGCTGAAAGTGCCGATATTCCTTGACTTTTTCCCTTGCTGTGTGGGAATTGATGAAAGTACCGCATGAGAAGTACCGGTTAGGGCGGCTCTGCTATATGCTTGCACAGAACCGGGCATTTGTAGACACTCTCCTGGATAATATCGAACAGGAAAAGGTTGTGAAAATGCGTACCGCAATGCTTACCAGGTATCCAGAGAATAAAGAGGTCCGGGGAATCATGAAATTGGTGAATCGGGCAGAGGATAAGCAGAACGGTTACAAGCTGACGTATGAGGCCGAGCTGGTTAAAGGCAGATCGGAGCAGCAGACATTGATCGAATGGCTAAGGAGGGAAAAACAGTGGCAAACGAACAGAGCGAAAGCATCCAGGTCGAAGGATGCTCAGTAATATATGATATGGGTTCCGGCCTGGTAATTGCGAAAGTCCAGATTGATAAGGTCAAGGAGCAGGACATTAACGCCAGGGTGATGAAGAATGAAATGCAGGATCAGCTGACAGCCAATATCTTAAAGAGAGGGCAGTTGGAGAGCCTGCCTTTTTTGGTTTTGAAAGACGGAAAGCTGGAGATTGTATCGGGGCATCACCGGATCAAGAGCGCAAGGGCGGCGGGATTAAAAGAGATTATTGTGATTGTGGATGTGTCTGGACTCTCCCGGAGCCAGATAGCGGCAAAGCAGCTGGCCCATAATGCAATCTCCGGGTTTGACGATGACAGCACGCTGCGGGAAATCGTAAAGATGATTACCGATGTGGATGATATGATTGAGAGCTTTGTCGGAAAGGACATCATGGAGGAACCGCTGGAGGCATACGATAAAATGCTGTCGCCTGCCATCCAGTTTGATTTTAAGAATGTGACATTTTCATTCCTGCCGCACCAGGTACAGGATATGGACGCTCTGATAAAGAGCCTGGAAACTACTGCATCGGAGATCATCGGAGTGGCGTCATACGAACAGTGCAAGGAATTTGTGGAAACCCTCAGCCGGTACCAGAAGTTTACGGACATCCGGAATGTTGGCGCTGCCATTCATTCAATGATTCAGAACGCCAACGAGAAAATGGATGGAGTCGGTTTCAACGAGGAAGAGGAATGGACCTATCTGGCGAAACTGTTCGGAAGTAATGCAATTCCCGGAGAGTCTGCAAAGGTAATACAGCAGGCCATCAAAAAAGCAGAGAAAGAGGGTACTGTAACAAGCAAAAACAGGTGGCAGCTTATCGAGTACCTTTGTGCTGATTATCTCAGCGGGAGGTAATATTCTGTATGGCGGCACAGCCGAAGTACAATGCCCTATACCACGATGATTGGGCGTGGTCTATGGCCGCAATGGGTGCCACCAACGAAGAGATTGCCGATGCAATAGGTGTCTCGAAACGAACAATTATCCGCTGGGCCAAAGAGCATGAATCATTTGGTAAGGCACTGGCAGAAGGGAAAGCCGTATCGGATGCCAAAGTCATAAGGAGCCTGTACAAGAGGGCTACCGGCTACGATTACACCGAGGAAAAGAAGATTGTCGAGGTTGATGCGGATGGAAATGTAAAGCCGGTAAGGGTTGAGACGACAAAGAAACACGTTCCCCCGGATGTGGCGGCTCAGTGTTTCTGGCTAAAAAACAGGCAGAGAGAACGCTGGCAGGATAGGCCGCAGGATTATATCCAGGGCAGCGACAGCAATGATACGGAGGTCCAGATTTACCTTCCGGACAATGGGAGGGATGATACATGAGGGAGAAAATCATTTTGGCACCGCAGAAAGGTCCGCAGGAAAGGTTTCTTGCTACACCTGCTGACATCTGCATTTATGGCGGCGCTGCAGGCGGAGGGAAAACATTCGGCCTGCTTTTGGAACCTCTCCGGCACATGGGTAATAAAGATTTCAATTCCGTTATCTTCCGTAGGGATTATACGCAGGTGACATCCCCAGGGGGATTATGGGATAGCAGTAAAAAGATTTATAGCTATGTGCAAGGTTGTTATCCGTTAAAGACACCAAAACTACACTGGACTTTCAAAAGCGGCGCATCGGTCAATTTCGCACACCTGGGAAGTGATGAAGATTGCCTGTCATGGCAAGGGTCCCAGGTCACAATGATAGGATTTGACGAACTGACGCACTTTAGCGAGTATCAGTTTTTTTATATGCTCTCCCGAAACAGAACGGATTCCGGCGTGGCTCCGTATGTAAGGGCAACCTGCAATCCGGACGCAGATTCATGGGTTGCGGAGTTTATCAGCTGGTGGATAGACAAAGACACCGGCTATCCGATTCCGGAAAGGTCCGGGAAAGTGCGCTGGATGGTGCGCTTGAACGAGGTAATCTATTGGTTTGACACCAGGCAGGAGGCCATTGATGCGGCGATAGAGAACGGCATGGATTATGAAAAAGCCGTGATTATGGCAAAGAGCGTCACGTTTATAGCCAGCACTCTGCAGGACAACAAGATTCTGATGAAAAACGATCCTGGCTACATGGCGAACCTCATGGCCTTGGCGCTTGTGGAAAGAGAGCGGCTGCTATATGGCAACTGGAAGATAAAGGCGGCGGCAGGCTTGATGTTCAAGAGAACAAAGGTCAATATGCTGGAGACTCTGCCTACGGATGTGATTCTGTGGGCGAGAGGATGGGATTTGGCGGCAACCTCAGAGGACGAGGACGGCGATCCTGCATATACGGCGGGCGTATTGATTGGCAAGCGGAAGAATGGCCGGTACATCATAGCTGATGTCATAAACCGGCGCAGCGACTCCGCAGAGGTAAGGGAGTTAATCAAAATGACCTGCATAACGGACAGGGCAAAGCATGGGAGAGTGGTTACACGACTTCCGCAGGACCCCGGCCAGGCAGGAAAAGACCAGGCACAGAGTTTCTTGAAATTCCTCTCTGGTTTTACGGTGAAGATAGTGCCGGAATCTGGAGATAAGGTCACAAGGGCAGAGCCACTATCGGCACAATGGCTCGGTCTGGAAGGGATGGATAAGGGAAATGTGGATGTGCTGATTGCAGACTGGAATGAAATGTACTTCAATCAGATGGAGAATTTTCCCCAGTCAAAATTTAAGGATATGGTGGATGCAAGCAGCTCCGCCTTCAGCGAGATAGAAAATGGCGGGACATATTCGGCTCCGCCTGCAGACAGCAGCTTAGGAAAGAGCAGTTATTGGAGAAGGTGAGGTGAGAACAAGTGGCTAACAGTAAAGAAATTGGACGCATAGGACAGCGGCGGTATGGCGGAACCATCTACGAAGAGTTCCTGCATGAACTGAGAGGGAAAAAAGGAATAGAAGTCTACCGGGAAATGTCGGAGAATGATGATATAGTGGGAGCGATCCTATTTGCGATAGAAATGCTGGTCCGGCAATGCGACTGGAATGTGGAGCCTGGCGGAGACACCGCAAAGGATAAGGAGGCGGCAGAGTTCGTGGAAAGCTGTATGAATGATATGCAGGACACATGGATTGACACCATTTCCGAAATCCTGTCTTTCCTCACTTATGGATGGAGTTTTCACGAGATTGTGTATAAGCGGCGCATGGGAAACACAAAGGATTCACGGACAAAGAGCAAATTCAATGACGGTCTGATTGGATGGAAGAAACTGCCGATCAGGGCGCAGGAGACGCTGTACGAGTGGGAGTATGACAACGAGGATAATCTGCTGGGAATGACACAGATGCCACCCCCGGATTTTGGCACTTTTACAATTCCTATCGAAAAAGCGCTGTTGTTCCGGACCAAAAGCCGCAAGAACAATCCGGAGGGCAGGAGTATCCTGAGAAATGCTTACCGATCCTGGTATTTCAAGCGGAGAATCCAGGAGATTGAGGGCATCGGCATTGAGAGGGATTTGGCCGGACTTCCGGTAATTTACGGTCCGGAAGGTGTGGATTTGTGGGATGAAAATATTCCGCAGAATAAAGATATTGTGGCCGGACTGGAAAGGATGGTTAAGAACATCCGCCGTGATGAAATGGAGGGAGTAGTTCTTCCGGGAGGATACAAGCTGGAATTGCTCAGCTCCGGAGGTACCAGGCAGTTTGATACAAATGCCATCATAAACCGCTATGATACCAGAATTGCAATGACGGTTTTGGCAGATTTTATTTTCCTGGGGCACGACAAGACGGGCAGCTGGGCGCTTAGTTCTGACAAGACGGAGTTGTTTGCCGTTGCCATAGGAGCGTTTCTGGATATTATCTGCGAGACATTCAATAGCCAGGGCATACCGTCACTGATTGACATAAACGGAAAGCATTTCGCCGGTATTACAGAGTACCCTAAAATGACGCATGGGGATATTGAGGATGCCGACATCACAAAGGTAGCGTCCTTTATAAAGGATATGACAGGCATAGGCGTTCTGGTACCGGATGATGGACTGGAGGATTATATCCGGCAGGTAGGGCATCTTCCGGAAAGAACCTCCGACACCAGGGAGCTTGACCGGACAAGGCAGAATCAGCAGGAGCAGAACCAGCCGCCAGAGCCGGAAACAGCCGCAGGCACCGAGCCAAACGAGGACGGTGAAGAAATCCCGGACGATAAGGCAAAAGAGGCGAAAAAACGGCTGGGGAGGGAGTGTGACGCATGGGATTCCGGATAATTGCTCCGAAAAGGGTTAGGAAAGTAAAGACTAAGAATGGCAAGGAAGTTCTCCGCAGGCTTGAAGAATATCTGGAGAGTGATGCTGTTACCGGGGAGCCGGTAGAAATCCTGTGTGGCTTTTGGGAAGATCAGCAAAATGCGATTACATACCAGGAGTTGCGGCAGGCGGTCATAGACGGCGCAATCAGCCAGGAAACGATTCAGCTTTGGACACAGGATTATTCCGTGCTGGTGGCGAACCGGCTCAGCAATCTATGGACAGATGCAATCACAGCCGGATCGGCAGGGCAGCCTATTCTTGATGGCCTTGCTTTTGAATTTAATACGCAGGCACCTGGAATATTGAACTGGCTCAGTGAGCGCGGTGCAGAGTTTGTAACAGTCTGTACCCAGGAGCAGAAAGATGCCATTGCGGCACTTGTGACAAAGAAAATGCGTGACGGCCACACGGTAGATGAACTCTCCAGGCTGATCCGCCCCTGCATTGGATTGACAGAGGGTGATGCAAAAGCAGCTACGAGGTTTTATGACAATATCGTGGCGACACTGAAAAAAGAGCATCCACGGATGAAACTGGAAAGCATACGGAAAAAGGCACTTGACGCTACGCAGAAGTATGCAGAGAGGAAACACCGGCAAAGAGCTATGATGATTGCTCAGACAGAAAGCGCCTTTGCATACAATCGGGGCGCTGACGAGGGAATAAGGCAGGCCCAGGCAGAAGGATACCTAGGAATCATGAAAAAAAGGTGGAGTACATCCGGTGATGATGCAGTATGCGAATTGTGTGCATCACTGGAGGGTGCAGAGGTTGGAATGGACTCGGATTTCAATATCGGTGGCAGGTTGCTGTTCAGAGGGCAGCATATGTTACCGCCAGCGCATCCCAGGTGTGCGTGTGCGATTGAGTACATTGAGGAATATCCACCTATGGGAAGGAAGTGATTGAGAGGATGAAAAAATTTTCGGACTATATCGAAAAGTCTGTTGTCGGAACCAATCCAGAAGAGCCGGAGGGAGTTTTGAAAGGCCGGTTTAAGGTTATGAAGTCTGACGATGAAAAGATGCTTGCCTTTGGATGGGCGAGTGTTTCCATGCGTGTAGATGGGGAAGTGATCGAGGACTGGCAAAAGGATATTGTTGAGCCGGAGGACCTGGAAAATGCAGCCTACGAGTTTGTACTGCTGTACCGTGAGGGCGGGGAAATGCACGAAAGAGGCGGAGCCGCTGTTCTGATTGAGAGCGTGGTATTCACTGAGGAAAAAATGCGGGCTATGGGAATACCGGCAGGCACACTTCCTATCGGCTGGTGGATTGGATTCAAGGTCCTGGATAAAGACGTCTGGGAAAAGGTCAAGGACGGAACCTACCAGATGTTCTCCATTGAGGGAGAGGCCGAGAGGGTAAAGGTGGAGGACGAAAACAGCCTGTAAAAACGGGGCGTATTGCGTTTTTCAGCAGCTCCAACCTAATAATCCTACCTATGGAACCATAAAAAGGGCGTAGGTAGCACATATTTTTTGATAAATCAAGCGGCATCCGGAAACGGGTGCCATTTGTTTTATAAATCTACGGAAAGGAGGCAGCAAAGTGGCAACAAAACTGAAAAACCTCAAAATCCGGAAAGTGGATTTTGTGGACGAAGGTGCGAATCCGGATGCTCACATCAGAATGTTAAAGCGGAGAGACGGGGAAACGCAGACCGCAGAAGAGGATCACAAAAAAGGTACTGGTAGCATACTAAAAAGGCTGTTTGGCTTTATTGGGAAAGCGGCGGGTATGAACCAGGAGGAAATCGACAGTGCAATAGATGAAATACAGAAAGGCGATTCGCTGAGTTTCAATGAGAAAATCAACGAAGTAAAGAACTATAAGATCGCTGATGAAATGTGGGACACCTGTTATGCCCTGCAATCTTCCCTCTGCTCGATTCTGAATGATGAAGAGCTGGATAGCACCGGCGCAGCAACGGCAATGCAGGAAAGTCTTGACGAGTTTTATGTGGTAGTACAGGAGTCAATCAAGGAGTGGTCCAGCGGCAAGTCGGCCAGCATTGTCAGGAAGAGCGAAGAGGTATCAGAGGCAGAACTGGAGATTATGAAATCGGCGGTGGAAAGGCTGAATGAAACAATCGAAAAAGCCTGCAAAGGTACCAAAAAGGAGAAATCCGAGGAAAATGGACCAAACAATAATGAAAACCCGAAAGGAGACGAAGAGGAAATGGGAACGAAGATTGACAAGAGTAAGTTGACAGATGCGGAGAGAGCTTTCCTGGAAAGCATCGAAAAGCGCTGTGGCGTGGAGGAAGGAGGCGACTCCGGCAGCGGCAACACAGCGACAGCTCCCGCAGAGCAGGCACCGGCTCCTGCAGAGCAGACAGTAACGAAGTCCGCACCGGAAAAGCCCCAGGAAACACCTGCAGGACAGGAGGACGGGCAGGACAATATCTATAAGGGCCTGCACCCGGCAGTGAAAGCGGAACTGGAGAGCTTAAAGAAATTCCGTGAGGATGCAGAGGCCAGGGAGCTTACCGAAGTGGCAAAGAGATATGAAATCATCGGCAAGACCGAGGCAGAGCTGGTTCCTCTGTTCAAGAGCCTCAGAGCGGCGGGCGGCACAGCTTACAACGATATGATTGCCGTGCTGGACCAGGCTGTAGCCACGGTTGAAAAGTCCGGTGCTTTTTCTGAGATCGGCAAGTCCGGCCACGGTTCCGGTGCAGTCGGAGCGGCAGAGGCAAAGGTTGAGGCTATTGCAAAAGGGTATATGGAGAAGGATTCTTCCCTGGATTATGCCTCAGCAATGGCAAAGGCATGGGAGGACAATCCAGAGCTGATGGCTGAATATGAGGCCGAGGCAGGATTCTAAGGAAGGAGGATAAGAAAGTGGCAAACAGAAATTTCAACGGAGTACAGATTAACCAGAGCGTGACTATCGTGGAGCAGGCCGGAGCGGAGATTGCGGATGTAAGGAACCGGATCATGGCATACGATGGGGATGGCAATGTTGTCCTGGCGGCGGATGGTTCCGTAGTCCCGGTGGGAATTGCACTGATTGAGTCCGGAGTCAATGACATTTCCGGCGTGGAATCCGGCAAAGTGAATACCGGTGATGATGTTGACATCCAGATCAAGGACATCGGCTATATTCTGGCCGGTGGCGAAATTGCCAAAGGGAAGGAAGTCACGGCATCCAACGGCCTGGCCGTTACGGCAGAGTCCGGCAACTATGTGGTGGGTATCGCACTTTCGGCGGTTGCAAAAGATGAATACTGCAGAGTGCAGATTACGAAGTATCAGAAGGCTTAAAGGAGGTAAAGAATAATGGCTAAAAGAACAGCAGCAAGCATCCAGGCAGATATTGCGAAGGGTGCTTTCAGACCGCATACGGCGCTCTCCAATATGGCGCTGGCATACTACCAGAGTGACGCAAGGAGCTTTGCAAAGACGATTTTCCCGATTTGCCCGGTTTCGCTGTCCTCTGACAATTATTATATTTTCGACAAGGAGGATTTGCTGCGTGACAACTGGCAGAGAAAGCCGGCATACGGCAAAGTTGATCCGGCAGTGCTTTCCGAGCATACGGAGACTTATGCCTGCGTAGTGGACCAGATGATTATGGGTATCGACCAGATCAGGCAGACAGACCTCAACCGGAGGATGGGGCCGAGGACAGCAGACCCGAAACAGCAGAGGACAAAGACGATGGCCGGACAGGCGAATATCCACCAGGACGCATGGTTTGCCCGTCAGTTCTTCAAAAAAGGCGTATGGGGCCAGGAGTTTACCGGCGTTGATTCTACCACGGTTGCATCGGGCCAGTTTATAAAGTTCAGCAATGCAAATTCCGATCCGGTGTCCTTTGTGGACGAAAAGAAAACAGAGATGGAAGAGACCACAGGACGTATGCCGAATAGGCTGGCGCTGGGCGTCAATGTGTTTAACGCATTGAAGAGACATCCGGCGATCCTGGAAAGGGTAAAATACGGCGGCTCTACGGCGAATCCTGCATCTGTTACGCTGAATGTGCTGGCACAGCTCTTTGAGATTGACCGAATCACGGTGCAGAGGTCCATTATGAACAAGGCGGAGCTGGGGCAGGCGGCAAAGATGGAGTACATTGGCGACCCGAATGCTTTCCTGTTGGCCTATGCGACAGATACTCCGTCCATTGACGAGCCTTCTGCGGGCTATATCTTTACCTGGGATATGCTGGGGAATGGCAACATCATGCCGGTTCTGAGCTATCCTGGAGAGAACGGCACACACGCTGAGTTTATTGAGGGCCTTATGGCAGCTGATATGAAAAAGACAGCGGATGATCTGGCTATGTTCTTTGCAGAGGCCGTGTAAGGAGGGCGTACTATGAGATTGATTGCAAAAAAGCCCTGCAGCTTTGGCGGGCGGCAGTTCTTCATCGGTGACGAGATACCGGAAAATCTTGTGGCAGACGCAAAACGGCAGGAAGAGTACGGTGTAATTAACATTGTGAATGACAGCGAGGGGGAATCGGGCGCACAGTCCGGTTCCCTTTTTACGCAGGAGCAGGTCGAAAAGATGATTGCCGAGGCGGTGGAAGAGGCAGAGAAGAAAAAGGAGGATCAGCTTGCAGAGATGCAGGCGTATGTGGCGGAACTGAAGGAAACGGAGCCTGGGGCATACGAGGGTACGATTCTGATTTCCGTCAAAGGAGAGTCTGATGAACAGCAGACTGCAGTTCCGGCAACTCCGGAGGAAATTCAGCAGGTATTCAGCATTATGCAGATGAACGCCACGGAGGGAGCTGAGGCAATCGCCGGGGTAAAATCAGAGAATGTCCTGATACTCCTTCATGCGGCGGACACCCGTAAAACAATCAAGGACGCCGCCAAAAAGCAGGCAGATAACATATTCTCCACTTCCGGCAACACAAACGAATCCACAGGCGGTAACGCAACCACAGGAACCAATACGGAGGGGGCTGATACCTAATGGCGAAAGGTGCATACACATATAATCCGGCAAATGTCAAAGAACCTGGAAAGGATCGTATGAGGTTTGAGCTGGGCGATGTAATGGTGGATGGACTCTCTGACACAACGGCGCTTACTGACGAGGAAATCCAGGCGGCAATCGACACCTATCCGAAATCATGGAAAAGGGCAAAGCTCATGTTGCTGGAGAGCCTGTGTAGGCGCTTTGCTTATGAGGTCAACACAAAAACCGGTCCTTTGACATTGGAATTGCAGGAAAGGGCAAAACTGTGGCGGGAAGATTACGAAAAGTTAAAAAAGGAGGTATCTGCAGAATCCTGTAGCATACCGCAGTTCAGAAACGCATCACAGAATAAACCTCCGTATTTTTATACCGGTATGCAGCGGAATGAAAGGGCGGGTGGCAGATGGTAAATACGAGGATGATGTATGTAAGGCCGGGGAATCTGCTCAAAGAGTTCATCATTGAGAGCAATAAGCAGGTAGTAACAAGCACAGGGCGGGTGGCGAACAGCCATAGCGGCGATGGTACAAAGACATTGAAAGGGTGTCTTGCGGAGGCGTCTGACGAGGATAGGACAAACCACAGCCAAAAGGATCATGTTGTTACCCATACGATTGTGCAGGCAGGAAATCCGATGGCAAAGCGAACCGATAAGCTGGTTCTTGAAAACCGTGTGTTTTATATTGTTGATATTGACGATGCGGGAACTCTCGGCATTTCAACGATATATTATGCTGAGGAAAGGCGGGATGCAAAATGAAACTATGGGTGGATGGAAAAGCCGGTAGCGCTGGCAGTGCTATCCGGGCAACTGTGAAAGAGCAGGTGACGAACATCAACCGCAAGGTGGTTTCTAGGGGCGTCCGGGCAGTAAATGCCATAAGGAACGCAGAACTGGAGGTACTGAAGGGGCAGCGTAGTGGCCGGGTTTACCGGAAACCATACACGAAAGCGACTTATACCGCATCGGCTCCGGGAGAGCCACCGGCAAGACGTACAGGGAATCTTCGTATGCACTGGAACGGACAGGTAAAAAGCGAAAATGCCTCCAGTGGAGGGGTTGCTATCGTGGCAGAACTGGAAAGCCAGGAGTCTTATGCCGGCCACCTGGAAAATGGAACATCCAAAATGGCGGCAAGGCCGTTTGTGGAGAAGATTAAAGAAGAGGCCACGCCAGAAATCCAGAAGATTTATAGCGAGCCTTACACATAGGAGGTAGGATATGTCACTTGTGATAGAAAAGCCGAGAGCCACCTTTGATATTTCTCAGATTAAGCGAGGGTATCTGCTTTGGGGCAGGCATTCCACATGGAATGAGGGGAAGGCGGGGTTTGTGACGGCGGCAACGGAAGATCAGCTGATCGTCCAGTATTATCCCGGAATCGGCAATGTAACAAATCATTTCATCATACCTGTGTCCGAGGCAGTAGAGGGTCAGTGGGAAATCCGCTGGTCCGCTGATATGGCAGAGGTACAGGAGTACAACATAAAGGAAGATGGAGAGCAGCAGGAAGAGGAAGGAGTTGATAGCGGTGATCCTGGAGGAATTGATTCATAAGAGGTTCATCAGCTCAGAGAGCCTTGTCAAGCATCTTGCATTGTTCAATGGTGCGCCTGCTGTTTTCAGCCCGGAACCACCGGACGAAAGCCAGGAAGGGTGGTGTGGAAATACGCAGTACCCGGAGATAATTTACAATTTTGATCTGCAGGCGAATGAGGAAAGGCATAGCGCCGGTACCCTGTCGGTATCGCTGCTGTGCCAGAACACTACCGAGATTACGCCGGAGGCGATTGAGCCTCTGGTGAGAGATTGTCTGCGGGATGTGATATTAAAGCCGGAGGGAGGAACTCCATACTGTTTTGCGTGGGCGAGGACAGACGCATTTACCATAGACGAGAAGAAAGGGAGTGTCACAATCGGAAGTGAAGTACGGTTTGACATCCTGGAATATCCGTCATTTGAGACATCTGATCCGGACCCGGTTATGGCAACGAATAAATACATAAAGGAACTGTACACGGAATGTATGATTATGGGATATGACAGGATGGAGGAAATCACGGAGGCGACAGGAGAAAGGCCGGTGATATACTGCCGCTTGGTATCAGCAGATAAGTCCGAGGAAACGAATACAGTCGCATGGATGGATGGCAGAATAGCCGTCCATATTTTATGCCCTGAGAGTGAAACAAGGCTCAAAATGGCTGCTGCGATTGCAAACCGTATGTCACTGGACGGAGAGATTATCATGCTGGACCACTCGCCCATGTTCATCAAACGCCTGCAGGCGAATTATAAATCTGACTATCTGAAAGACGGCCAGATTTTTGTAACAGGTCATTATGGGTTGTTGAGGTATAGGGCAAAGCCTCATTCACTGACAGCGGCCCATGTCAAGTACAAATAAGGAGGTACACAATGGCAAAAGAGACAACAAAGGAGGCCAGAGCTACCGAAACCGCTGAAACTAAGGTGGAAGTAGTGCAGGAGGCATCGCAGAAAGAGCAGAAAGCCTCGCGGGAATCCGTCTACTCGGCAAGCGAGCTGGCGGCTAATGCGAAGAAAGTCTTTGGAACCAGGCAGGAGTGTGTTGCGGCAGCATTGAAAGCTGCCGGAAAAACGGAATGTACGGTTACGGAGGCGAAAGAGATCGTAGGAAAATTCTTGAAGAGGGAGGTTAAGTAAGGATGGCAGGTACATTTATCTTAGGAGAAACAAAGGTACGTCCTGGCTCCTATTTCAATATTCAGAAAAAAGGCGGGAACGCTGCCGCGGGTATTATGAATGGAGTAACAGCTGTTATCTTTAAGGCAGACTTCGGGCCGTTGAATACGGTGGTGGAGTTGAGCGCCGAGGACGGCTACGAGCAGACATTTGGAACCGGACTCACAACAGATGCAATCAGAGAGGCCATTGCGGGAGGGGCAAAGACAATCATTGCCTGCCGCGTTGGAAATGGAGGAACGCAGGGAACTATCGTTCTGAAAGACACGGCAAAGGAAGATGCCCTCAGCATTACGGCGAAATATCCGGGAGATAAAGATTTCACGGTTACGATTCGTGAGAAACTTTCGGATTCCACGCTGAAGGAGTGCATTTTCTATACCGGGACAACGGAATTTGAAAAGGTTGAGTTTGTATCTGGCGAGGGCGAGGCAAAGGCCCTGGTTGATGCCCTGGCATCCTCCAAAAATTTCAAGGCAGAGCTGAAACCGGATAAGGAGAGCACCCTGCTGGAGATAGTCTCTCAGAGTGCGTTCACAAAGGGGACGAATCCGCAAACAACAACAGGCGACTACTCCAACGCTTTTGCACAGGTGGAGCCGTATGAGTTCAATACAATCTGCCTCGATACAGAAGATACGGAAATCCACCTGCTCCTGCAGTCGTTTGTGAACCGTATCTTTGACGCGGGTTCTCTCGCACAGGCGGTTGTGGCGGAAAAGCACACGGTAGAGCTGGAAACGAGGATCAAGCACGCAGCGGCTTTCAATGACGAGAAGATGAATTATGTGCTGAACGCATGGGTGGACGAACAGGGAACAGCCATTGACGGGTACCAGACAGCGGCTCGCATTGCCGGGATGATCGGGGCGGTGGCGGCAAATTCCTCCCTCACGCATACCGTAATCAGCGGGTTTACCGAGATTCTGGAGAAACTCACGAACACGGATATGATTTCTGCTGAGAAGAGGGGATGTATCGTGCTGAGCTACAACAAGGCAAAGCAGGTGTGGATTGACAATGCAATCAATACGCTTATTACCCCGGCAGACAACCAGGACGACGGCTGGAAGAAAATCAGGAGGGTAAAGACTCGCTTTGAGTTGATAAGGCGCATCAATACCACTACGGATGATCTGGTCGGCAAGGTTGACAACGACAACAACGGAAGAGCAACTGTTATCAGCCAGATACAGGGTGTAGGCGATTCCATGCGCGAGGAAGGCAAGCTGATAGCGTGTGCAGTGACGGAAAGCAGCGCATACAAGGCAGACGGAGACAGCGCATGGTTCGATATTGATGTGATCGACAAGGATTCGATGGAGCATATCTATCTGACATTCCTGTTCCGGTTCAGCACTAACGAAGAATAGGAGGTATAGGCCATGAGAAATGAAAGAGCAGCAGGCGATTCCAGACACGCAAGAACGGGCAAGGATGGGGCGTTTTACAGCAAGGACGGTGTTCTGCTGGCAACGGTGGAGCAGTTTACATCAAATGTCAGCTGGAACAATGCCAAGTACAGCGTTTTGGGCGATGCCCAGGAACATGAGACGGCGAACACCTTTGCTGTCAACCTTACCATGTCGCAGATTGTGGTGGAGGATGATGAATTTATCGTAGAGCTGATGAAAGCTCTGGAAACGCAGGTTATGCCTGTGTGGGATTTCCAGGGATCATTGCTCGGCAGGAACGGCTCCGAAGAGCGTGTGATTTACCGTGACTGCATCCCTTCCGGACAGGTGGATATTCAGAATGTGTCCGTGGGTGATGTAATCAAGCGCAACTGGAATTTCTTTGTCAATCGGGCACCTAAGTTGCAGTCGTTGCTCGGCATTGACAGGGATTAAGTATCAGCACACTGGAGGGCGGCGTGGAGCTGCCCTCTTTCATTATGCAGAAATAGGAGGAAAAGCAGATGTCAAAAGATTTTACAAGAGGCGTGACCGTAGGAGAGGGCAATGCAGTAAAAGAGGAAACGCAGGTGACAGCACAGCAGGCGGTAAAAGAGTATGAGACCAGCGAGGAAGATACCAGGGCGCTGATCCGGGCGAATGAAGAGGATTTTATCCAGGGGCTTATTGATGCGGCAGAGTTTGCGTCTGAGGAAACGCAGCGTATCGAGATCATCCGGGAAGGACGCCTGTATTTCGCATTTAACATCCGGCCACTCAGTTCTGAGGAATATGAGAAGTGCCGCAAAAAGCACACCAAATATGTGCGGAATAAGCAGCTCGGCATGAAGATGCCGGAGGACACCAACAGGGTCAAGTACCAGTCAGAGATCATCTATGCGGCAACGGTTGATGAGGACAAAGAGAAATTATGGGATAACCGCAAGGTATGGAACGCCCTCAATGCAAAGAAAGACCGTATCATGAACGGCCTGGATGTGATCGAGTACACGCTGAAAGCCGGTGAAAAGGACAGAATCCTGGAGGCGATCGACAAGCTCAGCGGCTACGAATCCAGCAATCTGGAGGAAGTGGCAAAAAACTAATCAGTGCCGGGGGAAAGGCTTGCCTGTTGCATCATATTTTCCAGACAACAGGCATTACCCCGGATGAATTTTACCGGAAATCAAAGGGAGTGCAGGCATTTATGCTTGCCTCTATGAGAATTACTCTGGAATCACGGACGAAAGGAGGGGACGAGAATGGCGGAGACGGTCAGAATTGAGATACCGATTGAGACGATAGACAACACCGATCCTGAGCTTAGCAATGTCACAAGGAATTTTGAGCGCATGGAAAAAGCGGCAGAGAGTGCCAATGGCGCGGCGAAAAAAGCCAATTCCACAGTGACGCAGTTTGACAGACAGGCTCAGAAAACAGAAAAAAGCCTGGCGGGCTGGGCGAAAGAGAAGTATGAGATTATGCTGGAGGCGAAAGACAGGATTACGCCGGTTTTATCCATGCTCGGAAACGGAATCAGAAGTTTTGCGGGGAAAACATGGAGCGTTACAATGCGGGCCGTTGACCTTATCACTTCGCCCGTGAGGGGAATCATAAACCTGTTGAAAAACCCAGTCTTTCAAGTGGGGGCAGTCCTCGGAGTCAGTATAGGTTTGAAAGATACGATAGAAACCTATAAGGACTTTGAGGCTGCTATGTCACAGGTGCAGGCCATAAGCGGTGCCACCGGTTCGGAAGTAACAAAACTTACGAACAAGGCGAAAGAAATGGGTGCCACAACGAAGTTTACGGCGGAGGAATCCGCAGACGCATTCAATTATATGGCTATGGCCGGGTGGAAAACAGAAGATATGCTGAGCGGCATAGAGGGCATACTCAGTCTTGCGTCCGCCTCTGGAGAGGACCTGGCGACTACTTCCGATATTGTCACGGATGCCTTGACGGCGTTCAACATGAAAGCATCGGACGCAGGCAGATTTTCTGATGTGCTGGCGGCGGCAGCATCTAATGCGAATACAACAGTTTCCGGAATGGGTGAAACTTTCAAATATGCAGGCTCTATAGCGGGAGTGCTCGGCTACTCCATAGAGGATGTGGCCTTAATGACCAGTCTCATGGCAAATACAGGTATTAAGGCGACTATGGCAGGTACAGCTTTGAACTCAATCTTTACCAGGCTTTCCACCAATACAAACGGCGCGGCGGATGCAATGTCTGATTTGGGGATTGAGTTTTTTACTTCCGAAGGAAATGCAAGGGATCTGTCGGATGTGATGGGAGAACTGAGAAATGCCACTGCCGACATGACGGCAAAACAGAAATCCCAGATTGCTAATACAATCGCAGGCGCAGAGGCACAAAAAGGGTTGTTGGCGATCCTGAACGCATCCGAAGAGGACTATAACAAGCTGGCAGACGCAATCAATAACGCGGACGGCGCAGCGGCGAATATGTCCGAAACAATGCTGGATAATCTGCAGGGTTCCATTACTCTGCTGCAGAGTGCGGTTGACGGGGTAAAAATATCCTTTGGCGAGAGGCTGTCTCCGTATGTGAGAGGTCTGGCAGACTGGCTTACCGCACAGATGCCCGCAGTTGAGCAGGGACTGGACAAATTTATGGATTGGCTCGACACTAAAATTGACCGGATGCAGAGGAAATTTAATGCGATTGCCGACACAAAGGAATGGCAGGACGCAGATTTCTTTGGAAAGGTCAAGATAGCCTGGGATGAATTTATTGCAGAGCCGTTTTCAGAATGGTGGAACAGTACAGGAAAGGCAAAGTTTGCGGATTTTGCCCAGGACATCGGGACGGGAATTGGTACCGGATTGAAAGTCGGCGTTATGGCTATGCTGGGAATTGACATTGGGGAAACTCTGGACGAAGGAGTAAGCATTGGCGCATCCTTTGCAAAAGGCTTTTCAGAGGGGTTTGACTTCCAGGCAATATCTGAGAAGTTGTGGCAGGGATTTAGCAATCTGCTTTCCAATGCTGGTAAGCTATTGCCGGGTGGAGAGGCTCCGGATTTGTCCTCAATTTTTTCTGCGGTTATGCTCAGTAAAATTGCAACGCCGTTCATCAGTATGGGAAGAGGGGCGGCAAGCATCGGCAAAGGCTTGTTCGGTACAAATGCGGCAACCGGCACTTCCCTCATGGGTTCATTCCTGGGTTCAGCAGCAGCCGGTACCGGGTTGTTGGGAAAATCTGGCTTATTGGCAATCAACCTGGGAGCCGGAAACCTGGCGGGCGGTGCATCTATGAGCGCCGCTGCTCTGAGTGCGACAGGAATGGCGGCTGGTGGCGGTGCAATCGCCGCAGGAGCAACGCTGGTAAGCAGTGCGCTGGACGCATACAAAGCCATCAAATCCGACAATAGGGAAGAGTCAAAAGCCTATGGAGAGTCGGCGGCATGGAAAGCAGGCGGTGTAGCGGCAGGAGCCGCGGCTGGTGCGGCGATAGGTTCAATCATCCCCGGCATAGGTACGGCAGTCGGCGCTTTAGTCGGTGCCGGTGTTGGCGGTATTGCCGGGTGGATTAAGGGAAACAAGGTTAAGGAGGAATACCAGGAAAATGTAGAGGAAATGCGGAAAGAGGCTGAAAAGGCACAAAAAGTCTTTGAGGCTACAGGGTTATCAATCGAGGATGTTATTTTCAAAAACGAGGCTTTGGCGCAGGCTATGAATGATTCAGAAGTTTCTGCAGAACAGTTTGCATTGATGTTCCAGGAGGAATGTGCGAATGTTGCAAAAAAGGCTTTCGGGGATATTTCTCTGTCGCTGGCAGAGGTCAAAAAAGTGGCATCTGAGATTACCTTTGCCGATATGGCGGAGGAATTAAGCGGGTTTGCACAAGCAACAGCTGATACGGAGACGGCGCTGAACAATCTGCAATCCTCAGTAACCGGCTTGAAAAAAGAAAACTGGAAAGTCGGCCTGGGTATGGAACTGTCGGAAACAGACAAGGACAGTTATAAGAGTGCCATTGAAAATTTCCTCAGCACAAGCCAGGCATTTATTGACGATAATCATTACCAGGCTACGGTTGCGCTGAAACTTCTGACAGGAGGGGAGGCGGACACTACCGGCTTGGACAGCTACTATGGCGGCTTGAAGAGCCAGATTGAGGATTTGGGTACCCAACTGACAGATTCTATGAATATTGCCCTGGAGGACAGTGTTATTACACTGGATGAGGCGGCGGAACTGGAAAGTCTGCAGGAGCAGATTTCGGCAATTACGAATAAGCTGACAGAGGCAAAGACAGATGCGGAAATGCAGGCCTTGAAGATTAAGTATAACGGAGCTGCTTTGGATATGGATAGCTTTAATGCCCTGCAGGAAGAATTGCAGGCAAATGTGGCATCTGCATCCGAGCAGTACGAGAGTGCGCTGACATTGACGCTTACCAATCTGAACCTTCAGCTTGCTGATGGGGCAATTACGCAGTCAGAATATGACGAGGCGGTTGCAGAGGCAACGGAAGGGTACTATACACAGATAAACGAACTCAGCGCGAGGGTAAGCACATTCAATCTGGATAGCATTGCTACGGCATGGGATTCTGAATTGTCGAGGATCATGCCGGAAGTAGAAGGCAGCACAACGGAAAAGCTAACGCAAGCGCTCAATAATGCTCTGTTGGCACATCCGGATGTGAAAGCATGGACGACAGCGGATGTTATCAGCTGGATGGGCCTTGATAAGCTGAATCTTGATACAGTAGAGCAGACCACGATTGCAGCAGAGTTGATCCAGACAGCGCTTGCGGTACCGGAGGGAACCAAAGAGACGATTATCCAGGACTTTAAGAGCCAGATACCGACAGCCGAGGAAATAGAGGCGGCGATAGATTGGGATTCCATGACTGGAAATGACTGGACGGCGCTTATGGAGTCCATAACAGGACCACCAGAGGGGCCGACCATTGGGCTTTCTGCGGAGGACGCCGCTAAGCCTATGGCTGAGTATTATGGCGAGTATTTCGAGAGCATCAAACAGTCGTATTCGGAGGCTCTGCACAATGCCTTAGAGAGCAGCAACGATCAGGAAACGCTGAACTCATTCCTGGAGCAGTACATGACACAGCAGACAGGAGATTTTGATTTCTCTTCCGTCATGGCACAGTATGGACCGATTTCAAATGAGTATTACGATCAGCTGGTGTCTGAATGGACGGCGGCTGGTACAGCATATGGTGATGCACTGAACAATGGTGCATCAACAAGCCTGCTGGCAGGGTCCTCTCTTCTCAGAACAGACCTGCAGACAGCGTTGAACACGGCAACGGCGAGTCCGTTTACAATCAGCCCTACAGTCAATGTGACGCCGAATTACAATATTACCGCTCCGACATTCCCGGCGCTCAATCAAACGCAGAGCGCAAGTGGTCATGCGGCGGGCGGCTATGTAAGCGGTGGACCTCAGCTTTCGTGGCTGGCAGAGGAAGGGTATGGCGAGTTTGTCATTCCTACAAATCCGAGCAGGAGAGCCAGGGCGTTAGACTTGTACGAACAGGCAGGGGCAGCGTTGGGAGTGTCTGCCAATGCGGCGGGCGGTTATGTAGGAGGCTCTGTTTTGAGCGATACTGCCACAGATTATAATTTATTCAGTGATGCCAATAGAAACGCTCCCATAGCCTATAACGAAACCACAGAGGGCAAATATGATGGAGAAACAGCATGGGCGTATGAACCTGTACCAGCAGAAAGGGAGAGCAACCCAGGAGGCTCTCCGGTACAGGTTAGCGTGAGCATGACACCAGAGTTTGTCATTCATGGCGGGGACGGACAGAGCGAAGAGGACATTATGCAGGTAATCAGAAAGCACTTAAAAGAAATGGCTGACGAACTGGGCGGCGAGATTGCCGGAAAGCTGGAAGAGGTATTCTCCAATATGCCATTAAAGGAGGCGTAGACTATGAATATAAAATTGATTCCTGCCGGGAACGGTTCAAAGTTTACGTTTCCGGCATTGCCGGAGAAAGTGCAGGGAAAGTATGGTGCGAAGTACCAGAGCTTTGACATCATATCCCAGGGTACCGTCAAGGTGCCGAAAGGAACGGATGTGGCAGAGTTCACATGGGATGGCGTCTTTTTTGGAAAATCCAAAAGGAATGAGCCTATTGTTAAGAAAAACAGCTGGAAAGAGCCGAATGAGTGTGTAAAAATCCTGAGTAATTTTATGAAAAATGAAACGGTGCTGAATCTGATCGTGACGGAAACGTGGATAAACGTGGATGTCACGATTTCCTCATTCCAGCCGAGGCCGGTAGGCGCTTATGGAAATGTGGAATACTCCATTACATTTGTGCAGAAAAAGCCCCTACAGATATACACCACTGACGAGCTGAAAATTGCCAAATTCGTGAAAAAGACAAAGCCGAGGAATGATTCCGGAGGTTCGTCTGGAGGCGGCAGCACTTATACGGTTGTGAGCGGAGATACGTTGTGGGGGATAGCCTCAAAGAAGTTAGGCAGCGGCAGCAAGTGGACTCAAATCTACGACGCCAATGCAGGAACCATAGAGGCCGAGGCAAAGAAACACGGTAAGTCGAGTTCCGATCACGGTCACTGGATATGGCCCGGAGAGGTTCTGACAATACCGGGATAGGAGGCGGCAGTGATTGATTTATCAAGGATCAGATACCGTGTCGTGGTGATGGATGAAAGCGGAAAGCAGTACAATATCCAGGATTACATCCAAAACCTGGGGTGGGAAGAGAACGAGAGCGAGATTTCGGTGCGATCTTCCTTTACTTCAAGGAACGACAAGACATCAAAGGGGTACCTGTCAAGCATCATCAAGCCGGGATGCTTGGTGGGTATCTTTGCATCTGATGGCGGTTCTCTTAATGAGGAAGTGGCAAGGGGGTATGTGGAAACATGGAATCCGGTGGAAAAGAATAGCGGGAATAATCTGAAATGCACCTGCTATGACGAGCTGTATAAGCTGCAGAAAAGTCAGGATAACAGATACTATCCCTCCGGCACAGGAACAAAGTCGGCACTCCAGGGCATTTTTGACGATTGGGAGATACCGCAGGGCGATTATAAAGGCCCTAACGCCTCACATGGGAAAACAGTGCATAACAACAAGTATCTGTCGGACATTATTCTGGAGCTGCTGGATGATGCGGTCAAAAAAGGCGAGGAAAAGTGCATCGTGAGGGCGGCAAAGGGTTACACCAGCGTAATTCCCAGGGGCAGCAACAAAACGGTGTATGTATTCAAGGTGGATAACACCAAATCCTTCAGCCAGTCAATCAGCACGGCGGACCTTATCACAAGGGTAAAGGTGGTGGGGCAGGCAGATGATGATGGCAAGCGCAGCGTGGACGCCACACTGAACGGCGAGACGAAATACGGAATACGGCAGAGGATTTACACCAGGGGTTCAGACGAGACGCTGGCCGATGCAAAGTCGGCGGCGCAGGAGATACTTGACGGAGAGGGCAAGATTGAAAAGGAAATGACGGTGCAGAGTCCGGATGTTCCCTTTATCCGCAAGGGCGATCTTGTCTATATCATGAGCGAGTTTGTGTCGGATTACTATTATGTGAAAGGCATCCAGCATGATGCAGATATCTACAGCATGACGATGGAGCTGGAGTACGCGGAGCCGGAAAGGAAAAGCAGCAAAAGCGGCGGTGACGCCAAAAAGGAATATAACGTAGGCGATATTGTGAATTTCCACGGCGGCACCCATTATGTCAGCAGCTATCCAGGGGCAAAAGGGTACAATGCGAGGGCCGGAAAGGCGAAAATCACGATTAAGAACGGTTCTGGAAAAGCGCATCCGTGGCATCTGATCCATGAGGACAGTGCCAGCAATGTGTACGGATGGGTAGACGATGGAACATTTGATTAAGGAGGCATAGATGGAAGGATTTGACGGACATCCAGGCACAAACAAGCTGGCGGCGGTTTTGAGCCAGAGGATGAAAAAAGAAAACGAATCCCCCTTGATATTGGATTTTGGAGAGATACAGGCGAATTACAGCCTGGTAACGAACACTTTTCCGGTTCCGATACCAAAAGGCGATTACTCAGTCTGCAGGTCGGTCAATGGATATACCCTGGCTACATCAGAATCCAGCTGGACCGGGCATCTGCAGGAGAATAAGCATATACACAGCAGTCCCTCCGGGGTTCCGCCACACAGCCATGATGTGCCTATGCCAAAGCTAAAGGCTGGGGACCGTGTTCTGGTAGCCTGGGTGCAGAGCGAGGCGGTAGTTGTGGATGTTATTGAAAAATCATAAGGAGGCGAGTCAAAATGTCAGAACCGCTATTTCCGGTAGTGGAAGTACCGGAGTTTATCCCCGAAGATATGGGGTATGACACGCAGTATAAGCGCAGTGTCAGATGGGACCCGGCAGCGGGGGATTTTGTAAGAGACGGTGCAAACCGGATGGTAGAGTGTGATGGCAGGGAGGCATACGCAATATGGTGTTTCAAGATTGCACAGACGGAACGGTACCGCTGTCTCGCATATCCGGATTCTATCGGTACCGAAATGGAACGTGCCTTAGATAATGACGATGAAAAAACGGTTGAGTCTATGGTACAGAGGACAATCACAGATGCAATTATGGTGAATCCCCGGACGGAAGAGGTCCGGGATTTTGTTTTCTCCTGGGACGGCGACAATATGCACTGCAAATTCAAGGTAAAGGGCATAGGCTGGGATGAAGAGATCACAATTACGATTTAAGGGGGTGGGAAAGGATGCAGCCGGAATTTACAAGACCAGAATTTATTGAGAACAACAGCGCCGAGGAAATACACCAGCGGATGATGAACAACCTGCCTTCGGATATTGACGATATGCCGGGCGGGTTTCCGTTTGACTTTACCATGCCTGCGGCACTGGAAAAAGACGAGTTCATCAATTACCACATGGTAAGGGCGCTGATGATCGCTTTTCCTCAGTACGCATGGGATGAATGGCTGGACCTCCACGGCCAGCAGGTGCATCTTGAAAGGCATCAGCCGGAAAGCGCATCTGGAAAGGTAAAAGTGACTGGAAAAGCAGGGGCGGTAATAGCGGCGGGAACGGTTTTCTGCACACCGGCAACAGACACAGGGCCGTCCATAGAATTTATTTCCCAGGAAGAGGTTGAGATTGGAGAGGATGGAACAATCCTTATCCATGTATCAGCTGTAGAAAGTGGCACCAGCTCCAATGTAGCGGCGAATACGGTAGTTCTCATTGCAAAGCCGGATAAAAATGTGACGGGGGTAGTCAATCCGGAGCCGATCAGAGGCGGAACCGAGAGGGAGAGCAACGATGATTTCTACGACAGGATTGCGGCAGAGTACGATAACAGCCTTTCCTACCTGGGAAATGACAGTGACTATATCCGCTGGGCGAAAGAGGCCGGGGCGGGTGACTGCATCGTGATTCCGACAGCGGAGGGGCCTGGAACGGTAAAGCTGGTGCTGATAGACGGAAACGGTCAGCCTGCCAATGAGGAATTGGTGCAGGAGGTTTACAGCCACATTGTATCTCCGGAGGACAGGAGTAAAAGGCTACTGCCTACTGCCTGCGCTAAGCTGATATGCGAACCGGCAACAACGGTAAAGGTAAATTTCAAGATTACCGGATTGCTGTATGAAGAGATAACCAGCATTGAGCAGGTCAAGAAAGACTTTGCCGCAGCGGTCAAGGCGGTTTTCGTTTCTGCAAAGCACCAGGGCATATTGCGGTACAACGATGTGCGGCCTGTTATCAAGGGCATTGTGGGTGTGACGGACTATGGAAAATTCCTGATGAATGGAGCAGAGGAAAATATAAACCTGGCAAGCGAAGAGTACCCGGAGACAGGTACTCTTGATTTTAGTTAGGGAGGCGGTCTGATGGAAAAGGAAAAATTTGATTTGGAGAATTTCCCCACAAGTAGCAGTGCCAGAAAGATGCTCAGCTATGTGTCGGATGGATTCTACGACAAGTCGTATGTCGGTAAATGGATATACCAGGTGATGGGGCTTGAATATGACAAGGCGTTAGAAATGGTCGAGAACCTCCCAGCACAGTTCTTTCCAGAAACAGCCACATGGGGGCTGATGTACCATGAAATCAAGTGGGGATTGCCGGTGCGCGAAAATCTTTCCTACGAGGAACGGCGCAAACGGATTTATCAGAAAAGAGATTACAGAGCACCAATGACACCATACCGAATGGAAAAAAGCCTCGAGGATGCCACAGGATTTGAGGTACATATTGCGGATATACATGATCCGGGAGAGTATGGATTCTTTCACCAGCACCCGAACATGTTTAAGGCGTATTTCATTGGAGAGGGATCTTTAGATGCTAAGATGGTTTTTGGGATCCTGGATCGGCTGAAACAGTCTCATACAACATACAAAGTACAAGATAGAACAAACATATCTATTGAACATCCCGTATGCACTATAAGATTGCGAAACGTACATCTATACACGTTTGCTACATCTTATGATAGATATAAAGTCGCCAACAAAGTTAAGTTGCATTGCAAAATTAATGCCCCGCAAGGGACAGTATCTAATTTTTATGTGGAAACGAGAAGAAATGTGAACCGTTATAATGGGGAAAAGAGATATAACGGAACTACTAAGTATAATGCAATGATAAGGAGGGAAGAAGTAGGATGAGAGAAAAAACCACAAACGTGATAATCACGGAGATAGCTCGAAAAAAGATTGTACAGGCAAGAGCGGGGGTAATTGCTCTTCCCAAAGTAGCAGGTATGGCTTTTGGGGATGGTGGGGTGAATGCTGAAGGAGAAATCATACCACCTGTGGAGGGGCAGATCACCCTTGGCCATGAGTTATACAGAAAACCAATAGATGGGTATAGTTTTCCAGAAGAGACGGTATGCAGGTATGAATGCACGTTATTAGAGTCTGAACTTGTCGATGAAGAAATCAGTGAAATAGGGTTGTATGATGCAGACGGAGATATCCTATGCATTAAGACATTCAAGCGTAAGGGGAAGGATGCCGATGTGGAGCAGACATATGTGCTGGATGATATTTTTTAATAGAGGGAGGCGGTAATATGGTAGAATATACGACAGATGCACCAGTATTTAGGGAAAGCATTCCTATTGTAGAAGAAAATGACCTTGTTAATGAGGATAATGCTAATGCGGCATCTAAACAGCTGTTGCAGAACATTCTCGTGCTGGAGAAAGTTAAGGTGGATGTGGATGCTGATAAAGGCCTATCCGCCAATGATTATACGGATCAGGAAAAGGCCAAGCTGCAGGGTATTGAGGAGGGAGCCAACAATTACACGCATCCGGCCACGCATCCTGCCGCGATGATCGATCAGGATGCCACGCACCGTTTTGTGACAGACCTGGATAAGCAGGAGTGGGGCGGCGCGTATGCCCAGGCAACCGCTTACACGGATCAGCAGATCGCAGATTTGATTAATGGTGCTCCATCGACCTTGGATACGCTGGGTGAGATTGCCAAAGCGATGCAGGATAATAAGGACGTCGTGGACGCGCTGGATGAGGCCATCGGAACCAAGGCGAGCCAAGAGGATATAAACCTTATAAATTATCAATTAACTAATATTGTGCCGACTAACGTACAGGCATATGTTGATGCCCACAAGGACGATCTGCGCGGCGCAACAGGCCTGCAAGGCGCAAAAGGTGATAAGGGAGACAAAGGAGACACTGGAGCAACAGGCCCGCAGGGGCCAAAAGGAGACACTGGCGCCACCGGCCCCCAGGGGCCATCAGGATCACCATGGGGCGGCGGCACATTTAACGGGAGCGTAACCCTTGCGCCCAACCATACATTAGCAATTGATCGGGGATCTAATATTTATATGAACACTAGCAGCTCCATCAATATGGTTAATAACCCTATCTATTTGGGAGCCGGGAAAATAAACTCTCCCGGAAACCAACAATTATATATTGGAGCCAGCAGTGAATGGCAGTATGAACTTTTTCTGGGAGTTAAATCATTAATATGGACATTATGCCCAGGCAGTGACGGATCAGTAGTACTTGGCCACCCAAATTTCAGGTGGGGGCAGATATACAGTACAGTATCAGCCATCAGTACATCTGACCGTAACCGGAAAAAAGATATAGTCCCTATGTCCGATAAATATCTGGATTTCTTTGCATTGCTCCAGCCCGTGACATACCGGTTTATCGACGGCACAAGCGGACGCATACATGTAGGATTTATAGCCCAGGACGTTGAGGCGGCTATGGCGCAGGCGGGGCTGTCTGACTTAGAATTTGCCGGATTTTGCAAGGACAAAGCATCAGACGCAGAGGGCAATCCAATATTGGATGACCACGGAAACTCTACATATATCTACTCCCTGCGCTATGAGGAGTTTATTGCCATCAACACGGCGACAATTCAGCGCCAACAGCAAATAATAAATACATTGGCAGAACGCATAACAAAACTTGAGCAGACGGAAATGAGGTGATCATATGTATAAATTTAATGATATCTAAACCTATATCCGGAATAGAAAATTGCCGTATATAAGCAAAAAAGCGCATATTAATATGGGAGAGCGGCATTTTCTGACGGAACTTTGAGAGAGAGGGGGTGACATATAGAAATTTACATATAGTAAAACAAATTCACCAAATAGGTAATTGCGAAACAAGTTCAAAATCTTGATTCCAATAGGGCAAAGGCCC
>CAJUAH010000007.1 GCA_910584375.1 uncultured Acetatifactor sp.
GGGAAGGGGTTTCGGCCTCTTCCTTTTATTTTGCCAACTAAAATTTTACACTAACGGCAACCCGAGGTGAGGCTGCACATTTGTAAATTGCAAAAATTATGAAAATAACTTGAAACCTCAGGCGGTTTGCGCTATAATAGCCAAAAAACAGTCGCAGCCCTTTGGTGGAGACGGCGGTCTTGCGCATGGAGAGACATAAGAAAGGGAGAGATAAGAGTATGCTGTATCGGTTGCAGGAGCTTTTAGCGAACAGGGACGACGATAGGCAGCGCTTGTAGCCGTGGGGACATGGGTACAAGCGCTCAGCGTGTTGTGCCTGTGCGGAGTGGAGCCGATCAGAATGCTTTGACTGAGAGATCAGTACCGCATTGGTAAGAGATTACAAATGCGTGGCTGGTCTTTTTATATGCCTTGAAAGGGGGTGATCCCATGGGACATTGTGACGATGTCCGTATGGACGGGATCGAGCGCGCCGAAGGGACTTTATTCTTTAGAGCCATCGCGCAGCGATTCAATAAAAGAAAGTAAAGTCGTGAAGACGCACGAGAGGAATTTTCATGAGCGCACTTCCGAATGAAAGTTCCTCTCATGGAGGTGCGTCGAAGGGACTTTACCCTTTAGAGCCATCGCGCAGCGATTCAAATAAGAAAGGAAAAAAATATGAGCGAAACAGTATTGATAAAGGAAAATATAGCCGAAAAAGCACAGCCCCAGGCCGTATCAGGCTTTTCCCTGGAGGAGATCGGGCAGCAGGCGGGGAAGGAGATATTGCTCCATGGCAGCATCTACAAGCTGCGGCGCATGAGCGGCTTTGCCTTTGTACTGCTGCGCACCGGGCGGCATGTGATCCAGTGCGTGTACAGCCCGGAGTTCTCCCGCTTTGGGATGGAGGAACTGACGGAGGAGAGCTGTGTGCGGGTACGGGCGCTGGTGGCGCCGGAGGAGCGCTCCCGGCTGGGCTGGGAACTGCGGCTGCTGGAACTTACGGTGCTGTCCGAACCGGCGGAGATCATGCCCATCGTCATCAACCAGAAAAAGGTAAATACTTCCATAGAAAATCTGCTGGACTACCGGATGCTGACCCTGCGCAACGAAAAGCAGCGGGCCATCTTCAAGATCCAGGAGGGGATCTGCGCAGGTTTCCGCCGTTTTTTGCAGCGGCAGAACTTTACGGAGATTCATTCCCCCAAGCTGGTGGAGGCCGGGGCGGAGGGCGGGGCCAATATCTTTTCCCTGGATTATTTCGGAAAACAGGCATACCTGGCCCAGAGCCCGCAGTTCTACAAACAGATGATGGTGGGCGTGTTCGAGCGTGTCTTCGAGATCGGGCCGGTATTCCGCGCGGAGAAACACGACACTTCCCGGCACCTGAACGAATATACCGGCGTGGACTTTGAGATGGGTTATATCGACAGCTTTGCGGAGATCATGGAGATGGAGGAGGCCATGCTGCAGGAGACGTTATGCGGTCTGGAGGAGTTCTGCGGGCAGGAACTTGCCATGCTCCAGGCGTCCATGCCCCGGTTTGCCGTACCTTCGGTCCTGGGGCCGGAGGATGAGGAACCCCTGCCCTGGGGAGTGGAGATCCCGCCCATGCGGGAAGACATGCCCATGGGGCGCATCCCGCGCATCCGCTTTGACCGGGCCAAGGCTCTGGTGGCGGAATACTACCGCCGCCCCATGGCGGAGAAGGAGGACCTGGAGCCGGAGGAGGAGGACCTGCTGTGCCAGTATATCCGGGCACAGTACGGCAGCGCCATGGTGTTTGTGACCCATTATCCCACGGCAAAGCGGCCCTTTTACGCCATGGAGGATCCCCAGGACCCGGCCCGGACGCTGAGTTTTGACCTGCTCTTTCGAGGGGTGGAGATCACCACCGGGGGACAGCGGATCCACGGCTATGAACAGCAGCTTGCGAAACTGAGGCGGCGGGGCATGGATCCGGAAGGATTTGCCAGCTATCTGTTGATGCACCGTCACGGCATGCCGCCCCACGGAGGGATGGGCCTGGGACTGGAGCGGTTCACCGCCCGGCTGCTGGGCTATGAGAACGTGCGGCAGGCCTGCCTCTTTCCCAGAGACATACACAGGCTGACGCCCTGAGATACAAAGGGGCAGGGCGCATCCCGCGCCCATGCCCCAAGGGGTATACACAAATGATCGGAATTATGATACAATCAGTATACAAAGAAGATTCATAATGGTGCGGAATCCACAATACAAGGAGAATGCCATGATCAAGATACTGATTGCCGAAGACGAAGAACCCATAGCGAATCTGATCCGCATGAACCTGACCCGCGCCGGATACAACTGCACCTGGGCGGCGGACGGGATGGAGGCGGCAGACCTGATGCAGCAGCGCCCGTTCGACCTGGCGCTGCTGGATATCATGCTGCCGGGATGTAACGGATATGAACTGCTCCAGTACGCCCAGTCCATGGGCCTGCCCGTGATCTTTCTCACGGCGCTGGGAACCACGGAGAATAAGGTGAAGGGGCTCAAGATGGGCGCGGACGATTATCTGGCCAAGCCCTTTGCCATCCCCGAGCTGCTGGCCCGGGTGGAGACGGTGCTACGCCGTTACCACAAGGCGGAGGGCACGCTGAAAGTCTTTGACATCACCATAGATACCGCCTCCCGGCTGGTGCTGCAGGGAGGACGGCAGATAGAGCTGACGATGAAGGAGTTCGATCTGCTCCTGCTGCTGGCCCGCAACCGCAATATCGCCCTGTACAGGGAGACCATCTATGAATCCGTGTGGGGCGGCGAGTACGAGGGGCAGAGCCGCACCATAGATCTGCATGTCCAGCGCCTCAAGAAAAAACTGGGCTGGAAAGAGGAGATCACCGCCGTCTACAAGGTGGGATACCGTCTGGAAGGCGAATGAGCCGAGGAAAATAACAGATGAAATTTACGGGGAAACTTTTTTTGTGGATCATGGTACTGGTCACGGCGGCATTCATCGCCTTTGGCATGTGGATGCTGGATTCCAGTTTCAACCGGATGCTGGAGCAGGAGCGGCATCAGGCCAGCCAGGAGATACGGATGTTTCAGTATTTTCTGGAGGTGGGATACCGTTCCGGCGAGGAATACGGGGAGGTCTATGCACTGCAAAAGGCCATAGACAGTATAACCATCAACGTGGACCGCACGGGGAGCGACTGCATCGTGCTGGACGGGGAGGGGGTCTGTTATGCCGGGCAGCAGGAGCTGGAACAGTTAAAGCTCATCGTGGACGTGGACAGGATGATGGAGATCCGCAATGAGAGCAGTGAAAACAGTTATATCTGGCAGATATGTAAGGGGGAGGAAGGGCATGAACTCGCCGGCATGTGTATCAGTATGCTGGGAAATACGCCGTATTATCTGCTGGTCAGCCGCAATATCCAGGAGATCTATGACACCCGGGCAGACACGGTGCGCCAGTATCAGATCATGCTGCTGGTACTGTTGGCGGTGGCGGCGGTCTGCGCCTGGGTGCTGGCCCGCTATCTGACCCGCCCGATCCGCAGGCTGGGCTGGGTGACAAAGCGGATCGCTGCCGGGGATCTGACCCGGCGCTCGGACTATCGCCAGCCGGACGAGGTGGGAGAACTGGCGGCGAGTTTTAACCTGATGGCCGACCGGCTGGTGGAGCAGATGCGGGAAAAAGAGCGGGAGGCCAAGCGCCAGGAGGACTTTACCGCCGCATTTGCCCATGAGCTGAAGACGCCGCTGACCTCGATCATCGGCTATGCCCAGATGCTGGATACCATGGAACTGAACCAGGAGGACCACCGTACCGCCAGCCATTATATCTTCACCCAGGGTAAGAGGCTGGAGCAGCTCTCCCACAAACTGCTGGAGCTGGTGAGCATGGAGAAACAGGACTTTTCCGTCAAACCCATCAAGGCCACGGCGGTGGGAGAAAACCTGTGGACGACCATGCGCCCCATCTGGGAGAGCCGCCAGATTCAGGGCAGCATCCGCATGGAGCAGGCCACTCTGTGGGGAGATATTGAGCTGCTGCTGTCCCTGCTGTACAATCTGCTGGACAACGCCACCAAGGCGGTGGGGGAGAAAGGGCAGATCAGCCTGGAGGGACGCCGGGTGCGGGACAATATGCCCGCGTCTTTTCTGGCGGATTTTCAGGACAGCCTGTGGGAGTCCGGGCAGGAGGGGGAATCCCAGAAAAAATGGTACGGTATCCGCATATGCGACAACGGGCGGGGGATTCCCCAGGAGGAGATAGACCGTATAACGGAGCCGTTCTATATGGTGGACAAATCCCGTTCCCGCAAGGAGGGAGGCGCGGGGCTGGGCATGTCCCTGTGCCAGCGTATCTTACAGCTCCACAGGGGGAACTGGAAAATGCGGAGCACGCTGGGAGAGGGCACACAGATTCTGATTCGTCTGCCCATGGATCCGCCGCAATAGCACACCGCACATTTGCGCTGCGGCGGCATGCCGGCGGATATGTAAGTGTGTCGGGAGAAAAGAAAGAAAAGGAAGGAACATGAAGAGATATGCGGGAATAGGGACGGCGGCGCTTTTGATCCTGGCGGCGCTGTTTTTGCCCAGAGGGTGGTTCATGCTGCGGGACGCGGCCTCGCTGGACAATTTTCACGAGGAGTCGTTGGCTCCCCTGATGGTGGCGGAGCTGGACAGCGGCTATGAGCGCAGGACTTTTGAACGGATCAGGAATTATATGGGGACTCAGGCCGTGGGGGACGTGATATGCAGCTCCAAGGAGATTGACGCCGGAAACGAAAGCCTGTGGGAGGAACTGGATCTGGCGATGACAGGCGAATTGCCGACGTTTCTGTTGGACATGGGTCTTGTGGCGTTGGGAGAGAAATACGGAGCGTTGCTGGAGATAGAGAGCTGCACCCAATATGTGCTGATCCGGGAATCCGACGGACAGATTCTGCTGGTGGCCAATGATATACTGCTGCGAAAAGACAGCGGCGCATACGCGGAACTGCTGATCGACGGAGTGGACGGAACGGTCTACTACCTGCGCAGCGAAGAATATGGGGACGTACACAAGGAGCAGGCCAGGCTGATGGACAGTGATATTCTGCTGTGGTACTGGCTCGCCAGCAACGCCTATGGCATACAGCAGGAGGACAGTGAAATTGCTTACATCGATGTGGAAGAGGTGGAGAACGTTAATCTGAATATGAGCGGCAACAAGACCGAACTGTTTATTAATTATGAGGAAAATGCATACTCCAATGCCTGGATCTTCGAGGATGAGAGCACGCTGACTCTCTGTTACCGTCTGCGTTTCGGACAAAATCTGACGAGTTGGAGTCTGGAACTTCACGATATGGAGGGGCAGGATCTGGTTTGCTACCAGATGGGATTTCCGGCCATAGTCAGCGCGATTCCGGAGATGGCTCAGCGGATAGAGCTGTCCCAGTACGAGGAGTTTTTTGAATGACTGAATTGCCCCGGCGGTTAAATTGACACCGCCTTGCAGATTTGGTATGATAGAAAAAGGATATCTGTCCGGGCGGCGTCATAGCTGATATATGGGGGGAAATAATCGTTATGCAGAGGATAATGGTAGTGGACGACGCGGAGCTAAACCGTGAATTGCTGCAAAATATACTGAAAGACAATTATATCATCGACACCGCCGGAGACGGCGAGGAGGCGCTGCAGAAACTGCACAGGCATGAGAGTGAGACGGTGGCCCTGCTGCTGGACTTGCAGATGCCCAAGATGGACGGATATTCCGTAATCGAGGAGATGAAAAAGGACGGTCTGCAAAACAGGATTCCGGTGCTGGTGATCAGCGGGGAGCACTCCGTGGAGGTGGAGGACAAATGCTTTAAGCTGGGCGTCTCGGATTTTATCCGCAAGCCGTTCAACGCCTCCGTGGTCAGGAACAGAGTCAAAAACGCCGTGGAGCTTTTTGCCTGCAAGAACGAACTGGAACAGAAAGTGGAGGAGCAGACGGAGACGCTGAAAAAGCAATACCAGATCATCCAGATGCAGTCGGAGAAACTCAAGGAGGCCAAACCCTTTGGAAAACTGATGATGCAGTATCGCTGTGCCATCATGGAGGTGGAGACCAAACTCAAAGTCTTAAACGACGAGTTTACCCAGAACTATAACAGGAATCCCTTTGAGTCCATCCAGAGCAGGCTGAAGACTCCGGAGAGCATCTATGATAAGCTGCGTCGGAAGGGATACCCTGTCACGGTAAAAAATATAGAGAGATACCTGAGCGATGTGGCCGGGGTCAGGGTGATCTGCTCCTTCCCCGACGATATATACCGGTTGGCGGAGCTCTTTGTCCGCCAGGACGATATCATCCTGCTCAAGGAGAAGGACTATATCAAGCATCCCAAGGACAACGGTTACCGGAGCCTGCACCTGATCCTGAATATCCCGATATTTTTGTCCAAAGGAAAAAAGTACATGAAGGTGGAACTGCAGTTCCGCACCATCGCCATGGACTTTTGGGCCAGTCTGGAGCACAAGCTGAAATATAAGCGGGATATGGACAACGCGGAGGAGATCGTGGCGCAGCTGAAAGCCTGCGCCGAGTCCATCGAGGCGCTGGATTATCAGATGCAGGAGATCCGGGACAAGATCGACAGCCCAAGAGGGTGACATAGAGAAAGTGGCATAAAGAAAGCGGCATAAAGAAAGTGGTATAGAGAAAGAAAACTCCCCTGCATCCGCCATGGAGAGACACATGGCGGATGCCGGGAAGATTTTATTTCGTCAGAACCATCAGTACGCCTTCCGGCCCCAACGGATCCTTGGGGGCGTTCAGGATATTCCGGCTGATGCATTCCTCTATCACGTCATGGAAAAAGCGGTTGGAGGCGATGCAGTCATTGTAGTAGACATACTCCGCCATGAGATGCTGGGGAATATGCTTTTTCATAAACTCTGCCAGCTCTGCGGCCAGACCGCGGGCCAGATCTCCGGTGCGCTCTGTCAGACTGTCGGCCACATCCCAGAGCGCCGTATCTTCATCCAAAACCACGATGGCAGGTTTCAGGAGATTCCCGTCTTTTCGCAGATAGCCGCATCGGATCGCCTTGGCGGCAATTTCCTGCTCCTCTTCGTTTAAAGTATCGAGCGCCAGGCCGCCCACGCAGCGGATGGTGAGCAGCAGCAGGGGATCCTGGGAGATATTGTGTCCGCATGCGAAGTGTTTTTGCAGGCGGTTCCCATACAGATTGCTCATAAATATATGGGAGTAGCCGCCGATGTTCCCTGCGGTTATGCCGTCGCAGCCATAGAAATAATTGACTTCTTCAAAGGCCTCTATGGCGACGGTGGTATAGGGCCGTTTTGCAGGCTCCGTATCGGAAAAAGCGTTTCGCAGTTCGTCTTTTACCTTGCTCTGGAAGGCCCAGATCGCCCTGGATACCAGCAGCCAGCGCAGAAGACGGCTGTCCTCGGGATAGTCGGGGCGCTGTAAGGCGGCGATCCCCTCCTTTTCCGCCTCCATGGCGCCTGTCAGAGCCTGGCAGAAGGCGGGCGCGTGTTTTCTGTAGAGATCGTTGGCGGCCAGATATTCCTTTTTATCCACCATCAGTACGTTGGAGATATATTTTCCTGTTCCTGTGCTGCGCAGCATGCCGTAGCTGCCGCTTACGCCCCGGCACTGGATCTCCAGCTCCTGCTCGATATAGGGCATGGGCACGTTGAGCTCCCGGGCCAGTTCCTCGGCGGATTTGGCGTCGGATCTGCACAGATAGATCAGGTTCTGAGACAGAATGCGTTCCGCCTTATCCCGAGGATCTCCCTCCTCGGGATTGCCTGTCCCGATAAAGCACAGGGATATGGGCTGTAGTGTACGGTTGATATTCTGGTTATGTTGTTCCATTTTGTGATCCTCCTTTTTATGTTTGACAGTTGCTTTTTGGATGGTCTTGCGGGCCAGAAACAGTCTCTGTTTCACGGTGTTTTCATTGAGTCCCAGGCTGGCGGCGATATCGGCTATTTTGCGCTCTTCCAGATAGTACATGATCATAACGCTGCGGTAGCTCTGAGATAAAAAGGACATTTCCCGAAAGACTTTTCTGAGCTGTTCTTCCTGCTCTTCCTGTTCAAACTGTTCCTCCAGCATGGTCTCTATGGGATTACCGGTCATGTTTTCCGTCTGCCATTTGTTGATCTCCCGGGTCGGATGCTCCTGGGAACTGACGTCCTCCATAGACAGGAACCGATCGTTTTCCCGCTTTCTTTTTTCGCAGTAATCCGCATGGACGCGGTGCGCCACGGTCCACGCAAATGCGGGAAAATACCGGATCTCCGTATTTTTCCGCAGCGCTTTCAGGATGGCCAGGATCATGTCGGAACACAGATCCTGCGCCTCATGGGAAGTGCTGCAATGCCGGTAAGCATATGCGTACAGCTTGTCCAGAAACTGCGGGTCGGCCAGCAGTTTGATCGCCTCATCGTTTTTCATTGTTCTCGCTCCATTCATGAATGTTACACTTATATAGTCGGCGGAAAAGGGAAGGGGTTATACGGTTTTTGAAAAAATAAGATGAGATCAATGGGATTTGAAAAAAATATTGACGTTTCGTTTTGAAACTGATAACATACAATAAGAAGTCCAATGCTGAACAATTGGACAAAATGGAAAGGGAAAAAGTAAAATGAGAAAAGTAGTAAAGAAAATGGCGGTGGCAGTGGTTTTATGTTTATTTTTGGGTATACAGAGTCTGTGTTCTGTGCAGGCAGCGGTAAATTATGAGGCCTGCCCCTTTTGCGGCACCGAGGTTGAACGGTATACGGAAAGAAAACTTGCGTATTCTGTGTATAGAGGAATGTGCGAGGAGCATAGCGATTGCCTTCTCTATACGGATATTTATGATCGATATGACGTCGTTCAGTGTCAAACACCCGGATGTCCCATAAATCATGAGTCAGAACACGAGGAGTATGTGCTGACAGTGCCCAGGCATGTTCCGAGGAATTGATGATGATTGCGCGGAGAGGTATAGGGATGGAATATTCAAAGAAAAGTGCGCTATTCGCCGTCATTTTATCAGTATTGATCATATTATTGACTTCCTGCGGACTCCGGGATACCTCGGAGTCCGTTCCGATTGGCGAAGATCTGGAGGGCTTTGTGCCTGTGGCGGAGTTTCATGATATGAGATTGACAACAGCGCTGGACTATTTCTGGAAGTATACTTTCAGTGAGGACTGGCTATACTGTACTGCCCGCAAGCGCAACGGATCAGAGTCGATACAGGAGCTGATGGAGCGCAATGCTTGGGTCGTATACAGAAACGGGATATATGACGCTTTTGAGCCGCAAGTCTTTATCGAGCGAGAGGGGGGTCTTCCTCTTGTATTGCTGGCGGACAGGGAAAACGATCTCTTTATATTCTGCCAGGATGACAGCGGGGGATTTTCTCTGGAAAAATATGATGCGGACGGAGAGATGCAGTGGCATACGGGATATACGGCGTCCCAGATGTCAGGGCTTGGCAGCAGTGTCGCTGATGGAATTGTCACAGTGGACGGCCGGATATTTTTATTCACTTATGGGCAGGAAGGCAATGTTTTCGAGTTTGGGATGACCGGAGAATTACAGGCAATCCATACGCCCGATGTGGAAACGCTGGAAGGGATCGCGGAGGGGCAGGACGGCCAGGTCTATGGATACTGCCTGACATGTGACTCTCCTGTCTTTGTACCGTTGGAGGAGGGGGGAGAACGGTTTGAATGCCCCATTGTGCCGCTACAGGTATTTGGAGGACGGGAAGATGGAATCTATCTGTGTACCGGGGAAGGGCAGTGGAAATATGAGCCGACGTCAGGGCGGACGGAGCGGATGTGGAACTGGGATGATGAATACATACAGATAGACGGCGTCCATATCGCCCATATCTTCCGGGGAGGGAAAGATGTTCGCCTGCTGTGTTTGGAGCCTCATACCTTCATATGGGGGCTGGGAGATGTCCTGACTTTTGTATCTGTCGCACCCAGGGAGCGGCGTGATTATCCGCCCCGGCAAACAGTGACGATCAGCAATGCGATGCAAGAGCCGGGAAGCCATATGGAAGATATGGTACGGCAGTATAACAGGCAGAACAGGGAATACCGGGTGGTGGTACTCCCCCCGGAGGAAAACAGTTCGGTAACGGAGTTTGTTGGGGCATTGGAACTGCAGCTTATTCGCGGGGAGGCCCCTGATCTGATCAACGTGCTGGGAACGGATGTGAACAGCCTTGCCGATAAGGGCGTTTTTGAGGAGCTGGATAAATATTATGAGACAAGCAGTGCGGTAAAAGAGGGGGATATCTTCGAGGCTGTAAGGGAAGCGGGTAAGGTGGGCGGAAAAGAGGTATTGGTGATCCCTTCCTTTGCACTGGGAACGATGATGACGACGGAGAGTGTGTCGCAGGAAAGCTGGACTCCTCCCCGCTTTTTGGAGCTGACGCAATATGGCGCGCTGTACAATATGCCAATGTCGAAGAGAGGGGCGTTTGATTTTTGTCTGGGAGCCAGACCGGAAGAGTATTTTGTCGATTACGAAAAAAGGGAATGCTATTTTGACAGTGCAGCCTTTAAAAATATTTTGGCGGAATGTAATAAATGGGAACAGCGAGAGAGCGCGGAGGATAAGCGCTTTTTTGATATTATACTCAGCAGCGCAGATAGTTATATGTTTTATAAGGAAGTGTATAAAGGAGTCTATCTGGGAAACCCGGGATGGGGCGGCGCGGAGAGCATATTCTTTTCCAGCGAAGTCTTTGCCATGAACAGCGCGTCCCAAAATAAGCAGGGCGCATGGGATTTTTTGGAATTCCTGTTATCCGAAGAGATGCAGAACCGTATCGACTGGCAGTTCCCGGTGAGGATAGACAGTTTCGAAAAATATTTATATATGACTTCCCGTAACGCGGAAGAGAATAAGAGTGAATTTTCTTATTATCTTTCCGACATCTCTCCCATCACGCCGGAGGATATCGCAGCCTTTCGGAGCCTGATTGACAATGCGGTCTTCAGGGATTCTACGCTCACCGCGATGGAGAATCCGGTTCGGACGATCCTGTGGGAAGAAACGCAGGCATATTTTGCCGGGGACGCTACGTTGGACGAGACGGTAGACAAGATCCAGAACAGGGTGGAAATGTATCTGAATGAATTATAAAAGGATCAATCAAAATGAGAAAGGGGAACAGAAAATGGGGAAAACGATGAAAAGAGTAGTAGCGGTAGCAGGCCTGAGCCTGTTGATAGGTTTACAGAGCCCGAGTTCCGTACAGGCGGCGGTAAACTATGAGGCATGCCCGTTTTGCGGTACCAGGGTGGAACGGTTTACGACCGACAAAATGATAAGCATGGCATATCAAGGCCTGTGCAGGGAGCATGTCAACTGTGATATTTTTTCGATTTATTACAAGGAAATAGAGGTCGTTCGCTGTCAGACTGCCGGGTGTCAGTATCGGGAAACGGAAACAGGAAAGGAAGGTTACAAACCTGCGCATGTCAAACAAGATGGGCGGTAATAATATGGCGGCGGGATATAATGTAAAACGCCGGATAGCCTGGCTTCTTTTGCTGGTCACAGTTGTTTCCGCCAGCTCCTGCGGACTTCGGGACAAGCCGGAATCGGTGCCTGTAACAGAGGAAGAGACTGGCCCTGTACCGGTGGCGGAGTTCCATGATATGAAATTGCCGGGCGCACTGGATTTTTTCTGGAGATATGCCTATAGTGAGAACTGGCTGTTCTGTGCCGACCGAAAGCGGGAGCCGGAGGCGGTGCGGCGTAACCTGTGGCTTATATATAAAAACGGAATAAACGATCCCTTTGAGCCAGTGATTTGCTTTGAACGAGAGGGCGGCTTGCCCCTGATTCTCCTTGCGGATCGGGACGATAACTGTTTTTTGTTCTGTCAGGATGACAACGGGGAATTTTCCCTTGAAAAATATGACGCGGACGGTGAGATGCAGTGGCATGCGGGATATGACGCGTCTGCGATGCAGGGTATCGGCGAAAGCCTGGGAGAGGGAATCGTCACGGCGGACGGCAGGGTATTTTTGTATACCTGCGGTGAGGAGAGCAAGGTCTTTGCTTTCGGAGCAGATGGGGAATTACAGGGAATCCATACGCCCGATATAGAGACGCTGGAAGGCGTGGCGGAGGGCAGCGACGGCCAGGTCTACGGATACTGCATCACGGGTGAAACACCGGTCTTTGTAAAATTGGACGAACAGGAACAGCGGTATGTCTGTCCTGTCGTGCCGCTCAAGGTATATGGCGGACGGGAAGACGGGATCTACCTGTGTACCGGGGAGGGGATGTGGAGATACGATCCGGTATCTGCAAAAACAGAATGGATGTGGGCATGGGACGATGAATATGTGCAGATAGACGGCGCGCATATTGAATATGTTTTTCGGGGTAAGGAGAAGGTACGCCTGCTGTGTATGGAGCGCCACTCTGACACATGGGGCATGGGGGATGTTTTGACTTTTGTATCCGTGGGCTCCAAAGAGAGGCGGGATTATCCGGCAAGACAGGTGGTGACGATCAGCAATGCTCTCAATTATATCATCACCAGCCGCATGGAAGATATGGCGCGGCAATATAACAGGCAAAACAGGAAATACAGGGTAGTAGTGCTGTTGCCGGAGGAAGACACCTCCCGTGACGAATTTCTGGGAGCATTGAAACTACAGCTCATTCGGGGAGAAGGGCCTGATCTGATCGGCATACTGGGATTGGATGTGAGCAGTCTGGCGGCGCAGGGAGCCTTTGAGGATCTGTCTGAATACTATGAAACGGTGGACGGGGAAGAGATTCTGGAATCTGTCAGAAAAGCGGGGCAAGTCATGGGGAAGGATATGATCGTCATACCCTCTTTCTCGTTGGAAACCATGCAGTGCAGAGAGGCTATAGCTCCACAGGACTGGACTCCCCAGCGCTTTCTGGAGCTGACCCAGGCCAACGGGGCGACGTTTGAAAACCCGGTCTCCCAGAGGGAGGCGTTCTGGTATTGCATGGGAGCCCGGACTACCGATGATTACATTGATTATGATAAGAAGGAATGCTTTTTTGACAGGGAAGAATTTCGTCTGATTTTGGAGGGCTGCAATGGCTGGAAACAGGAGGAAGTTTCGGAGTATACGTTCCGAACTGTGTTTTTTAACGGCACGGGAGCTTTCCTGGGATTGAATGGCAGAAAGACATCCTGGGTGGGGTATCCCAGTTGGGAAGGCGCGCAGATACGGATGTGGCCGACGGACGCGTTTGCGATGAACAGCGCGTCAACAAATAAAGAGGGCGCATGGGACTTTCTGGCATATTTATTGTCGGAGGAAATGCAGGACAGTATTGACTGGGAATTTCCGGTGAGAAAGGACAGTCTGGAAAAATACTTTGCGACCTCCTATGTAGACCCGGATGCGGACAATAACGATTTTACTTATTTCTCGGGACACAGGCGGCCGACACAGGAGGACTTCGATCTGATGCGGGAGATGGCGAACTGCGCGGTGTATCAGGATTCTGTCGGCCCAAGGAATATTGGGAGTAACCCCATCAGGGCGATTCTGGACGAGGAAACGGAGATGTATTTTTCCGGGGACGCCACGCTGGACGAGACGGTAGACAAGATTCAGAACAGGGTGAAAATGTATCTGAATGAATTGTAGAATATGTAGAACTCAAATGAAGGAGGAAAAGTGAAGATGCGAAAAACGGTGAAAAGAGTATTGGCGGTGATTGTTTTAAGCCTGTTTGTCGGCGCGCAACACATGAGTACTGTACAGGCAGCGGTAAATTATGAGGCCTGCCCGTTCTGCGGTACCCGGGTAGACAGATATATAACGGAAAAAAGGCATATATGGTATTTAAGGAGGAATGCACAGAACATGATCGCTGTGATATCTATGATGTCCTCTACAGTAATTTCAGTGTTGTCCGTTGTCAGACAGCAGGGTGTCTCCATTCGGAGAACGAATTGTACAATACCCGGGCTTCAACGGAACATGTGCCGAAATAGTATAACATTGTTTGATATGATATTGAGCCTCTTGGACTCCAGGGACGCCCCGGAGTCCGTTTTCTTTGGCATCGGAAACGCCACGCTACTTACCCTTACGCCGATTGCTTATAAGGACAAAAGCAAGGGCAGCGAAAAAATGAAAGATTACAGTGCCCATTGACTTATTGAGCAATGTTCAGGAGGCGGGTATTTATGGATCATAAATAGACAATAAAACAGGCAACGATTGCACTCACCGAGGAAAAAGGCGAGGATTTAGAGACGATTACCGTCCGTGAAATATCTAAAAAGGAAGGCGTTGGGTTGGGGCTTGTGAACTATCATTTTGAAAAAAAAGATAAACTTATTGAACTTGATGAATATAACGGTTATAAACGGAACAGAAAAACACGGCGTAACCCATCGGTTAAAGGAAATGTTTATGGTTGCTTTCAGGGACAATGCAAACCGCTGTTGCTGGTCTGATGATGTTTGGAGACGGACTTGCCATACGAGATGAGTTTGACAATATTTTTATGGATTACCGCAATGAAAGCGAAATTACAATGGATATTCGCTGGAATGACAGGATTACCTACGATGGAACATGGGAGAATAATCTGTTTAATTTTTTTACCAAAGTTACGCCTAAATTAACGGAGGACTTGAAAAAACCATTTAAACTTGAGGGAATACAACGGATAGACGAGACTCCGGTACACAAGGCAGTGAGGGAAGCATTTGTAAACCTTATTATACATGCCGATTATTTGATGGATGCAGGTGTTTTGAAAGTGATAAAGAAGTCCAATAGCTTTGAGTTTACAAATCCGGGTATTCTAAAGCTTCCGTTGGAGGATATTTACAGGGGAGGAAATTCAAAATCAAGAAACCCACATATGCAGACTATGCTTAGAATGGTTGGATTTGGAGACAATGCAGGTTCCGGATTTCCCTCTATATTGGCAACCTGGGAAGATGAGGGCTGGGTACAGCCGGAACTTATAGAAGATACCGCGCTTAATCAGGTAACGCTTTATCTCAAAATGATTCCGAAACATGGACAACAATCGGCAAAAAAAATAGCAGAAAAATCAGCAGAATCAGCAGAAAAATCAGCAGAAACGCAAGAGGAATTGTTATCTGAAAGGCAGAAACAGATACTTGCGTGCATGGAGTTAGAAGTATTATATAGGACAGAAGATATTGCTGAAAAAATAGGATTAAAAGGACCAAGGACAAGGCAGTTACTGAATGAACTGGTGGCAATGGGCAGATTAACCTGCACAGCAGCGACTAAAAACAGAAGGTATATAAGAATTGAATAAAGTGGGGAGGGACGTGAGATACACCGGTCGTTATGCATAAGACAAAAATTTGCTTGCGATTGGCATATATATTGTTGCCTTTAATGCTTAGATGGAGGAAATGGAAAATGGTTGAGCCTTCAAAAAGGGACTGGAAATTATACAGGAAGAAAATTGGTGGACAGTTTAGTTTTCGGAGCCGCTTTTCATGCATTTGAATATCTGTTTGTCAGATTGGCGCCGATTGTTTTGGTGGGGGCAATCGGCGGAATATTCCTGACATAAAAACATGAACGATAAGTGGGTTAAAAACGGTGTAGAAAACCTCGAACCGGAAACAGGTGACAGAATGCTGTGAAAGGTGCTATAATTGTCTGCGATAAAAAGGCATTGCGGGAAAGAGGTAAATATGATCGACACACACGGACACTATGACGATAAAGCGTTTGACGAAGACCGAGAGGAAGTACTCTCTGACCTGGCGGCTCACGGCGTATGTCAGGTCGTTAACAGTGGATCCAGCCTGGATTCCTGTAAGCGGACCGTAGAACTGATGGAAAAATATTCCTTTGTATACGGCTCTCTGGGCATCCATCCCTGCGATACGGCGGAGCTGACCGAGGAGGATATGGACTGGCTGGCCCGGCAGAGCCGCGCGGAAAAATGCGTCGCCATCGGCGAGATCGGTCTGGACTATTATTGGAACGAGCCGGAGCGGGAAACGCAGAGAAAATGGTTTGCCCGGCAGTTGCGGCTGGCCCAGGAGGTGGGATTACCGGTGGTGATCCACTCCCGGGACGCAGCTCAGGACACTGTGGAACTGATGCGGGCGGAACATGCGGAGAAGAGCGGCGGCATCATCCACTGCTACTCCTACAGTCGGGAACTGGCCCGCAGCTTTCTGGATATGGGTTTCTATATCGGCGTAGGAGGCGTAGTGACATTTAAAAATGGCAGAAAGCTGAAGGAGACGGTGGAGTACCTTCCCATGGATCGGATCTTGCTGGAGACGGATTGCCCCTATTTGAGTCCTGTGCCTAACCGGGGCAAGCGCAACGATTCCCGCAACCTTAAGTATGTAGTGGCCCAGATCGCGCAGATCAAGGGACTCACGGAGGAAGAGGTGGAGCGGATCACCACGGAGAACGCCCTGCGGCTGTATCCAAAGCTTTCACAAATCTAAAAATCATTTTCTTTTTACTTCTTGATATGGTAAGATAAAGTGAAACGGTAACACTATTATTTTCAGGGAAATTTGATGAGAGGTGCTCTTTATGGATACGGCTTTGACGAATAGTAAAAAAGATATATCACAGAAGGACAAATATCTGATGAGAGTGCTCGACAGAGGCATTGATGATATGGAGGCCGGAAAGGAACTCCCACTTGATGAGGCTTTTCAAAAGATCAGGGAATTGAGGGATAACAGAAGAAGTGCAAGAGCGTAAGGTTATTTTAACATAGGAGGCAATCTATGATGTGACAGATATTGCTGACTATATTGAACTGGAATTTGGAAGAGAGCGGGCAGACCGATTTGAATATGATATGAAACGGGAAATCGGAGAAATCGCCTCCAATGGCGAGGAAGTTTTTGCTACAACGAAATCTGTAACAGGTGAGGGCTTTGGCTAGTATGAAAGCAATGTTGCCGGAACGCAGTATTTAGCCAATATCCGCATCCCCACTGTAGAAATCAAAGAAGGAACCTCTTCTAACGGGATCGTCTATTTTACAGTACACAAAGGAACTACCATCCTTTTTGATGAGGTGAACTGTATGGCACTATATTGTCTGCCCATCAGCGACATTGAACTGACCGTAGATAATCTGCCCGTGGAAATAAAAGTGAAAGGATATGGCGGAAACGCAGAATCTATTATAAAAATTACGGAAGTGTCCTACACATTTGAGAAAGAGTACACACCGCAGCTTAAAATTACACTGACAGGTCAGAAGACTTACGGAAATAATTCCAGTTATGACATGATTGCCTAAAAGTTGTATGATAGTGAAGAATATCTGATTGATACGGGCAGAAGAAAATTCTTGAACTTTCCCGCAGATTGTGCTATTCTTTAGATAAAGAGAGGCGTCTGCTGGTAACAGACGCCCCTCAGGAGCTACCGATAGACGGTTAGCCCAATTCAAAAGTTTACAGCTATAGCCGCTTACCTTATCACGGGAGGGCGGCTATTTCTGTGTCTTGTTACTATCTTTACCGAATGTATATCCGACCCCAAAGCAGGTCAAGCCAAAACTTAACACTGCAATAAGTCCCAAAATATCCATATGGCCCAGCCCTCCTTTCCCAGATTCCCTTACAGGTTTCTATGTAATCGGAGGGTCACAGTCCCTCCGGGGAGGGCTAACCGCCTACCATCCTGGTAGTCCCAAAGAGATATTACCACATTTCGACGGAGATTTCAACCGCATCCATTTTGGCATAGCAACTACCACGCCCCACATTTTTTATCGCTCCAATGCTCTCTCTATCTTCTGTTTCTGCCCTTTCAAGTCACTCTGCTTCTCATACAGATTATTTTGCTCTTTGCAAAGTTCTTTCATGCGCTCCAACTGCACCCTTACTCCCTCCCGGCAATCCGGTGTAAGCTGTACGCACGAGGGACAGGGTAGGATTGAGAAAAAATCTGTCAGCCAAGGGAGAATTATGCCCAATAATGGGCGAAACAGGTGTGAAAGAAAGAAGATATCAGCAATATGGAAGGAATCACCCGTAGGTGAGAATAAAAATCTCCAAAACAGATGCAAATGTTATATATTATTGAGGGCAAAAGTGTTACAGCGAAATTGATTCTATATTAAAAACCTGTTGACAAATATATCGCACCGCGATACAATAAAATATATCGAAGTGCGATGTATCGAGGTGGGATGCATAATACAGAAAATGCAGACGGAGGAGCGGCGGTGGAAGAACATATCAAAAAAGTATATGTCCCCATGACGGAGACCGGGTTTTATATCCTGTACTGCCTGCGGGAGCCGATGCACGGCTACAATATCGTACAGCGGGTGCTGGAGCTGACAGACGGGGAGATCCGCATCAGTCCCGGCACGATGTACGGGAGTCTGGCTAAGATGGAAAGGGACGGGATTATCCGATTTGTCCGGGAGGAGGAAAAGCGGAAGATATACCGAATCACGGAGCTGGGGGAGCAGGTGCTGGAGCTGGAGATGAGACGTATCCGGCGGCTGTACCGGACAGTGGAGGGCAGCGGGCCGGGGGAGGATCCGGCAGGGAGTATGGAGTTTGGATATGCGCAGTCTTAGCGCCAAAGGGTATGGCGGAATTTTGAGAGGAGGTGCGGATCACGCATGAGTGATACATTGACAAAAATCAGATTTTTTACGATAGCGGATTTTAAGGAGGAGGAGCAGTGGCTGCGGGAGATGCACAGAGCGGGTTGGAAACTGGAGAGCATGCGCCCGCCCTGTATCTTTTATTTTGAGAAGTGTGAGCCGGAGGACGTGGTCTATCAGTTGGACTTTCGCGGCAGGCGGGACGGCGACGGAGCCTCCTATCGGCAGATCTTCCGGGACTGCGGTTGGGAGTATGTGGAGAGCTGTCTGAGCTTTCACTATTTCCGCAAACCGGTGGCGCAGATGGAAGGGGAGGAGGAGATTTTCAGCGACAATGTCTCCCGTGCGGAGCTGTTGGGACGGATATGGAAATGCCGGATGCTGCCCATATTCTGTATCTTTTTCGGATGCGTCCTGCCCCAGATACGCCGGAACTTTTCCGGGGAAGTCCCCAGAGATGCCTTTTTCTATTTCTTCTGTGTGCTGCTGCTTTTGTATCTTATGTTGATCTGCCATGTGGGCGTCAAATTCTTCAGGCTGCGCCGCAGCCTGTGATGCGTCGCAGCCTGTGATGCGCCGCAGCCTGTGATGCGCCATGGGCTGAAATGCTGCGGCAGACAGGCTTTGGGAAAAAATGCACGAAAAGACTGTATTTTGTGCTGTATTACTTGTTTACAGGGCGAACACAGGGAATTATAATAGGTTTGGATAAACGATCAAGAACATTGCATACCGCAACACGAATGATATGCAGGAAAGAGGTAAATATGTCATTAGAGGTTAAGGAACTGACCAAAAGATACGGGGAGAAGACCGTGGTGGACGGCCTGTCCTTTTCACTGGAAACCCCCGGTGTTTACGCCCTTCTGGGAACAAACGGGGCTGGCAAGACCACATCCATCCGCATGATCCTGGGGATGCTGGCCAGCGACGGCGGACAGGTGCTGTGGCAGGGAAAGCCCCTGGACGCCATGCGCATGAACGTGGGCTATCTGGCGGAGGAGAGGGGGCTGTATCCCAAATATGAGCTGATGGACCAGCTTTTGTATTTTGCCAAACTGAAAGGGGTGCCCAAAGAGACGGCTAAAAAGAGGATCGCGTACTGGGCAAAACGCCTGGAGGTGGAGGAGTACCTTTACCCTCCCAAAACCAAGGGCAAAAAGGCGGAGAAACCCAAGACGGCCGACCAGCTCTCCAAGGGCAACCAGCAGAAGATCCAGTTGATGGCGGCGCTGTTGTCGGAGCCGGAACTGCTGATCCTGGATGAGCCTCTCAGCGGGCTGGACCCTGTGAACACGGATCTGTTCAAAGGGATCATCCGGGAGGAGATGGACAAGGGAAAATATCTGATCATGTCCTCCCACCAGATGGCGACCATAGAGGAGTTCTGCGAGGATATCACGATCCTGAACCGGGGAAAGACGGTGCTCCAGGGCGATCTGAACGAGATCAAGCGCGGCTATGGACGGGTCAACATGTTCGTCAAATGCGACCAGCCCTTTGAGGATATCATAACCAGGCACAGCCTGCCGATGATAAACGATACGCCGGACGGCAAACAATTGCGGGTGACCGGCGAGGAACAGGCCCTTGCCTTTTTGCAGGATCTGCTCAGGGAGCAGCGCCAGGTGGTGAAGTTTGAGTTGCGGGAGCCCTCCCTTCATGAGATCTTTGTGGAAAAAGTAGGCGGTGCCCAGGAGGAGTCTACCGACGGCGACGCCCTGCCCCAGGCGGAGAACGGAGGCAGCCATGAAGAGAAGTGATTACGCCGGGTGGAGGGAAGTATTTTCCTTTTCGCTGCGGCAGGAGATGAAACAGAAGTCTTTCAGAGGACTTCTGATCGTGATGTGCGTACTGATCCTGGGTTTTGTGCCGGTGAGCACCTGGCTGGGACAGCGGGGCGAAGAGCAGGAGAAGGCTACGCAGGTGACTCTCCTTACGGTCTATGACGAGACCGGGCTGGGGATCGATTACAGCCATGCCCTGGAGGGGGATCGCTACCGGGAGATGCAGATAGCGCAGATCTCCGGAGAGGGCTTTGCGGAGCATGTGAAGGCGCTGGAAGAGAGCGAAGGCAGCACGGAGATGATCGCGCATATAACCTACGAGGAGGCAGGATATTTTAACCTGACCTTTGTAAAAGCGGCCTCCGCGGCGCTCAAGGACAAGGACTGCGACAGGCTCACGGGGGATTTTGAGAGCTTTTTCCAGGACGCCCGCATCAGCGCGGTGGACGTCAGCCCGGAGCAGCTCGCGTTTATCAACCAGCCGGTGGAGACCCGGATAGAGCATACCACTGCGGAGGGGGAGATCGCCCCCGAGGAGGAGGGAGAGAGCATCTCCATGTCGGAGTACTATATACTGCTGGCGGGGATCGTGGTAGTCATGCTGATCGTCAATATGGGCGGCGGCCAGATCGCCTTTTCCATCGTGACGGAAAAGAGTTCCCGAGTGGTGGAGTATCTGATGATCAATGTGCGCCCCATGGCGCTGATCGTGGGCAAGATCCTGGCGGCGCTGACCACGGTGGTTATTCAGTTCGCAGCTTACGGGGTCTGCTATCTGCTCTCAAACCTTATCAGCAGTCTGCTGTTTGGCAGCGGCGCGGCGCTCCTTGGCAGTACCCAGGACGGGGCGCAGCAGGCGTCGGGGATCGCGGCCATGTTTTCCAGCGTGAATCCGGGCACAATACTGCTGGCGGCAGTCATGATCCTGGCGGGCGTGTTCTTTTACAGTATCGTGGCGGGTTTGGCCGGAGCCTCCGTGAGTAAGATGGAGGAGATGGCGGAGGGATTGAAACTGTACCAGATGCTGCTGATGGTGGGATCCTATATCGGAATCTTCCTGTGCGTGTTCCAGATCGTGGGCAATGTCAGCCAGGTCGCGGTGAATATCTGCTGTATCATACCGCTGTCGGCGCCCTTTGTCATGCCGGCCAATCTGCTGCTGGGCAAGCTGAGCCTGCCGGTGGCCCTGGCCAGTCTGGCGGTGGTGCTCCTGAGTACGGCGGCGCTGTTTTCCTTTACCGCCAAGGTCTATGAGTCCATGATCTTCTACAACGGCAATGTGCTGAAACTGAAGGATATACTGCAAATAGCCAAAAACCGCAAACTGGCCGGAGGCTCCGTATCGCGGCGGGGAGAGGAGGAGAAACATCATGAATAAAGGAATGCTTGGCGGATGGCGGGATGTGTTCTCTTTTACACTGAAACAGGCTGCGGGGAAAAAATACCGCGGCGTAACGGTGGGCGTGGCGCTGGTGATGCTGGTCGCAGGTCTGGCCATCAGCACGGTCATGGCCTTTGTCCAGAAACAGGAGAACGATAAGCGCTCTCCGATCCGGCAGGTATATGTGTCGGATCACAGCGAACTGGAGGTACTGTATCTGGAGGGATTTTCGCAGCAGTACGGGGATACTTTCCCGGAAGTTTCCTTTGTGACGGCGGCGCAGCCGGTGGAAGAGCTGGCCCGGACGCTGGGAGAACAGGAGCCGGAGGCGGTGATCCTGGAGATAGACCGGACTCAGGAGGGCTATCTGGTGACGGCTATCCTGCCCTACGGCAGCCAGATCAAAAAAGGGGAGGCGGAAGACCTGTGCGAGGCGTTCGTCGGCACGATGCAGCAGAGTACGCTCTTATCCTCCGGCATTTCCATGGATAAGCTGGTGATCGCCATGAGCGGCATACAGACCAGCCAGTTGGACGCGGGCGAGGAGGAGCGCAGCATCGGGGAACATATGGTGTCCATGTTTGTGCCCATGCTCACCATGTTCTTAATGTATTTTCTGACGCTGCTGTACGGTATGAGCGTGGGTAACGCGGTCAGTGTGGAGAAATCCTCCAAGCTGATGGAGATGATGCTGACTCTGACCAGGCCCTACGGGCTGATATTCGGCAAGGTGCTGGCCATCACAGTCACGGCGATCTTCCAGATCCTGCTGTGGATCGGCAGTCTGGTGGGAGGGTTTTTCCTGGGGCACGGCATCGCGGGCACGGCGATCTACCCGGAGTACCACAATATCCTGTTGGAGATATTCGCGCTGCTGCAAGGGCAGACGGAGGGCAGCGCCTTCACACCCGGCGCTATGGCGCTGGCGGCTTTTACGATCTGCCTGTCGTTCCTGTTCTACTGCATGCTGGCCGGGCTGATTGCCTCCTTTGCCGGCAAGGCGGAGGAATTGGGTCAGATCATGGGCTGCTATCAGATCGTTATGATCGCCGGATTTTTCGGCGCGTACCTGCTGCCGCCGCTGTATGAGAGCGAATGGGTCAACACGCTGCTGCGGATCGTGCCCATCACCAGCGCCTACCTGCTGCCGGGAGATATCCTGGTGGGCAATATATCCGTGCTGGAGGGCCTGCTCTATGTGGGGATCCTGATCGTCTTTACCGCCATATTGGTGGTATGTACCGGCAAGGTTTATAAGGGGCAGCTGTTCTACCGGGGCAAGAGCCTGAAAGAACGGCTGCGAGGAAGGAGAACGGCATGAAAACAACAAATCTGCTCTGGGTGTTAAGTCTTGTCACGTTGGGAATATGTACCGTTACTCTTGCAGGCGCGAGTCTTTTTCGTATCGGCCTGCCGGATATGATTACCCGGGGAATCGGGTTGCTTGATTTAGTCGCGTTGCCGATATTGGCGTATACGACGGTTAAGAGACTGAAAGATAAGCACGGGTTATAAAGAGGATGGTACAGCCTATCAGAGATGGCAGTTATGTTACAAGTTTTAAGTAGAGATATTGCTGATAAAGTACAATGTGAAAGAGACCGTTGCGGGTGCCGATATGGCGCTCGCAGGTCTTTTTTTGTGCAATATTCCGGAAAATGCAAATGCTTGATGCCTGTGCCGAGTTGTGCTATAATTTTTGACATGGGAACAGAAGATTTATGCGCGGCCAGCGCGCCGGGAGGATACCGATGAAAAACAAGAATTTTGCACAGAGCGTGGTGTGCGCGTGTCGGGGGATCGCCTGCGGTTTTCGGCAGGAACGCAATTTTAAGATTTATACCGGCATAGCAGCGGTGTTCCTGGCGCTGAACGTTCTGACTTCCTCGGGGCTGTACGACTACATACTCCTGCTGGCGCTCTCCTGCGGCGTGTTCGCGGCGGAATATATCAACACGGCGGTGGAGCGGCTCTGCGACAGGTTTTGTACGGAAGAAAACGGGGACGTGAGGTTTGCCAAGGATGTGTCCGCCGCCGCGGTGCTGGTCATGGGGATCGCCTTTTTCGGGGCCGAGGGCGCGGTTCTGCTTTCTAACATATCGGGAATGCTTTCATAGTGTAACGGATAATTTTTGACGTATGATGATCTTGAAAATGTATGTGACAATGTTTCCTGTGATTCTGGCAGGGATACTGAATATGCTGTTTGTGAGGACTCCGCTCTATCAGCGGCTCAAACGTCCCATGGACGGCGGCCTGACGCTTGGGGACGGCAGGCGTCTGTTTGGCGATAACAAGACCTGGGCGGGATTTTTCGGTATGATCCTGGCGGGGGCGCTGGCCCAAACCTTATGGGGGATGGTATGCCTGCGTATGCCGGATTTGTGCTATATCTATTACGCTCATGAAAACACGCCGCCGTTCAATCTGCTGGCGGGCGGGGCCATGGGACTGGCCTATATGCTGTTTGAACTGCCCAACAGCTTTGTAAAGAGGCGTCTTGCCATTCCCAGCGGCAAGACCGTGGGCGGCCTGAAAGGCAGGGTTTTCTTTGTGATGGATCAGGTGGACTCCCTGTTTGGGGTGGGGATTGTCTTTGCGCTACTGTATCCCATGCCCCTGTGGCAGTATTTTTTATACATCCTGCTGGGGGCGGCGACCCATGTGGCGGTGAACGGGCTGCTCTACAAGGCAAAGATCCGCAGGAACCTGTGAAAAGCGGTGTTGGGAGAGAGACAAATGTTTATAGGAAAATACAACAGATCTGTTATTTTGACTTACGCGGGAGTGGGGATCGCCTTTTTGGGGGTTGCTCTCGTCCTGGCCGGACAGATCGCTCCGGCTATGATATGCCTGATCCTGGCGGGTGTCTGCGATCTGTTTGACGGGGTGATCGCCAGGCGCTGTAAGCGGGATGAGGTTGTCAAAGAATTTGGCGTACAGATAGACTCTCTGGCGGACGTCATGGACTTTTTGACATTGCCGTCGGTTTTGGGTCTGTATCTGACAGGCGGCATGGGAGTGTTTCGATATCCGGTCTTTCTGTTTTATATACTCTGCGGGATCATCCGGCTGGCCTGGTTTAACACCTCGGCGGCGACCGAGGGAGTGAGGAGTCATTACGACGGTCTTCCCGTGACCTATGCCGCTCTGATCCTGCCGATATTGTGGGTGTTGCTGAAATATGCGGGAGGATTTCCGTCTGCGACAGTCGTGTCGGGGATATGGGCCGCGGCTTATATTCTCATGGGATTTTTGTTCATTCTCAATGTGAGAGTGCCCAAGCCTCGCGGGATATGGTATGGGGTTCTGGGCATATTGGCGGCGGGAGTAACCGTCCTGATCCTGCTGTAGCGCGGGATAAGCCCGCGCATCAGAAACATGGGGTGGCGTCGCAGACGGCAAAACGGCAGGAGAGTAAGCCCGCGCATCAGAAACATGGATTGGCGTCGCAGACGGCAAAGCGGCAGGAGAGTAAGCCTGCGCATTAGAAACATGAATTGGCGTCGCAGATGGCGAAGCGGCACGGGAATGCGGAGACAGGTTCATATGGCAACGTACATACAGGTATATGACAGAGCAGTCGGCATCCTTCGGGAGGAAAAGCAGTACGGTGAAAAGAGTCTGGAGTTTCTCTATCACACAGTGCCGGGCAGAATCCTGCTGCAATTGTTTTTCTGCCGCAGGATCTATTCAAGGCTGAACGGCATGTGGATGAAAAGTCCCCTTTCCAAAGGGAAGATAGAGCCTTTTATCCGGGAGTACGGCATCGACCTGTCCGGCTGTGAGAGACAGGAACCGGCGGAATATAAAAGTTTTGACGATTTTTTTACCCGTAGATATCATTGGCGGTGCAAAGCCGGGGCGGGAGAGTTAATGGCTCCCTGCCAGGGCAGGCTGTTGTGCTGCCGGGTGGAAAAGGGGCTTGCGCTCCCTATAAAGGGGAGCGTGTATACCCTGCCGGAACTGGTAGACAACCGTTTTGAACTGTCCCGGTACGAAGGGGGAGTATGCCTGATATACCGGCTGGCTCCGCAGGACTGTCACAGATATTATTTCTGCGACAGGGGACGGATCCTGCGCACGGAAGAGATAAAGGGCGTTTTGCACACGGTGCGGCCCCTGTCGGAGAGATATCGCGTATTTTCCAGGAATCACAGGATCTGTACGCTGATGCGCACGGAGCGTTTCGGGGAAGTGCTGCAGATAGAGGTGGGCGCTTTGCAGATCGGCAGGATCCATAACCTGCCGGTGACGGAGTTCGCCAGGATGGATGAAAAAGGATATTTCAGCTACGGCGGTTCCACGATCCTGCAACTGTTTTGTCCGGGGGCGATCTCGGTGGATGCGGATATTCAGGAATATTCCGGGCAGGGCGTGGAGGTGCTGGTAACTCCCGGAGAAAGGATCGCGGTATGTTAAAGAGACTTCATATATATTTTAAGGAGATGTATCCCATCATTCCCAGGCTGGTGCTGGGATGGATCATATTCGGGGAGATCTATTTCATCGTCCTGCTCAATAACGGCGTGACGCAGTTCCGGATAGGGATCCAGGAGGTGATCGGCGGTTTCACGGTGTTCAGCTTTCTGCTGTGGCTGCGGATCGCCGACGATTTCAAGGACTATGAGCTGGACTGCCGCCTGTTCGCCCACAGGCCGCTGCCCTCGGGGAGGGTTAAGAAAAAGGATCTGGCCATCTTCGTGTCGATCCTGATCGGAGTGACGGTGGCCCTGAACGTGCTGTTTATGAACAATTTCTGGTTCTTCCTGTTTCTGTATGTCTACGGGACGCTGATGTCCCTGTGGTTTTTTCACAGGAAAAAGATACAGAAGAGCCTGCCGCTGGCCCTGGTCACCCACAATCCCGTGCAGATGATCATGAATGTGTACATCATATCCTTTACCTGTATCAAGTACGGGCTGGGAGCCTTTACGCTGACCAATTTTCTGGCGGCGTGGACGCTGTATTTCCCCGCGCTGATCTGGGAGGTATCCCGCAAGATCCGGGCGCCTCGGGACGAGACGGAGTACGTCACCTACTCCAAACTCTTCGGCTATAAGAAATCCACGGTGTTCGTGCTGATCCTTACCTGGGTGGATATTCTCACCAATGTGCTGCTGGTGTGGAATCTGAACAAGATCTCCGTGGCGGCGCTGCTGCTCAACACCGGATGGATGACATGGAAATTTGCCCAGTTCATGGAGGAGCCCACCAGATTCAGGATCGTGGACAAGGTGGAGCGCTACACCTATATCCAGGAGTCCATGATGCTGGTCACGATAGCGGCGTTTATCATGTTCGGAAAGGTCTAGCCCATGATCGTCACAGGAGAAAACTACAGGAAATTTCATGTGGGAGCCAAGGCGGAAAACCTGTTTTTCCTGCGGGAGAACGGCGTTAGCGTGCCGCCGTTTTTCTGCTTTTTCCAGGAGGATATTTCGGAGGCGGAACAATACGCGGCGACATTTTTTGACAGTTCTGACCGGGTGGCTCTGCGCTCCAGCGCCTCCGCGGAGGACGGGAAAAAGACTTCTTTCGCAGGGCAGTTCAGTACCTGTCTGCGTCTGGCTGTGGAGGAGATCTCCCGGGCGGCCCGGCAGGTCTGCGCAGTGCCCACTGGCCAGGGTTTCCGGGAATATTGCAGGGTTAATCATATAGACGCGGGCGGGATACGGATCTGCGCCATCGCCCAGAAAATGATAGACGCGGAGCTTTCCGGCGTGATCTTTACCGCCAATCCCCAGGGAATCCTCAGCGAGTCCGTAGTCGTGGTGGGCAGGGGATGCGGGGAAAATGTGGTGGAGGACAGGGCGGATGTCACCGCCTACTACTGCAATCGTCCGGACAGCCTGTATTACAGCGAGCAGACCGGGGACTCCCCGCTGCTGCCCCGGGAGCTGCTGCTAAAACTGCTGGAACAGGCCGACGGGATCCGGGAGCTTTTAAACCGCAGGGACGGCGGCGACGGGCACTGGGATATCGAGTTTTCCGTCAAGGACGGACAGATCCATATTCTCCAGGCACGCCCCGTCACCACGCTGGGCCGGACGGATTCTCCGGTCATACTGGACAACAGCAATATCGTGGAGAGTTATCCCGGGATCACGCTGCCGCTCACCCAGAGCTTTGTGCGGGAGGCATACTACCGGGTTTTCCGCCGGGTTCTGCTGCGGCTGACCCATGAGCCGGGAACGGTGGCGGCGAGGGAGGATATTCTGCGCAACATGGTGGACGCGGTCAACGGGCGGGTGTATTACCGGATCAGCAACTGGTATGACGTGATTCTGCTGCTGCCCTTCTCCCGCAGGATCATCCCCGTGTGGCAGGAGATGCTGGGGGTCAGCATCAGAACCGTCACTGCCCACTCAGACAAAAAAGTCGGTTTTGTCACCCATGGGAAAGTAGCGTTCTCCTTTGTGTATCTGCTGGCGGCCTGTCCCCGGCTGATGCGGAGGCTGGACAGGGACTTTCAGCGCATGGTGGAGCGCTTTGAGGCGGTGGATCTAAAGCAGGCGGACAATGGGCGGATCTTGGCTCATTACAGGGAACTGCTGGAAACGGTCACGGATAGATGGGATCTGACGCTGGTCAATGACATGTACGCTTTCCTGTATACAGGTCTGTTGAAATCCCGGCTCAGAGCCAGGGAGAAGGCCGGGAAGATCCCGGACGCGGAGGAGGCCGCCAACCGCTGTATCTCCGGTATTAACGGCATCGAGAGCATGAAACCGGTCCTGGCCCTGACGGACATGGCGGCGCTGGCCGCCGCCCAGGGAGCCGTCCCCCAGCTGCAGGCGATCCAGAGCGGCGAGGATTTTGACAGATATGTCTCCGGCGGCGGGGAGCTGGCGGAGAAAATGGCAGACTATATCCGGCGCTACGGGGATCGCGGCGCGGAGGAACTGAAACTGGAGAGCAGGACTTTCCGCACGGATCCCTGGCTGCTGGCCCAGAAGATCGTCCAGTATGCCGGGCAGGGGATACGGGTGTCGGAGCGGAAAAACGCCGACGCTCCACGGCTGAAAGGGCTGGAAAAGGTGTTTGCCCGCAGGGCGGCGCTGGGTATCAAAAACCGCGAGAAATCCCGTCTCAGCCGCAGCCGTCTCTATGGCATGATGCGCTCCATGATGGGTAGAGTGGGGGAAAACCTGGCCCGGGCGGGGGTGCTGGCCCGGCCGGAGGACATCTTTTACCTCACCTACGAGGAGGTGGAACAGGCGGTAGCGGACGGCGGGAACCGGCAGAGCCTGGCAGAGGACGGCGGACAGCGGCAGAACTGGCAGGGCCTGGCAGAGGGCGGCGGACAGCGGCAGAACTGGCAGGGCCTGGTAGAGGACGGCGAAAACCGACAGAACTGGCAGAGCCTGGCAGAGGAGCGCCGGGCACAGTACAGGCGCTTTGCACAGCTGCCCGCCTATAACAGGCTGGTCTTTGCGGGCAAAGTGACCGATAAATCTCCCAGGAACACAGGGGGCATGGAGACGGCGTCATCGGGGGAGGGCCTGGAGGGGATCCCCTGTTCCGGCGGCAAGGCCAGAGGGCGGGTGCTGGTGGTGGAAAACCCTGCGTTGCAGACCGATACGGCGGGAAAGATCCTGGTGGCGAAGATGACCGATCCGGGCTGGGTGTTCCTGCTGGCGGGAGCGGCGGGGATCGTGGCGGAGAAGGGCTCCCTGCTCTCCCACACGGCTATTATCTCCCGGGAGTTGGGCAAGCCTGCGGTGGTGGGCGTGGAGAACGCCACCCGGCTGCTGCAAAATGGCGATCTGGTGGAGATCGACGGCACAGCGGGACGCGTCACGGTGCTGGAGAGAGTGTAACGACATGGGGATGTGACGCTGCGGATCCTGGCCAGGACAGTATGGCAGCCCCGGTCTGGGATATGCGGGAGAGGGAAAGTTGTAAAAGCGAACATTCAAATATAGTTCAGCATATGTACGGAAGTGTGGGTAGTGCTATAAAACAGGCTCAAACATACCTTAAAAACACAGGATGGAGTGAACATGAAACCTATCTGTGACTATTTGGAGGAAAACAGAATAAAATGGTCGGAGCGGCCCTACATCAGCGTCAGGGAGGGGGACGGCTTTGTATCCCGCACCTTCCGGCAGGTGACGGAGGATGTCCAGAGCCTGGCAAAAGCCCTGATCGCCAGGGGAATCCGGGGCAATGTGATGCTGTACGCCCAGAACAGTTATCAGTGGGCGGCGGCGGATCTGGCGCTCATGGGCTATGTGGGAGTGTGCGTCCCCATTGACCGGGAGTGGACGGCCCATGACGTCTGCCATGTTCTGTCGGCGGTGGACGTGTCAGCCATTTTCTATGAGAGGGACAGGGCGTGGGTGATCGGGGAAGCGGAAAAACAGTTTCCCGGCATACGCTGCCTGTGCCTGGAGGACTGTTTTGAACAGTTGATACAGGAGGGCCGCGCTGTCGCCGGGACGCCGGAAGGGAGAAGGAACCGGGAGGAGACAGCCATGATCCTGTTTACCTCGGGCACCACCAACCGCCCCAAGGCCATTCCCCTGACCCAGGCGAATCTGCTGCACAACTGGGACGCGCTATATCGCCGGACGCCCATGTCCGACGCCGACGTCTCCTACATTTTCCTGCCGCTGCACCATGTCTACGCGGGCGTGGCCAATTTCCTGTACACTGTTATCTCGGGGATGCAGGTTTATCTCTGCTCCGACCGGCGCAGGATCCTGGAGGAGATGCTGGAGATACGCCCCACCGTTGTCTGCACCGTGCCGCTGATCCTGGCCCGGATCTATGAGGCGCTGACCCCGCAGATACTGGAAATGCTGCAAAATATCCGTTTTCTGTACTGCGGCGGCAGTTTCACGGATCCGGAGATGAAGAGATTTTTTATAGAAAACGGCGTGACGCTGCTGGAGGCTTACGGTACTACGGAGACCTCCTCCGTGATCGCCCTGGCCAGGCCGGGGGACAGGGATCTGGAGTGCAACGGCGTGGTGCTGGACGGTCTGGACGTGCGGATCGACCGTCCCGACGGCGACGGCGTGGGGGAGGTCATCGTGGGCGGCGGCAGCGTGTCCGCGGGATATCTGGACCGGAATGACAGTTACAGCGAATTTGACAGCCAGGGCTTTTACCACACGGGGGATCTGGGCCGTCTGGACGGGGAGGGCAGGCTGTATTTAAAGGGCAGGAAGAAGAGGATGATCCTCACTGCCAACGGTAAAAATGTCTATGTGGATGAACTGGAAGAGTTGATCCTGGAAAATCCGGCCATGCGGTCGGCGGTCGTCTTTGAGGAGAATTTTCATCCGGCGGCGCGGGTCTACACCGATCTGCCGGAGCAGGAGGTGTATGCCTATATGGAAAAAGTCAATGCCAGCCTGCCGAAATACAAGCGCATCCATACAATATATATCAAGTCGGAGACAGAGGGAGGACGTATAAAATGAGCCTTAACGCAGTGATCTTTGGAGCCCGCAGCAGAAAACACATAGAGGACTTCCTGGACTTGCCGGGACGGATATACGGCAAGGAGGAATTGATGCAGAGCCGGGGGGAGGAGAGGGCGATCCTGAAGGGAACCCATGTGTTGAGCCACTATTTCACCGCTACGCCCATCCTGATCTATGAAGACGGAAGGGCTGTGAGCCGGGGGATCCTTACTTTTTACCCGGAGGATGACACTGCCTATCTGGGATATTTTGAGAGCGAGGACAACAGCGCCGCTGCGGGGCTGCTGTTCCACACGGCCTTTGGGCTGGCCAGGGATATGGGCATGAAAGCGCTGGTCGGGCCGGTGGACTGTTCCTTCTGGCTTCGCTACAGGCTTAAGACCAACCGGTTTCAAAGCCCCTATACCGGGGAGCCCTACAACAGGGATTATTATATGAAACTGTGGGAGGAGAACGGCTTTCAGACCTGGGAGCAGTACGGTTCCAACCATTACACGGTGGTGGAGAACGACGAGGGCTGTGAGAAATATATGGAACGGCTGGCTCAGAAACTGGAGCAGGGGTATGAGATCAGGAGCCCGCAGCCAAAGGAATTTGGAAAGACCCTACGGGAGGTATACGGTCTGCTGATCGAGCTGTACAGCACATTTCCCGCCTACAAGAGAATCACGGAGAAGGAGTTCCGGTCGTTGTTTAAGCGCCTGAAACCTGTTCTCAACTACAGTATGGTGAAGATGGCGTATTACGGGGGAAAAGCGGTGGGATTCTTTATCTCCGTCCCGGACTACGGCAACGCGGTCTATGGCAAACTTCATCTCTGGGATCTGCCGGGAATCCTTGCCAAAAAGAAGAAACCTGACAGCTATGTCATGCTTTACATGGGGGTGGATCCCGAACACAGAGGGCTGGGAAAAGCTTTCGCGGAGGCCATACGGCAGGAACTGAAAGCCCAGCAGGTGCCCTCTGTGGGAGCGCTGATCCGCAGCGGCAACAGCAACGAGGGCTACGTGGGTCAGCTGATCGATTTCGCGTATGAGTATGTGCTGCTGGAGAGGCGTATCTGAACATGTCCAGGACAGTGAGGATGTCCCGTTTATGCCCGTGCCTCTGCGGCACCTAAATGTTTTCTTTCGCTGAGTTTACGGGTAAGGGGGACGTGACGGGGAGGGTATATGCATGGAACAGGCGACACAGGATAAAGAGCGGTATGCGATCCGGGAACTCAGGGAGGAGGAGACCGGCCTGCTGGAGGATTTTTTATATGAGGCCATCTTCATCCCCCAGGGCGTATGCCCGCCGGATAGAGATATTATTCAGCAGCCGGAACTTCGGGTATACACGGAGGGTTTCGGCCGCCGTAAAGGGGATAACTGTCTGGTGGCGGAGGCTGGCGGCAGAGTGGTGGGCGCGGTCTGGACAAGGATTATGGACGATTACGGCCATGTGGATGACGAGACGCCGTCTTTTGCCATCTCACTGTATAAGGAATACCGTGGGCTGGGCCTGGGGACGCGGCTCATGCGGGAGATGCTGGGACGGCTGCGGGCGCAGGGATACCAAAGGGCGTCCCTGGCGGTGCAGAAGGCAAACTACGCGGTGAGAATGTATGAAAAGGTTGGGTTCAAAACGGTGGACGAAAACGAGGAAGAGTTCATAATGGTGTGCGAGTTTTAATGTTCTCTTTGTGCGATTTCATTCTGGTAGAAATCGACAAGCTGTCCGGATCCAAAATAACGTTCAATACTCTTAAAAATCTTTTTAAAGTATGTCTCCGCAGATATCTTTCATATTATTCCCCGCTCTTTCTGAGCAGCGTTTTCAGCGCAAGAATCTCTCGCTCTGTGAACCCCTCGTTATTGGAATACGCCAATAAAAAATCTATCAGGGAGCCGTCAAACAGTTCGTTTATAATGCGCCTAGCCAGAAGGCAGTCATATTCGGCGCGGGGAAGCAGAGGATAATAAATGCGTTTTCTTCGGATCCCCTCCGCTTTAACGAATTTTTTCTCAATCAGGTGGGCCAAATGCGTGTTTATCGTTTGCACACTGATGGAAGGGATTTCCAGTTTGGCGTACTGGCACAGTTCGCTGAAAGAAATGCCATCGTCATTTTCCCATATAAATTTCATGGTTTCATATTCTTTTTTTGTTAGTTTATCAAACATATTTTATCACATCCTGCGTATATTTTATATCTTTATTGTAATATAACGTATGCAAAACGTCAAATGGTTTTGGCGGATGAAAGGCCAATAAAAATTTTCCTGACATTCCTCTCTGCATGGATTAACCATAATTTAACTAATTTAATATATAGTATATATTGCGTAACGTGAGATACCTGATTTTGCTTTGAAATTCGGAGGTTAATTCCATGAAGAGATAAATATATGCCGACAGTGGGCAGAGCCGTTTCTATGGCTCTCCCTTTTTCCTGTAGATAAATAAATATAACGATAACGTGTTTCTGCAAAGTGTATAAGTTTTAAGAATTGAATGCATAGAGCATATTGCGTTTAAATCCAAGAGTATGTTATACTTTCCTCATATTCGTATTAATAAAGAAGATACTTGCAGGAAAGAGGAATGAACCGACTATGAAAATATATCATGCGTTTCCCGGCGGCAGGGCCAAGGCGCTGACCATGAGCTACGACGACGGCAAGCTGGCGGATGTAAGGCTGCTGGAAATCTTTAACCGATATGGGATAAAAGGGACGTTCAATTTAAACTACGGTCTGATGGACATGGATATCCGGCTGAAACCGGAGCAGATTCCTCAACTGTACCAGGGGCATGAGATCGCTACCCACACCATGACCCATCCCACCATCGCCAGATGCCCGCTGACCCAGACGGCCAGGGAGATATTGGAGGACCGGGAGGGGCTGGAGCGCATCACCGGGGGACTGGTGCGGGGACATGCCTATCCCAACGGCTCTTATAATGAAGAGATCAAGGAGCTGTTTCACAAGCTGGGGATCGCCTACGCCCGGGTGGTGGAGCCCACGGAGGACTTTGAGCTGCCTGCGGATCCCATGGAATGGCATCCCACCTGCCACCACAACCATCCCCGGCTGCTGGAGATGGCCCGGTGGTTTGCGGATTTCCCGAAAAAACAGTACCTGAAACTTATGTACGTGTGGGGACACAGCTACGAGTTTGACGCGGACGGAAACTGGGACAGGATAGAGGAGTTCTGCCGTATCGTGGGCGGCAGGGAAGACATCTGGTACGCCACCAATATTGAGATCATCGACTATATGCAGGTGCTGCGGAACTTACAGTTTTCCGCGGACGGTACCGCCGTATACAATCCGTCGGCCCGCAGCGCGTGGCTGACTGTGGACGACAGCCGCACCGTGGAGGCGCCCGGCGGCGAGTATATCAGATTATGAGAAACACCAAACAGGGCAATGCAGCCGTCCTGTTCTGGACGGTATTGCCCTGGGATGGCAGAACGGAGAACCGATATGAAACAGTACATTATGGCGCTGGATCAGGGAACCACCAGTTCCCGCTGTATTTTGTTTGACAAAGCGGGAAATATCTGTTCCATGGCGCAGAAGGAATTTACCCAGATCTATCCTCAGCCCGGCTGGGTGGAGCACAACCCCAGGGAGATATGGTCCTCCCAGCTTGCGGTGGCCACCGAGGCCATGGCCATGGTGGGAGCCGGGGCGGAGCAGATCGCGGGCATCGGCATTACCAATCAGCGGGAGACTACCATATGCTGGGACAGGGCCACCGGGGAGCCGGTGTACAACGCCATCGTCTGGCAGTGCCGCAGGACTTCGGACAGGATCGAGGAGTTGAAGGCGGAGGGCTTTGACAGCCTGATCCGGGAGCGGACAGGGCTGGTGCCGGACGCCTATTTCAGCGCCACCAAGATCGCCTGGATCCTGGAGCATGTGCCGGGGGCGCGGGAGAGGGCGCGGCGGGGCGAGATCCTCTTTGGTACGGTGGATACCTGGCTGATCTGGAATCTCACCAAGGGCCGGGTGCATGCCACGGACTATACCAATGCCTCCCGCACCATGCTTTTTGATATCCATAAGCTGTGTTGGGACGGGCAGATACTGGAGCGGCTGGGGATACCGGCCTGCATGCTGCCCCAGGTGTATCCCTCCAGCCATCTGTTCGGCCATACGGCCAGTTCCCTGCTGGGGGGTGAGATCCCCATCGCCGGAGCGGCGGGAGACCAGCAGGCGGCGCTGTTCGGACAGGGCTGTTTTGCGCCAGGGGAAGTCAAAAATACCTATGGGACGGGCTGTTTTCTGCTGATGCATACCGGCAGCCAGGCCGTCCGTTCCGGGGCGGGGCTGCTCACCACTCTGGCGGCGGGCTGCGGCGATCGGGTGGAATACGCCCTGGAGGGCAGCGTGTTTGTGGCCGGGGCGGCAGTGCAGTGGCTGCGGGACGGCATGCGGCTGGTGCGCACGGCCGCGGCCACCCGGGAGAGCGCGGACAAAGTACCGGACACGGCGGGAGTCTACGTGGTTCCGGCCTTTGCGGGCATGGGCGCTCCCTATTGGGATCAGTATGCCCGAGGAACCGTGGTGGGCATCACCCGGGGATGCAGCCAGGAGCATTTTATCCGGGCCACGCTGGAGTCCATCGCCTACCAGACCATGGATGTGCTGGCGGCCATGGAGCAGGATCTGGGCGAGCCGCTAAAGGGTCTGAAGGTGGACGGCGGCGCCAGCGCCAATGATTTTTTGATGCAGTTTCAGGCGGATATCATAGACGCCCGGGTGCAGCGCCCCCGCTGTATAGAGACCACCGCTCTGGGAGCGGCCTATCTTGCCGGGCTGGCCGTGGGCTACTGGCGGGATCTGGACGAGATCAGAGAAAACTGGCAGCTGGACAGAGAGTTTGCGCCCCACATGGAGGAGGAGCGCCGCGTACAGCTTAAGAAGGGCTGGAAACGGGCGGTCCGGTGCGCCCTGGCCTGGGCGCGGGACGAAGAGACGTAAGGCTGCGGGGAAACTGGGATCAAAACGGCATGGCCAGGAAGACGCCCGGAGGATTTACAGATGAGAACGGCTGGAAAGTGCTCTGGAGTGGAACAAAATCAAGAAAAGAGGACAAATGTATGATCGTACAGAAATACAAAGATATGTTATCGGGAAAATCCGTGATCCGGCAGTTGTCGGAATTTGCCACGGCCAGGGGGGCCGAGATCGGCTATGAAAACGTGTTTGACTACAGCCTGGGCAATCCCTCCGTGCCCACGCCCAGAGAGTTTACGGAGGAGATGATACGTCTGCTGGAGACTGCGGATCCCATGGAACTGCACGGCTACAGCCCCAGCCTGGGCATCACCTCCGTCCGGGAGGCGGTGGCGGCGTCCCTGGCAAAACGCTTTGGGATCCCCTATGAGGGAAAGCATATCTTCATGGCCAGCGGCGCGGCGGGAGCCATCGCCCACGCGGTGCGCTGCGTGACCCGGCCGGGAGACGAGGTTCTGACCTTTGCTCCCTTTTTCCCCGAGTACCCTCCCTATATCAATCTGACAGGGGCGGTGCTGAAGGTAGTGCCCGCCCAGGTGGAGGATTTTCAGATCAATTTTCAGGCTTTTGAGGAGATGCTCACCGAAAAGACCATGGCGGTACTCATCAACACTCCCAACAATCCCTCCGGCATCGTATACTCGCCGGAGACCGTACAGAGACTGGCGGACACGCTGCGGCGCAGAGCGGAGGAGTACGGACATGATATTTTTATCATTTCCGACGAGCCTTACCGGGAAATTGTGTTTGAAGGGGTTGTAAATCCCTGCGTTTCCGCATACTATAGTAACACTATTATGTGTTACTCCTTCTCCAAATCCCTGTCCCTGCCCGGAGAGCGCATCGGCTATGTGGCGGTGAATCCGGCCTGCCGGGAGGCGGAGACCCTGGTGAACATGTGCGGCCAGATCTCCCGGGGTATCGGCCACAACTGCCCGCCCTCCATCATACAGCTGGCGGTGTCCCGGGTGCTGGACCGCACGGCGGATCTGTCCGTCTACGAGACCAACATGAAACTGCTCTACGATACACTCATGGATTTGGGCTTTACCGTAGTAAAGCCGGGAGGCACTTTTTACATCTTCCCCAAGGCTCTGGAGGATGACGCCAAGGTATTCTGCCAGAAAGCCTTAAAATACGACCTGATCCTGGTGCCCTCCGACACCTTCGGCGTGCCCGGCTATTTCCGCATGGCCTACTGCATCGACACGGAAAAAGTACAGCGTTCCCTGGCGGCCCTGCGCAGATTTGTGGAGGCGGAATACCCAAGGAAGTAAACGATTGAAAGCGCTTGAAGAATATATGGGAAATGAGTGGCCGCGCGCTGCTTTGCCTGAGCAGTGCATGAGGTTACGAAATTGTGAACAGGAAAGGAACTTTTAAATGTTAGAGATACTGAAAGCAATACTGTATGGAATCGTGGAGGGCGTCACCGAGTGGCTGCCTGTCAGCAGCACCGGACACCTGATCCTGGTGGAAAAGCTGATTCCGTTTCAGGGCATGAGCGAGAACTTTTTTGACATGTTTGACGTGGTGATCCAGCTGGGGGCCATCCTGGCCGTGGTGGTGCTGTTCTGGAACAAGCTCTGGCCCTTTGCGTTTACGGCGGGGGCGCGGGCTGATAACCCCGGCAAGATCCCCTGGCTGCGCATGGATATCATGACCATGTGGTTTAAGATTCTGGTGTCCTGCGTGCCCGCCGCGATCATCGGCGTGCTGTTTGACGATGTGCTGAACGCTCTTTTTTACCGCTATGAGGTGGTGGCGCTGGCGCTGATCGTCTTTGGCGTCGCCTTTATCGTGATCGAGAACTGGAACAGGGGCAGAAAACCCAGGATCAATACCCTGGCGGAGATCACCTATCAGACAGCGCTGCTCATCGGCGTTTTCCAGGTGATCGCGGCGGTGTTCCCCGGTACTTCCCGCTCCGGCGCTACCATCGTGGGCGCGCTGCTCATCGGGGTGTCCCGCACCGTGGCGGCGGAGTATACCTTTTTCCTGGCCGTGCCTGTGATGTTCGGCGCCAGCCTGCTGAAACTGGTAAAGTTCGGTTTTCATTTCACGGCGCTGGAACTGGGGGCGCTGCTGGCGGGATGCGCGGTGGCTTTTGCGGTGTCTGTATTTGTACTACGATTTTTGTTAAACTATATAAAAAGACACGATTTTAAGGTGTTCGGTTGGTACCGTATCCTGCTTGGCGTGGTGGTTTTGGTAGTTTTCGGTTTCATTCTACAGTGATTATGCCCAAGATACACCCCTTGAATATAGCCTTTGGGGACAATATGGCAAATTTTTAACAAAAAGTTGACAGATTGGGAAAAAAGGACTAAACTGTAGCGTAACAGGGATCACAACAGGGAATTTGACATATACGACTGTCCCCGGAGCGAACAGAGAGCGGAACATAAATGTAGGGAAGTTGAATGAAGGGAGATAAACATTATGGCACCTGCAAAGAAAAATGTAACTGTTAATAAGGAAGAGGTTAAGCCCGCAGCCAAGGCTACCGTCAAGAAAGCTCCCGCCAGTGTGGCGGCAGCCAAAGTTGAGGAGCCCAAGGCCGAGGCGGTAAAGACCGAGGAAGTAAAGACGGAGGAGCTCAAGGCCGAGAAGAAGCCCGCGGCCAAGACCGCTGAGAAAAAGACGGCAGGCAAAAAGCCCGCTGCCAAAGCTGCGGAAAAGAAACCTGCCGCAAAGAAGGAGCTGAAGTCCGAGATCACAGTGCAGTTTGGCGGCAAGTCTTTCTCACAGGATGAGCTGGTAAAGATCGCAAAGGATGTATGGGAATATGATCTGCATCAGAATGCGGCTGACCTGACCAGCATCGAGCTGTATGTTAAGCCCGAGGAGAATGTGGCCTATTATGTTATGAACAAGGAGTATGCCGGCAGCTTTTATCTGTAAGTAACACGGATTCGGCTGAGATCCATACGGCCGCGGCGGAACTTAAAAGCAGTGGAACTTAAAATAAGAAAAAGGGACACAGTTGGGGTATGAGAATATCTTCCAGCTGTGTTTTTTGCTTTATGTTTCGTTTAGAATTATTTTAGAAATAATTTTAGGGAAAGCAGTTGACAATATGTGGGGTAAGTGATATTTTAATTCTAGTAAGTGTTAGCACTCCATGAGGTTGAGTGCTAACAACGAACGGAAAGACGGTGAGGCAGGAGGATGGGAATGCAGTTGGACGAGAGAAAGACAAAAATATTGCAGGCCATCATCCGCAACTATCTGGAGACAGGCGAGCCGGTGGGCAGCAGGACCATCAGCAAGTACACGGACCTGAATCTCAGTTCCGCAACCATTCGCAATGAAATGGCGGATCTGGAGGAGCTTGGTTATATTGTCCAGCCGCATACCTCCGCAGGCCGCATTCCCTCTGACCAGGGTTACCGTTTCTATGTGGACTGCATGATGGAACAGAAGGAACGGGAAGTCGTGGAGATGAAGGAGATGCTGCTGGAGAGGCAGGACCGCATGGAGACCCTGCTGAAACAGGTGGCCAGAGTGCTGGCACAGAATACCCAGTACGCCACGATGATCAGCGCGCCCCAGACCCACGGCAGCAAGGTTAAGTTTATCCAGCTGTCCCGGGTAGATTACAACCAGATTCTGGCTGTGATCGTAGCGGAGGGCAATGTAATCAAGAACAACATTCTGCAGGTGACACAAGAGCTGGACGATGAGACATTGCTGAAACTGAATATCCTGCTGAACACTCATTTGAACGGACTGTGTATGGAGGAGATTAATCTGGGAATGATCGCGGCCATGAAACAGCAGGCAGGCATCCACAGCGACATAGTCAGCGAGGTGATCGACGCGGTGGCTGAGGCGATTAAGGCGGATGAAGATCTGGAGATATATACCAGCGGCGCCAACAATATTTTCCGGTATCCGGAGTTGGCAGACCAGCGCAAGGCCAGCGAATTGATCACCACCTTTGAGGAAAAAGAACTTCTCAGCGAATTGGTTCAGGAGACTTTGGCAGACAGCACCGAAACGGGGATTCAGGTATATATCGGCGAGGAGACCCCCATCAAAGGCATGAAGGACTGCAGCGTAGTGACTGCCACTTATGAACTGGAAGAGGGCATGAAGGGCACGATCGGAATCATAGGCCCCAAGAGAATGGACTACGACAAGGTAATCGGGACTTTGCAGACGTTGAAACAACGGCTGGATGAATTATATAAGAAATAAAGGGAATGGCATCGGAAGGGCCGCAGTGGAATTAAATATGGAAGAAAGGGATGAAGACATGGCAGATCAGGAGAAGGAGATATTAGAGGAAGAGAACGCGGAAGAACAGGTTGGGGCAGAGCAGCCGGAAGAGGCGGCGGATACATCCGAGACTGAGAAACCCGAAGAGGGAACGCAGGAGCAGGACGAGAAGGCTGCCACGGAGGAATCCGGGGAAGAGGATACTCCCGAAGGGGAGGACCCCAAGACCTGGGCGGAGAAAAGGGCCGCCAAGAAACAGGCAAAACAGGATAAGAAAGCCGACGCCGCGAAAGAGAAGATTGCGGAGCTGGAGGACAGGGTGAAACGCCAGCTGGCGGAATTTGAGAACTTCCGCAACAGGACTGAGAAGGAAAAGCAGGCCATGTTTGAAACCGGGGCCAGGAGCGTCATAGAGAAGATTCTTCCGGTGATCGACAATTTTGAGCGGGGACTTGCAACGGTTCCCGAGGAGCAGCAGGGAGACGGCTTTGTGGACGGGATGAACAAGATTTACAAACAGATGATGACGGAGCTGGAGAATATCGGCGTGAAACCCATCGAGGCGGTGGGATGCGAGTTTGACCCCAATCTTCACAATGCGGTGATGCAGGTGGAAAACGAGGAACTGGAGACCGGCACCGTGGCCCAGGAATTGCAAAAAGGCTATACCTACAGGGACTCTGTTGTGAGACACAGCATGGTTTCCGTAGTTTCATAGATAGAGCAAGTACAAAATTATATGCAAAGATAGAACGAGGAGGACAAAGAAATGAGCAAGATCATAGGTATTGATTTAGGAACGACCAACAGCTGCGTAGCTGTGATGGAAGGTGGTAAGCCCACCGTTATCGCCAACGCCGAGGGCGCAAGAACGACTCCCTCCGTGGTGGCTTTTACCAAGACGGGTGAAAGACTGATCGGTGAACCCGCAAAGCGTCAGGCAGTGACCAACGCTGAGAAGACCATCTCCTCTATCAAGAGGGAAATGGGTACGGACAAGAAACGTGCCATTGATGACAAAAAGTACTCTCCCCAGCAGATTTCCGCGATGATTTTGCAGAAACTGAAGGCGGACGCAGAGAGCTATCTGGGCGAGAAGGTGACGGAGGCAGTGATTACCGTTCCCGCGTACTTCAATGACGCCCAGCGTCAGGCGACCAAGGACGCCGGTAAGATCGCGGGGCTGGACGTAAAGCGTATCATCAACGAGCCTACTGCGGCGGCTCTGGCCTACGGCCTGGACAATGAAAAAGAGCAGAATATCATGGTATATGACCTGGGCGGCGGTACTTTCGACGTATCCATCATCGAGATCGCCGAGGGCGTTATCACCGTGCTGGCAACCAACGGCGATACTTTCCTGGGCGGTGATGATTTTGACAACAAGATCACCCAGTGGATGATCGACGAGTTTAAGAAAGCCGAGGGCGTGGATCTCTCCGGCGATAAGATGGCTATGCAGAGACTGAAAGAGGCGGCGGAGAAGGCCAAGAAGGAGCTGTCCAGCGCCATGACCACCAATATCAATCTGCCTTTCATCACAGCCACCGCGGAAGGCCCCAAGCATTTTGACATGAATCTGACCCGCGCGAAGTTTGACGAGCTGACCCACGACCTGGTGGAGAGAACGGCTATCCCCGTGCAGAACGCCATGAAGGACGCCGGACTGAACAATTCCGATCTGGGCCAGGTGCTGTTGGTAGGCGGTTCCACCCGTATCCCTGCGGTGCAGGATAAGGTGAGACAGCTGACAGGCAAGGAACCCAGCAAATCCCTGAACCCGGATGAGTGTGTGGCCATCGGCGCCTCCATTCAGGGCGGCAAGCTGGCGGGCGACGCCGGCGCAGGCGAGATCCTTCTGCTGGATGTTACTCCCCTGTCTCTGTCCATCGAGACCATGGGCGGCGTAGCTACCAGACTGATCGAGAGAAATACCACCATCCCTACCAAGAAGAGCCAGATCTTCTCCACTGCCGCCGATAATCAGACCGCTGTGGACATCAATGTGGTACAGGGCGAGAGACAGTTCGCCAGGGATAACAAATCCCTCGGACAATTCCGTCTGGACGGAATCCCCCCTGCAAGAAGAGGCGTTCCTCAGATCGAAGTTACTTTTGATATTGACGCCAACGGAATCGTAAATGTATCCGCCAAGGATCTGGGAACCGGCAAGGAGCAGCATATCACGATCACCGCAGGTTCCAACATGTCCGACGACGAGATCGAGAGAGCCGTGAAAGAGGCAGCCGAGTTTGAGGCGCAGGACAAGAAACGCAAGGAGGCCGTAGAGGCCAGAAACGACGCCGACGCGTTTGTGTTCCAGACCGAGAAAGCTCTGGAGGAAGTGGGCGACAAGATCGGCGACAGCGAGAAATCCGCGGTACAGGCTGATCTGGATGCTGTCAAGGCTATTCTGGACAGAACTAAGGATCAGGAGATGAGCGACAGCGATCTGGATGAGTTGAAGGCTGCCAAAGAGAAATTGACAAACAGCGCGCAGTCCCTGTTCACAAAGATGTATGAGAACATGCAGCAGGCACAGGGCGGTCAGGCCGGTCCCGACATGGGCGGTTTCAGCGGCGGCGCGGGTCCTGAGGCGGGTACGTCTTCCGCTCCCGAAGATGATGTGATCGACGGAGATTTCAGAGAAGTATAAGTTTGGATGTATAGATTTTTCTGCACCGAAGAATGGCTCATATTGGGCCATTCTTCGTGTGAGGTTGTAACGTATAACGGAGGTCATATTTATGGCAGAACAGAAACGGGATTATTATGAGGTCCTGGGCATAGGAAAGAACGCGGACGACGCGGAGATCAAGAAGGCATACCGTGCCCTGGCTAAGAAATATCATCCGGATGTGAATCCGGGGAATGCGGAGGCGGAAACGAAATTCAAGGAAGCATCCGAGGCATATGCTGTTTTGAGCGATCCGGACAAGAGACGCCAGTATGACCAGTTTGGCCATGCGGCCTTTGAGGGCGGCGCGGGCGGTCCCGGCGGATTTGACTTCAGCGGCGCGGATTTCAGCGACATATTCGGCGATATATTTGGCGATTTCTTTGGCGGCCGCAGCCGGAGTACGAGTAACGGCCCCATGAAGGGCGCCAATCTGCGCACCAGCCTGCGGATTACCTTTGAAGAGGCGGTATTCGGCTGTGAGAAAGAGATCGAGCTGACGGTCAAGGAGACCTGTAAGACCTGTAAGGGCAGCGGCGCCAAGCCGGGAACCAGCCCGGAAACCTGTTCCAAATGCGGCGGCAAGGGCCAGGTGGTATTTACCTCCCAGTCCTTCTTCGGCACCGTGCGCAATGTACAGGCATGTCCCGACTGTCAGGGAACCGGTAAGATCATCAAGGAAAGATGCGTGGACTGCCGGGGGACCGGCTATGTGCCCATGAAAAAGCGCTATGCCGTGGATATTCCCGCCGGTATCGACAATGGGCAGTGCAAGCGCCTGCCCGGCTTGGGCGAGCCTGGAACGAACGGCGGCGCACGGGGAGACGTGCTGGTGGAAGTGGTGGTGGGACGCCACCCGATCTTCCAGAGACAGGACTACAATATATTCTCCACCGTACCCATCTCTTTTGCCGTGGCAGCTCTGGGCGGTGAGATTGTGATCGACACCGTGGACGGCAAGGTCATCTATGACGTCAAGCCCGGCACCCAGACGGACACCAAGGTACGGCTCAAGGGTAAAGGCGTGCCCACGCTGCGCAACAAGGAAGTGCGGGGCGACCATTATGTCACATTGGTGGTGGAAGTACCGGATAAGCTTTCCCATGAGGCCAAAGAATTGCTGCGTCAGTTTGACGCGGAGAGCGGCGACAGCCTGAACGCGGCGAAAAAGCTGGATAAAGAGGACAAATCCGGCGAAAACAGCGGCAAAGAGGGGAAGGATAAAAAGAAAAAGTTCTGGAAATAAACAGACAGAATAGAGAATGTGACAGTGGTGTTGGCGGAAAGCCGATGCCGCTGTTTTGGAGATTTTGTCCGCGCTGCTGCGTTAATCGCCGATTGGATTAAATGATATGGGGAGGAAAGAACTTGAGATACGGCAGAATAAAAATTTTATCGGCTGCTCTTATGTTATGTATGCTTTGCGGATGCGGAGGCCAGGACGGTTCGGGACAGACGGACTCCTCCCAGCCCGTACTCAATGAAAACGGCAAAGAGGAAGTTCGGATATGCGCATCTTTATTCAGCACTACGATGCAGGGGCTTATCGCGGATTATAACAACCAGAGCGAACGATATGAGATTGTGCCTGTGGAATTTAATGATGGGTCTTCCTGGGACGACCAGCGTACCCGGTTACAGTTGGAGCTTACCAATGGCGAAGGCCCCGATCTGTTAACCAATACGGTGCTTTGTCAGATCGATATGCGCCCCTATGCGGAGAAAGGGCTATTGTTGGACGTGACAGACTTTATAGCCGAACAGGGTGACTTTGTGAAGAATGTGGCGGAGGCCAACCAGATAGGCGGCAGAATATATGGCGTTCCTTATACTTTTAGTGTGGGAACGCTGGTCACTTCTGCACAGATGGCAACGGATATTCGGAATTGGACCAAAGACTATTGCATGGCAACGGCGGAAGAGAAAGAGGTCTCCCTGTTTATCGACGCCCCCTATGGCTGGGGGAAAGAAGAATCCGGGCTGAACGTGCTGAATGTACTGGGCGTGGGTATGGATGGCATACAACTGTTTGTGGAGGAAGAGCAGGGGGTAAGTTCCTTTGAACAGCCCGAATTTGTCCGGATGTTGGAGTTTGCCAAAAAATATTTGGATACCGATCCGGATATGTCTGACGATAAACGTCTGGCATCGGGCGAGCAGTTTTGCACAGTGGCGGCTATAAGGAATTTCAGTGACTTCAGCTACTATAGTAAACTGTTTAATGAAAGTCCGGTCTATATGGGGTACCCAAGCCCCCAGGGAGGGGTGAGCCGGTTGGAGGTAGACACTTTATATATAAACGCCGCATCCGATCATAAAGAAGGGGCAAAGGATTTTCTGCGTTTTCTGCTATCGGATCAGGTGCAGCGTAAACTGGTGGCCGGACTTGGAGGAGGATTTCCGGTAAAACAGGAATTGTTGGAGAGCTTATGGAAAGAATCGCAGATAAAAGTGCTTGACGATGCAACAGGATATGAAAAGGGAGGAATCGTTTACAAGCCGGATCTCATGACGCAGGAGGAGGAACGGATCTTTTGGACGATGCTGGAACACCCCATATATTATCAATGGAACAATGATATATGGGATATTGTCTGGGAAGAGGCGCTCCCTTTCTTCTATGGAGAGAAAACGGCCGGGGAGGTGGCCAATGTCATAGACAGCAAGGTTCAACTGTATCTGGATGAAGGGAAATAGGGTCTTACCGCAGCAATTCAAACAGATCCGCTCCATCCTCCTGATATGTCAGGTATAATTCCTCATAAGACTCCGTTAAATAATGCGGATGATCGGGAAACACATCCTGTTTCAGATAAAAGATCACCTTGTTGATAAAAGTATCCCGCTGACACAGGTCCGCCTCAGACACAAAAAACGGCCCCAGCTTTTTGTTTTCCGGGATGCGGGCCAGACGATACCGGGTCTCGCCGGAGCGATTGCCTGCATCCTGCAGCTGTTGGCGGTTGACCGTATCGATGATCTTGTTGACCAGCCGGGCGAATGTGGGCCAGTCCCGGGACAGATGTCCCTCATAATAAAGCTGGCTCACATAGTCTTCCAGAGGCGTTCCCTGGAAGATCGCGGTCAACGGTTTTCTGCCTGCGAAGGTGTCATAGGGATGGCTCCACTCCTGGGGCAGATCCTCAAAACTGATACGCACATATTCCAGCGCGAAACGGCGTTTGAAAGCATTGTCCAGCACGAAGATATTCTCATCCGCCGTATTCATCGTAGCAAGTATGTTAAAATTGGCGGGAAACCATACTTTTCCTTCCAAAAACAGCTTTTTCAATCCCGGGTCCCGGGAAAAAAATGCCGTGATATCATTGTTCGCCACCGCATACTCGGATTTGCCGCTGCTCTGGCGGTCCAACAGTTGAAACAGATCGCCGAAGATGGCGGGAGCGTTGCCCCGGTTAATCTCTTCTATGACCAGATAGTACTTCTCCGCCGGATGCATGAACGCTTCCTTTAACAGAACGGTCAGCGGCCCGGCGGCAAAGACATAGTCCAGGGGCCGATCCAGCGTGATCAGCGGCTTGATGCTGCCGATAAGATCCTGATAAGTGTAGGTGGGGTGGAAGATCAGCCGTTTGCAGTGGGAGTCCCTTTCCTCCGGAACCGGGAACTCTTTCTCGATCATCTTATTCACCCGGTAGGATTTTCCGGTGCCGGGAGCGCCATAGTAAATCTTCTGAAGAGGCGTCATCGGTACTTCCTCATAGCGGAAATCCAGCCCCTGATCATCGTCATAGCCGTCGCTGTCTATATCCTGTTTCAGATAAAAGGGCGCGGAAACTTCCGGCGCGGGGGCGTCGTCCCCATTGTGCAGAAAAGCCTGATAGAGCTGTATGCCCGCAGCCAGAGTACCGTTGCCGTACAGCTCGTTGGCCCTCTGAAACTCTGCTTTTCCCCGCAACTGTTCGTACACCGCGTCAAATTCATAGCCGTTTTTATAGAAAAAAAGATTACCCGCCACATAGGGCTCCAGCGTTCTGCAGCCTGTGCGCAGCGCGTGGGAGTATGCGATAATGGCATTGTCCGTATAGCGGCGCATTCCCTCGTCATTGTACTGTTTGCGCATCCATTCCCGAAAAGCCTGTTCCTGTTCTTCGTTGTTTCGTTTCATGACGGCTCCTTTCCATAGGACTCTCTCTTATTAAGTATGCAACAAAACGGCGGGCTTTGCAACCACATGAATAAGTATTTGACAGGTTTTTTAATAGATTGTACAATGAACTTCAAAAGGTGTCCGCAGGGCGGGCGATATCTGGGAAAAGGACGGGAGTTCGTATGAAATGGGTGAGATTCAGGATTAAGACGGTGACGGAGGCGGAGGATATGATCATCAGCGCGCTGTATGACATCGGTCTGGAGGGCGCGCAGATCGAGGACAAGGCGCCTCTGACGGCGTTTGACAAGGAGCAGATGTTTGTGGATATCCTGCCGGATATGCAGGAGGACGACGGCATTGCCTACCTGAGCTTTTTTGTGGAAAAAAGAGAGGACGGCTCTCTGGAAGTCCAGGGGGAAAGCACGGACGTGAGTGCCCTTCTGGAAAAAGTGTTAAAGGAGCTGGAGGGGATACGCTGCTTTATGGAGATCGGCGAAGGGAGCGTGACCGTGGACGAGACGGAGGATATAGACTGGATCAACAACTGGAAACAGTATTTTCATCAGTTTTATATAGATGATATTCTGGTGATCCCCTCCTGGGAGGACGTACAGCCCCAGGACGATTCCCGGATGGTGCTGCATATCGATCCGGGCACTGCCTTCGGCACCGGTATGCATGAGACGACCCAGTTGTGCATCCGGCAGTTACGTAAGTATGTGAAAGAGGGGGCCCGGCTGCTGGATGTGGGAACCGGCAGCGGCATCCTGGCGATTCTGTCCCTGATGTTCGGGGCGGGACACGCTCTGGGCACGGATCTGGATATCTGCGCCGTGGACGCGGTGGCCGACAATTGCCGGGCTAACGGGATCGATCCGGCGGACTTTGAACTGCTGATCGGCAATATCATCACCGATCAGGCGCTGGGTCAGCGCATCGGCTATGAGCGCTATGATATCGTGACAGCCAATATTCTGGCGGACGTGCTGGTGCCGCTGACTCCCGTGATCATGAATCATTTAAAACCCGGCGGCGTCTATATCACCTCCGGTATCATCGACGACAAGGAACAGACTGTGCGGGAAGCCGTGGAGGCCGCGGGCATGAAAGTGCTGGAGGTGACTTATCAGGGAGAGTGGGTTTCCGTCACCGCCAGGAAACAGCCGTAGCGGCGCGTCATAGCCTGCAGGCGGGGAGAAAGAGAAAATGTATCAGTTTTTTGTGGAGCCGGAGCAGATCCAGGGCAAAGAGATCCTGATCCGGGGCGGCGACGTAAACCATATCAAAAATGTGCTGCGTATGAAAGCGGGGGAAGAGCTGTCCGTCAGTAACGGTGTGGACGGCCGGGAGTACCGGTGCGCCATAGCGGAGTTTTCAGAGGAAACCGTGCGCTGCGAACTGCGCTTTATCAAGGAGGACGGCGTGGAGCTGCCCTCGCGGATCTATCTGTTCCAGGGGCTGCCCAAGGCGGACAAGATGGAACTGATCGTGCAGAAGGCAGTGGAGCTGGGAGCTTATCAGGTGATCCCTGTGGCAACCCGCAGGTCTGTGGTGCGTCTGGATGAAAAAAAGGCGGCGGCAAAAGTGTCCCGCTGGCAGGCCGTCGCCCTGGCGGCGGCAAAACAGAGCAGGCGGGGCGTGATTCCCCAGGTGTGTCCTGTCATGAGCTTTAAACAGGCGTTGGCGTACGCAGGGGACATTCCTGTCAAATTGATTCCCTATGAACTGGCGGACCATATGGACAAAACCCGGGAGCTGATAGACAATTTGGAACCGGGACAGGATATCGCGGTGTTTATCGGGCCCGAGGGCGGGTTTGAAGAGGACGAGATTGAAACCGCCAGAGCGTCGGGAGCGGTTCCTGTCACCCTGGGACGGAGGATTCTCCGGACGGAGACGGCGGGTATGACGGTGCTCTCCTGGCTGATTTACCGACTGGAGCGATGAGAGCGCTTATCGGTGCGCCCAGGGGATCAGGCGCCATCGTTGCCTGCCCATCTGTCCGGAAACAGGCGCAGCCCAAACTTCTGATGCATATGATAATTTATAGAAACCAGAAGTATAGTGAGTACGTCTCTCAAGGGACGCAGAGGGGAGAAATAAATGGAAGTGTATTTAGATAATTCCGCAACCACGAGGGTGCTCCCCCAGGTGGCGGAACTGGTTACGAAGATCATGTGCGAGGACTACGGCAATCCCTCCAGCCTGCATCGCAAGGGTGTGGAGGCGGAGCAGTATCTGCGCTATGCGAAGGATACGCTGGCGGGAATTATGAAAGTGCAGACAAAGGAGATACTGTTTACCTCAGGAGGCACGGAAGCAAACAACATGGCCCTGATCGGCTGCGCTATGGCCGCCCGCAGACAGGGCAATCATCTGATCACCACCCAGGTGGAGCATCCTGCGGTGCTGCAGCCCATGCAATATCTGGAGAGCCAGGGATTTCAGGTCACTTATTTGCCGGTGGACGCCTGGGGGCGGATATCCCTGCAGGATCTGGAGGCGGCTATAAGACCGGAGACGATTCTGGTATCGGTCATGCATACCAACAACGAAGTGGGAGCGCTGCAGCCCGTTCAGGAGGCGGGAGCGCTGATCAAGCGCAGAAATCCCGCGATCCTGTTCCATGTGGACGCGGTGCAGGGATTTGGCAAATTCCGTATACTGCCCCGGCGGATGCAGATCGATCTGCTGTCGGCCAGCAGCCATAAGATCCACGGCCCCAAGGGCGTGGGATTCCTCTATATGCGGGAGGGGGTAAAGTTCCAGCCCATCGTCCACGGCGGCGGCCAGCAGAAAAATATGCGTTCCGGCACGGAGAACGTGCCCGGTATCGCCGGTATGGCCAAGGCGGCGGAACTGGTATACGCCCATCTGGACGAAGATATCCGGCGTCTGTATGAACTGAAGGAATATTTTACAGAGCAGATCGGCAAAGTGGAGGGCGTCCGGATCAACGGGATTCCTTCGGAGGGATGCCGGGCCTCGGCTCCCCATGTGGTCAGTGTGTCCTTTGCCGGAGTCCGCAGCGAGGTGATGCTGCACGCGTTGGAGGAGAAGGGGATCTACGTCTCCGCCGGAAGCGCCTGCGCCTCCAACAAGCCGCAGACGTCCGCGACGCTGAAAGCCATGAAACTGCCCAGAGAGCTGTGGGACAGCACCATACGATTCAGTTTTTCCGTCTATACCACCAAAGAAGAAATCGACTATACATTGCACACAATGTATGATATGATTCCTATGTTGCGAAAATACACGCGCCGGTAAGGGAGGTTCCCGCGGGCCGTCAGGCCCGCGGGAACCGGCCGGGGGTGCGGAAATGAGGAGATATATGTTTACAGCTTTTTTGATCAAGTATGCCGAGATCGGCATCAAGGGTAAGAACCGGTATCTGTTTGAAGACGCGCTGATCGCGCAGATCAAACATGCCTTGAAAAAATGTGAAGGCGCATTTGCCATACGCAAGACCATGGGACGCATTTTTGTGGAGGCCCAGGGGGATTTTGACTATGACGAGACGGTGGAGCATTTGAAGAGAGTGTTCGGAATCTGGGGCATATGCCCGGTGATCTATGTGGAGGACGAGGGCTGGGAGAAACTCTGCGAGAAGGTGATAGCATATCTGGGCGAAATGTATCCCGACAGGAGCAGAACCTTTAAAGTCAATGCCCGGCGCAGCCGCAAAAACTACCCCAAGGACTCCATGGAGATCAACCGTGACATGGGAGAGGCGATTCTGAACGCTTATCCCCAAATGCATGTGGACGTGCATCATCCCGATATCCTGCTGAATATCGAAGTGCGGGAAAAGATATATGTGTATTCGGAGACGATTCCCGGTCCCGGCGGTATGCCCGTGGGCACCGGGGGAAAAGCGCTGCTGCTGCTCTCCGGAGGAATAGATTCTCCGGTGGCCGGGTACATGATCGCCAAGAGAGGGGTCAAGATCGACGCCGTCTATTTCCATGCGCCGCCCTACACCAGCGACAGAGCCAGGCAGAAGGTGGTGGATCTGGCCCGCCTGGTTTCCCGTTATACGGGGCCGATCTATCTGCATGTGATCAATTTCACGGATCTGCAGATGTACATTTATGAGAATGCGCCCCACGAGGAGTTGACGATCATCATGCGCCGTTATATGATGCGGATTGCGGAGGCCATTGCAAAACAGACCCAGTGTCTGGGACTGATCACCGGGGAGAGCATCGGACAGGTGGCCTCCCAGACCATGAGTTCTCTGATTGCAACCAACGAAGTGTGCGAGCTGCCGGTGTACCGCCCGCTGATCGGCTTTGACAAGGAGGAGATCGTGGAGGTGGCCAAAAAGATCGACACCTACGAGACTTCCATACAGCCTTTTGAGGACTGCTGCACGATCTTTGTGGCAAAGCATCCGGTGACGAAACCCAATGTAAATATTATCCGCAAGCATGAAAAACATATTGCGGACAAGCTGGACGAGCTGATGCGCGTTGCGCTGGAGACGGACGAGCTTGTTATTGTGTCGGAATAGAAAATAGATATAGGAAACAAACGTATATGTTCTATTGATATTTCCAACGTACTATGATAGAATCCTTTCATGGAACCCATGACAGGGGTGGTAGCCTCCCGAGCCGATGACCGGTTTGCTGATCGCTTTCGGCAGTTTTGTTATAGCGTTGCTTGCTTTTCTCGACAGAGATAAGGATCACAGGCGAAAAAAATAATGCCCACCCTGCTCGAACCAGGATGGGCGCCTTTCACTGAGAGGTAAATAACCCGCTTGGGAGACTCCACCTTTGGAGTGGGGCTCCTGGAGGGCGTCTGTTAGAGCAGACGTCCTTCTTTATCTAAAGAATAACACAAAGATACAGAAACTTCAAGAGATTTTTGCTGACTTTCATGCAAACGGAAATCACAGCGTATAGGGCGCCAGAGCGGCCAGCACGTCGTCAACATTATCCTCGGCATGGATGTTCAGCTCGATGGGCTTGGACAGATCCAGGCTGAAGATGCCCATGATGGATTTGGCGTCGATCACATATCTGCCGGACACCAGATCAAAATCATAGTCGAACTTGGTGATGTCGTTTACAAAAGATTTTACCTTGTCGATGGAATTTAAAGAAATATGTACAGTTTTCATAATTATGCCTCCTTATTGTCTGTTCGTTCCTTCTGCTTACATCTTAATGGCAGAGTAAATAAAAGTCAAGGAGAAAACGATACAAAAAAAGCGGGGAATACCATGAAAAAAATAGCGTTTCATAATCTGGGCTGCAAAGTCAATTCTTATGAGATGGACTTTGTGCAACAAATCATGAAAGAAAAAGGCTATGCGGTTGTGCCTTTTGAGGAAAAAGCCGATATTTATATCATCAATACCTGTACGGTAACCAATATTGCGGATCGTAAGAGCAGACAGATGATACACCGGGCCCGGACCCTGAACCCTCAGGCCGTGGTGGTAGCCATGGGCTGCTATGTGCAGACCGGGCGGGAGGAGGCTCTGCGGGACGAGGGTATCGATCTGGCGGTGGGGAACAACCGAAAAAAAGATATTGCCCGCATTTTGGAGGAATATCTGCAGGAAAGGGAACAGGCCCGAGCGGATAAGACCCTGGGGGGCAGTACGATCACCGATATCGCCCATACCCGTGAATATGAGGAAATGCAGCTAAAAGAAACCGCGGAGCATACCAGAGCCTATGTCAAGATCCAGGACGGCTGCAACCAGTTTTGCAGCTACTGCATCATCCCCTATGCAAGGGGGCGGGTGCGCAGCCGCCGCAGAGAGGATATCCTGCGGGAGGTACGGGGCCTGGCGGCAGCAGGCTACCGGGAGGTGGTACTTACCGGAATACATATCAGCTCCTACGGTATGGATCTGAATGAGGATCAAAACGCCGGGAACCGGAGGCGGTCCGATCTGGCGGAGCTGGTGGAGGAGCTGCAGCGGCTGGAAGGTCTTGAACGGATCAGGCTGGGCTCACTGGAACCGAGGATCGTGACCGGGGATTTTGTGTCCCGTCTGGCGGCCTGCGGCAAGCTGTGCCCCCATTTTCATCTGTCCCTTCAAAGCGGCTGTGACGCCACATTGAAAAGGATGAATAGGCGGTATACCACCGGGGAATACTTATACAGCGTACAGCTTTTACGGAACGCCTTTGACCGCCCCGCCATTACCACCGATGTGATCGTTGGTTTCCCGGGCGAGACGGAAGAGGACTTTGAGACTTGCAGGCGCTTTTTGGAGCAGGTGGAATTTTATGAGATGCATATATTCAAGTACTCCCGCCGCAGGGGCACTGCGGCGGATCGGATGCCGGATCAGCTGCCGGACGCGGTAAAGTCCCGGCGCAGCGCCATATTGCAGCAGCTGGAGATAATACAGTCCAGAGCTTTTCGCAGTAAATACATAGGACAGGATGTTGAGGTATTGTTTGAGGAGGCCAGAGAGACGGAGACGGGGCTTTGTCAGGTGGGCTATACCAGAGATTATATCCGGGTGGCGCTGCCCGGAGAAGTACCGTTACAGGGCAGTCTGCGGCGGGTGCGGGTCACAGGATTTCTCAATGATGAAGTATTACTGGCGGAGCCCTCACAGCTTTGACTTGAAATTTTCTGACAAATAGAGTATGATAAAAAAACAGCAGGATACATTCGTGGAGGACATATGCAGGATTTAGGGAATACACAATACTTCAAAGTACAGACAGAACCGGAGACCGGCGTAAAAGTAATTCTTTCCACCGTATATGAAGCGCTGACGGAAAAGGGGTATGATCCGGTGAATCAGATCGTGGGATATATCATGAGTGGGGATCCCACATATATCACCAGCCACAAAAGTGCGCGCAGCCTGATCATGAAGGCGGACCGCGACGAGATCGTGGAGGAACTGCTGACCGAGTATATCCGTCACAATCAGTGGCATGCGTGAGCGGCGGTTGATGGCGGCAGGCAGGCTGGCGCGATACTGCGGGTACTGCGAGCGGCAGGAATGGGGATTTTATGCGTATTATGGGACTTGATTTCGGATCAAAGACGGTGGGGGTAGCTGTCAGCGATCCGTTGGGTATCACTGCGCAGGGATTGGAGATTATCCGGCGCAAAGAGGAGAACAAGCTGCGTCAGACTTATGCCAGGATCGAGGAACTGATCGTGGAATATCATGTGGAGCAGATCGTGCTGGGACTGCCCAAAAACATGAATGCCACGGAGGGAGAGCGTGCGGAGCTGACCAGAGAGTTCAAGGCGGGGCTGGAGCGCAGGACAGGCCTGCCTGTGACGATGTGGGACGAAAGACTGACGACGGTGGCAGCGGACAGGGCCATGATGGAGGCCGGTATTCGCAGAGAACATCGCAGGGACTACGTGGACATGATCGCCGCAAGCCTGATATTGCAGGGATATCTGGATCGGTTGCGGAACTCGGCGGAACTCTGAATCAGCAGGTTCCCGTACAGCGCACTGATCCACATACGGACGCCCCCAAGCGGCCGAATGTGGATCACCGGTTATGTGCGGTGGGAGGGAACATGCGGAACTCTTAATGGAGGCAGGAGAATTGAGTAAGTTGGAGAAGATTACCTTTAATCCCGACGGAGAGGCGCCGGTAGATTTTTTCGTGCTGGAACAGACCCGGATCGGCGGCTACAACTATATTCTGGTGACGGATTTTGAGGAGGGCGACGGAGAGGCTTTGATCCTCAAGGATATGTCACAGGACGGGGAAGAGGAGAGCGTGTTTGTCATCGTATCGGACGATGAGGAATTGCGGGCAGTGGCGGATGTGTTTGCCAACATGCTGGAAGACGTAGAATTTGTGTAGGGTATGTAACCCGCTCCGGCCAGGCCGGAGTTTTCGTGATGGCGTTATGCCATATTTGGATTTGGAGGAATATCATTGAACAGGAAAAAAGAGAATAAGAGTGACAATGCGTCCAGACTGAAGATTATCCCTTTGGGAGGTCTGGAGCAGATCGGATTGAACATTACTGCCTTTGAATATGAGGACAGTATTATTGTGGTGGACTGTGGACTGGCGTTTCCGGCGGACGATATGCTGGGAATAGACCTGGTGATCCCGGACATCACCTATCTCAAGGACAATGCGGAGAAGGTCAGGGGATTTGTGATTACCCACGGACATGAGGATCATATCGGCGCACTGCCCTATGTGCTGAAGGAGATCAACGTGCCGGTATACGCCACCAGGCTTACCATGGGCATTATCGAAAATAAGCTGAAAGAACATAATCTGCTGAAAGGCACCAAGCGCAAGGTCGTGAAGTTTGGCCAGTCCATCAACCTGGGACAGTTCCGGGTAGAGTATATCAAGACCAACCACAGTATCGTGGACGCGGCGGCCCTGGCTATCTACTCTCCGGCGGGAACAGTGGTGCATACCGGGGACTTCAAAGTGGATTATACGCCTGTGTTCGGCGACGCCATCGATCTGCCCCGTTTCGCGGAGATCGGTAAAAAGGGCGTGCTGGCGCTGATGTGCGATTCCACCAATGCGGAGCGTCCGGGCTTTACCCCCTCCGAGCGGACTGTGGGCAGGACCTTCGATACCCTGTTTGAAGAGCACAAGCACACCCGCATTTTTGTGGCGACTTTCGCCTCCAATGTGGACCGTGTGCAGCAGATCATCAACACCGCCTACAAGTTTGGCCGCAAGGTAGTGGTGGAAGGCCGCAGCATGGTGAACGTCATTGAGACCGCCATCAATCTGGGCTGCATCAGTATCCCGGAGAACACGCTGATCGAGATAGACCAACTGAAAAATTACCCTGACGAGCAACAGGTGATCATCACCACAGGGAGCCAGGGAGAGAGTATGGCCGCGCTGAGCCGTATGGCCAGCAATATGCATAAAAAGATTACCATAGGACATGGGGATACGGTTATCTTTTCGTCCAGCCCCATACCGGGCAACGAGAAGGCCGTGACCAGGATCATTAACGAACTGCTGCGCAAGGGCGCGGATGTGATCTTTCAGGATACCCATGTGTCGGGACATGCCTGCCAGGAGGAAATCAAGCTGATCTATACGCTGGTACATCCCAAGTATGCCATACCGGCGCACGGTGAATACAAGCATCTGAAAGCACAGGCTAAAATCGCGGAAAATCTGGGCATTGATAAGGATCATATCTTTATCCTGTCCTCCGGCGACGTGTTGGAGCTGGATGAAAACAAGGCCAGCGTCACAGGCCATGTTCCCGTAGGCAGCATTTTGGTGGACGGTCTGGGCGTGGGCGACGTGGGAAATGTGGTGCTGCGGGACAGACAGCATCTGGCGGAGGACGGAATCCTGATCGTGGTCATGAGCCTGGACAAGTACAGCGGTCAACTGATGGCAGGGCCGGATATCGTGTCCAGAGGATTTGTCTATGTGAGAGAGTCGGACGAACTGATGGAGGAGGCTCATCAGGTGGTGGACAACGCCATCTGCGGATGTCTGGACCGGGGGATTACCGACTGGGGTAAGCTTAAGAATACCACCAAGGACGTGCTGGGAGAGTATGTCTGGAGAAAGACCAAGAGACGTCCCATGATCCTGCCAATCATTATGGAAGTATAGAGGGATCCATAGCCGGGACATAACTGGCGCTGACTCTGCCAATTATAGAGGCGCGGGAAACGAGGGAAACATGAAACTGGAAGAAAATCTGAATCAGACTGTGGAGACATTGAGTGCTGCAATCAAAGGGACAGAAACGTACAACAGGTATCAGGCGGCCCTGGCGGCAGTAAAGCTGCAGCCAGGCCTGAAAGAGCAGATCGACAGGTTCCGCAGAGAGAATTATTTGATGCAGAGCACCGGAGACATGGCTTTTGAACGGATCGAACAGTTTGAGCGGGAGTACTCGGATTTTCGTGAAAATCCGCTGGTATCGGATTTTTTGGCTGCGGAACTGGCTTTGTGCCGAATGGTGCAGCAGATCAATTTCAACATTACGGAAGCGCTTGATTTTGAGTGAACCATAGAGGTGATACAGACATGAGTGTAAAAAGTCTGATAGCCGCGGTGTGCGGCACGATACTGAAAGTAGCGGCGGCGGTTCTGATCATTATGCTGATCTATCGCGGGGCGCTGAAAGCCTACGACTACGGATACAGAGTATTTGAGGAACCGCCAGTATCTGCGGGAGAGGGCCGGGTGGTCAGCGTGACGATCACGGAGGATATGTCGGCGGGAGAGATGGGACGGCTTTTTCTGAGCAAGGGACTGATCCGGGATGACAAGCTGTTTGTGGCCCAGTACTATCTCTCAGAGTTTCGGAAAGAATTGAAGACCGGCGATTTTGAACTGAGTACGGCCATGACGGTGGAAGAGATGATGGAGGCGATGACCAAAGAGCCGGTGGTGGAGGAACCCGAACCTGCAGGCGACGACGCGTTGCCTCCGGATATCACCGATCCCGATGGCGACGGTGATTCCGGGGACGCGGCGGATCCTGACGGGACGGGTACTCCGGAGGGGACATGATACCATAGCAGCCGCTATGCGGAAACAGGGTAAGTATATGATAGTGGATGAGAGAATGGTTGCCTTTATTAATTCGTTTGATAAAGGCAACACGCCTTTTTTGGACAGTTTGGAGCGGGAGGCGCTGCAGGCGAAAGTGCCTGTGATCCGCCGGGAGACCCAGAGCCTGTTAAAATTCCTGCTGGCGCTTTGCCGCCCTGCGCGGATATTGGAGGTGGGGACAGCCGTGGGTTTTTCGGCCCTGCTCATGAGGGAGTACGGGCCGGAGAGCTGCCATATTACCACCATTGAAAAATATGAGAAAAGGATTCCCCAGGCGAGGGAGAATTTTGCCAGAGCCGGACGGGAGCGGGATATCACGCTGCTGGAGGGTGACGCGGCGGATATATTAAAGGAGCTTGACGGACATTTTCAGTTGATTTTTATGGACGCCGCCAAAGGACAGTATATCCATTTCCTGCCGGATATCCTGCGTCTGCTGCCGGAGGGGGGCCTGTTGGTGACGGACAATGTATTGCAGGACGGAGACGTGGCAGAGTCCCGTTTCGCGGTGACGCGCCGCAACCGGACCATACATGCCAGGATGCGGGAATATCTCTATGAAGTGACACATCATCCCCTGCTGGAGACCTGCATACTGCCGTTGGGGGACGGGGTGACGCTGAGCGTGAAACAAAAGGATCTTTAGGGAGCATCTATATGGAACATAAAAAACCGGAACTGCTGGTTCCCGCCTCCAGCCTGGAGGTGCTGCAGACAGCGGTGATATTTGGAGCGGACGCGGTATATATCGGCGGGGAGGCCTACGGCCTGCGGGCCAAGGCCAAAAATTTCTCCATGGAAGAGATGGCTGAAGGGATCGCCTTTGCCCATGGACATGGGGTCAAAGTCTATGTGACTGCCAACATCCTGGCTCACAACGGCGACCTGGAAGGGGCGAGACAGTATTTTCGGGAATTGCGGGACATGAGGCCCCAGCGGGCGGACGCCCTGATCATCGCTGACCCGGGGCTGTTTTTGATTGCCCGGGAGGTCTGGCCCGAGGCGGAGATACATATTTCCACCCAGGCCAACAACACCAACTATCAGACATATCTGTTCTGGTGGCAGTTGGGGGCGAAGAGAGTGGTGAGCGCAAGGGAGCTGTCCCTGGCGGAGATCGGCGAGATCCGACGGCACATCCCCCCGCAGATGGAGATCGAGAGTTTCATCCATGGGGCCATGTGCGTCTCCTACTCCGGCCGCTGCCTGCTCAGCAATTATTTTACCGGGCGGGACGCCAACAAGGGCGCCTGTACCCATCCCTGCCGCTGGAAATACGCGGTGGCGGAGGAGACCCGGCCCGGGGAATATCTGCCCGTGTATGAGAATGAGCGGGGAACCTTTATCTTTAACTCACGGGATTTATGCATGATAGAACATATCCCTGCGCTGGCGGCGGCGGGGATAGACAGTTTCAAGATCGAGGGGCGCATGAAGACGGCCCTGTATGTGGCGGCGGTGGCCCGAACGTATCGCAGGGCCATAGACGATTTTTATGAGAGCGAAGAAAAATACAGGCGAAATATGGACTGGTATCGGGCGGAGATAGCCAAATGCACATACCGACGGTTTTCCACCGGTTTTTATTTTGGCAAACCGGATGAAAACAACCAGATCTACGACAATAGTACCTATGTGAACGAATATATATATCTGGGATGCGTCCGGGAGATTCTGCCCGGGAGAGGGCTGGCCCGCATAGAACAGCGCAATAAGTTCTGCGTGGGTGACAGGATCGAGATCATGAAACCCTGCGGCGACAATGTGGAAGTCGCGGTGGAGGCCATGTACAACGGGGACTTGCAGCCGGTGGACAGCTGTCCCCACGCCAGAGAAGGGATCTGGCTAAAGCTGTCTCAGGTACCGGAGCCCCACGATCTGCTGCGGGTGCGTAATCCGTAAAATAGGTATTGCTTTTTTGGGAGAAAAAAGGTATCTTAGGTTAAGAATAGGCTGGGAATATTCCCATATACATAGAGAATGACGTATGAAGAAGGAGTATGGCTGTATGAGTGATATGATAAATGTGGAGGAGCTCTTCGGCAGCAGGGTGTTCACGGTGGGCAAGATGAAGGAAAGATTGCCCAAGCAGGTATTTGCCGAGGTGAGACGGGTGACGGAGCAGGGCGGAGAACTGCCCCTGGCCACGGCGGACGTGGTGGCCAAAGCCATGAAAGACTGGGCCGTGGAGAACGGCGCCACCCATTATACCCACTGGTTTCAGCCGTTGACCGGCATCACCGCGGAAAAGCACGACGCGTTTGTGTCCCACCCGGACGGCGAGGGCCGGATGCTGCTGGAATTTTCCGGCAAGGAACTGATCAAGGGCGAGCCGGACGCCTCCTCCTTTCCCTCCGGAGGTTTGCGGGCCACCTTTGAGGCCAGAGGCTATACGGCCTGGGATATGACTTCCCCCGCTTTTCTCAAGGAGGACGCCACCGGTGTGATTCTGTGTATCCCCACGGCGTTCTGCTCTTACACCGGGGAGGCTTTGGACAAAAAGACGCCGCTGCTGCGCTCCATGGAGGCCATCAGCCAACAGGCCCTGCGCATCCTGCGGCTCTTCGGCAACACCGAGGCCACCAAGGTGGTGCCCAGCGTGGGCGCGGAGCAGGAGTATTTTCTGGTGGATCGGGAGAAATATCTGAAACGGGAGGATCTGATTTTCGCGGGACGGACATTGTTCGGCGCTCCCGCTCCCAAGGGACAGGAGCTGGAGGACCACTATTTCGGAACCATCCGGGAGCGCATCGGCGCCTATATGAAGGATCTGAATCTGGAACTGTGGAAACTGGGCGTCACCGCCAAGACCCAGCACAACGAGGCGGCCCCCGCCCAGCATGAGCTGGCCCCCATATACGAGACCGCCAATATCGCGGTGGATCACAATCAGCTGGTCATGGAAACCATGAAAAAAGTGGCGGGCCGTCACGGGCTGACCTGCCTGCTCCATGAGAAACCCTTTGCGGGGGTAAACGGCTCCGGCAAGCATGACAACTGGTCTCTGTGTACGGACAACGGCGTGAATCTGCTGGATCCCGGCGATACCCCCAACGCCAACATTCAGTTTCTGCTGGTGCTGGCCTGCATCATGAAGGCGGTGGATACCCATGCGGATCTGCTGCGCCAGAGCGCTTCCGATGTGGGCAACGATCACAGGCTGGGCGCCAACGAGGCCCCTCCCGCCATTATCTCCATGTTTTTGGGCGAGCAGCTGGACGATGTGGTAAAACAGTTGGTGGAGACCGGCGAGGCGGCCCATCTCATTGAGGGAGGCAAGCTGGAGACCGGCGTATCCACCCTTCCGGACTTTGAAAAGGACGCCACGGATCGCAACCGGACTTCCCCCTTTGCCTTTACCGGCAACAAGTTTGAATTCCGCACCGTAGGATCCGCGGACTCCATCGCCAGCCCCAACACCACGCTGAACGCCATCGTGGCGGAGGCGTTCTGTGAGGCGGCGGACACCCTGGAGGCGGAGACAGCGGCAGGCAAGGCGTTTGAACTGGCTGTCCACGACCTGATCAAGGAATATATGAGCAGACACCAGCGGATCATCTTTAACGGCGACGGCTATTCCCGGGAGTGGGTCAGGGAGGCGGAACGCCGGGGACTGCCCAATATCCGGTCCATGGTGGAGGCGGCGGGTACGCTCACCACCGATAAGGCCATCCGGCTGTTTGAAAAGTTTGGAATCTTCACCAGAGTGGAACTGCAGTCCCGGGAGGAGATCCTGTACGAGACCTATGCCAAGACCATCAATATCGAAGCTCTGACCATGATCGACATGGCCAGCAAAAAATACATACCGGCGGTGGTTGGATACACCAAAACCCTGGCGGACACCGTGATCGCGGTGCGGGAGGCAGGAGCGGACAGCAGTGTGCAGGCAGAGCTTTTGGGCGAAGTGAGCGGGCAGCTTGCAGCCGCCAGAAAGGCGCTGAAGGAGCTGGAGAAAGTCACCGCCCAGGCCGGCTCGATGTCGGACGTCAAAGCCCAGGCGTTTTTCTACATGGATACGGTCAAGAGCGCCATGGACGCCCTGCGCCTTCCGGTGGACGCCCTGGAAATGCTGGTGGACAAAAAGGTATGGCCCGTGCCCTCCTACGGCGAGCTGATCTTTGAAGTGTAATGCATAAAAAGACTATAAAATATATAAGAATGTAGTGCAATTCTGCCGATAATATGGTAAAATACAGAAAACGGAAGTTATAAACAGGAACTGAAAACGGCAAGGATGCGCAGGAAAGAATACCCGAAGGATCGCAGGATGCGGTGCAGGGTATACACGGAGGTAAAAGTATGAGTATCAATATCAATCCCAAGAACGATTATTCTTTTATGTTCTCCAGTCTGGGGAGCGGCGCCGCGGGTGTGGGCGGCAGTAATTTCCTCATGGATTACGCGTCGATCAAGAGCGGCAGCTACGGTAAGCTGATGAAGGCCTACTATTCCATGGACCAGAACTCCAGTGTGACGGCCAGCAGGAAACGCGGCAAAGGCAGCGATATTATCGACAGACTCATGGAGGAGAAAAGGAATCCCAAGGTTTCCAAGGACGTACAGGAGGCCAACGCAAAACTGACGACGGGACTGTCCAATCTGAAGAGTTCCGTTACCGCGTTGCGCAATGACAGCACCTTTACTGACACGGCAAACGGAAAGAGCGCGGTGGATAAGGTGACATCCGCGTTGCAGGCCTATGTGTCTGACTACAATGACGTGGTGACTGCGGCAAAGGGTTCCACGCTGACCAACAAGACTGCCTATGTGGCCAATGTGATGAGCAGCACCGCAGCCAATGCGGATAAGCTGGCAGAGATCGGTATCAGTGTGGATTCGTCCGGGACTTTGACTTTTGACGCGTCCAAGGTGAAGACGCCGGACGGCGTTTCCAAGGCCCAGGAACTGTTTTCTTCCAAAGATATCATGAGTTATGGCTCTGTAGTCGCCTCACGCCTTCAGTTCGCAGGGGCTGCGGCTGTCACAGGCGCCACGAACACTGGGGATAAAGACAGCGAGGCCATTTCCGGTGCGGCGGGACTTAAGGCGGACGGCAAAGCGCTGGCGTCAGACGCGCTTTATGAGAAGATAAAGGATAAGGACGGAAAAGAGGATTATGATATCTCCAAGATCTTCGCTACGGCCAAGAGCTTTGTGAACAATTACAACCGCATGTTTGACGCGGCGGGATCCAGTTCCAACTCCGGCGTGGTGGCCAATCTGTCTTATATCAGAGAGAAGACCGCGCGCAACACAAATCTGCTTGAGCAGTTTGGGATCAGTGTGGACGGAAAAGGCAAGATGAAGATCGACGAGGACACATTCAAGAAGTCGGATATGTCCCAGGTACAGAAATTCTTCAAAGAATACGGCTCCTCGATTGCGACTAACGCGTCTCTGGTGGACTATTATATGACTACCCAGGCCAATGCCGCCAACGGTTACAATGCCGACGGAACATACAATGTTCAGGGAAGCGTTCGCTATGCCGATACCGTATAAACGGTTCTGAAGAAACAGCGGATATACAGAATGCGGATTCCTGGAGTTTACAGGAATCCGCATCTTTTTCAAAATTTTAAAATTTTTGCATTTTCCTATTGCAAAATGGAAATACTTCGTGTATAATTCATCAAGTAGTCAAGAAATAGCGCTATCGCCAAACGGTAAGGCAACGGACTCTGACTCCGTCATTTCAAGGTTCGAATCCTTGTAGCGCTGCTATATGGAACACCCGGCGGTCTGTATCGCCGGGTATTTTTTTAGCGTGAACCGCCGTGGAGCACTGTGATGCCAGTTGCCGCCGGGTGTACGATTGACAAGCCCGTTTCGGTGTGTAATAATCAGTATAAGGGTTCTGCGGCTTTGTCTGTACGATACAGGTATTGCCGACGAAACCCGCAATACGCATGGAGGAGTGACATGTATTCTTTTGACAGCCGGATACGGTACAGCGAGTGCGACAGCCAGGCCAGGTTGACTCTGGCGGCGCTGATGAACTATTTTCAGGATGCCTCCACTTTTCAGTCCGAGATATTGGGCGTGGGCGGCGAATATCTGCAGGAGAATAATCTGGTATGGGTGCTTTCGTCCTGGCAGATCGTGGTGGACCGCTATCCCCGGCTGTGCGAGGAAGTGGAGATCGGCACCTTTCCCTATGCGTTCAGGGGATGTTTTGGATACCGCAACTTTTTTATGCGGACCAAAGAGGGAGAGACTCTGGCGCAGGCCAATTCGCTGTGGACATTGCTGCATCTGCGGGAACAGACCATGGCGCATCCCACCGAGAAGATGAAACAGGCATATGCGCTGAGTCAGCGCCTGCCCATGGAATACGCGGACAGAAAGATCGCGATACCGGACGAGGGCGTGCGGGAGGAGCCGATCCTGGTGAAAAAGCATCATCTGGACACCAACCATCATGTGAACAACGTGCAGTTTGCGGAAATGGCCATGGAGAGCCTGCCCGAAGATTTCGCCATACGGCAGATCCGGGCGGAGTACAAGGCGCAGGCGCATCTGGGGGACGAACTGATCCCCTATGTGGCGAGGGACGCGGGGCGCTGCACGGTCTCTCTGCAAAGCCCGGAGGGCAAACCTTACGCGGTGGTGGAATTTACGCGGTAAACCGTTGGAAACGAGGAAGAGATGAAACTGGGAGAAAAACAAATCTTATATATCGTGAAAAAAGTGGACTTCGGCGTGTATCTGGCGGAGGAACACAACGACACGCAGGACCGGGTGCTGCTGCCGTTAAAACAGGCGCCGCCGGGAGCGCGGGTGGGGGAACGGCTGGAAGTCTTTATATATAAAGACTCCAAAGACAGACTGATCGCCACCACCAACACGCCGAAACTGATGATGGGGGATGTGGCGCTGCTGACGGTGGCGCAGACCGGCAAAATGGGCGCTTTTCTGGACTGGGGACTGGAAAAAGATTTGCTGCTGCCCTTCCGCCAGCAGGTAAAGCGTGTAAAAGAGGGGGAGCAGGTGCTGGTATCCCTGTATATAGACAAGAGCGAGCGGCTGTGCGCCACGATGAACGTGTACCGCAATCTGCGTTCAGACAGCCCTTACCATGCGGACGACCAGGTGGTGGGAAGGGCTTACGCCTCCAGCGACGAGTACGGGATCTTTGTGGCGGTGGACAATCTGTATTCCGCGCTGCTGCCCAAAAAGGAACTCTACGGCAAGGTGGAGTTGGGAGAGGAACTGCGGGCCAGAGTGACGAAGGTGCAGCCCGACGGCAGGCTGGTGCTGAGCATCCGGGAGAAGGCATATCTGCAGATCCACGAGGATGCGGACAGGCTGCTGGAGATCATAGACAGTTACGACGGAGTGCTGCCCTTTAACGACAGAGTATCCCCGGCCATCATCCTGCGGGAGACAGGTATGAGCAAGAACGAGTTTAAACGCGCGGTGGGCCGCCTGCTTAAGGCGGGCAGGATACAGATCACAGAGAAGGTAATACGAAAAGTATGAAAACGAAAAAAACGAATTGGATGTTTCTGGTCATTGTTTTGTTCCATGTCGGTCTGAGCTTTCTGGTGTCATTTGTCCCGGCAGTATATGAGATCATGCAGAATATGGCGGTGAACATAGTGGTGTCCGAGATCACGATCTGGCTGCCCGCCGTGCTGTTTCTGGCAGTGGGCGAACCGCGATCCGCCGTCTGCTGCGGGCTGAAAAAAGTCCATATATCCACGGCGCTGATGACGGTGCTGTTCATATTGCTGCTGGAACCGTTGATCACGGTGGTGAATGCGCTCTCCATGCTGGTGACGGACAATACGGTCGCGGGCATCAGCGATCAGATCATTCAACTGCCCTTGCTGGGGATGCTGCTCGGCATAGCGGTCTACGGACCCTTTGCGGAGGAACTGGTCTTCAGGGGCGTGATCCATCGCAGTTACCGACAGCGGGGAAACCGCCTGAAAGCGCTGCTGCTCAGCAGTCTGCTCTTCGGGCTGATGCATATGAATCTGAATCAGGCCTGTTACGCGTTTGTGATAGGGATCGCGCTGGCCTTGCTGGTGGAAGCCACCGGGAGCATACTCCCGGCGTTTATCGCCCACTTTTGTGTCAACGGCCTGTCGGTGGTGCTGATGTATATAGTGGACGGCCTGAGCGCCGGAGCCATGGAGAAGATTCTGGAGGCTGCGGAAAGCAGTATAAGCGGAGAGGAATTGCTGGCGGTTATCTGCGTATACACGTTTATCGCCACCTGCAGTACGCCGCTGGCGGGCTGCGCGCTGGCCTGGATTGCAGGACGGGAGGGACGCGGAGAGGAAATGCGCGAACTGTGGCGCAGCCGCAGAATAAAGGGCGACAGGCTCATGAGCGTACCGCTGGCTTTGGGTATGCTGATCTGTCTGGCGGTGATTGTATTGCAGCTTATTTTGTAAAATACCCCTTGGCAAAATCTCGGGGATATGTTAAGATAAAAATGTAGTAAATACAGCGACATAAGGAGTGAGGATCATGGATATCGCAGGATTGTCAATGAATATGGCGATGATGGATGTGCAGTCTCAGGTAGGGATTAAGATGTTGAGCAAAGCGATCGATCTGGGCGAGGATATGGGAGCCGGGATGGTGCAGATGCTCGATGCCGCTGCCATGGAGCGCAGTGTGAATCCGGCTGTGGGCGGTAATGTGGATATTCGTCTGTAACGAATTGGTTATTTTTTCCGACTATAGGGGTGGTCAGGCATGAGAAAAAGGGCCTGCCACCTTTTTTGTGACTAATTCTCCATTAAATTTTCACAAAAAGCTATTGCTTTTTCTGTGATTTTTTTGTACATTTGTATTAAATGAAAATTTCGGCATTTTTACCAATGCCCATTTGAAAATGATGGGAAAACCCTCACACAGGAAAAGGAGTAGAAAATATGATATCAAATCAGATCTTGCAGAGTACCATAGACGGGCTGAAAGGAATTGCAAGGGTCGATATCTGCGTGATGGACGCGGACGGCAAGCCGGTGGCTTATACGGCCGACATGTCGGGCAGCGGCAGGGCAGTGGCGGAGTTCGCCAAATCCCCGGCGGATTCTCAGGAGATTCAGGGATATCAGTTTTTTAAAGTGTACGACGAACAGCAGCTGGAGTACGTGCTGGTCATTGCCGGCGGCGGCGAGGACGTGTATACCATCGGTAAGATGAGCGCGTTTCAGATCCAGAATTTGATGGTGGCTTATAAAGAGCGTTTTGATAAGGACAATTTTATCAAGAATCTGCTGTTGGACAATCTGCTGCTGGTAGATATCTACAGCCGCGCCAAAAAACTGCATATCCCCATGGACGTGAGCCGCACGGTGATGATCGTGGAGTCTGAGAACGGCAAGGACAACAATGCTCTGGAACTGACCCGGGCGTATTTTGGCGGGGGCGGTAAAGATTTTATCACGGCGGTGGATGAGAACAATGTCATTGTTGTCAAGGATCTGTCGGAATCCGACAGTGCCAAAGAGATCGACAAGGCGGCACGTGGACTGTGCGCCGCCTTGCAGAAGGAAGGTCTGAAAGGAGTACATATCGCCTACGGCACGGTGATCAAGGAGATCAAGGAGGTCAGCCGCTCTTACAAGGAGGCCAAGATGGCTCTGGATGTGGGCAGGATCTTTTTCGACGAGAGGGACGTCATCGCGTACAGCGCGCTGGGCATCGGGAGACTGATCTACCAGCTGCCTATCCCGCTGTGCAAGATGTTCATCAAGGAGATCTTTGGCGGGAAGAGCCCGGACGAGTTTGACGAGGAGACGCTGACGACGATACACAAGTTCTTTGAGAACAGCCTGAATGTGTCCGAGACATCCAGACAGCTGTTCATCCACCGCAACACGCTGGTGTACCGTCTGGATAAGCTGCAAAAAAGCACCGGTCTGGATCTGCGGGTATTTGAGGACGCCATCACTTTCAAGATCGCGCTGATGGTGGTAAAATATATGAAATACATGGAGAATTTTGAATTTTAACAACAAAGCGAGGAACGCATGAGAAAAAGAGATCTGAAAAGAAAACAGCAGGCAAAATTCATCGAGGAAAACGGTGTGATCTGTCTGGACAATGTCAGCAAATCCTATTCCACCGGATCCCCGGCGCTGAACGGGATATCCCTGAAGGTACACAGGGGAGAATTTATATTTATCGTGGGCGACAGCGGCTCCGGCAAATCCACACTGATCAAGCTGCTCCTGCGGGAACTGGTGTCCAGCTCGGGTCAGGTCTATGTGATGGGCAGGGACATGGCAAAGCTGAAAAACCGGGAGGTTCCCAAGCTGCGCCGCAATCTGGGCGTGGTGTTTCAGGATTTTCGTCTGCTGAACGACAGAAACGTATATGAGAACGTGGCCTTTGCCCAGCGCATCGTGGAGGTGCCGGGGCGGGAGATTCGCCGCAATGTCCCCGCCATTCTGGCCACCGTGGGGCTGGCCGGTAAATACAAGGCCAAGACCAGACAGCTCTCCGGAGGCGAACAGCAGAGGGTAGCCCTGGCCAGAGCGCTGATCAACAATCCTTCCATCCTGCTGGCGGATGAGCCTACCGGCAATCTGGATCCCAAGAATTCCTGGGAGATCATGAAACTGCTGGAGGAGATCAACGAGGCAGGCACCACAGTGGTGGTAGTCACCCATAACCGTGAGATCGTCAACGCTATGCAGAAACGCGTGGTTACCATGAAGAAAGGCGTGATCATCAGCGACGAAGAGGAAGGGGCTTATATAGACGATGAAGATTAGCACATTTTTTTACACGATACAACAGGGATTCCGCAATCTGTTTCGCAATAAGTGGTATTCTCTGGCGTCCATAGCCACCATCTCCGCCTGCCTGTTCCTGTTCGGCGTGTTCTACGCCATCGTCTCAAATTTTCAGAATATGGTGCGGGGACTGGAAGAGAATGTATGCGTCACAGTCTTTTTTGAGGAGGGAATTACCGACGCCCGGATAGAAGAGATCGGCCGTATGATCAGCAGTCGGGCGGAGGTTTCGGAGGTGGTCTATATCTCTGCGGAGGAGGCATGGGAGGGCTATCAGAAGATTTATTTCGGGGACAGGGTGGATGAGTTTATAGCCGGATATCCCACCAATCCGTTGTATAAGGATATGAATTACGAGGTATACTTGAGTGACGTGTCCTTGCAGGATGCCCTGGTGACATACCTGTACTCCATCGAGGGGGTGCGGCTGGTGCGGTACTCCGCGCTGACGGCCAATACGCTGGGCGGCGTGAACCTGCTGGTCGGCTATGTGTCGCTGGGGATTATCGTGGTACTGCTGGCCGTGTCCGTATTCCTGATCAGCAATACCGTGACCATCGGTATCTCGGTGCGCAAGGAAGAAATCAACATTATGAAATACATTGGCGCTACAGACTTTTTTGTGCGTGCCCCCTTTGTGTTGGAGGGCATACTGATCGGCCTGATCGGCGCGGCCATACCGCTGTGGGGGATTCATTACGCCTATGACAGCGTGCTGGCTTACACGACGGAAAAATTCTCCATGCTCACCCACCTGTTACAGTTCCTGCCCTCGGAGACCGTCTTCGGTTTCCTGACGCCGGTATGTCTGGGCGTGGGCGTGGGCATCGGCTTTATAGGCAGCTTTTCCACTGTGCGTAAGCATTTGCATGTGTGACACGGCAGAGAGGAAATACATGTAGTGGGAACCGTATCACGGGTTTGGTCTGTGGTATGCAGGTAGAGGCAATCATGAGAAAATGGAAGATTACAGGATGTGTGATATTGGCGGCGGTGCTGCTGGGCGGCGCGGGAGACCCCCGGGTCTGCGCTACCAATCTGTCCAGTATCACATCGGACTCCATCAGGGAGATGGAGAGCCAGATCGATAACGCGCAGAGCGAGAGGGATCAGCTGAAAAACGGCCTCTCCGATATCAAAAAACTGGTTCAGCAGCTGGAGCAGGAAAAGAAGGATCTGAAAAACTATGTGGCCAGGCTGGACGAGAGTATGGCGCTGATCGAACAGAAGATCGCGGATCTCAAGCTGAAGATCGCCAATAAGGAAGCGGACATCGAAGAGGCGCAGCGGCAGTTGGAGCATGCGCTGGAAGTGGAGGCCAATCAGTATGAAACGATGTCCAGCCGCATAAAATTCAGTTATGAGAGAGGTGAGAACTTCTTTCTGGAGATGCTGCTGGGCTCCAGCAGTTTCGCCGATTTTCTGAATCGCAGTTACTATATGGAGCAGGTGGCGGACTACGATAACCGGATGCTGGAGGACTTTATACAGACCCGACAGTATGTGGAACTGTGCAAGGCCCAGTTGGAGCAGGATAAGGCATATCTGGACGAGGCCAAGGCGGGCGTGGAGAACGAACAGGCGGCCCTGGAGGAACTGATGGCCCAGAAGGAGCAGGAGCTGAACGCCTATGACCGGAAGATCAGCAGCGGCGAGCAGTCCATTGATGAATACGAGGCGGATATCAAGGCACAGGAGGAACTGATCTCCGCGCTGGAAAAGGCGGTGGAGGACGAGAAGAAGAGGATCCTGGCCAGCAGCGGGAAGGTGCTGACCTATGATGGCGGCACATTTAAATTCCCGGTGGCCTCCTATACCAGAGTATCGGACGATTACGGCATGCGTATGCATCCCACGCTGCATGTGCAGCAGTTTCACAACGGCGTGGATCTGGCATCGCCCACGGGAACCGCTATCTATTCCGCCTATGACGGGATCGTAGTCGCGGCGGATTACAGTTCCACCATGGGCAACTATGTGATGATAGACCACGGCGGCGGGCTGTACACCATCTATATGCACGCCTCAAAGCTGTATGTGAAAAAAGACGACGTGGTGGCCAGGGGAAATACCATAGCGGCGGTGGGGTCCACCGGGCGTTCCACCGGTCCTCACCTGCATTTCAGCGTACGGCTTAACGGAGAGTATGTGTCTCCCTGGAACTACATTTCTCCCTGACAGGCAGGGGAGCGTGGAACGGTATATGGCAGCATGGCCCGCAGGGCGGGCGGATAGGAGTCGGCAATGGAGATATATGAGCAGCAAAAGCAGCAGCAGGTCAGCGGGAAAGGCCGTTTTATCGCAGGAATGGCGGTGGGCATGGTCACCGCCCTGCTGGTGGTCTGCGTGGGATATCTGGGATTTAAGATCCAGCAGAAAGTGGAGAACGGCTCACAGGACAGTCAGCAGGTCAATGCGGGCAGCTCCGGGCAGGGCGGCACTCTGGGCGAGGCGGTGTCGGAAAAGATCGATATTCTGGAATATATGATCGGTCAATACTATTATAAGGACGACATAGAGCGCGAGGCTCTGGAGAACGGTATATACCGGGGGTTGCTGGACGCCGTGGGAGATCCTTACACGAGCTATTACAACGAGGAGGATTTCAATACCTTTATGGAACAGACCATGGGCGCTTACTACGGCATCGGGGCCTATGTGGCGCAGGATATAGAGCGCAACTATCCCAAGATCAACAGCCCGATTCCCGGTTCCCCGGCGGAGGAGGCGGGGCTGCGCCCCAACGATATCATTTATGAGGTGGACGGAGTATCCACCTACGGCATGGATCTGGATAAGGTGGTGAGCCTGATCAAGGGGGAAGAGGGCACCAGCGTGAAGATCAATATTTACCGGGACGGCGAATATATGGACGTAACGGTGGAGCGCAGGCAGGTGGAAATTCCCACGGTGGAGCAGGAGATGCTGGAAGACCATATGGCCTATATCCGTATTATCGAGTTTGACGATGTGACGCCGGGACAGTTTGAGGAGGCTTTGCAGGCATCCCGCAGCGGAGGGATGAAGGGCCTGGTGCTGGATCTGCGGGGGAATCCGGGCGGAAGCGTCGATGCGGTGGTGGACGTGGCCAGAATGCTGCTGCCGGAGGGCCTGGTGGTCTACACGGAGGATAAACACGGCAAGCGGGAGGAGTATCGGTGCGATGGCAGCCATGAATTTGAACTGCCGCTGGTGGTGCTGGTGGACGGCAACAGCGCCAGCGCGTCAGAACTGTTGTCGGGAGCCATACAGGACTATAAAAAAGGTACGCTGGTAGGCACTACCACCTTTGGGAAAGGCATCGTGCAGCAGCTCATGACGCTGCGGGACGGTTCCGCCATCAAGATTACCGTCAGCAGCTATTACACGCCCAAGGGCCGCAATATCCATGGCACCGGGATCGAGCCGGACGTGGAATGCCCGTTTGACGGGGAAGCTTATTACAATAATGATTTTGACAACCAGCTGGAGAAGGCCAAACAGGTGCTGGCGGATATGATGGAGTAATTGCTGCCTGCCCAAAGGGAAAGGGAAGACTACAGAGATATGAGAAAGCTTGTTACAGCGGCGCAGTGGGTGGTGGCGATATTCGGAACGCTGATCGGCGCCGTTCTCCTGGCGGAGAAGATTTTTTATTCCTTTGATGAGGTGAGCGAGACATATAACTTTAATCTGCACCATGTTGTGCTGGGATGTCTGATATATACGGCGTTGTTTTTACTCATCCGTGTACTTTTGGGCAGGATTCGTTCTACAAAAAGATATGTTGCGGCCAATATAGTCATAACATTGCTTTTTGAGTTGACATTTTGTCTGTGGCTTATGATCGGATCCCGTATCTATTGGGGATCCGATCCGCAGGCAGTGTATGATCTTGCGGTTCGGTTTACACAGGGGGATTATTCTGCGGTGGTTCCCAGAGATTCTTACCTGGCTCTGTATCCTTTTCAATATGGTATAATCTCCATATATGAGTTACTGATGCGATGCACGGGAATACTGAACGGGAAACTGATTCAGCTCATGAACATCGGGGTGATGATGGCGGGTTCTCTGGCGGGCTACGGGATCCTGTGGAAGATAACGCCCCGCCGGTCGTCCGTCGCGGTCTACAGCATTCTGTGGATGACGGCATTTCCCCTGTTTTTTCACGCGATGGTAGCCTATGGCGATCTGCCGGCAACCGGCCTGGTATTGGTCGCGCTCTACTTTCTGCTGCGGACATTGGGGGATGGGGAACGACGGGGGTTGCATATGATTCTGGCCACCGCCGCCTGTATCCTCGCATGTATATTTAAAACCAACGCGCGGGTCTGTATGCTCGCAATCCTGCTGGTGTCGGCGGTGTATTTCCTGAAAAATTTTGACTGGAAAAAAGTCCTTTGGCTGCTGTTGACCCTGGCTTTGACTTTTTCGGCCGTACCGCTCATTCAAAAGAGTTATGAGATCCGGGCGGGGCAGGAGAGCGGCGGCGGGATTCCCATGATCGCCTGGATTGCCATGAGCATGCAGGAGGGACTGGGAGGGCCTGGTGCGTGGAATGGATACCACGGCGATCTGCATATACGAAACGACTATGACCGGGAGGCTACGGCGCAGCAGGCAAAAAAGGATATGCAAAAGTCTATGGAAAGATTTATGGGCGATCCCGGATATATGCTGTCCTTTTATACTACGAAGATAGCGTATCAATGGACTGAGGGCAGTTATGGCGGCATGGTCTCTCTGGATAATACCTTCGGGTCGGAGAGCAGGTCGCCCTGGGTCAAAAGCATTATGGACGGCCCGGCCCACGGGCATTTTATACGTATGGCGAACTGGCATCAGAGCGTATTGTATATAGCATTTATGACAGCGATGATACTGATTTTGAGAGATCTGCGCAGGGAGAAAAAATTCTGCTGGGCAAAGATGTATCTGGTTGTAACGGTGATCGGCGGTTTCCTGTCAGAACTCATATGGGAGAGCGCGTCCAGACATGTGATGATGTACTGCGTTATGATGTTCCCTCTGGCGGCGGAGGGCGTGACGAGGGTTTATGACGCGATACGGAAAAGAGGCGCCTGCGATTGAAGACATCATCGCCCAGGAGTATTCTATACAATGGAATACTCCTTATTTTTTTGGAACAATTTACAGAACAAAAGTTCGATTTTGCATCTATACAAATGAAAAAGTATGTGGTAAGATAGAAAACGTAAAATCTTCTGGAGCAGACAGGCATATACGGGAGGTGCAGTCCATGGATCAATTTAAGTTGGTGTCGGAATACCGGCCCACCGGCGATCAGCCGCAGGCTATAGAGGCGCTGGTGGAGGGCTTTAAACAGGGCAATCAGTGTGAAACATTGCTGGGTGTCACCGGCTCCGGCAAGACGTTTACCATGGCCAATGTGATCGCGGCGCTGAACAAGCCCACCCTGATCATCGCCCACAACAAGACCCTGGCCGGGCAGCTCTACGGAGAGTTCAAGGAATTTTTCCCCGAAAACGCGGTAGAATACTTTGTGTCCTACTATGATTACTACCAGCCGGAGGCCTATGTGCCCTCCTCGGACACCTACATTGCCAAGGATTCCTCCGTCAACGACGAGATCGACAAGCTGCGGCTGTCCGCCACCGCCTCCCTGTCCGAGCGCCGGGATGTGATCGTGGTGGCCAGCGTATCCTGCATCTACGGTCTGGGCAGCCCGGACGACTATCAGGGTATGATCGTTTCCCTGCGGCCCGGCATGGTCAAAGACCGTGACCAGGTGCTCCGGGAACTCATCGACATACAGTACGACCGCAACGATACGGATTTGCAGAGAGGCACGTTCCGGGTGCGGGGAGACGTGGTGGAGATCTATCCGGCCCAGGGCGGCGACTATATGATCCGTGTGGAGTTCTTCGGGGATGAGATCGACCGCATCTCGGAGGTGGAACCTCTCACAGGCAGGGTACACGCGGCGCTGAGCCATATCGCGATATTTCCGGCCTCCCACTATGTGGTGGCGGCGGATAAGATTCGGCAGGCATGTGACAATATTGAGGTTGAACTGGAGGAGCGGGTGCGGTTTTTCAAGGGGGAGGACAAGCTGATCGAGGCCCAGCGTATCGCGGAGCGCACGAACTTTGACGTGGAGATGCTGCGGGAGACCGGGTTCTGCTCCGGCATAGAGAACTATTCCCGGCATCTGAGCGGCACCAAACCCGGGGAGCCGCCCAAATGCCTGATGGACTATTTCGGGGACGACTACCTGATCATCATAGACGAGTCCCATATGACGATCCCCCAGATCGGGGCCATGTATGCCGGGGACCGGTCCCGAAAGACCACGCTGGTGGATTACGGGTTTCGGCTGCCGTCGGCGCTGGACAATCGGCCACTGAACTTCTCGGAGTTCGAGGCCCATATCGACCAGATTCTTTTTGTGTCCGCCACTCCCGCCAAATACGAGGAGGAACACGAACTGCTGCGGGCGGAGCAGATCATCCGGCCCACAGGGCTGCTGGATCCCCAGGTGGACGTGCGTCCGGTGGATGGCCAGGTGGATGACCTGATCGGAGAAGTGAATAAAGAGGTGGAAAAGCATAACAAAGTGCTGATCACCACCCTGACCAAACGCATGGCCGAAGATCTCACGGATTACATGAAGGAAGTAGGGATCCGGGTGAGGTATCTCCACTCGGATATCGACACGCTGGAGAGGGCGGAGATTATCAGGGATATGCGTCTGGATGTATTCGACGTGCTGGTGGGTATCAATCTGCTCCGGGAGGGCCTGGATATCCCGGAGATCACACTGGTAGCCATACTGGACGCTGACAAGGAGGGATTTCTGCGCAGCGGCACTTCCCTGATCCAGACCATCGGCAGGGCGGCCCGTAACTCGGACGGCCATGTGATCATGTATGCGGATGTAGTCACGGATTCCATGCGCATGGCCATCGACGAAACCAACCGTCGGCGGGCGATTCAGACCTCCTACAACAAGGCCCATGGCATCACGCCTCAGACCATCAGGAAAGCGGTCCGGGATCTGATCAGCATATCCAGGGAGATCGCTCAGGAGGAGGTAAGGTTTGAAAAAGATCCCGAGTCCATGAGCCGCCGGGAACTGGAAAAACTGATAGCGGACGTGCAGAAAAAGATGCAGAAGGCGGCGGCCGAACTGAATTTTGAGGCGGCGGCCGAACTGCGTGACAAGATGCTGGAGCTTAAGACAAAACTGAGCGAATTGGAGGAATGACAGACGGCATGGAAGAAGTGAAGAAAATGCTCCCCAGGAAGGAATATATCAAGATACGGGGAGCCAGCGAACACAATCTGAAAAATATTGATGTGGATATTCCCAGAAACGAGTTTGTAGTGCTGACCGGCATGTCCGGTTCCGGCAAATCTTCCCTGGCGTTTGATACCATATACGCCGAGGGGCAGCGCCGGTATATGGAGTCTCTGTCCTCCTACGCCAGACAGTTTCTGGGTCAGATGGAAAAACCCAACGTGGAGCGCATAGACGGCCTGTCCCCGGCCATCTCCATAGACCAGAAGTCTACCAACCGCAATCCCCGCTCCACGGTGGGCACAGTGACGGAGATCTATGACTATTTCCGCCTGCTGTACGCCCGCATCGGCATTCCCCACTGTCCCAGGTGCGGCAGAGTCATAGCCCGTCAGACCGTGGACCAGATGGTGGACCGGATCATGGAACTGGGGGAGGGCGCCCGCATCCAACTGCTGGCCCCGGTGGTCAGAGGCAGAAAGGGTATGCATGAGAAGGTATTTGACAGAGCCAAGAAAAGCGGCTATGTGAGAGTGCGGGTGGACGGCAACCTCTATGAGCTTTCCGAGGATATATCTCTGGAAAAAAATATCAAGCATAATATAGAGATCGTGGTGGACCGTCTGGTGGTGAAAGAAGGAATACAAAAACGCCTGGCCGGCTCCATAGAAGACGTGCTGCAGTTGGCGGAAGGGCTGCTGGAGGTGGACGTGATCGACGGAGAACCGCTGAATTTCTCCCAGAGCTTTTCCTGCCCTGACTGCGGTATCAGCATCAGCGAGGTGGAACCCCGCAGTTTTTCCTTTAACAATCCGTTCGGCGCCTGCCCGGTATGCTTTGGCCTGGGATATAAGATGGAGTTTGACATGGAACTGATCATACCCAACCAGGAGCTGTCCGTGAATCAGGGAGCCATCGTGGTTCCGGGCTGGCAGTCCTGCAACTCCAAGGGCAGTTTCACCAATGCGCTCCTGCAGGCCATGAGTAAGGAGTTTGGCTTTGACCTGGATACGCCATATAAGGATTATCCCGACCGTATCAAAGATATCCTGGTTCACGGGACGAACGGTAAGAAGGTCAATGTGTATTATGAGGGACAACGGGGGAAAGGGGAGTACTCCATTGCTTTTGAGGGCCTGATACTCAATCTGGAGCGACGTTACCGGGAATCGGGTTCCGAATCGCTGAAGGCGGAGTATGAAACGTTTATGCGCGTTACTCCCTGTAAAGAGTGCAGGGGGATGCGTCTGAAACAGGAATCTCTGGCAGTGACCGTAGGAGATAAGAATATATATGAAGTGACGGCGTTGTCCATTATGAAACTCTATGACTTTGTGACGAATCTGCAGCTGACGCCCCAGCAGGAGATGATAGGAAAACAGTTGCTGAAGGAGATACGGGCCAGAGTGAAATTTCTGCTGGACGTGGGACTGGACTACCTGTCCCTGGCCAGAGGAACCGCCAGCCTGTCCGGCGGAGAGGCCCAGAGGATTCGCCTGGCTACGCAGATCGGCTCCGGGCTGGTGGGTGTGTGCTATATTCTGGATGAACCCAGTATCGGACTGCACCAGCGGGATAATGACAAACTGCTGGCCACATTGAAACAGCTGCGGGATCTGGGCAACACGCTGATCGTGGTAGAGCATGACGAGGATACCATGCTGGCGGCTGATTACATCGTGGATATCGGACCGGGGGCGGGTTCCCACGGAGGTGAAGTGGTGGCAGCGGGTACGGCCCGGGAGATCATGCAGGTGGAGGAGAGCGTCACCGGCCAGTATCTGAGCGGCAAAAAGACCATTCCCGTTCCCGAGAAACGCCGCAAACCCACCGGGTATATCAAGGTGCTGGGCGCTGAGGAGAATAATCTGAAAAATATAGACGTGACTTTCCCTCTGGGGGTCGTGACTTGTGTCACCGGCGTATCCGGTTCCGGGAAAAGCTCTCTGGTCAACGAAGTGCTGAACAAGCATCTAAACCGGGATCTGAACCGGGCGAGAGTGATCCCCGGCAAGCACAGGGGGATAGAAGGGATCGAACAGTTGGACAAGGTCATCGACATTGACCAGTCCCCCATCGGACGTACCCCGCGCTCCAACCCCGCTACCTACACCGGCGTATTCGATATGATCCGGGATCTGTTCGCCTCTACGCCGGACGCCAAGGCCCGGGGCTACAGCAAGGGACGATTCAGTTTCAATGTGAAGGGCGGACGCTGCGAGGCCTGCAGCGGTGACGGCATCATCAAGATCGAGATGCATTTCCTGCCGGATGTGTACGTGCCCTGCGAGGTTTGCGGCGGCAGGCGTTACAACAGAGAAACGCTGGACATCAAATATAAGGGTAAGAGTATTTATGACGTGCTGGATATGACGGTGGAGGAGGCGCTGCCCTTCTTTGAGAATGTGCCCTCCATACGGAACAAGATCAAAACCCTGTATGACGTGGGCCTGTCCTATGTGAAACTGGGCCAGCCCTCCACCACCCTCTCCGGCGGCGAGGCCCAGCGGATCAAGCTGGCCACGGAGCTGTCCAGACGCAGCACCGGCAAGACGGTCTATATCCTGGACGAGCCCACCACGGGCCTGCATTTCGCGGACGTACACAAGCTGGTGGAGATCCTGCACAAGCTGGCGGACGGCGGAAACACCGTGATTGTCATCGAGCATAATCTGGATGTGATCAAGACGGCGGATTACATTATCGACATGGGACCGGAGGGGGGCGACCGGGGCGGCACGGTCATAGCCAGAGGTACGCCGGAGGAGGTGGCCCGGATGCCGGAGTCCTACACGGGCGTTTATATCAAAAAAATGTTGGAGAAGGGTTAAGATACTCCGAAATCGGTCGATATAAAATGTGGAAAGCATGGATGCGGAAAGAGGGCGGAAGGAACCGTCCGCTTTCCGCGTTTAAAATTTATGAAATTTTCATAAACCCCTTTGAAAAAAGAAAATTATCATGTATAATGTAGCTTGACACTGCGCGCCCATGGCAGACATGACTATTTTTCGGAAAATGTGGAGACATTATTTTTACAGTGCGGTCTTGCGCGCTATAGCGTATTGCATACGCGCGGTATCACGGTTTTTGGGGCGGCGGCGCAAACTATGCATACCATGAAAGGGGTAGTGATAAATGTATACTGACATTGGAATCGATTTGGGTACAGCCAGCATTTTGGTTTACATCAGAGGAAAAGGCGTAGTTCTGAAAGAGCCGTCTGTTGTAGCTTTCGATAGAGATACCAACAAGATTAAAGCCATCGGTGAGGACGCCCGGCTGATGCTGGGACGTACCCCCGGCAATATCGTGGCCGTGCGGCCGCTACGCCAGGGCGTGATTTCCGATTATACCGTCACCGAGAAGATGATGAAATATTTTATCCAGAAAGCGTTGGGCAAGAGGACGTTCCGCAAGCCCCGCATTGCCGTATGCGTTCCCAGCGGCGTGACGGAGGTGGAAAAGAAAGCGGTGGAGGACGCCACTTACCAGGCGGGCGCCCGGGAAGTATTTATTATCGAGGAGCCCATCGCCGCAGCCATAGGCGCGGGGATTGATATCTCCAAGCCCTGCGGCAACATGATCGTGGATATCGGCGGCGGAACTTCCGACATCGCCGTAATCTCTCTGGGCGGTACCGTAGTCAGCGCCTCCATCAAGATTGCCGGAGACGACTTTGACGAGGCCATCGTCCGCTATATGCGTAAGAAACATAACCTGCTGATCGGTGAGCGTACCGCTGAGGATCTGAAGATCAAGATCGGTTCCGCTTACAAGAGACCGGAGGTTGACTATATGGACGTCAGGGGGCGTAACCTGGTCACAGGTCTGCCTAAGACGGTAAAAGTTTCCTCAGAGGAGACGGAGGAGGCCCTTCGGGAGACCACGGCGCAGATTGTGGAGACGATTCACAGCGTGCTGGAGAAGACGCCTCCGGAGCTGGCGGCGGATATCGCCGACAGAGGTATCGTGCTCACAGGGGGCGGGAGCCTGCTGCGGGGGCTGGAGGATCTGATCTCCGCCAAGACCGGTATCAATACCATGACTGCGGAGGATCCCATGACGGCGGTTGCCATTGGCACCGGCAAATATGTGGAGTTCCTGGCGGGCTACAGAGAAGACTAGAAGGATAACAGGACAAAAAGGAGACAGAGGCATGCTGAGAGGACTTTACACTGCCCATACGGGACTTCGCAACGAGCAGAACCGTATGGATATACTGACCAACAATCTTGCCAACGCGTCTACGGTGGGCTTTAAAAAGGAAGGCGCAACCAGCCAGCCCTTTCGGGAAGTGCTGGCGGTAAAAGTCAAGGACGCCTCCGTGGGCTTATGGACGGTGCAGCCCATCGGACACAGCCGTCTGGGAGTCAAGATCGGTGAGAACTACACGGACTATACCCAGGGTTCTTTCAGGATTACCGACAATACTTACGATCTGGCACTGGCAGGCAGCGGTTTCTTTGCGTTGGAATATACCAACGGAGAGGGAGAGACTTCCACAAAGTACACGCGGGCGGGCAATTTCACGCTGACCCAGGAGGGCTATCTGGTGAACTCGGACGGCATGTATGTGCTGGATGCCCAAAACCGCCGGATCCAGCTGGATACCCTGACGGATGCCAGAATAGACGACGACGGCAGGATATACCAGAATGAGCGGGAAGTGGCCCAGATTCAGGTGGCGGATTTTGAGGACTACGATTATCTGGAGAAGTTCGGAGACACCTTTTTCCAGCCGGTGGAGGGCGCTACCCTGACGGAGGGCACGGCGGAAGTCAAATCCGGAGTGCTGGAGATGTCCAATATGTCCGTGATTTCCGAGATGGTGAACATGATCAGTGTGACCAGGGCCTATGAGGCCAACCAGAAGATCGTACAGACCTATGACGAGAGTCTTGATATTGCCGTGACGCAGTTAGGCAGAGTGCAGTAGCGGCGACAGGATATAAAATGATATGTGCGGCCGCCTGATCGGCGCGGCGCGGGAACAGGAGTGAAAAATTATGGTTCGGAGTTTATGGACGGCTGCCACAGGTATGATCGCGCAGCAGACAAATATTGACACCATCGCCAACAATCTGGCCAATGTAAACACAACGGGGTATAAGACCGAGGTCAACGAGTTCAAATCTCTCTTATACCAAAACCTGCAGCGCAGGACCACCAATGCGGACGGGACGGTCAAGCCCATAGGCGCGCAGGTAGGTCTGGGTGTGCGCAACACCTCCATCACGGCGCTGTACGGCAAGCCGGGTCCGCTGCTCTCCTCCGAGAAGGAGACCTCCTTCGCCATCGAGGGAAAGGGATTCTTTGCGATACGGGGGGAGGACGGCAATACATACTATACCAGAAACGGTAATTTTGATTGGGCGCTGGGAGAGAACCGCAGCAATATGCTGACCACTTCGGACGGCCTGTCGGTACTGGACACCCAGGGAAGACCGATCACGTTAAACAGCAATTATGTGGTCAGCAGGATCACGGTCACGGCCGACGGGGAAGTATGTTACCCTGACGAGCGGAACGTTCCCCAGCCCATGGGTATCCGGATCGGCCTGATTCAGTTCAACAATCCGGCGGGACTGGAGCGGCTGGACGACAGTCTGTACGCGCAGTCGGCGGCCAGCGGCCAGCCGATTAACGAGACGCTCACCAACAATGTGGAAAAGAGCAAGGTCCATCAGAACTATCTGGAGGGCTCCAATGTGCAGGTGGTGGATGAGATGGTCAATATGATCGTGGCGCAGAGAGCCTATGAGATGAACTCCAAGGCCATCATCGCGTCGGACGAGATGCTGCAGCAGGCCAACAATCTGAGAAGATAAAACAGAGGCAACAGGGCGGACGCATGACCTGATCAGTATACAGGCGGCAGAAGTCGGCAGAAGCCGGAAAGGACTTGGACAATGGATATCGGCAATCTTTGGAACACCGGCAGCATAGGCGGCATGGCGGATATGGCAGGCAACGCGGCCAGGAATACCACGGCTGCCAGGCTGGAGGAACAGTTAAAGACAGGGTACGGCAACGCCTCCGACGAGGAGTTGATGGACGCCTGCAAACAGTTTGAGGCTTACTTTTTGGAACAGATGTTCAAAGCCATGCAGAAGACGGTTCCCAACTACAGCTCGGAGGGAATGTCGGGCGCCAGCAGCAACATGATGGATTATTACAAGGAACAGATGATCCAGCAGGTGGCGGCAGATACCACGGAGCAGGGCAGTCTGGGACTTGCGCAGATGCTCTATGAACAAATGAAGAGAACCATGATTTAGCGCTTTAAAGGCTGCCGACAGGAAGGGCAGCCTTTTTTAGCATGTATATACGGGGAGAGTCTATGGATACGGTCAGCGGATATGTGGAACATATTATCTATCAGAATCCGGAAAATGGTTATACTGTTATGGAACTGATGTGTGAAGAAGGGGCAGTGACCTGCGTGGGGAATTGCCGTGGGCTGTCTGAGGGTGAGACCATCGAGGCGCAGGGAGAACATACGGAGCATCCCATGTACGGAGCCCAGTTCAAAATATCCGCCTATCAGACGGTGGCTCCCAGAGACCGGGTGAGTATGGAACGCTATCTGGGCTCAGGCGCGATCAAGGGGATCGGCGCGGTGATGGCGGCCAGAATTGTCAAAAAGTTCGGAGACGATACCTTCCGCATCATGGAGGAGGAGCCGGAGCGATTGGCGGAGATCAAGGGCATCAGTATGAGCAAGGCCCGGGAGATCGCCAGGCAGATGGAGGAAAAGAGAGAACTGCGGGACGCTCTGCTCTTTTTACAGCAGTTCGGGATATCCAACGCGCTGGCTCTGCGCATTTATGATACCTATGGCATGGGGCTGTACAGCGTATTAAAGGAGAATCCTTACCGTCTTGCGGAGGACATTCATGGCGTGGGCTTTAAGATCGCGGATGAGATCGCCGCCAGGATAGGCATACACGCGGATTCGGATTATCGGATTCGCAGCGGCGTGTTCTATACTTTGCAGCAGTCGGTGGGCGACGGTCACTGCTATCTGCCCATGGGGGAACTGGTGAGCCGCGCCAGCGAACTGCTGGGCGTATCGGGGGAAAATATACGCCCTCAGCTGGATAATCTGGTTATGGACAAAAAGCTGGTCATCAAAGGAGATCTGGTGTATGCCTCCAGCTACTATTACGCGGAATTGAACTGCGCTCATATGCTCTGGCAGCTGGATATTCCCATGAGACAGCCTGAGGAACATGTGCGGTCGGCACTGGAGGCTATCACCGCCGAGATTCGCATTGAGCTGGATGAGTTACAGCGGCAGGCGGTAATGGAGGCCATTCAAAACGGACTTTTTATCCTCTCCGGCGGCCCCGGCACCGGCAAGACCACCACGATCAATACCATTATCCGCTTTTTTGAGCGGGAAGGACTGGATATATTCCTGGCGGCCCCCACCGGACGGGCGGCTAAACGCATGACCGAGGCCACGGGCTTTGAGGCCAGAACCGTACACCGGATGCTGGAACTGAGCGGGGCGGTGTCGGGGGAAGACAAACAGCGTTTTCGTTTCGAGAGAAACGAAGAGAATCCCCTGGAGGCGGATGTGATCATCATAGACGAGATGTCCATGGTGGATCTGCCGCTGTTTCAGGCTCTTTTGAAAGCCATTGTACCCGGGACGCGGCTGATTCTGGTGGGGGATGTGGATCAGTTGCCCAGCGTGGGGCCGGGTCAGGTGCTGCGGGATATCATGCAGTCTCAGGTATTTCCCATGGTGGTGCTGCAAAAAATATTTCGCCAGGCAGGAGAGAGCGACATTGTTGTCAATGCCCATCATATCAACAGAGGAGAACAGATTGCGCTGGACAACAAAAGCCTGGATTTCTTCCTGCTGGAGAGAAATGACGTCAATGTAATATACAAGCATATGATCCAGCTGATCCGGGAAAAACTGCCCCCCTATGTGCATGCCACTCCCTACGATATTCAGGTGCTGACGCCCATGCGCAAAGGCAGTTTGGGCGTGGAGACCCTCAACGGGATCCTGCAGCAGTATCTGAATCCCCCCGATGATACCAAGCGGGAGCATGCGTCAGGGCAGACCGTCTACCGGGAGGGAGACAAGGTCATGCAGGTGAGGAACAATTACCAGCTGGAATGGGAGATTGTCAGCCGCTACGGTATCCCGGTGGATAAGGGAATGGGTGTGTTCAACGGGGACATGGGACGGATCCTGGAGATTCGGGAGAACAGTTCGGAGCTGGTGGTGGAATTTGACGAGGGCAGGAGGGTGACATATCCCTTCGCTCTGCTGGAGGAGCTGGAGTTGTCCTATGCCATCACGATCCACAAGTCCCAGGGCAGCGAGTACCCGGCGGTAATCATGCCGCTGCTCGGCGGTCCCAGGATGCTGTTTAACCGCAATCTGCTGTACACCGGCGTCACCAGGGCCAGGCACTGCGTAACCATACTGGGCAGCAGCCAGACGGTGCGGGGGATGATCGACAATGTCAGTGAAAACAGGCGTTATACTTCGCTGGAGCAGAGGATCCGGGAGGCGGCAGCCAGAGAGGAAGGGATATTTGGTCAGGAACAATAAGAATAACACGTGGTTGGAAATGGCGGCATCCCTGCTGTACCCGGTCAGATGTCCTGTCTGCGACGAGGTGCAGGGGATGGGCCCGCAGCGTATGTGTCCCGCGTGCAGGCGGCGGGTAAAGTATCTGGAGCAACCGCTCTGCTGCCAATGCGGCAAAAAGCTGGCGGATTCGGAGGCGGAACTCTGCGGGGACTGCCGCCGGGGCCGCCACCTGTTCACGGCGGGGAGAGGGCTGTATGAATACGGGGACATAGCGCCCGCGCTGTACCGGTTCAAATACGGCGGACGCCGGGAGTACGCCCGGTTTTTCGGGAGGGAGATGGCGGATAAACTGGGAGGCTACATTCGGCGTCTGGAGCCGGACGGCCTGGTTCCGATCCCCATGTACCCCGGTAAACAGCGCCGTCGGGGCTACAACCAGGCGGCGCTGCTGGCGCAGGCGCTGGGGCGGCAGACGGGCATCCCGGTCTACCCGGATCTGGTGGTCAGAAACAGGGATACCAGGCCCATGAAAGAATTAAATTGTGAAGAAAGATTAAATAATTTGAAAAAGGCTTTTAATCTTGGGCAAAATGGTGTAAAATTAAAGACAATTATACTGATAGACGATATTTACACCACTGGGAGTACCATGGATCAGGTATCCGCCGCGCTTTTGCCCGACGTATGCCAAAAGATTTTTTTCATCACGCTGGCGATCGGAGCCGGCGTCTAAGAAAAGGAGGTATTGTCAATGAATGTCAGACCGTGTAAGAGCTGTAAGAGACTGTTCAATTATATTTCGGGGCAGAGTTATTGCCCGGCCTGCAGGGAAAAGCTGGAGGAGAAGTTTCAGGAGGTAAAGGCTTTTATCCAGGAGAACCCCGGCGTACATATGCAGGAGGTGGCCGAGGCCTGCGACGTGGAGACTTCCCAGATACGGCAGTGGCTGCGGGAAGACCGTCTGGAGCTGACCGAGGGCTCTCCGCTTATGTTGAGCTGCGAGGGATGCGGCGCTCCGATCCGCAGCGGCAGATACTGCGAAAAGTGCAAGGCCAACGTGAGTAATGGGTTCAAAGACATATTGAAGAGCAATTCGCCCAAGAACAATGACAGTTTTCGGAAAAAGGAAGACAGCGGCTCCAGGATGCGCTATCTGCAATAAATAATTTGAGAGAAGGCAAGTTTTATGCTGAATGAAGAACGGATCATCCTGATGACCAAGATGGCCTCCTATGAAGAGGGAGAGGGAAAGAAGTGTATGGCACTGGGACGGTATTTCCGGGGAGATTATATCTCCCTGCAGCTTTTGCGCGCTTTTTTCTGCGGTACCATCGCTTATCTGCTGGGATTCGGGCTCTATGTGCTGTATGATTTTGAGATACTTCTTGAGGATATCTACAAGATGGATTTGTTTGTGTTCGCGCAGAACATCATCAAATGGTACGCAATCTTTGTGGTCGGATACTGCGTCATAACATATGCCGTCTGTGCGTACCGTTACGGCAAGGCAAAAAAGAGCCTGAAGACTTATTATCACAATCTGAAAAAGCTTGACAGTCTGTACCGCCAGTGACCAGGCGTCCGGCGGATGCGGAAATATATATAGAATAAAGAGTATATGAGGAAATATCATGAGTAATCTATTGGAAATTAGGGAGAAACTGAAATTGCTTTACAGCAGGAACGAATTTATCCTGGTGCCCGTTTTCAAGTTCATGCTGGCTTTTCTGGCGATCTGCATGGTAAACGGGGAGCTGGGATACATGGGCAAGCTGGATAATCTGGGACTGGTGCTGATCGTCTCCCTGCTCTGTTCGTTTTTGCCAAACGGCTGTATCATCCTGTTTGGAGCGTTGTTCAGTCTGATGCATCTGTACGAACTGTCCCTTGAGGTGGCGATTGCCGCCCTGGCGATTTATCTGATCATGTTCCTGCTGTTCTTTCGGATGGGCTCAAAGGACACGGTGATCCTGATCTTCACGGTGGTACTGCTGGCCCTGCGGATCCCTTATGTGATCCCTGTGGCGGTGGGATTGCTGGCCTCGCCGCTGTCGGCGGTTTCGGTGGCCTGTGGCACGGTGGTGTATTATATGCTCACCTATATATCGGACAATGCCACCGTGATCAGCAGCATGGGGGCGGACGAGGCTACGGCCAAGCTGCGGATGGTCATCGACAGCGTGCTGGGCAACCGAGCCATGATCGTGATGATCGCCGCTTTCGCCATAACCATTGCGGCGGTGTATTTAATCAGGCGCATGTCCATTGATTATTCCTGGTCTATTGCCATGGTTGTCGGCGTAATAATAGATTTGGTAGTGTTGTTGGTTGGAGATCTGATATATGATACCCAGCTGTCTCTGGGCATGGCTGTCCTGGGCAGTATTCTGGCGTTGGTGATTGCCAAGGTGCTGGAGTTCTTCCGGTTCTGCGTGGACTACAGCAGGACGGAGAAGGTACAGTATGAGGATGACGAGTATTATTATTATGTGAAGGCGGTTCCCAAGATGAGTATGCCTGCCGTCTCCAAAACGGTAAAGCGGATTAATACCCAGCGCAGACCGGTGCGCGTGGCGGAGGAAGACGAGGATATGACCGTGGCTCCCCGGCGCGTGAACAGGAGTGTGGTGACGGAGCGCACCGGGAGCAGAGACGGGCATGCCAGACACGCGCAGAGCCGGACGGGAAGCCGGAGCGTGACGATCAGCAGGGAATCGGAGGGCGACGAGACCGAAGAGTTTGAGGACCTGTGAGCACAGAGCCGCAAAGGGCATGGGATAGAGGGGCATGGATACAGTTAAAGAGATTATCGCAAATTTAAGAAGATATGTGCCCAGTATTGAGATAGGGGATGTGTTGGAGATTTTGATCATCGCGTTTCTCCTCTATCATATCATGCTGTGGATTCAGAAGACCAGGGCCTGGACATTGCTCAAAGGCCTGCTTGTGATTTTGTTTTTCTGGGTGGTGGCGTCCTATTTTAAGATGAGTACGATCCTGTGGCTGGGGCAGAACGTATTCGGTTTTGCCGTCACGGCGGTGGTCGTTGTATTGCAGCCGGAGTTGCGCAAGGCGCTGGAGGAACTGGGCAACAAAAACCTGATTGCCAATGCCCTGCCCTTTGACAACGGGAGAAACAGGGACAACAGTTTCACGGAGAAGACGGTGAACGAGATTACCCGCGCCTGCGTGGAGATGAGTAAGGTCAAGACGGGCGCCCTGATCGTTATAGAGCAGAAAGAATCATTGGCGGAATATGAGAGGACGGGTATCGATGTGGACGGCATCGTCACCAGCCAGCTGCTGATCAATATATTTGAACACAATACCCCGCTGCATGACGGGGCAGTCATAGTCCGGGGCAACAGGATCACATCGGCCACCTGCTATCTGCCCCAGACGGACAACGGGGACATCAGCAAGGAAGTGGGTACCAGGCACAGGGCGGGCGTGGGTATATCCGAGGTGACGGATTCCGTCACGGTGATCGTGTCGGAACAGACCGGTAAGATCAGTATTACGGTGGGAGGACAGCTGGAACGGGGATTTGACGGAGACAGCCTGAAGAGACGTCTGATGGAACTGACCAATCTGACGGAGGAAACGGGAAAGGTCAGACGGAAAAAGAAAGGGAAGGCGGCAAAATGAAAGGCGGCAAAATGAAAGGGAAGATAGGTTCCCGGATTCGATCCATATTTTTCTCCCACTGGCTGCTCAAGATCATGTCCCTGCTGCTGGCTTTCGCCCTGTGGTTCGTGGTAATCAGCACCAATGACCCGGTGGATGAGAAACGGTTTCAGAATATAAAGGTAAGCCTGCTCAATACGGATCTGCTGGCACAAAACGGCCAGGTATACGAGATCCTGGACAATACGGACATCCTGCGCACAGTGACATTTGACGCTCCCAGGAGTGTTCGGAACAGTATCCAGCCCGAAGACATCGTCGCGGTGGCGGATCTGACCAATCTGACGGTGACCAATACGGTGGAAATCAGATTTTCCTGTCCCAAGTATGGCGACCAGGTGCAGAATATCAGCGGCAATATAGAGTATGTCAAGCTGAATATTGAAAAAGAGACCCGCAAGACCGTCAACATCATCTGGAATCAGACCGGCAGTGTGAACGAAGGCTATATGGTGGGAGATATCAGCCTGGACCGCACCCGACTGGAGATCCAGGGACCGGAATCCGCCATCAATGAGATCAGCCATGCGGAGGTGGACGTGGATGTGACGGGAATCACCGGCACTGGCAAAGCTTCGGGAACCATCCGGTTGGTGGACGAGAACGGCAATGAGGTAAACCGGGCCTCCGTATCCCGGAATCTGGACAGTGTCACGATCACGGTGATCGTGTGGAACACCAAAGAGGTGCCTGTGGTTTACAACTGTTTCGGAACATTGGCGGAAGACTGCCAGGTGACCGGTATGGAGACCAGCGTGGACACGGTAAGGATAGCGGGCCCCACTGAACTGCTGAATAAGGTGACGCAGTTGGAGGTGTCGGGTGAGGAGGGCATCAATATCACCGGAGCCTTTGAGGACGAAATGTGTATCGTACACCTGGGAGAACATCTGCCTGAGGGGATTTATTTTGCGGAGAAAAACTTCAACGACGCGGCGGAGGTTAAAGTCCTGATCGAGAAAGCGGAGGAGAAAAAGATACCGCTGCGGGCTGAGAATATCCAGGTCATCAATGTGCCTGAGGGTGTGACCTGCGAGATCGTGGGCGCCAGTTCCACGCCGCTGGTGGCGAAGGGCTTGCCGGGTTATATGGCCCTGCTGCAGTCTTCCACCCTGTCCGGCGTGGTGGATGTGAGGGCATGGATGGAGGATTCCAATCTGTCCGAGCCGCCGGAGGGAGAGTACAGCCTGCCGGTGAACGTCTCCCTGCTGGAGGAGCAGGAGAAGATCAGCACGCCGGCGATCGTTCTGCGCTTTACGCCGGTTCAGGAGGATGAAGGGGATACCGAAGAAGAGCGATAAACAGAGTATGGGAGGATCGATAGAGAATGGCCAGATTATTTGGAACCGACGGGGTCAGAGGCATTGCCAACGAAGAACTCACCCCTTTGCTCGCCATGCAGTTGGGACAGGCGGGCGCGTATGTGCTGACGAAGGAGAAAGCTCATAAACCTACGATCATGGTGGGCTGCGATACCCGCATATCCGGCGATATGCTTGCCAACGCCCTGATGGCGGGAGCCTGCAGCGTGGGCGCGAACTGTGTGTATGTCGGAGTGATACCCACGCCGGCGGTGGCATACCTGACGCAGAAGTACAAGGTGGACGCGGGGGTGGTGATCTCCGCCTCCCACAACTCGGTGGAGTTCAATGGCATCAAGTTTTTTGACGGGGACGGCTACAAGCTGCCGGATGCGTTGGAGGACGAGATTGATTTGCTGATCCGATCCCAGATGCAGGGCGTGAAGTTCCCCATAGGGCCCGGCGTGGGCAAGATCAAGTACCGCACCGACGCCCGGGAAGAGTATATCAATCACGCGATCCAGTCGGTGAAAGTGGATCTGAGCCATCTGAAGATCGTGGTGGACTGCGCGGAGGGAGCGGCTTATTACACTTCGGTGGAGGCGCTGAAGGAGTTGGGCGGCGATGTGGTGGCGATCCATTGCAGTCCCGACGGCACCAATATCAATGCCAACTGCGGTTCCACCCATATGGAGGAGCTGCAGGCGAGAGTTGTGTATGAGAAGGCGGATATAGGGCTGGCTTTTGACGGGGACGCGGATCGGCTGCTGGCGGTGGACGGTAACGGCAGGATTGTGGACGGCGACCAGATCATGGCCATCGTGGGCAACTACCTGAAAGGCCAGGGCAGACTGAAAAAAGATACCATCGTGGCTACCGTCATGAGCAATCTGGGATTTTTCCTGATGGCAGAGCGGCAGAAACTGCATGTGGAACAGACCAAAGTAGGCGATCGCTACGTGCTGGAGCGCATGAAGGAGATCGGGGCCAGTCTGGGTGGGGAGCAGTCCGGCCATGTGATATTCCTGGATGAAAATACCACCGGGGACGGCCTGCTCAGCGCGCTGCATCTGTTACAGGTGATGGTGGAGACCGGCAAACCCCTGTCCGAACTGGCACAGATCATGGAAGTCCTGCCGCAGGCTCTGGTCAGCGCGAAAGTAGCCAATCACAAGAAAGACCGTTATCTGGAATATCCGGAAATAGCGGAGGCCATCGAGGCACTGGAGAAGAAATTCGCGGGGGAAGGCAGAGTGCTGATCCGTCCTTCCGGAACCGAGCCGTTGGTGCGGGTCATGATCGAAGGCAAGGATTACGAGGCTATACAAACCGAGGCCACGGCGTTGGCCAAATTGATCCAGGACATAATGTTTTAGGAGGTAATAACATATGGTAAGCCAGAAAGTTACGATTAAGAATCCCACCGGACTGCATTTGAGACCGGCGGGGATACTTTGTAAGGAGGCAATGCAGTTCAAGTCTCTGATCACCTTTAAATTCCGGGACAGCACAGCCAATGCCAAGAGTGTGCTGAGCGTTCTGGGAGCCTGCGTGAAATGCGGAGACGAAATTGAATTTCTCTGTGAGGGGGAGGATGAGCAGGAGGCTTTGAAGACCCTGATCGGAGCGGTGGAAAGCGGACTTGGAGAGTAATATAAGGGGCTGTGAGGATCGATCACGGCCCCTTTTCTCATTTTACAGCTGATAGAACGCGGCGGCCACCAGGATTCCCAGAATACCTCCCATCAGTACCTGAAAGGGTGTGTGGCCAATAAATTCTTTTAGCTTATCCTGTGCGGACAGCTCGTCCCGTCCCATATCCTCAAAGATCCGGATGATATTGTTAAGGAGTTGGGCCTGTATACCCGTCTCACGACGCACGCCGATGGCGTCGTACATGACGATAATCGCGACGATCAGCGCTATGGCAAAGGCGAAACTGGCCGAACCGTATTCCAGATAGGTGGCTGTGACCAGCGCGCAGACGGTGGCGGAGTGGGAACTGGGCATACCTCCGCTGCCCACCAGGCGTTCCGCCACAAATTTTTTGGTAAAAAGCAGATGGATCAGGGTTTTCAGAATCTGGGCGATCAGCCAGCCCAGAGCGGCGGATAAAAAGATCTTGTTTTCAAGTAATCCCGTAAAAAACTCCATGTTTGTCTCAGACCTTTCCATGCAGGCAGCGCCCGCGGTATTTTTTTCTCTGTTCATTATACACGAATCGGGACAGGATATCCAGTCCCGAGAATAGTTTTTGCAAGTGTTGAAAACAGGGGGGAAATATGTTAAGATTTTTGTACCTGAGGGATATGCAAGGAGCGATATGAGTAAGTTGAATATATGGAAATGGAGAAGTACCAAAATCATACTGGCGCTGGCTTTGCTGCTGGCGGTATTCTGCGTGGCGCAGATGTCCCGCAGAGGGCGGGAATATGTGTATGAGGGAGGCACGTGCTTTACCCAGGGGACGGCGGTGGCGGGACAGCCTGTATATGAGGGGATCAGTCTGCCTCCGGGGTGTTACAGGGTGGCGCTGGAGTACTCCAGCAGCGAGGATCTGCGCAGCCTGTGCGAGGCTGGGGACGGGACGGTCTTTCCCGGAGGACTGCTGACTAACGGAGAGGTATTTTACAGCGGCCGGTCGGAGACCCGTTTCCAAATGTGGCTTTTTGAGCGGGCGGACGCACTGCGGATCCTGGTCAATTATGACGGCGTGGGGAGCCTGGAAACGGGGAATCTGCGGATTTATGACACAGGGCAGTTGTGGACCATGTATCTGGTGATCCTGCTGGCAGCCACATTGCTGGCGCTGGCGGTGCAGCTGCTGCGGGCCTGTGACAGGGCATACGGCATTTCCAGAGAGAACAAGGCGGTGCTGTTCTGGCTGTCGGTGATTATTCTGCTGGCTACAGTCCCTTACATGACGGGAGGCGTGCCGTCCGGAGGAGACACCGGGTACCATATGCACCGGATCGACGGGATCAAAGACGGTATTCTGGCGGGGTATTTTCCGGTGAGGCTGGAGCCCGAGTGGGTACACGGACATGGATACGCCAACGGGATCTTTTACTGCGGGACGCTGCTGCTGTTCCCGGCTCTGCTGCGGATTGCGGGCTTTCCGGTCACACTGGCGTACAACTGTTATGTGGCGGGGGTCAACATCGCGACGGCGGTGATCGCCTACTGTTCTTTTGCCCGCGTGTTCAGGGATAAATATATTGGAATCGCGTCCAGCGCTCTTTACACACTGTCCGCGTTCAGACTGCACCAGGTACTCATCGGCAATGTGGGAGAATACAGCGCCATGATGTTTTTACCGCTGCTGTTGTACGGTTACTGGCGGCTGTTCACACAGGATCGGCGCTTAAAGGAGTATCGGACATGCTGGCTCCCGCTGGCTTTCGGATACGCGGGACTGTTCCAGACCCATGTGCTGAGCTGTGAGATCACGGCGCTGCTTACGCTGGTGTTGCTCCTTGTGCGGATAAAGCAGGTTTTTCGCAGGGAGACTTTCAGGGAACTGTGTAAGGGCGCGGCGGGCGCGCTGGCTTTGAGCGCATGGTTCCTGGTTCCCTTTCTGGATTATACCCTGCGGGAGGATATGCATTTCAAATATGTGTGGGGGAGGACGATCCAGGAGGCGGGTCTGTCTCCGGCGCTGCTCCTGACCTGGGTGGGTCTTGGAATGGCCCTGGGACTGCTCTGTTTTCTGGCGCTGTGGCTGAGCGGCAGGCTGGGCGACCGGGAGGAAAATGTATGGAAACTGGGCAGACTTTCACTGCTTTTGGGCATATGTCTGATGCTGATGAGTCTGCGCCTTTTTCCCTGGGACAGGATACAGCAGACTGTTTCCTGGGCGGCGCCCCTGATCAGCAGCCTGCAGTTTCCCCGCCGTTTTCTGGGGTGGGGCAGCGCCCTTTTGACGGCGCTGTGCGGCTGCTGTCTGTATTATTTTAAAACCGGCAAGAAACACCTGTTATGGAATGCCGGACTTATGACGGTCGCCGTATCTGTGATCCTCTCCGGCGTATATTATACCAATGGCGTTGACCGGGATATGTCCCGGACTTATCTCTACAATATACAGGGAATGGGTTACGGCTATATATCAGGAGCGGAGTATCTGGTGCAGGGTACGGAGCATGAGAGCCTGCTGTACCGCGGACCGGTGTCCGGCGGCGCGGTGACGGTCACAGACTATGAGAAGGGAGCGCTCAGGGCGCAGTTTACCTGCTGCAACGCCGACCGTCAGGAAGGCTATGTGGAACTGCCGCTGCTGCATTATTACGGATACAGAGCCTACGGAGAGGACGGAGAACTCACCGTGCGCAAGGGGGAGAACAATCTGGTCAGGGTGGTGATCCCGCCTGGATGCCATACCGCCGTCAGGGTGCGGTTTGTCAGTCCCTGGTACTGGCGGGTTGCCGAGGGGGTCAGTTATCTTACGGCTGCGGCAATTTTGTTAATGTGTATAAGGAAACGGCGTATCAAAAGGAGTGAAAGAGGGAAACATGAGAGGATTCCTGCGAAAGCATGAGCAGAAAATATATGGGGCGATCCTGATCATGCTCCTTGTTTTCCCGCTGATACCGCTGGTCAGCGGTCAGGCCATGAAGGGCAGGGATACCGCTCTGTGGCTGGCCAGGATCGGGGAGATAAAAGAGGGATTTACCCAGGGGAATTTGTCCTGGTTCCCCTCGGCGGAGCTGACGGCGGCTTACGGCAGCGGGACGATGGCCTTTGATCATGCCCTGTGGCTGTTGGTTCCCGCGGCGCTGGAGGCGCTGGGGATGGGGGAGCGGCTTGCCTGGAACCTGTTTATGGGATTGCTCCAGTTGGGAACTCTGGGAGCGGTTTTCTATATGGCAAAGGCTCTTTTTCGGGAGCCGGCGGCGATTCTGGCCGGCGTATGGTTCTATATGAGCTGCCCCTGCCGCCTGTATGTCTGTTTTGACAGAGCGGATGTGGGAGCGGCGCTGGTATGGATGCTGTGTCCGGTGTTGGCGGGAGGATTGATTCGACTGTGCCGGGCGGGTATAAAGGATCTGTGGGGATGGTGCGGCGCTGTGCTGGGGTACGGAGGGCTCTGGTATGCGGATGCCCGGCTGGCGCTGCTCACGGGGGCAGTGGCGGCGTGCTGTCTGCTGGCCTGCCGCCGGATCCGGTGCGTTGCTGCCCTGGCGGCGGGCGGGGCGTTGGGTTTGCCTGCGGTGATCTATCTGCTGCGTTATCTGTTAAAGGGCGGTATGCAGGTCTGGAACCTGCCCACCGGCAGCATTATGGAGGGCGGATACATGCCGGGACAGTATCTGACGGCGGGCATGTACCGACCGGATCAACCGGGTCTGGGCCTGTTCCTGATGGGGGCTTTGCTGCTGCTGGCCTGGCTGCGCTTTAGCGGCGACGGGGGCAGGCTGCCCTCCTATGTGTCCGGGGCCCTGGCGGTTGCCGGGATCCTGACGGTCTGTTCCCTGCGGTACTTTCCGTGGGATTGGCTTCAGCGGCTGGGTCTGCCCTTTCTGCGCTATATTGGGCTGCTGGAGAGCGCCGGCCTCTTTTGGCGCGGCGCCAATATGCTGCTGTGGGTACCCGCGGCCTGGGCGGTGGCGAAACTGTGTAAAAAGGATGTATAGAGTATAGGAAGGAAAAAGAGATGTCTGTTTTGAGTGTGGTAGTGCCCTGCTATAACGAGGAGGAATCCGTCGCGGATTTCTATACGGAACTGATGAAGAACGAACCGTTTTTCCGGGAAAAGAATCTGGAGGTGGAGATCCTGTACATTGACGACGGCTCCAGGGATCATACGGCGGCGGAAGTGAAAAAGCTGCGGGAGACGGATCAGCGGGTGCGTCTGATCTCCTTTTCGCGCAACTTTGGGAAGGAAGCGGGTATGTATGCGGGGCTGGAGAAATCCCGAGGCGATTATGTGGTGCTGATGGATGTGGATTTGCAGGATCCCCCTTCTCTGCTGCCGGAGATGTATTCCTATATGGAGCAGGGCTTTGATTCTGTGGCTACCAGACGTGTCAGCCGCAAGGGGGAGCCTCCCATCCGATCCTTTTTCGCAAGACTGTTTTATCGGTTGATGAAACGTATCTCCCGGACGGAGATCATGGACGGCGCCAGAGATTACCGGCTCATGACCCGGCAGATGGTGAACGCCATATTGCAGATGCAGGAGTATAACCGCTTTACCAAGGGCATATACGGTTGGGTGGGATTTCAGACAAAATGGATCGAGTATGAGAATGTGGAGCGGGCCAAGGGAGAGACCAAGTGGAATTTCTGGAAACTGCTGATCTATTCCCTGGAGGGTATTACCGCGTTCTCCACGGTGCCCCTGAGTATTGCCGCCGTCATGGGGGTGCTGTTCTGCGCGCTCGCCTTTGCGCTGATCATCTTTATCATAGTGCGCACCAGCATCTTTGGCGATCCGGTCTCGGGCTGGCCCTCTCTGGTATGCATCATCTCCCTGATCAGCGGGGTGCAGCTGTTCTGCATGGGCATCATCGGACAGTATCTGGCAAAGACTTATCTGGAAGTAAAGCGGCGGCCTATCTATATCATCAAGGACGAAATATAGAGGTTGTTGCTGGTTTTTGATACAAAATGTTGATATTGGGGGAGTTTCAGCGGTAAAAATGGCTATACATTTTTCGACAGATATGATATGATTAGTGCAATCAATTACAGTAAGGGGCAGTACTCGACATGTGAAAGGGGAATTCATTATGGACATTTCTACTGTAAAAGATTACGAATTGGAGTGCTATATCACGGAGATCATGCTGGATATAGGCGTTCCGGCACATCTGAAGGGATATCACTATCTGCGTGACGCCATCCTGCTGTCCGGCAGGGACATGGAGGTGGTGAGCAGCGTGACAAAGCTGTTGTATCCTACCATCGCGAAACATTTCAAAACCACGGATCAAAAGGTTGAGCGGGCGATTCGCAACGCGATTGAAGTGTCCTGGACGAGGGGAAACGTCGAGACATTTGAAAAGTTATTTGGATATTCTGCGCAGCAGGGGAAGAGCCGTCCGACCAACAGTGAATACATAGCCAGGATAGCGGATAAAATGCGGCTGGATATGAAATCAAGATAGGTAATTGAGAGTTGAATCGCTATTGAAAATGGGTACTGCCACTTATGGAGAAAAAGAGACTGTGTTCGGTCTCTTTTTTAGTTGTTCAAGGCAGGAAAAATGTGGTACAATAAGTAAAATGCGGAGCGTTTAAAAATTCATCACTATTATATAATATAAGAGAAAGGGGCGAACGGCTCATGATAATCCTTTTATGGCTGTCGCTGGCTCTGGCGCCCTGGCTGCTGGGAGCGGGGATCCTGGCCGCATTGCGGGGCAGGAAGGGAGCTGCCGGAGTCATTCATATGACGGACGCCTGGATCATGGGCAGCATGTGCTGTGTGGGTCTGGCGCAGGCGCTGCATCTTCTGGGTACTTTTGGGCATATGCCGCTGAGCAGGCTGACGCCGCTGTGGCATGTGGGGATCGCTGCTTTGTGTATTCTGGCGTCTGTACCGGTGGCAATAACCTGGCGCAGGCATCGGGAACGCTTTCGGCTCCTGCCGCAAAACGGCGGAAGTTTTGTGCTGCCCGGGATCTTTTTGCTGCTGGCGCTTCTCCAGGTGGTGTATGTGTACTGTATGCCCGCCATCATCGCTCCCGGAGATATCATGACGGAGACCGTGCGCAGTTTTCAGGCCGCAGACGGTATTTATCTGGTGAATCCGCTGACGGGACAGGCTTATACCCAGGGGATGTCCATGCGCCATCGCGTACTGGGCCTGCCTACTCTGTATACGCTTTTGAGCGTCTCTTTCTCTGTGGACAGCAGCCTTCTGGTGCAGAACCTGATCCCGGTGGCGGTGATTGCCGGGGCCTATATGGTATACTACCGACTGGCCAGACAGCTGTTTGAAGACGATCTGAAAAAGAAATATCTGATGCTGATTTTGGTGTCTCTGATCTTCTGGTGTGGGGAGGGGGCTGTCTGGCTGGACGGCTATGCGGCTCTGCACGGCGCCTGGCTGGGAACCTCCATACGAAATCTGATCCTGTTGCCCTATGCCCTGTCGCTGGGACTGCAGAAGGACCCGCGCCGCACCTGGCCGGGTATGCTCCTGTGCGTGTTGACAGAAGCCTGTGTGTGTTGGACTTTTAACGGCCTGGGGCTGTGTCTGCTCCTGCTGGCGGTCATGACAGTCCTGGGCCGCATCGGCTCCAGCCGCCTGCACCGACGCCTGGCGGCCCGGATCTCCGGGAGAGAGGAGGCGGGAGGATGAGCGGGTTTGAAAGTTATTTCCTGAGCAATCACGGGATCGTGCTGGTGTTCGGCATACTGTTGTATTTCTGGGTGTCGGATATAAAAACGGGACCGCGGGAAAGGCGACTGCTGATACTGACCGGGGCGACGCTGGCTCTGGTCATATTTCCTGTGAGCGCCGCGGCTCTGCGGTCGTACCAGACCGGATTTTACGCGTATCCCTGGATATGGAGTCTGGCGCCGGTAACGCCGTGTATCGCCTGGGGCGCAACGGCGGCGCTGTGGAAATTGACCGCGCAGAAACGCCGGGACGGCAAAGCCGGACTGCGGCTGACGGCTGGAGTGGCCGTGCTGGCGGCTTTATTGCTGCTGCTGGGCAATATGGGGAACATCCTCGGCGTGACGGAGGAGGAAAAGACCCGGCAGAGAGAATGCGGGCAGGTTGTGGCCTGTCTGGAGGAGATACCGGAGGCGGAGGACACGCTGCTGTGGGCGCCCCGCTCCGTGCTGGAAGAGACGCGCAGACGGACCGGAGAACTGCGGCTGCTGTATGGCAGGAATATGTGGGAGCCGGCGGCGGCAGCCTATGCCTACGATACCTGTCCCGAGGAGCAGCAGCGGCTGTTTGACTGGATGGAGACTGTGGCGGGAGGCGAGGGAATCCAGACACCCCAGGGATTGGCCGACTTTCTGAAGGCAGCGGCTGTATATCCGGCGGGGGACGCCGGGGAACAGAATTGGGCGGCGGCGGACGCCTATATGCTGCGGCTGGCGGCCCGGCTGGACGCCCGGATCTGGGTATTCCCCGGGGAGGCCCGGGAGCGCGTGACCGCGGCCTGCGAGGCGCTGTGCGAGACATACGGACTGAATGCCTATCCCCTTGGAGAGGCGGGAGGATATACGGTCTGGCGCTGTGAATGAGGAACCTGCTATGAACGAGACAGTCAGTATCATTGTACCGGTGTACAATGCGGAGAAATATATCCTGGAGACCATAGAACATGTGGCGGCCCAGACCTATACGGACTGGGAACTGCTGCTGGTGGTGGACGGCTGCGGGGACGGCTCCGCCCGGGTGATCCGGGAATATCAAAAGGCCCGGGGGGAAAGCCGCCTGCGGATCCTGGAAAACCCGGAAAATGTGGGGGCGGCCAAAGCCAGAAACAGGGGGCTGCGGGAGGCCGCGGGCAGATATATCGCCTATGTGGACGCGGACGACCTGTGGATGCCGGATAAGCTGCAGGAGCAGCTGCGTTTCATGGGAGAGAGGCAGGCGGCCTTTTCCTTTACCGGATATGAATTTGCCGACGAGCAGGGCGCGGGCACCGGCAAGGTGGTACATGTGCCCCCCCGGCTTGTGTATCGGGAAGCACTGAAAAACACGACGATTTTTACTTCCACAGTGATGTTTGACACCGAAAAGATCCCCAGAGAACTGCTGGAGATGCCGGATATCAAGAGCGAGGACACGGCGCTCTGGTGGAAGGTGCTCCGCAGCGGCTATACGGCCCATGGGCTGGACCGCAATCTGGTGCTGTACCGCAGACCGGCGAAGTCCCTTTCCTCCAACAAACTGGAGGCCGTGAGAAGGATCTGGAATCTGTACCGCCGGGCGGAGGGGCTGTCCGTTCCCGCCAGCGTATACAACTTTCTGTTCTGGGCATGGCGGGCAGTGATGAGGAGGGTATAGGAGCGCTGGACGGCGGCCCGGATATATGCTATAATAAATGTTTATTACAGGATAAAGAAGGATATTGAAATGCGAAAACTGGAAACCTCTAAAAGAATCATCCTGCTGGCTCTGTCAGGCGTGTGCCTGGCGTTGGAAACGCTGGTGTTTGTCTATTACTGGAAAACGAATTTCAGTCCCAGTATCACGAACAGTACGGGCGTGCCGTACTATTGGAGGGCCGACGCCTTGCAGATCGCCTTTTATGTGGTGGTGCTGTTCTTTTTTTCCCATATGTACGGCGGTATGCGGATCGGCTATCTCAAAAATGCGGAGGTCATTTTTTCGCAGGTATTTGCCAGCCTGGCGGCGGATGTGCTGTTGTACGCCCAACTGTCCATCATGGCAAAAGAGCTGTTTGTACCCACCTGTTTTGCCTATATGCTGGTGTGGCAGCTGGCTATCATCCTGGTCTGGAACAACATTGCCTATTGGATCTACAAGTCTATCTTCCCTCCCCGCAGGATGCTGCTGATCCATGGGGACAGGCCCATTGAGAGCATCGTGAACAAGTTCCGAAGCCGGAAGGATAAATACGAACTGGTGCAGTTTATCCATGTATCGGAAGGTCTGGAGACGGTGTGCCGCACGATCCTGCAGGGATATGAACAGGGGATGTTCAACGCCGTGGTAATCTGGGATATACCCACCCAGGAGCGGAATATCCTGATGAAATACTGTTATGCCCGGTCCATCCGCGTATATATGATGCCAAAGATTACGGACGTTATTTTACGGGGAACGGAGGAACTCCATCTGTTTGACACTCCGATCCTGCTGACCAGAGAATACAGTCTGACGGTGGAGCAGCGCTTTGTAAAGCGTCTGATCGATCTGGTGTTTGCACTGCTGCTGTTCGTCATCACTTCCCCGATCATGCTGCTCACGGCCATTGTGATTAAATGTTATGACGGAGGGCCCGTGTTGTACAAGCAGGTGCGCTGCACCCAAAACCAGCGGGAGTTTAACATTTTGAAGTTCCGCAGTATGCGGGTGGATGCGGAGAGAGACGGTGTGGCAAGGCTGGCCCGCAAGCATGACGACCGCATAACGCCGGTGGGCCGGTTTATTCGAAAGGTGCGGATTGACGAACTGCCCCAGTTGATCAATATCATCAGGGGAGACATGTCCTTCATCGGCCCCAGGCCGGAACGTCCGGAGATCATAGCCCAGTATATGGAGATGATGCCGGAGTTTGCCTTCCGTATGAAGGTGAAGGCGGGGCTGGCGGGATATGCCCAGGTGTACGGCAAATATAACACCACGCCCTATGACAAGCTGAAACTGGATCTAACCTATATCGAAAACTATTCCACATGGCTGGATCTGCAGTTGATGCTGCTGACGCTGAAAGTATTGTTCTGGCCGGACAGCACGGAGGGCGTGGAGAGCGAGCAGATCACGGCTCTGCGGGAATCCATGAAAAATGAGGAAAAATGACCGAAGGACAGGGAGGACTGCGGATGTGGCGGTGTAACTATGAGAAGGAACCTTTTGACATGCGGCTCTTTGCGCTGCTGTGTATACGGCGGCTGTGGGTGGTCCTGGCGGGCGCTCTGGCCGGACTGGCGCTGGTAGGCGGAATCTATTATGTAAAAAATGTAACCTTTGGCGGGGTAATTCCCTATACGATGGACAGCAAATATTATCTGGAGTATGCGGTGGATCCCAGCGATCAGCAGACCATGTCCTATTTTGCCTCTTACACCTGGAACGATTTTTTAAAGAGCGAGGAAATGGTGGCACAGATGCTGAACAGCCTGACTGTTCCCATGACGGCCCAGGAGCTGAAGGACAGCTTTGAGGCGGAACTGGTGTCCGATCTGCGGATATGCTATATCCATACCACCGCCGGGGATCCGGAGACGGTCAGGGAGATTGACCGTGTGGCGGGCGAGGCCATCCTGGCTGTGGGCCAGCGTCAGCGGGAACTGCTGGAGGTAAGCCTTATGGACAGAGAGACGCCCCGGTTGGCGATGCCGGATCTGCGGACGCTGCGGGCCTGTATACTGGGGGCGGCGCTGGGATTTTTTTTCACCCTGTTCGGCCTGGGGCTGTGGATGCTGCTGGAGGAGAGGGTGCAACTGCCGGGCACGCTGGCAAGACGCTACGGCATTCCCGCCGCAGGGTATGTGAGCCGTCAGGGGGAGCCTTCCGAAGAGCTGGAGAGTCAACTGGATCATCTGCTGGCGGGCAGAAACGATATCGGGCTTACGGCGATAAACGGAGCGCTGGATTTGGGCGCGGTGGCAAAAGTGCTGACGTCCCTGGGGGGGGAGCGGGAATACACTCCCATTCCCAGCCTGTATCAGGCGCCGGAGGCGGGAAACGCGCTCCGCGGCCGGGACGGGATCCTGCTGCTGGTACAGGCGGATCGGGACCGGGGAGCGGCCATCGAGGAGCTGCTGCGCCGGATGGGGCAGCTTGACATAAGGGTGGACGCCATGGTTCTGGCGGATGCGGACAGGAAACTGATCAGACGATACCTGGCCTGCGAGATTGGGAGAAGGGATAAATGACACTGCAATTACTGGTAGCGGCGATGAATAAAAAACCCGTAGAACTGGCGGAGGAGATGGGGATTCACAGCGATGCCATCATTGTGAGCCAGGGGGAACGGTATGCCTGTGAGGAATTGTGCCTGAATGGACATAACATACGTTACTTTTCCATGGCGGAGCGGGGAGTGGGATTGAGCCGCAATTACAGTCTACAGCGCGCCAGCGCGGATATCAGCCTGTTTGCGGACGAGGATATCATTTACGAACCGGAATATGCGCGGGAGGTGCTGGCAGCCTTCGAGGCCCATCCCCAGGCGGACATGCTCTTTTTCAATGTACAGGCCATGCCGGGGCGGGAGACCTATTGCAACACGGATTTTGGCAGGGTGCGATGGTACAATAGCGGGCGTTATCCAACATACAGCCTGGCGGTGCGCACCCGGCGGGTACACCAGAAAAATATCAACTTCTCCCTGCTGTTCGGCGGTGGGGCCAAATACAGCAACGGCGAGGACAGCCTGTTCATACGGGACTGCCTGCGGGCGGGGCTGAAAGCCTACAGAGTGCCGGTGACCATCGGTCATGAGCGGGAGAGGGAGTCCACCTGGTTCAAGGGGTACAACGAGAAGTTTTTTTATGACCGAGGGGTGTTGTACCGCTATCTGTACGGGGGACTGGCCGGAGTCATGGCGCTGCGCTTTCTGCTGTCCCACAGAGAGATTATGTGCCGGGAGATCTCCTGGAGAGAAGCCTGCGGGATCATGCGCCGGGCGATTCGGGAGACCGACGGCTGACCGGACAGTAAAAAGTTCGGGAACGCGCTGCAGCGCACGGAGGGGGAATGGAGATGAGAACTCCCATGTTCAGTATCCTCGTGGTGTCCCTGAATCCCGGCGGTAAGCTGGTGGAGACCATACGGAGTGTGACAGAACAAACTTATAAGGATTATGAGGTGGTCGTCAAGGACGGCGGCTCCCGGGACGGCTCGCTGGATATGCTGAAGGAATTTCTGCGCGCAGAGAGCGCCGGAGAGCGGGTGCGGATCCTGGAGCAGGCGGACAGCGGGATCTACGACGGCATGAACCAGGCCACCAGGGCCGCCAAAGGGGAATATCTTTATTTTCTGAACTGCGGCGATCTCTTTGCGTCGGAGGACGCGCTGGCCCAGGCGGCAGGAGAGATAGAAGACGTCCTGCGGCGCGGCGATACTCCCGGGATTTTTTACGGGGATATCCTGGATGCGCTGCGGGGGCAGGTGGTGGCCTCCAATCCGCGCATGGACAATTTCGCCTGTTACCGCAATGTGCCATGTCATCAGGCCTGTATCTATCATTACAGCCTGTTCGCGGAGAGAGGGTATGACCCGGCCTATCGGGTGAGGGCTGACTATGAGCATTTTCTGTGGAGCTGTTTTCGCAGGGACGCCAGGCCCCGCTATATCCCGGTGACGCTGGCCTCCTATGAGGGGGGCGGATTCTCGGAGACTCCCGAAAACCGCAGGCGTTCCGCCCGGGAACACCGGGAGATCACGGCGCTGTATATGTCCCGGGGAGAACGATTAAAATATCGAGCGTTATTGATGGCTACATTGGCCCCGCTGCGGACAAGGATGGCGGAGAGCCCTTTCTGGTCAGAGTTTTATAATAAGTGTAAAAAGAAACTTTATCGACATAAAGGGGTTTGATGCGAGAGGGATGTTTATGTTACTGTTTGTGGGAGTGACTTTTCTGGCGCTGCTGATGGCAACTTTTTACAGGGCGCCGGAGGGTGTACAACTGTATAGGCAAGACGGGGCGGCAGGGGCCGTCGGGAGACGCCGGGGCGGCCTGAACAGACAGCAGGCGGTGAACCTGTGGGTCTGCGGCGGAATCTATGCGGTGCTGTCGGCGCTGTCCGCATGCAGGATTGCCAGCGGCAACGATTACTGGGTCTATACCGGCATGTTCGATCTGATCTCCCAGGGACGGCATGTATCCTCGGAATTTGGTTTCAACGCCCTGGTGCGGATCGTGCAGTTTTTTTTCGGGACGGAAGGATACAGTTATCTGCCCATATTCGGCCTGTTCTCCCTGCTGACGGTGTATTTTTTCTTGAGGGCCATATATGAGCAGGGGGATTGGTTTTTGGGTTCCCTGTTTCTGTTTTTGATGAACGGGTACTATTTCTCCAGTTTTAACTCCGTGCGCTATTATCTGGTGCTTGCTGTGGCGCTGTACAGCAGCAAGTATGTGCTGCGGCGGGAATACCTGAAATTTGTCCTGTGGATCCTGGCGGCGGCGACTTTTCACAAATCCGTGCTGGTGGTGATCCCGCTGTATCTGGGGGCCAACTGGCTGGCCGGGATACGGCTGAAACGCTGGCATTACGCGCTGGGGACGCTGCTCGTCCTGAGCCTGGTGTTTGGACGGGATCTCTATCGCGCAATTATATTCAGGATATATCCCTATTATGAGCACTCCATGTTTGATACAGTGGATTACTCTGTGACTAATATAGGGAAGTGTGTGGGAACACTGATACTGTCCATACTCTGTTATAAGGCTGTTCTCAGGGAAAACCGCCGGGACAGATTTTACTTTTTCCTGAATCTGGGAGGGCTGGCGCTGTATACCTGCGGGGCATTTATTCCCGAGGTGTCCCGTGTTGCGTACTATCTGGTGGTGCCGCAGATCTTTCTGATCCCCGACCTGCTGCGCGGTATCGGGAACAAAGCGCTGCGGCGTATACTGACGGCAGGAACGGCGCTGGCGTTTGCGGCGTATTTTGCCATGTTCCTGCGGTCGGCCTACGACGTAAACATCCGTCTGCTGCCCTATCTGAACTGGATCTTTAACTGAACGGGCTGACGGACATGCCAACAGGTTGACGGATTGTTCAATAACGGGTGATAGAGTATAAACGATTCGGCGGATAGCAGTCCTGAGCCGGGAGATTTACGGGATACGGCGGAGCGTTCCGGGAGGGCGGGCCCGGAGAGAGAATCGGATCGTGCAGGAAAAATTGCAAAAATATGGAAAAATCTTTCGCGTGTAAAGTACGCAATGATAGATTAAATGCAAAAAGAGTGCCCTTACCTCGGGCGGATAGGAGCCGTTGTGAAGAAATTAAGCGATATAAGAGTGGGAATATTGAAGATACCTGTCACCAGGATCATTCTTCTGATCGTAACGGATATGTTCGCGGTCATGGCCTCCTCGGCGCTGAGCCTGTATGTGCGGTATGAGTTCAGTTTCCGGGATATCGATCCGGTGTTCTGGAAGGCCATTCAGGACGCTTATATCATCAATATATTTGTGACGCTGATCGTTTTCTATATTTTTCGGCTGTACAACAGTGTGTGGCGGTATGCTTCGGATACGGAGATGGTAAATGTGATCATCGCCGTGACCATCTGCGCCGTCATGCAGCCGGTGATTTTCTGGCTGCTGGACACGCGGGTTCCCAGGAGTTTTCCCTTTTTCTACGCGTTTTTCATGGCGGTGTTTACCGGCGGGGTGCGGTTCAGCTACCGCTTTCTGCGGATGGTGCAGAACAGGCGGCTCAGCCGCTATAACGTGCCGGGGAGACAGAATTATATGATTGTGGGCGCCGGGGCCTCGGGCAACGCCATCCTGCAGGAAATACAGTCCAGCAAATATTTAAGTATGCATGTGGCCTGTTTCATCGACGACAATCCGGGCTGTCAGGGCAAGTATCTGCGGGGGGTGCCCATCGTCGGGGGACGGGATAAGATTGCGGAGAGCGTGGAGAAATACGGGATCGACGAGATCATCATAGCCATTCCCTCCGCCAACCGTTCTTCGCTGAAACCGCTGATCGAGATCTGCAAGGAGACGGGTTGCCGTATCCAGATCCTGCCGGGCATGTACCAGATCATCAAGGGAGATGTGAACGTATCCAACCTGCGGGAGGTGCAGATCGAGGATCTGCTGGGCAGGGATCCCATAGAGGTCAACGTGGACGAGATCATCGGCTATGTGCAGAACAAGACGGTGCTGGTCACGGGCGGCGGCGGTTCCATCGGCAGCGAGCTGTGCAGGCAGATTGCCGGGCACGATCCGAAACGTCTGATCATACTGGACATCTATGAGAACAATGCCTATGAGATACAGCAGGAGCTGAAACAGAGCTGTCCGGAGCTGGATCTGGTGGTGTTGATCGGCTCCGTGCGCAATACGCTGCGGGTGGAGGAGATCTTCCGGGAGTACAGGCCGGACATCGTGTACCATGCGGCGGCCCACAAGCATGTGCCGCTGATGGAGGACAGCCCCAACGAGGCCATCAAAAATAATGTGTTCGGCACGCTCAAGGTGGCGGCGGCGGCGGATCGCTATGGCGTGGGCAAATTTGTGATGATCTCCACGGACAAGGCGGTGAATCCCACCAACATCATGGGGGCCTCCAAGAGGATCTGCGAGATGGTGATCCAGAATATGAACCGCAAGTCCCGGACGGAGTATGTGGCGGTGCGTTTCGGCAATGTGCTGGGGAGCAACGGCAGCGTGGTCCCGCTGTTCAAAAAGCAGATCGAGCAGGGGGGGCCGGTGACAGTGACTCACCCCGATATCATTCGGTATTTTATGACGATCCCGGAAGCGGTGTCTCTGGTGCTGCAGGCGGGAGCTTATGCCAGGGGCGGGGAGATATTTGTGCTGGATATGGGGGAGCCTGTGAAGATCCTGGATCTGGCCAGGAATATGATCAAACTGTCGGGCTACCGGGTGGATGAGGATATCCGGATCGAGTTCACCGGGCTGCGGCCGGGGGAGAAGATGTATGAGGAACTGCTGATGAGGGAGGAAGGGTTGAAGGAGACGGCAAACCGGATGATCTATATCGGTAAGCCGATAGAGTATGATGACGCGGTGTTTGAGGAGCAGCTGGAGAGGCTGCGGGAGGCGTCGGTGAATGAGGCTCGGGATATCCGGGCGCTGGTCAGGGAGATTGTGCCCAGCTATCAGTATGAGGAGTGAGGCCTGGCGAAAGGACGTTGTGGCTGGAGTTGGGGTTGCGGCGGGGATGTGATTGCTGCTACGAAGGAGTGGAAGAGATGTATGCGTATGTGAAGAGAGGGATCGATTTTGTGTTGTCGCTGGTGGGATTGGTGGTGTTGTCGCCGGTATTTTTGGGGTTGGTGGTTGCTATAAAGATCGATTCGCGGGGGCCGATTCTTTTTCGGCAGAAAAGGGTGGGGATCCATAAGACTCATTTTGAGATATTGAAGTTTCGGACTATGAGGATCGATACGCCTAAGGATGTGCCTACGCATCTGCTGGAGAATCCGGAGCAGTATATTACCGGGGTGGGGCGTTTTTTAAGGAAGACAAGTTTGGATGAGCTGCCGCAGATTATTAATATCCTGAAGGGGGATATGGCGGTGGTGGGGCCTCGGCCCGCGCTGTGGAATCAGTATGATCTGATTGAAGAGCGGGACAGGTATGGGGCCAATGATGTACGGCCGGGATTGACCGGCTGGGCGCAGATTAATGGACGGGATGAGCTGGAGATCCCGGTGAAGGCCCGGTTTGACGGGGAATATGTGGAGAGAATGGGCCTGAAGATGGATCTGCGGTGTTTTTTTGGGACTTTTATCAGTGTACTCAGAGGAGACGGCGTGGTGGAGGGCGGTACGGGAGCCCTGCGGCAGGAGAAGGATTCCCGGGACTGATCGGGGCGGCGTCGCGGGAAATCTGCGACAGGTCGGAGAGAGGGAACAATGAAACGGATTTTAATAGCCGGGGCAAACAGTTATATCGGTATGAATCTGGAACGGTATCTTTTGGAGTATAATGCCGCTCAGGGCAGGGAGTTGTATCGGGTGGACAGGATATCCCAGCGGGATGCCGTGTGGGAGAGCTTTGACTTTCATGGATATGACGCGGTATTTCAGGCCAGCGGTATCGCGCATGCGGATACCGGGAATGTGACGGCGCAGCAGCGGGCGTTGTATTATCAGGTGAATTGTGATTTGGCGGTGCGTACCGCGCGGAAAGCGCAGGCGGCGGGGGTGGGGTTGTTTATTTATCCCAGCAGCGTTATTGTGTATGGGGACAGCGCCCCCTATGGGAAGGAGCGGATGATCACACCGCAGACGCCGGCGGAGTGCGCGCATTGTTATGGGGACAGCAAGATCCGGGCGGAGGAGGAACTGAGGCGGCTGGAGACGGGGACATACATGGGGGGAGAACGCCTGGAGGCCGGGGCGGAAGATTCGGCGGCGGAGATGCGGGTGGCGATCCTGCGTCTTCCCATGGTTTACGGCAGAGGGAGTAAGGGGAATTATCCTCTGCTGGCCAGGCTGGCGGGCAGACTGCCTTTTTTTCCGAATGTGCGGAATCAGCGGAGCATGATCTATATTGAGAATTTGTGCGAGTTTATCCGCCAGAGGATCGAGGAGGGGAAGGGGGGGCTGTATTTTCCCCAGAACCCGGAGTATACCGCGACTTCCCGGATGGTGCGGGAGATCGCCGCAGCCCGGGGAAAAAAGGTGCGTCTGCTGAAAATCATGAATCCGCTGGTGGCTTTAGCCTCCCGTATGCCTGGGAAGGTTGGGAGTATGGCGAACAAAGCCTTTGGAAGTCTGACTGTAGATATGGGGATGAGCGGGGACGTGGAGAGTTATTGTCTGTATGATCTGCGGGAGAGCATACGACGCACGGAGGCAGGAGGGCGTGGGTGAAAAGGCAGTGTCAGGAGGGCGCCATATGAAATATATGGTTGTGGGAATCTTGAACTTGTGCTAAACTGGTCAAAGATATTGGGATGATTGGCTGTCTCCGACGGATTACAGAGGTGAGTTTATGAGTGGTAGGAAAAATTTTTATTGTGTCTTGCTGGGGGCCGCAATAGGATTTATGTTTTGCATTTTTGCCCCTCTGGATATATTCTTTGCAAATAAGGACGAGTTCTGGTTCTCTCTGTTGCAGCTGCTGCCGGCGCTGTTCCCCGCATTCGCCGGAATCACGTTGATTATCTCCGTTCTTCTGATCGCCGTACAAAAAAGCAAAGCGGCGCCATTCATATACGGTTTTCTGCTGTATGCCTATCTGTTCTTTTATATTCAGGGAAATTATATTCCAAGAAATTACGGCGTGCTTGACGGCGCGGAAATTGACTGGGCCAGTTATGGCGCATATGGAGTAATGAGTATTGTACTCGCCATCGTCTGTTTCCTGTTATGGATTATATCGCTGCTGAAACTGAAAGATAAGATATATATACTTGGCAAGTATCTGTGCGCGTTTATTATCTCGATCCAGCTGGTCACGGTCGGGGTTGTCTTTTTTCAGGATAAGATTACAGAGGATGCCTATTCCGGCGAAGAACCTGTGGTGACCGGCAGAGAGATGCTGGATCTGTCAAAAGACAATAATGTTTTGGTCTTTATGCTGGACAGCTTTGATGCACAGGATATGTCAGCGCTGCTGCAGGGTGAAGACGCGGAGGAATATAGGGAGTTGTTTGAGGGCGGATTCACCTTTTATCCGGACACATTGGGGGCATATCCTACGACAAAAGCGGCCATACCCCAGATCCTGACCGGGGTCTGGTATGAAAATGAGAAAACATATGGAGAATATCTTCGGGACGCCTATGAGGCCAGCCCTCTTTTGAAAGCTCTCAGGGAAAACGATTTTTCGGTTGGTATATATACGGAAGGCCGATTGCTGAATGAGGCGCTTACCATGTGTACCAATATCGAAAACGGGGACTATCATGTCAGCGATTATCGGCTTTTTGCGACCCGGATCTATAAACTGGCGGCTTTTAACTATATGCCTCATCAATGGAAAAGGTATTTTTATCTGGACACAGGGGAGTTTGAGGATGTGAAAAGCACATCCCTGGAGGGAGGCGCCTATTCCTATGATATGCAGACTAATTATGCATATCTGCTGGAGAACGGTATTTCCGTTACGGAATCCGGCAATTGTTTCCGGCTATATCATACGGCGGGAGTACATCCGCCCTATACGTTTGGAAAAGATCTGGTAACGGAGGCCGGGACGACTTATGATGTCTATGACGAGGCGGAGGGCAATTGCACATATTTAAAAGCCTTTTTTGACGAGCTGAAGAAAAAAGGATTGTATGACGGCGCGACGATCGTCATAATGGCGGATCACGGCCATTGCGGCTATTCCCAAAATCCATTGTTTATGGTCAAAAATGCCGGAGAAACGGAAGGATTTTTGATCTCTGACGAGAAGATGTCCTATGCGTATCTGTCAGAGATGCTTGTTTCCCTGGTGAGCGGCGAGAAGGTTACGGAAGAATATATACGGGAATATGGGAAACAGGAGCGGCGGTTTTTATACTACTCGTGGGATGATTCGTGGGGGAAGGATTATCTGCCCAGAATGCAGGAATTTTATACAGACGGATACGCGGGGAACGCGGAGAATCTCAGAGAGACCGGGCAGGAATTTAAGGGACAGGGCGATTACAGGTATAACGGCGAGGTGGTCTGTCAGTATGCGGCGGGGGACATAATAGATACGGTATATTTTTCCTCGGCGCAATATAATGCGGACAGATATGTTGTCAGAGGGCTTTCCGGAAGGGAAGAGGAATGGTCCTGGACAGATGGCGGGGAGCTGGTGCTGACAGTTCCGCTGGGCGCTGCGGACGCCCCCTTTATCGGAATCCGTATCGACGTCGGTTCTGTTTTCTGTCAGCCCCAGACGGTAAAAGCTCTCATAAACGGTGAGCCGGTTTACGAAGATGCGGTAGAAAACGGCGAGGATATTGAATTTGCCTTTCAAAATCCGGGAACGGATACCGTTGAACTGTGTTTGCTCCTGCCGGATTCCATCGCTCCGTCCAGGCTGGGGGCCTCTGAGGACGACCGGGATCTGGCGCTGGCGCTGGTGACCATGGAGGTGATGGAGGCGGAATATGACATATCATCCCTGCCGGCTGACGGCGTCATCTGTTTTCGCACAGAAGGATATAACGCGAATACCTATGTGATAAGCGGTATTGGCCAGCCGGAAGAGGCGGGGACATGGACCGTCGGGCGTAAAGTGGCGCTGTGTTTTACACTGGCCAATATGGCCGGAGACAGCGTGCGCGCTGTGGTGGAGCTGGCGGATGTGCCTGACAGGCGTCAGGAAATGGCAGTCCTGGCGAATGGGGAGACGGTGTTTGAGGGCACTGTCTCCGCCGGGGAAGAGGCAGCCTGTTTCGATATCCCCTGTTCGGCGGAGCAGACGGTCACTTTGGAACTCTGTATTCAGGGGGATGCGGAGGATAACAGAGTCAGGATAAAAAATATCCGTTTTGAAGAAGAGTAGGCTGTGCGGAGATACAATTATGAAACTTACCGTCATTACGATTGCATATAACAGCGCGGGAGAGATTGGCCGGACCATAGAATCGGTGCTGGCCCAGGAGCAGGGGGAGCCCCCCTGTCTGCTGGAATACCTGATCATAGACGGAGCCAGCAGCGACGGCACGGTGGCTGTGGCGGAGAGCTATGCCCCGGCGATGGAAAAGGCGGGCATTGCCTACCGGATCAGCAGCGAGCCGGACAAGGGGATCTATGATGCCATGAACAAGGGGATCCGGCAGGCCACAGGAGATATCATCGGGATACTGAACAGCGGCGACTGGTATGAACCCATGGCAGCGTCCACGGCGGCGGAGACCTTTGCCGCAACAGGGTGCGACCTGATGTATGCCAACATCCGCATGCATAAGGCCAATGGCAGCGCTTTCGTCAAAAAGGCCAGGCAGCGCCGCTACCAGACGTCCAGAGACTGGAACCATCCCACCACTTTTGTGCGGGCGCAGCTCTATAAGCAGTATCCGTTCCGCTGTCTGGGCATTCACGACGACTACGGATTTTTCCTGCGGATGCGGCGGCAGGGCCGCCATATCGTAACGGTGGACAAGGTGCTGGCGGATTTCGTCATGGGCGGCGCCAGCAACCGCAAAAGCCTGAAGGCGGCAAAAAAAAGGATCATGGATCGTTACAGATACTGCTACAGGATCAACGGTTACAGCAGATGGTATCTGGCGGAATGCGTAGCGATCGAAACAGTAAAGATGATATTGGGGTAGACAGGATGCGTATAGGAGTTGACCTGCTGTGGGTGCGAGTCGGCGTATGCGGGGGGACGGAGTCGTTTATCCGCAATCTGCTCTTCGGCTTTATACAATGTGACGCGGAAAATGAATATGTTTTGTTCGTCTCCAGAGATAATGCGGAAAGCTTTAGGATTTACGAGACGAGGGATGAGGGGAACATGCGGCTGTGTGTGTGCCCGGTGGACAGCGCGGACAGAATCCGACGTATCCTGTGGGAGAATATGCATCTGGCCCGTTTGGCCCGGCGCCAGCGGACGGATATCATGTTTATCCCTGTATACAGTGTGCCGTGGACATGGGGCGGCAGGGTTCCCTATGTATGTGTGATCCACGATCTGCAGGCATTGCATTTCCCGCAGTATTTCTCCGCCGTCAGACGGTTATTTCTGAAAAACAAATGGAAATACGCCTGCAAGGTTTCCGCGCGTATAATTGTCAGCTCGAAATATTGCAAAGAAGACCTGAAACGGCAGTACCCTGTCGGCGCCGGGAAATGTCTGGTAATCTATGATCCGGTGGAGACAAAGCAATCGGGGATTCCTTTTGAAATGGTAAAAAATAAATACGGAATTGACAGCGAGGAATATTTTTACTGTGTCAGTTCCATGCTTCCCCACAAGAATCTGGAGACGCTGCTGGAAGTGATGGCCTGCAGAAAGCGGGGGGGAGACATGACGCCCCTGGTTCTAAGCGGTGTGGGCGGTGAAAAAGCCGCGTTTGAAGAGGCTGTGGAGAGCCGGGGCATAAGGAATATGGTAATTGACACGGGTTTCGTGACGGATGAGGAGAGGGATTGCCTCTATGAAAACTGCAGACTCTTCTTGTTCCCAAGCGTATTTGAGGGTTTTGGCCTGCCGCCTGTCGAGGCCATGCGCAGGGGAAAACGGGTGGTGATGACAAGGGAGAGCTGCCTGGAGGAAGTGACGCAGGGAAAGGCGGTCTATGTGGACGGCCCTTACGATGTGAATGAGTGGATGGAGAAGATTGAAAGGGCTATGGCAATGCCTCCCGTGGAGGCGGCGTTTGAGGAGTACACCCCCGGCAGTGCGGCGGGAGCGTATGTCAGGGTATTTGAGGATGTCCTGAAGGGATTCGTCCGGTGACCGGTGGGAGGGAATTATATGGAGCAGACAACAGGACAGGATATATATGGCAGACTGTATGATCTGGTGCAGGGCAATATGGAGGCGGCCGGACAGAGGTTTCCCTATGCCAAAGAAACTTTTCTGTGCGAGGTGGGCGGCCACCCCCAGCGGATCGACGTCTCCCGTTTTCTGGAACTGCCCAATCCGGCTTTTTTGCAGGCGGTGCATGTCGCGGCTCTGAAACGTCTGCCGGAGGAGAAGACAGTGGCGTACTGGGAGCGGCGCTACGGGGAGCCGCAGAGCCGGTTTCAGGAGGAGGTGCTGAGGAGCGTGGCGGGTTCCAGCGTGGCGGCAATCCATCATATCCGGCTGGTCAACAATCCCTATTTTGAACACAAAAAGGGACTGAAATATCATTGCATGGGCATCCTGTATGGCCTCACGGATAAGTCTTCTCTGAGGGAGTTCGGAAAGAAACTTCCCATGCCGATCCAAAGACTTATCAGAAAGGTTTTTATATGAGAGTTTTTATCGATATCAGCGTATTGACGCTGGCCACCTTTGTTACCGGGATTCAGCGGGTATGCAGGGAAATCACACTTCATCTGCTGGACAGAGGGGAGCCGGAGATCGTTCTGCTCCACTACAATGCCAGGGAAGATGCCTACCACATTATTGACAATCAGGCTTTTGTCCGGTATTACAGGCAGCACAGGGGCGTCAAAAACCGGATGATCACCCGGCGGAGACAGGCGTTGGAGGAGATGGGCCGGGGAGACATATTCTTCGATCTGGACGCGGTCTGGATGTGCCGGATGCGGCGCAGCTATCTGCTGCCGATCCTGAAAGGACAGGGCGTGCGCATTGTGGCCCATATCTATGACATCATCTCCGTCACACACCCCCAGTACTGTCTGGAGAGGGGGGTGTATCAATTCATGGATTATCTGGGTGCGCATCTGCAATACGCGGATCAGCTGATCGTCAACGCCCAGGCGACCGTGGACGAACTGCGGCGGCTGGCGGATGAGTTGGAGATTCCCCTGCCGTCCTGCTATGTGGCGCCTCTGGGCGCGGATTTCCGCCAGCACTGTCAGATTCCCGGAGAGCAGGTTCCTGAGAATGTGAGACAGGCGGCGGACAGCGCCCCTTATATCCTGATGGTGGGCACCATAGAGCCCCGCAAAAATCACAGACTGCTTTTGCAGGCCTATGACGCGGGACTAAGGGAGGCCGGATACCATATTATCCTGGCCGGTTACACGGGCTGGCATATGGAGCGCTTTATGCAGGAGCTTTATGCCCGCGCGGATTACAACCGGGGCATTTATCACTTCGACAGCCTTGGGGACAGCGCTGTCGACTATCTGTACCAGCATGCCCGTTTCCTGGCCTTTTGCAGTTATGCCGAGGGATTTGGCCTGCCCCTTCTGGAGGCGGTCTCCAGGGGAACGCCGGTGGTCGCCGCGGATATTCCCGTCTCCAGGGAAGTGATGGGGGAGTACTGCGACTGGTTCAGGCAGGACGACCCGGCGGATCTGTGCCGCGCCGTCATGAAATATGAGGATGAGGACAGGTACAGACGCAGGAAAGAGAGTCTGAAGGACTGTCGCCCCGCCAGCTGGGCCCGGTGCTGCGAACGTATGCTGCGGGGGATTCGGGGCGACAGCGGGGAGCAAACACAGACTTAGCGTTTTGGGAGAGGGGAACTGGCGGCATGGCGGACATATTACATAATTTTGACAGGGCCTATGAACTGGTACAACAGAATATGGAGAATTGCGGGAGCCGGGCGAGGCTGCCGGGCGTCAGAGTGACCCGGTATATCAATTCCTGTACGCCGGGCGTTCTGGATTTGCAGGACTTGCTGGATGCCGACCGGACGGAGTTTTTGCAGATGGCCTGCTACAGTCTGCTGGGGAGGCTGCCGGATCAGACGGCTTTGCAAAAGTGGCTGGCCCAAACGGATCTGTCCGAATGGCAGTACCGCCGGGCAGTGATGGATGCCCTGCTGAGCGATCCGGAAGTGCTGGCCGGGGACAGGGTGATCCGGGGGAACATCTATACGGAGGAGACCGGGGAAAAGGCGCGGGCCGGAAGGAGCGTGAAACAGCGAATCCTGTCTGCGGGCATCCGTATAGGCAGGAAACTTCCTCTGGGCATCAAGGCTCCCTTAAAAAAATGGGTAATGAAGATACTGTGGAGGCGGGCTTGAAGGCAGACATTCAAACAGGGACGGGCGTGCCTGCGGGAACACGCAAAGGGGTATGGAAGTGAAAGTATTCATAGATGTCAGTAATCTGATGCATGTGAACTTTATAAGCGGTATACAGAGGGTGGTGCGGGAGGTGGCGACCAGACTGGCGCAGGATCCGGAGCTGGAGCTGGTCCTGTTGGAGTACCGGGAACGGGGGAACTGTTTTGGGATCCTTTCTTTGCCTGCTTTTCTGGCCTTTTTCAGGGACGGGAGCGGAAAAAAAGAAGATATGCGCACCCGGCAGGAGATCGGACCTGCGCAGTTTCCCCACGGCAGCGTCTTTTTGGAGCTGGACAGCGTGTGGCATTCCCCCTGCGGGCGCATGAGCCTGTATCCTGAGTTAAAAGCCAGGGGCGTAAAAATCGCGGTGTGTTACCAGGATTTGATCCCCATTATGTGGCCGCAGTACGCGGCGTCCGAGACAATCTGTGCCTTTCTGGGATACATGACGGCCTGTGTGACATATGGGGATCTGTTTATATCGTCCACGCAGACCAATATCCGGTATCTTCAGGATTTTATGCGGCGGATCGGCGTGGACAATCCCGCGCCCTGCGCAGTATCCTGGCTGGGAACGGACTTTAAGGAGCGATGCAGGGAGACCAGGCCGGGTAAACGATTGGAAGAGATCGTAAGCAGAGGGAAATATCTGCTGATGGTGGGCACAGTGGAACCCCGCAAAAATCACAGGCTGGCGCTGGATGCGATGGAGCGGGGGCTGTTTGGCAAGGGCTGGCAGCTGGTCATAGCGGGGCGGCAGGGATGGGATATACAGGAGACGGCGGAACGCATCCGCGGCCATGAGATGCTGGGCAGACAGCTGCACTGGATCGAGGACGCCACGGACGCGGATATGGAATATCTCTATGCCCACAGTCGTTTTGTGATCTTTCCCAGCCTGACAGAGGGGTTTGGCCTGCCGGTGACAGAGGCCCTGGGCAGGGGGGTTCCCGTGCTGTGTTCGGATCATCCGGTGCTCAGAGAGGTGGGAGGGGAGTACTGCGGGTATTTTTCTCCATGGGATTCGCAGTCGCTGCTGGACGCTGTGGAGGAGACGGATCAGGAACCTGCTTACAGCAGGATGCTGGACAGGCTGCGCAGCTATAGCGCCACCGGATGGGATCAGGTGGCACAGCGGATAGGGACAGCTCTGAAAGAACTGTGCAGCACGAAGGAAATACCGGATATATCGGCGGCTGCCGGGGTAGAGCAGATGGTCATACTGTCGGCCAGGGCGGAGGATTTTATGCGCAGTCTGCCCTTTATAGAACAGTTTATGCCCTTTGTCACGGAGATCGTGCTGTGCTGCCCCGACGCCATGGCGGAGGAGGTGGAACGGGGATACAGGGGGAGGCTGCGGATACGCTGCCTGACAGACGGCGTTCTCCTGGACGGATGCCGGCTTCCCGAGGATCACGCCGCTCGCAATATTTTCCTGCGCGCAAGAGCGATCCAGAGTGATATAATCAATCCGGTGTTCCTTATGAGCGATGACGACTACAGGCCGCTGCGTCAGATCACCATTGAAAATTTTTACAAAAACGGGAAATACCAGGCTTATTATGTGGGAGATCTCAGAAACTGGAAAGGCACCCAGGGCAATCCCACTTCCTTTGACAACAGTATGTGGAAGTGCCGGGATTTTCTGATGGAGCAGGGGTATTCCACCTATATGTTTGACGCCCATATGCCCCAGATCATCAACAGGCAACTGTTTCTGGAGATGTTGGGGCGGTATCCGCAGATCGCGCAGGGAGCGGCCAGCGAGTGGAGCGGCTACTTCAATTACGTGGCCTGCGAATACCCGGAATCGCTGGATATATGCCCCTATGCGACCATGGATTGGCCGGGCTTTTTAGAGGACTGGGATCCCGAGGTGAAAAGGCAGGAGTATCTCTTTGAAAATTTTTATGACATGGTCTACGGGGACTGCGGGGTATACCGCGGGAAAGGACATTTTACAGGATTTTCCAGAGAGTATACGGCGGATATCCTACAGGAGAACCGACGCAAGGCGCAGATATGCATGGACAGAGAACAGCGCCATGAGGAAGAATTGCGGCTTGACCGCCGGTGGCGGCAGCTCTGCCGCAGACAGTATGGAGTGGAGCCGGTGTTTGCGGTCTGCGACCGGGAGGGAGAACCGACGCTGTGCACCCCGGCGGCTATGCCTATGATAAAAGGAGATTTTCTCCGCATGGATTTTCAGGTGATGCTTTGCAAAACTCTGCGCCAGAACCGGCAGTGGCAGTTGACCTGGACGGTCTGGAGGGAGGACGGCAAGGCAGAGGGCATGGGTTCTTCCAGATTCCAGGATACGGACCGGGATTTCCAGGTGCTGCTGATGGCGCCGGAGGAAACAGGGATATACCGGATAGAGTGGGAGCTCCACGCAGGAACCAAGAGCATTGCGCGTCAGACGGAACTGGAGATAAAAGACAGGGAGGAGTAACGGATGAAGAGAAAAGCAATCAGATTTATTACAATAGGCATGGCCTGGGCAATGATTCTGTGCTGCGGTCCGCAGCTCGCTTTGCAGGCCATGGAGGAACAGGATACGGCATATATGGCGGAGCCGGAGGAAGAGGGAGAGGAGTACCCGGAAGACGAAGTCCGGTTTCAGGAACAGATCCGGCAGGCGGCTCAGGCTTTGGAGCAGCAGGCGGCACAGAGGGAGATCGTGGCCACGGTGTACGGCATGGATGAATATCCCCTTTCTGCGGTTCCGGGGTATGCGGATAGCGGTGCGGTACAGATACCCTCCGGCAGCCAGGCGATGATAGAGGATATGGAGTGGGAGGACGGCGCTGTCTGGTACCTGGTAACCTATGTGCAGGAGGAAAAGAGCTATAGGGGTTATGTGCATGGAGACTGTCTGATCAGTACCGACGAACGTTTTCTGGATTGGCAGCAGGAATATCTTTCCGGCATTGTGACGGGGATCGGTCCGGATGCGGAAGGGGAAATTCTGGTAAGGGCAAATAACGATATATCGGCGTTTCCCGAATCCTATCGCTCCTATCTGGCGCAGCTTAAGAGCCGGCATCCCAACTGGGTGTTTGTACCGATGAACACCAATATAGAATGGGAGACGGTCATCACGGAGGAGATGCGCGGCGACCGCAGTTGGGTGCATTCCTCCAAGCCTGCGGCCTGGAAGGGGGAGCAGCGGGATCAGAACTGGTATCTGGCGACCAGACCGGCTGTGGAATATTGCGTTGATCCGCGCAACTTCCTGAATGAGAAGTATATATTTATGTTCGAGCAGTTGACCTACAACGGCAATTACCATACTGTGCAGGGCGTGCAGAACATCGTGCAGAACTCCTTTATGAGAGGCGATATTCCCGGCGAGGGTATCTCCTATTCCCAGAACTTTTTCAATCTGGGACAGAAGCTGGGGGTAAGTCCCTTCCATCTGGCGTCCCGTGTCTATCAGGAGCAGGGCGTAAACGGTTCGTCTGCCCTTATCTCCGGCACTTATCCGGGGTACGAGGGATATTACAATTATTATAATATCAACGCCTCCGGGACCACAAATAAGCAGGTCATCGAATCAGGGCTTACCTATGCCCGCCAGAAGGGGTGGAATACCCGCCGCGGATCCATTGCGGGAGGGGCGAAATTTATCTCAAAAAATTATATTTTAAAGGGACAGGATACCCTATATTTACAGAAATTTGATGTGGACAGCTCCTATGACGGGATGTTTTACCATCAGTATATGCAGAATATCACCGCGCCCATGTCGGAGGGTTCCACCACCAGGGCCGCCTATGAACGGGCCGGAGCGCTGAACAATATGTTTGTATTTAAGATTCCGGTATACCGGAATATGCCCGCCTCCGCCTGCCCGGAGCCGGGGACATCCCAGCCCGTACAGCCGCCCAGCGTCACGCCGGAGCAGGAGAGGCAGCTGAAAGCGTTTATTGTACGGCTGTATGTGAATGTGCTGGGCAGGCAGTCTTACGACGATTCGGAAGTAGATTATTGGTATCGGAAACTGGTGAGTAAGGAAAGTACCGGGGCGGATGTGGCATGGGGCTTTTTCTTCAGCAATGAATTTAAGGAGAAAGGGCTGTCCGACGAAGAGTACGCGGATATATTGTATCGAGTGATGTTCGATCGGGCCGGAGCTGAAAATGAGAGGAAGTATTGGACCGATAAGCTGGATATAGGGATGAGCCGTGAATATGTGTACGCCGGTTTTGCTAATTCCAATGAATTCGGGCAGGTATGCGACGGCTATGGGGTGGATCGCGGCACGATAAACTGGACTGCGTACAGGGACCAGAATGAGGGAGTGACCGCGTTCGTGTCCAGATTATATAACAAGGCTCTGAACCGTGGAGGGGACGACGGCGGTATGGAGTTGTGGACCAGAACGATTTTGCGTAAGGAAAAGGCCGTGGAAGAGGTTGCCTATGGATTTATCTTTTCAGACGAATTTCTTAGAAAGGGTTATGGCAATGAGGAATATGTCAAAATATTGTATCGCACTTTCATGGACCGTGAAGCCGGCTTGACGGAAATTCCATATTGGCTGAATAAATTGAATGCGGGAGTGCCCAGAGAAGAGGTATTCCGCGGCTTTGCCCGAAGTCCGGAGTTTGACGGGATAATGCGGAAGTATGGCGTCACGCCGTACTAGCGGACGGCACATTGGCGCGCGGGCACATCGGAGTTAGGAGAGATACATGAGACGACATCATATGATAAAGTTTGCGCTGGCAATGCTGATCGGGATTCTCTGCAGCATGGGAGAGAGCCAGGCGGCTCAGCTGCAGGAGGAGCCGCCTGAGGACAGGGACTATGTGCTGGGCCGACCGATGACGGAGGAAGAGATAGCGGAAATAGAGAGGGCCGTGGCGCCGTATGCGGGAATGGGGGGATATCAGGAGGAGGATACGGCATATGTATATGCAGGGGAAAATGTGCCGATGTCAATAAGTATAGATATTCCATGGCGCTATGACGTCCGCGATGAGGGAGCCGATATTGTGATAGAATCACAGCGGTACGGAGACTGCTGGGCGTTCGCGGCTCTGGATCTGCTGCAGATCAACGCGTGGAAACAGGGCATGGGTAATATCCCGGATCTGTCGGAAAGACATCTGGTATATTATACCTATCATTCCGTATGCGGCACTCCGGGTCAGCAGCCGGGAGAGGGTACGGTCTTTCGGGATAACGGGCAGAGTACACAGTGTTTTTGGAACGGGGGAAAGTACGACTATGCCATACGCAGCCTTGGCAGTTATCTGGGCGCCGTGCCGGAGTACATGGCGCCGTATCAGGAGGCGGCGGTTCCGTTGGCGGACAGCAGGGAGGCGTACTCGTCGGCATGCATCCGGCTGAAATCGGCATATGCTTTTCCCACCGCGGACAGGGAATTATGGAAGAGGATGATTCTGCAATACGGCGCGGTGGGCATTACTTATTGCAGCAGTCTGAGTTACTATGAATACGGTACGGCGGCGCAGTACTGTCCGTCTGACATGCGGGCGGATCACGCGGTGACGGTGATCGGCTGGGACGATGACTACCGCAGGGAGAATTTTAAGGTACAGCCGGAGTCCGACGGGGCATGGCTGGTACAAAATTCGTGGGGAACCGTCTTTGGGGACGAAGGGTTTTTCTGGCTCTCCTATGAGGATGCCTCCATAGCGGAGAACGCTTACGTACTGGAAGCGACCGCAGACATGGGCGAATATATATATCAGTGCGACAATACGATCATGGACGGCAGAGAGACGGCCGTGGGAGAATTACAGGTGGCGAACCGTTACACTTTGGAGGGAACCTGGGGATGCGACGAGCTGTTGAAAGCGGTAAACATCACAGTACCCACCGGAGGGATGAGCTATCGGCTGGAGCTTTTTGACCTGACAGGCGGGAAGAACATCGGGGAGCAGGCATTGCTGCCGGAACCGGTGACAGGGTTTATTGCCTGGCCGGGAAACGTCACGATAGAACTTCCGGCTCCCGTGGTCATGGCCTACGGCTCCGAAGTGGGGATCGCGCTGACATTATACGGGGACACGGTCGGTATCTGCACGGACGCCGCTGGAGTCAGCGGAAAAACGGTCTGTACCGCGGAGGGCGGAACCGGGGTCAGCTACAGGATGGAATCGGGACAGTGGGAGGACTATGGCGCGCGGACCAATCGGAACTTTCGCATGAAGCTGCTGACGGATCCGGCAGCCGGAGAGACCTTATCCGTTCCGGCAGTCTATGATAACTATCTGCGGATTGAGGATGAGCGTCAGGCGGTGGAATATCTGTACAGACAGCTCCTGCAGAGACAGGGAGAGGAACGGGGGATATTCTACTGGCAGGCATACGGGCAGACCAACGATCCGATTATGGTGATGGCGGGATTTCTGTGGTCGCCGGAGTACAGGCAAAAACACCCGGAGACAGTGGCGGGCACGGAGCTGGCCCGGTGCGTGGAGATACAGACAGGCAGAGCGGTGGGAGAGATCTGTCTGTTGTATCAGAACATTCTTAGGAGGGAATGCGATCTGCCCGGCTTGCTGTATTATCTGGAGCGGCAGGCGGAAGGCATGTCGATCCGGGAGATGGAAAAGTGTTTTTATCTGTCGCCGGAGTACGCGGAGCTGCAAAAGGCAATGGAAAAAATAAACTAGATGAATAAAACTAAAAATGTATCCACACTTGAAACGAAATCAGGTAGATGTTATAATATGTCCCATAATATAGAAAATTGAGGAGGAGATGAAGGCATGTCAAAAATAATCAACAGGATTTGTCTGATGGCAGCGAGTATCCTCGTTGCGGCGTTAATGTGCAAGGGATCCGCGGAGGCTAAAGTAATCACTGTCAATGGGAACACTGGGCAAGATATTCAGGCGGCGTTGGATCAGGCGCAAAATGCAACGGAAGAGACGACAGTCATGATTCCGCCCGGAACGTATCAGTTAAGCAGTCCGCTGTTGGTATATTCCAATACCACAATCAGAGCGACGGGAGCGACGATTGTAAACCGTAGCGAGGGGGCGGCGCTGACGGTATCTCCATATATTGATCCAACTAATATCAAAGTGATGGAGGGTATCTGGAGTGTGAACGGGAATCAGAGCGTTATTTATTTCCCAGGTAGCAGGCCCGGATCCAATATTACATTGGAAAATGTGCATGTAGATGGTTCCCTTAACGGGAATAGCGATACCGTGGCGGGCATATATCTGAAAAACGTCATTGGCGGAAAAGTGAGTGGCTGCGATGCCAATGGTGTGTTGATGGGTATCGATATATCATGGTGCGAACAGATTGAGATTAGTCAAAACTCAATCCTCAGTGTAGGAGAGACCGGTTTTCAGGCGGTGAATGTAAAAAATCTTGTCGTAAGTGACAATTGGATTGTGAACAGTGGAAAATATGGTATGCTCGTAGACTGGGATAAGTCCTCTGTCATCAGTGGCAACACTGTGAAGGCCAGCGCGTTGGATCCGAACCGCGCGGGCCATGGCGAGGGTCTGGTGGTACGAAACAGTGAAGGAACCCGGGTGGAAAACAACAATGTTACGGATGTGCGGAGTCATATAAAGGACTGGGGAAACGGCATATTGATTGCCGCCAGTAAGGATATTACCGTGCAGGGGAATACCGTCAGTGAGGCGGGAAATCATGGTATACAGGTGACTTTTGCATCGGAACGAGTGTATTTAAACAACAATACAGTGACCGATTCAGGCAATATTGGAATATCCATATCCAAGGCCAGTACCGCAGACATTACAGGCGGCGTCGTAAATAATACTACGGGATCCGCCATTGTATACGACGGTAAACCCTACGAGGGCAAGACCGGCGTGTCCGGAACAGTGGACGGCTGCCAGATAGACGGTAGCACAGCGGCGGGCATACATATTGAACAGGCGCAGGTTACAGTGAAGAACGCGACAGTAAAAAACAGTACCGGCATGGGTGTTGTGGTGCTGAACAGCACGGCCACACTTTCCAATAACGTGATCCGGCAGGATGAGGTGGATGCGGGAGCAAACGGAATTGTGACCAATAATGGCGCCAGAGTAACTCTGCAGGGAAACCGGATCTGCAATTTTGGCAACAGCGGAATCGTCAACAATCCCGGGTGCGTTGTAAACGGAACCAATAACCAGATCATGGTAAACGCCAACAGATTTGGTGCGAATGCTATTTACAATCCTCAAGGTGGGCCTTCCGAGATTAAAAATAACACGTTAAAGATTATTGCTATCGACGGTGCAAGTGTGACTGGGCAGGCATACTGGAATGATTTTGAATGTGGCGCAGTGGTAAACAGCGTGAAATATGAGACGACAGTTGGCGCCGGCGGTGTCAGCGGACAGTTTTCTGTCAGCTATCCCCAGACAGACAGCGGCAGAGTAGTGGTCTATGTCAGGGATGACGCTGGTAACGCTGCTATTCTCCAGGCCCCGCCGGAGTTCGACCTGAATAAATTGCAGAGCGGCGACCGACAACTGGTGGAGAACTTTGTCAGGAGAATGTATAATACCACTTTGGGACGCGGGGCGAGCGCCGAGGAGTTGAAGTATTACGTGGATCAATTGCAGAGCGGCGCTATAGACGGCGCCACGATAGCCCAGAATTTTGTGGGAAGCCCGGAGTTCCAGGGTAAGAACCTCAGTCCCGAGGATTATGTGGCCGCCATGTATGAGGCGTTCTTTGGCCGCAGCGCGGGAGCGGCGGAGATACAGTACTGGAAGAATGAAATGGCGTCCGGCATGTCCCGGAAGTACGTGCTGAGAGGCTTTGTCAATTCCAATGAGTTTGATATACTTTGTCAGAAGGCAGGCATTACCAGGGGACTGATGGTGCTGGCTACGGGTGAGGAATATGAGATTAATTACGAGAAACTGGGAGAGTTTGTAGAGCGTTTGTATGTATGCGCGCTTAAGAGGAATATCAGGCCTTCGGAGGCGGAAAAGCAGTATTATGTCACAGGGATCGCGAACAGAACGATGACGGCGGAAACGGCGGCCAAGAATTTCTTCTTCTCTTCGGAGTTTGAAAGCCAGCAGAACAGTGATGAGGAGTACATTAGCAGACTGTACGTGACTTTTATGGACCGTGAGCCCGCGGTTTCCGAGACGGGATATTGGATTGCGCAGATGAGGGCGGGTCTGACCAGGGTGACGGTTCTGGAGCGGTTTGCCGAATCAAATGAATTCAAAGAAATTATGAAGAGTTATGGAATTCGATAAGCATTTTTTAGAAAGGGTCGAAGGATGAATAGAAAATTTTTCTGGAAGATACTTTTACTTGTCACAGTGATGGGTTTTATGATGGGTATGTCCGTCTGCGCGGAAGAAGAGGATCTGACCTTGGTTTCCGTGAGCGGGGCGGATAATGTTGACGAGCTGGTTATGGCCAATGGGCATGGCAGGGTAAGCATTGATGGCAGTATGCTTTCTTTGTGGGCGACTAATAACTCTCTGGTCGAATTGAACTTTATTGTAAATAGTTTTGGGGATCCGACAGATTCTTTTGAAATACTGATTTACCGTGGAACCCAGGACGCCTTACAGGAGGTTGTGTGCAGCAAGGTTGATAATTTCAGCGATACGCCTGGCGGCGAGAAATATACTTATCAGTGGAATACGAAAGATTTGAACAGGTATCCGGCAGGGGATTACACGATTGTTGTCACGTCTTACTACTACTCCGATAAAGGAAAGGCCGTTTCCGATGTGGATTCTCTGGGCATACAGCTGGGGGATTACAGGATGGTTCTGGACAGGGCTTTTGCAGCGCGGATGTACAGTATTGTGTTGGGACGTCCCGCAAGTGAAAATGAACTGACCTATTGGGGCGAGAACTTGTTCAATGGGCGTGTGACCGGGGCCGATACGATCTACGGATTTATAAACGGTCCTGAATTTGTAAATAAGCATACCTCCAACAAAGAATATTTGCAGGTGCTGTACAGGGCGATTTTTGACAGGGAGCCTGGTAATTCCGAGCTGGAATATTGGCTGCAGATCATGGAGGGCGGGATTTCCAGGAATTATGTGCTGAAAGGATTTGTGGACTCGGCGGAATTTGGAAGATTATGTGCCGAGTATGGTATCGTGCAGGGCACGGTCGCTCTGAAAGAAGTGCGGGATCTGTATCCGCAGATTGCCGGTTTTGTCAACAGATTATATAAGCTGACGCTGGAACGCAATGACGATGGCTCCGGAATAAATTACTGGGTAGATATCCTGGTGAAGAAGACCAGGACTCCCCAGGCGGTAGCTCATGATTTTGTGTTCTCACCTGAGTTTGTCAACAAGAACCTTGGCGACGCGGACTTTAGCAGAATCATGTACCGGGCCATGATGGACCGGGATGGTGCGGATGTGGAGATAAGCTATTATCAGGAACTGATGCGCGGCGGTATGACCCGCGAGAAAGTGTTCTCCTGCTTTGCCAACAGTCCGGAATTTAGCAGAATCGTTGCTTCTTACGGTCTGTAAACAGAATAGTCAAACAACGAAGGTGGCATTGGCCCTTGGGGCGAATGTCACCTTTTTCTTGAATTTGCGGTCCAAGTATGGTAAAGTTAACCTGTATGTATATGGCATCGAAAGGTTGCCGGGAAAGAGGCTTGAGATGAGGGTACGATGGCGTTTGGCGGTAGGCTGCGCAACGGTATTGATATATATTGGGGCGATGATCTGGATCAGTCTGGCGCAGCAGGATTATGCGGTAAGCGTCACGGCGGGGCAGTCGGAGTATCAGTTTTCGGCGTCGGAGGCGGAGTATGTGATCCCGGTTTCCGTGGACAACAGGGCGAACAGGATGCTTACTTCCACGGACGATCAGAGGTGTTTTCTGAGTTATCATCTGTATGACGGCGAGGGAAAGCTGTTGGAGTATGATAATGTGAGGACGGAATTTATCAACAGGATTTTTTCGGGGCAAACTGCTCAGGAGGAGATCAGGATCTCCGGGCTGGAAAGCGGCGTTTACCAGGTGTCGCTGGATGTGGTCAAAGAAGGAGAGGCATGGTTCTCGGAAGAGGGAGCAGACTGCGATACCGTGCGGATCATTGTACGGTAGCGGCGGGAAGGATACAGAATATGAGGCTTTTGAAAGAGATATATGAGTACAGGGAGATGATCTTCAGCCTGGTCCGGCGGGATCTCCGGGGACGATATAAAGGTTCCATGCTGGGTTTTTTGTGGACATTTTTGAATCCGCTGCTGCAACTGGCGGTATACACGATGGTTTTTTCGATTATCATGAGATCCAATATACAACAGTACTATCTGTTTCTGTTTGTGGCGTTGGTTCCCTGGATATTTTTCAGCACATCGCTCAACGGCGGCTGCACCTGCATCATGTCCAATGCGGAGATGGTGAAAAAGATATATTTTCCCAGGGAGGTCATGCCCATTTCTTTTGTTTCCAGTTGTTTTATCAATATGCTGCTCAGCTTTGTCGCAGTGTTTGGCGTGCTGCTGGTGACGGGCTACGGGTTTAATCCGCTGGCGCTCCTGTTCATGCCCCTGATCATGGCGATAGAATATCTGCTGGCGCTGGGTATGGTGCTGCTGGCCAGCGCGCTGACGGTATATTTCCGGGATCTGGCGTATATACTGAGTATTCTCACTATGGCTTGGCAGTTTTTGACGCCGGTGATGTATGCTTCTTCCATGCTGCCGGAAAAGCTGCAGGTAATTTGGAGGTTAAATCCCATGACGCCAGTCGTGGAAGCGTACCGCGCGATCCTGTACTATAAGCAGGTTCCCGATATTGGTACGCTGGGGTCTGCCTCTGTGCTGGGCCTGATATTTCTGGCGGTGGGAGAGCTGACGTTCCGCAGGCTGCAGAGGGGATTTGCCGAGGAGATGTAGCTCACAATGAACAAGGAGTTGGAGGTTGCGCCGTTATGCAGCAGGGCAATGTAATTGAAGTCAACCAGTTATGTAAAAAATTTAAAGTATATTATGACAAAGGAAGACAGCTCAAGGAGAGAGTGCTGTTCAGAAGCCGCAACCGTTATGAGGAGCGGGAAGTACTCAGGGGCGTCAGTTTTTCGGTGAAAAAGGGAGAGGCCATCGGCCTGATCGGCAATAACGGCTGCGGCAAGAGTACCACTCTGAAACTGCTTACCAGGATCATGTATCCCAGCAGCGGCACGATCGAAATGAAGGGCCGGGTATCCAGCCTGATCGAGCTGGGAGCGGGTTTTCATCCGGATATGAGCGGCCGGGAGAATATCTATACCAATGCGGCGATCTTTGGACTTACCAGACCGGAGATAGACGAAAGACTGGAGAATATCATAGGTTTTTCGGAATTGGGGGAATATATAGACGTACCGGTGCGAACCTACTCCTCCGGTATGTATATGCGCCTGGCCTTTTCAGTGGCCATCAATGTGGACGCGGACATTCTGCTGATCGACGAGATCCTGGCGGTAGGCGACGCGGCCTACCAGGCAAAATGTTTTAACCGTTTGAGAGAAATCAAGGCGGAGGGAACGACGATCGTGATCGTCTCCCATTCTCTGAGCCAGGTAGAACAGATCTGTGACAGGGCGATCTGGATCAGGGACGGGGTAATCGCGCAGGAAGGACAACCCAGGGAGGTGATCCAGAGTTATATGGGCTGGATCATGAATCAGGGAGAACAGACGCCGCCCCCTGAGGAGAACTCGGACAGTGATTTGCACCGGGAGGAGGCAACGGAGGACAGCGAGGACAATGCCGGGGAATTGGCAGGCGAAGAGGGAGAGTATCAATATACACCGGAGCAGATCCAGGAGCTGAAGAGCCAGGGCAAAAGGGCTGAAATCGGAAATCGGCAGCTGCGTATTACGTCGTTGGAGGTGCTGGGGGCAGAGGATCATGTGCCCCAAAAGCGTTTTGCAATCGGCGAATCCATACTGATACGAATCCATTATAAGAGAATCGAACCAAGCCTCACGGAGAGCATGTGCAGTTTCAGTCTTTATCGCAGCGATGGCCTGAACTGCTACTCTACCAACTGCTTTATCAACACGGGCAAAAATGTGATTTTGCAGGACCGGGGAACCGTAGAACTCCTGATCCGCCGTCAACCGTTCATGCAGGGGGAATACAGGATCGACGTATCCTTTAACAAGGATTATGGCCCTACTTATCATGGTATATTGAACGCGTATACTTTTGAGGTATATAACACACAGACGGATTACGGTGTTATACGTCCCGATCTGAAGTGGAATCTGAACGGAGGGGAAACACATGAAGAATAATGTGGATGTGGCAAAAATCATGGAGGAGATCCTCAAGGAGGTGGAGCAGCAGTATGGAGCCGGTTATGAGGGCTCCCTGTCGCATGTTCTGGAGGAAAAAAATGAGGAGTTGGCTCCCCTGGTAAAGCGCATACATGCCCTGGACGGTATCCACCTGAGAATTCCGCCCTATGCCGATAAAAAACCGCTTGTGGCAAAGATGATGACTATGATCAGCCGGGTAACCTCCAAGCTGACCCGGTTTATCAATTTCCAGCAAAACGAAGTGAACAACAAAGTGGCCGTATCCCTGGATATCATGCAGGAGAATATGGATGAGATCGCCCTTTGGAGCAGGGAAATAGAAGCGCGTCTGGCCTTTCTGGAGCGCAGCAAAACCGAAAATGGCGTTGGTGCGGAGCCAGCTGCGAAGGCGTCTTTCGACGCGAAAACGTATCTGGCTTTTGAGGAACAGCACAGAGGCAATCAGGAGGAGATCCGCCGCCGCCAGCAGTACTATTTGGATACTTATGTAAAAAACTGGCTGGACGGCGATATGCCCGGAGAGATCCTGGATCTGGGATGCGGCAGGGGAGAATGGCTTGAGATCCTCAGGGAGAACGGATATCAGGCTCTGGGCATTGACCTTAACCGGGAGTCCCTCACCGAATGTCATAAGAAAAATTTAAAAGTAGTCTGCATGGACGCTATCTCCTATGTAAAATCCCTGCCGGATAACAGTGTACGGATGGTCACTTCCTTTCAGCTGATCGAGCATTTGGAGATGCCTCAGCTGCTGAGCCTGTTTCAGGAGCTGGGACGTGTGGTGAAAAAGGGAGGCCTTATGATTATGGAAACTCCCAATCCCTGCAATCTGCAGGTTGGCGCTGCCGCCTTCTATCTGGATCCGACTCATGTGCGGCAGCTGCATCCGGAATTCGTCCGGTTTTTAGCGGAGCAGAACGGATTCGGTCAGATCGAGGCAGTATATCCCGAGCAGGGAAATACGGAAGAATGGTGGAACAGTCTGACGCAGGAGGAAACCACGGATATTCAGCAGTCTGTATGTTTTCAGGCGGTGCTGAATGAGCTGAGACGTACCATATGGTCATCGGCGGATTACGCGATAGTAGCAAAGAAATAGGAGTACCATGCAATGAATATTCTGATAGATGGGCAGACTCTGGAGACCGAGGAGATCAACAGGGGAATAGGGGTATATTTCAAAAATGTGGTCACAAATATGATCAAACAGTCCGTGGGGAATATATGGTATATAACGGTGAGCAGCGAAAAAGCCGTTTTGACACTGGATCGCTGGACCGCAGGCAGAGTGATTCCCATAGTGGACAGGATTTTTGCACCCGGAGCAGATTATGAGAGGGAAAATGCTTTCTCCGACCGTATCAATCAGGCGGTTGCGGAGTACCGGATCGATCGGTTTTGGTGTCCCAACCCGTTGATGGTGAATGTGCTGTTTCCCAACAAGAAGGTGAACTGCCCTTTTTATGCCACAGTATATGATTTGATCCCCTATCTGATGCCGGTCGCCGAGTGGGAAGAACGGATCACCAGGGAGTATCACCGCAGGCTGGATTACTTAAAGAGCGTCCATCTGATCTGTATCTCGGAGGCTACCAGGGCAGATCTGCGCCGCATTATCGGTGAGGAGATAAAGGCGGACGTCACATTGCTTGCGGCCGACCGCAATCTGTTTTATGGGGAGAGACAGGAGCATGTGCCGGACGGCAGAGCAAGCATCGTATATACCGGAGGTTTTGACTACCGTAAGAATATGTATGGCGCGGTCAGAGCTTTTGCGGAGGCTGAGAAAGCGATGCCGGACCTGGAAGTGACATTCTCTGTGGTGGGGAAATACAGTGCCGAAAACAAAGAGAAGATGGAACGGTATCTGGATGAGCTGGGAGTGCGCGGCAGCGTGCGCCTGACAGGTTTTCTGCCGGATGAGGAGCTGGCCCGGCTGTATCGGGAGGCGGATGTATTCTTCTTTCCGTCTTTTTATGAGGGATTTGGTCTGCCGTTGCTGGAAGCCATGCTGGGAGGGGCCTATATACTGTCCGCAGACAATTCTTCGCTGCCGGAGGTATGTGCCGGACATGCCATGCTGTGCGACGCGCACGATACGGAGGATATGGCCGGGCGCATTGTCGAGGCAGTTCGGGAATCCCTGCGGGAGAGCATGGAGTCCAAGCGTGCCAGACAGGAATATGCCGGAGGATTTACCTGGGAAAAGACGGCGGAAAAGACTTTGGCGATACTGGAAGATACCGGTGAACAGGAGTCCTTTCAGCGCAGAAAAGTTGCTCTGGTGGCTCCATGGCCAAAGCAGCAGACGGGCATAGCAAACTATGTTTACCAGATTGTGCCCTATATGAGCAAACATTATGATATAGATCTCTTTGTGGATAATTCCATGGACAGAGACTGTGAGCTGTTGCCTTTTGAATATGGAAAACGATATACCATAGACCAACTGGAGCGGCAGTATGGCAGTTATGATGAGATCATCTTCCATATAGGAAATTGTGTGCGGTATCACGCGAGTACTTATAAGCTTTTTGAGCGGCTTGGCGGAATTGTGGAAATCCATGATTTTGACTTGAATGCTTTCTTTTATCATGCCTTTTACGCAACGGGGCAGAAAGAGATTTATCGGCGGGTTTTGAAAGCCGGATATGGGGAGGCGGGGGAACTTCATTTCCGAAAACTGGAGCAAAAAACGGAGAATTCCGACGGCGCAAAATTTCCGATGAGCCACGGCGTTGCCCGACAGGCCCGCAAGGTAATTGTACACAATGAGTGGTCCTATCGACAGCTGGGGCCGGATGTCCGCAAGTATCTGGTTCCGCTCGCCTGTTTTGAAACTCAAAAACCGGATGACGGCTGCGGGGTAGCAAGGGACAGGGTGCGGGAAAAGATACATTACCGGGAGGGGGAGATTGTGATAGGCTGCCTGGGATGGATGAACAGCAACAAGCGCCCACAGGTAATGATTCAGAGCCTGGTTCGGCTCCGCCAGCAGGGATATCCGGTGAAAATGGTATTCTGGGGAAATAAGGGAACCGAGGAATGCAATGCCTTAATAGAACGGGAACAGCTGCAGGAGGCGGTAGTCATAACGGGGTATCTGGAAAGGGAGGAATATCTGGCAGGGCTGGAGCTGAGCGATATTATTCTGAATCTGCGGTATCCGACCATGGGGGAATCGTCAGCGACTCTGTGCGAAACCATGAAAGCCGGAAAGCCGTCCCTTGTGACCGCTGTCAACCAGTATTTGGAGTTCCCGGATGACGTATGCTGGAAAGTACCATTGGGGCGGATGGAAGTGCCTGCGCTGACGGCAATGTTACAGTATATGCTGGAACATGAAGAAATGCGGGAGGCTATGGCGGAGAATGCCAGAGCCTATGCGGATCGGATATTAAACGGGGAGAATATAGCCGATTTATATGCAAGGGCGCTGGGGGACGAGTGATTTTACAGGCAGACTGAATATGGAGTGGCGTATGTCATGGGCGCAGACCATGATATACGGGAAAGAGGGAAGGATGAAACCGATTGCGCTGGTGGTGCCGTGGTATGGGGATGATATTAAGGGAGGAGCGGAGCAGGCATGCAACTACCTGGCGCATAGCCTGCAGCGGGCCGGTGCGGACGTGGAGGTATTGACCACATGTGTCAGGGAAGCGTCGGCTGACCGCGGTAAAAATACGATGGAGGCCGGGGCGCATGTGGAGAACGGTATTTTGGTGAGACGTTTCCCGGTAAAGGCCCAGGATCTCCGTCTTTATAATCCCGCCAACTTAAAGCTGTACCGCGGCGAAAAGGTAACGCTTGAGGAAGAGCGTTATTATTATGATGAGGATATCAACAGTCCGGACATGTACCGATATATTCAGGAGCATAAGGACGTTTACCGGTGTTTTATATTTACGCCTTATCTTTATGGCCCCAGCTATCACGGTTCCAAAGCATGTCCTGACAACTGCGTCATGGTGCCCTGCTTTCATGATGAAGGTTATGCCCACATGTCGTTGACCAAAGAAATGGCGGAGAGGATGAAGGGGCTGGCATTCCTCTCCGGGCCGGAGAGAGATCTGGCCTACACTCTGTATGATCTCTCCAATGTGCATACGGAAGTACTGGGTACAGGTATTGATACGGATTGGCATGAGAGCTGCAGCGCTGCGAAATTCAGGGAAAAATATCAAATATATCATGACTTCATCCTGTATGCCGGACGTAAGGATCCCGGCAAAAAAGCGGATCAGCTGCTGAATTATTTCTGCAAATATATTGCGGGAAATCCGAAGAGAGACCTGGATTTGGTGCTGATCGGCGGAGGACATATAGAGATTCCGAAAGAGTGTCAGGGCAGGGTACACGATCTGGGGTTTGTCTCTGTGGAAGATAAGCATAACGCCTATGCCGCGTGCGCGATCCTGTGCAATCCATCACACTATGAGAGCTTTTCCATTGTGATTATGGAGGCCTGGCTGGCAAAGCGTCCGGTGCTGGTATCGGAACACTGCGCGGTCACAAAGAATTTTTGCCTGGAGACGGACGGCGGGCTCTATTTCAGGGATTATCCCGGTTTTGCCGGGACGGTGGACTATCTGCTGGATCATCCCCAGGTAGCTGACCAGATGGGGGAAAACGGATTTGAATATGTGATAGAACATTTCACCCACGAAATGATCGCAAGGAAGTATTTAAATTTTTTGGATGAGTGTCTGAAAGAAGAGAAATAAAGGAGCGCCGATAAATGACAGAAGGTACATTCGGAAAGAAAATAAGAAATTCAAACCTGGAATTGTTGAGAATCCTTTGTATACTGTTTATTATAGGAGATCATTTCACCGGTCAAAGCGGAATCTATGAGGGCGGAAATATTGGCAATCATTTTTTTTATTCCGCGGTCACAAGTCTGTCAAGAGTTGCCTGCAGCGTGTTCATTATCATAAGCGCCTGGTTTTTGGTCGAAAAAGAGTTCAGGTTTAAACGAATCATACATGTCTGGCTGACGGTAGTTATGTATACGGTTCCCATCACCGTTTATTTATATGTTATCGGCATAGCGTCGAGAGGAAATATAGTCGCGGCATTTTTGCCGGTAGAACAAAGCCCTCTATGGTTTGCGGGATATTACATTGTTCTTGTATTCATAGCGCCGTTTTTAAACCTGCTCATATGCAAGGCGCCTAAAAGCGTTTTGGAATTTTTTCTGTTTATATTTTTCTGCGGACAGTGTTTATATACAACAATTACTACGGACCTTGGTTTCTTTTCCAATGATATTTGGACTCTTATTTTTTTGTATCTGCTGACAGGTTATCTGAAAAAGTATGTAATCGGGCGACCAAAGGCCGGGCGGGCATTCATTCTTTTTGGATTGGTCTGGCTTTGCCATACGGTGGGAAGAGCCATAGCAGCCAACTACGGTATGGCACTGTTGGCTGATTATTGTGAGACATACAGGGCAAGACTTCAGACTATTCCCAATTTATTGATGGCTTATTCCATATTTTATGCCTTTTTGGGGCTGCGTATTAATTATTCAAGGATTATAAATACTCTCGCATCGGCTACGCTGGGAGTATACTGCTTTCATCAGGTGCCGGTGTGGTATACGTATCTTTGGGAACATGGATTTCGTTCGGCGGTATACAATCAAACTCTACATGGTTTAAAAAGAATGCTTTATACGCTCTGCAGTATTCTGGCGGTTTGGATTATAGGAACCATGATTGAACTGATCAGAACTAAAATGGCGTCTCTGTTGATAGAAGACAGGAAATATTGCGTCAATTTCTGCAGGAAAATAGACGCTTGTATGAATGGTGATGAATCAAAAGAAAACAAGGGGAAGAATAAAAAAATATTGGCTGCAATTGCGGCGGTGTGCTCCATTTATTTTCTGCTGCTGCGAATATATGCATTGGGATTTTGAATTCCCCAACCGGGGCATATGCCGTCTTCTTCTTGAACTTACGGTTTAAACATGATAGAGTATGGCTATATGTATCTTTATGGCAGAATCGGAATATACAATATGCACAATTCGGTACTGGCAAATTTATAGTTTCGCAAATGCCGGGTATATGATGCATGGGAAAGGAAGAATATAAAATAATGGACAGGAGATTTTTATGTGCAGGAATGTGAAAAGACTAATTATGGGTTTTGCTTTGATGTGTATTACTGCATGGATAAGCGTCTCACAGGTGCAGGCGTCCAGATGGGACGGTTATGACACTACTGTTATCTCTACCGGTGAAGTGCTTGAGGAAAGCTCAAATATTTCAGCGGAAGAGGGATTGGTGCGCGCAGGCAAAGACTATATCAGTATCACAGAGGAAGAAGCCTATGAGGCAATCTTAGCCCTGGCCTCCGATTACCCGGAGGGAATGACCTGGACCAACGATACCCCACCCACATATTGGAGCAATATATACATAAACAATGTACATCAGGGCGGCCGCGGGTGCCATGGTTTTGCGCTTGTTATATCAGACAAAGTGTTTGACCATAATCCCACCAGACAATATGAGGATTATACGCAGCTGAGAGTAGGCGACGTCCTCAGGATTAACAATAACTCCCATACGGTGGTGGTACTCGAAGACCACTTGGACGAAGGGTATATTGTGGTCACGGAAGGAAATTATAACAGCAGTATCCACTGGGGTCGAAGAATAAGCAGGAACTCTCTGGATACGGGATTTGTATATGGACTTAGCCGTTATGTGGACGATAACAGGGAGCGGGTGTGGGAATTTGTGAAACGTATGTATGAGGTGGCCCTGGAGCGTACTGCGGATAAGAAGGAGTTGAAATACTGGACAGATCAGCTTGTATACCATGAGAGCGATGGGGCCGACGTTGCGAAGGGTTTTATTATGGGTGATGAGCTGGCCGGTAAAAATCTGGATAATGAGCGCTATGTGGACATGCTGTATAGAACTTTTTTCAACCGTGAGGCAGGGAATGAAGAGATCAGGTACTGGGCTGAAAAGCTGGAAACGGGACACAGCCGGTATTATATATTCTGCGGATTTGCCAATTCGGGTGAGTTTGACAGGCTCTGTGCCGAATACGGTATTCTGCGCGGGTATCTGGAACAGCCGGAAGAGGTGGTCGTAACACAGGGGATCAATGACTTTGTCAAACGGAATTATGAACTGGTGCTGGAACGCAGCAGTTACGCGGAGGAAGAGATTCGATACTGGGGAGACAAGATTGCCCGGGGGGAGATGACTCCGGAGACTGTGGCGATGCAGTTCTTTTTCTCGGATGAATACATTGGGAAACATAAGTCTGATGCGGAATATATTTACACTCTATACAGAACTTTTCTGGATCGTGAGCCGGAGGAAGCCGGTATGCGCTATTATAAGCAGGCAATCGTGGACGGAGCATCGCGGGAAGAATTGCTGGTGAGATTTTCCAGATCCCCTGAGTTTCAGAATATTATGAAAGGATTCGGCTTATGAAAAGTCAGGCCTTCTATATAAGTATCCATAGAAAACTGGTGCTGATGGCATATATCTACCTGTCGTTACCGATGGTTATTTTCCTGCTGGGATGGTGTCGGCCGCTGATTGGCGTTCCGCTGGCCGGTGTGTGTGTCTGGTCGCTGATTCTGAGTTATCGCGGGAGGGAGTATATTGAGCTGGACTGGAAACCAACCATGGCCGATAAATGGAAACTCATAACAATAGCGGCAGTTATTTTTGCGTGGGTGGCGCTGTCAGGGATTGGCGGGTATGTGTGGCAGAATGGGGATCATGCGTGGCGAAACAGGATACTTCAGATCTTGAGCGACTATGAGTGGCCGCCCGCTGTCGAGGAGAGAGGGCTTACCTATTATATTGGAACCTGGCTGCCGGCGGCACTGATCGGAAGGGAACTGGGTGTGGACAAAGCGCACACCGCTCTTTTTATCTGGGTATTGCTGGGTGTGTGCCTGGTATATGCCCTGATTTGTGTCTGGAGAAGAAAGATTGTCTTTTGGCCATTGGTGATACTGATTTTTTTCAGTGGCCTGGATATCGTCGGCTCCAATATTTTTGCGGAAGGCGCGATACGTATTTTTGATGCAGATCATTTGGAATGGTGGGTTCCCAGACATCCATATGAACTTCAATATTCATCCATCACCACACAACTATACTGGGTCTTTAATCAGGCGGTTCCGGTATGGCTGGCGATAATGCTTATATTTATGGATGAATCCCCCAAAAATATGATATGGGTAAGTTCTCTGGTTGCTATTACGTCTACTCTGCCGCTTATTGGATTGGTTCCGATCATGGTTTATTTTATGTTTCGGCGATCCAAATGGCAGAAACCGGAAAGCTTAACACAGGGATGGAAAATGGTGTCAGGCAATATGGCCAGTTTCCAGAATCTGGCTGGAGGCGGGAGCGTTCTTACGATCTCTTTTCTGTATCTGATTGGAAATAATAATTTTGATATCAGTTCTGCCGTCGATGGGAAGGGCGCCGCGCGTCTGTCCGTATGGCTGCCCTGGATTCTTCTCCTGACAGCCGTGGCAGCACTGTTGCTGCTGGGGACACTGGTGATATGGGTATTTGAAAAAGAGAGAGGGATTATCCTGCGGAACGCAGTATATTTAACGGCGGCGCTTGCTCTGGGTATCCTGTTTCTGGTAGCCCTGGGGACGGAGAAAGCCGGAGAAAACCATGTCTACAGGCTGGCCTGCACGACACTGTTTGTACTGCTGGAGGTGGGTATATATCTGTGTTTGCTATTTAAGGATGTTGAGGACAAAGGGCTGTTCAATGTGGTTGCGATCAGCCTGATGGCGATTCCGTTTATCAGGATCGGCGCCACGGGCGATTTCTGCATGCGCGCATCCATTCCCGGCCTGTTTATCGTGATGCTCTGGTGTATGGAAACACTTAGTAAAAAGAGAAAGACTCTCCGGATTGCCATACTGATAATATGTCTGGCCGTCGGTGCGGTGACACCGATTCATGAGATGAAACGTACGCTGGTAAATAGCCGGGACGGCTATGTCATCGAGATGGTGGAGGACGAAAGAATCATGAACGCCGCCAACTTTTCAGGCAGTCTGGATACATTTTTCTGGCGGTACATAGCCAGGAAAAAATAGGAGGGAAGAGTTTATGAAGGTAGTGATCTTAGCCGGGGGATACGGATCCCGAATCAGCGAGGAAAGCCATTTAAAACCCAAGCCCATGATCGAGATCGGGGAGAAACCCATACTGTGGCATATCATGAAAGAGTATTCCCACTACGGATTTTACGAATTTATCATCTGCTGCGGCTATAAGCAGCATGTGATTAAGGAATGGTTTGCCGATTATTATCTGCACAACAGCGACGTGACGTTTGACTTTTCGCAGGAAAATAAGATGACGGTTCACAACAATGTGTCCGAGCCCTGGAAAGTCACGCTGGTGGACACGGGGCTGGACACTATGACCGGAGGACGGATCAAACGGGTGCAGCGCTACATCGGCGACGAGACCTTTATGATGACCTACGGGGACGGCGTGGCCGATATAGACATGCGCGAGCTGTTGGCATTTCACCGATCCCACGGCAAGATCGCGACATTGACAGCGGTGTCCCTGGAGCAGCGTTTCGGGGTGCTGGATATAGAAAAGGACGATACCATCTCTTCTTTCCGGGAAAAAAAGAGAAAAGACAGCAACCGCATCAATGTGGGCTATATGGTGCTGGAACCTGCCATATTTGACTATATCGAGGGGGACATGACCGTATTGGAAAAGACGCCCCTGGAGAGACTGGCAGGGGAGGGACAGATTGCCGCCTACCGCCACGACGGGTACTGGCAGTGCATGGATACAAAGAGGGAGATGGACAAGCTGAACGCGCTGTGGGCGTCCGGCCAGGCTCCCTGGAAGGTGTGGGAGGATTGATTGGAATATGTTTGAAGGCAGGACGGAGGAACAGGCAAGAGAGGCAATCTTGCAGTCGGTGCAGGAATATTATGAGAGATACCATCAAAATAGCGACGCGTATACAGAGGGGCAGCGCATTCCCTATGCCGCCCGGACCTACGACGGGGAGGAGATGCGCTATCTGGTGGACAGCGCGCTGGAATTCTGGCTGACTGCCGGGCGGTACACGGAGCAGTTTGAGAAGGAACTGGCGGCTTATCTGGGCATACGGTTCTGCTCGCTGGTCAATTCCGGCTCCTCGGCCAATCTGCTGGCGTTCATGGCTCTGACTTCGCCGCTTTTGGGGGAGCGCCGGATATGCAGGGGAGACGAGGTCATCACCGTGGCGGCGGGATTCCCCACCACGGTGACGCCCATCATCCAGTACGGGGCGGTGCCGGTGTTTGTGGATGTGACGATCCCGGAGTACAATATAGACCCGGACATGCTGGAGGCGGCATATTCCGAGAGGACGAAAGCGGTGATGCTGGCGCACACGCTGGGCAATCCCTTTCCCCTCCGGCAGGTGAAGGAATTCTGCGACAGGCACGGCCTGTGGCTGGTGGAGGACAACTGCGACGCCCTGGGGAGCAGATACCGGCTGGCGGGAGAGGAGCGGTATACGGGTACGGTGGGCGATATCGGCACCTCCAGCTTTTATCCCCCCCACCATATGACCATGGGGGAGGGAGGAGCCGTCTACACGGACAATCCCCTGCTGCACAGGATCATCCGCTCTTTCCGGGACTGGGGCCGGGACTGCATGTGTCCTCCCGGCCGGGACGGCATTTGCGGCAGACGGTTTGAGGGGCAGTACGGAGAACTGCCCCGGGGCTACGACCATAAGTATGTGTACTCCCATTTCGGATACAACCTGAAGGCCACCGATATGCAGGCGGCCGTGGGCTGCGCCCAGCTCAAAAAGCTGCCGGACTTTGTGGCCAGGAGGCGGGAGAACCATGCATCGCTGTATCGGCTGCTGGAACCGGTATCGGACCGCCTGATTCTGCCGGAGGCCACGGAAGGCTCGGCTCCCAGTTGGTTCGGGTTTCTGCTCACCTGCCGGGAAGGGGTGGACAGGGAGAGGCTGGTTCCCTATATTGAGAGCAGGGGAATACAGACCCGGATGCTGTTTGCGGGCAATCTGACCCGGCATCCCTGCTTTGACCAGATGCGCAGTGCAGGCGAGGGCTACCGGGTGGTGGGCAGTCTGGAGACGACGGACCGGATCATGCGGGACTCCTTCTGGGTGGGCGTATATCCGGGCATGACGCAGGAGCGAATCGCCTATATGGCGAAAACCATTTCCGAGGCCGTGGGAAAGGACTGAGCCGCGGCGGCAAAGGGGGTATTATGAAAATAAGAGTGGCAGATTATATAGCGGAAACGTTGGCGGCGCATGGCATACGCCACGTCTTCTCCGTCACGGGCGGAGGGGCGATGTATCTCAACGACGGACTGGGGCACCATCCGTCGTTGCAATGCGTTTATAACCATCATGAGCAGGCCTGCGCCATGGCAGCGGAGAGCTATGCCCGGATCCATAATCGCATGGCGGCGGTCTGTGTGACCACCGGCCCCGGAGGAACCAACGCGATCACGGGTGTGCTGGGAGGATGGCTGGATTCCATTCCCATGCTGATCCTTTCCGGACAGGTACGCTATGACACCACTGCCAGAAGTACGGGGCTGAACATCCGGGCCATGGGAGATCAGGAATTTGATATCACCCGGGCTGTGGGATGCATGACCAAATATGCGGAGATGGTGACAGATCCTGCCAGAATCCGCTATTGCCTGGAAAAAGCCATCCATCTGGCACAGTCCGGCAGACCGGGTCCCTGCTGGCTGGATATCCCCCTGAACGTGCAGGGCGCGTATGTGGAGACAGAGGATTTACGTGGTTATGACCCGTCTGAGGACGCAGAGAAGGTTCCCCGGGTAACAGAGGAGCAGGTCGCTCTGATACTGGACAAACTGCGGGCCGCCAGCCGTCCGGTGTTCAATGCGGGCAACGGCATTCGCATCGCGGGAGCGGCGGAAGCGTTTCGCCGGGTGATGGAAAAGCTGAACATCCCGGTGGTCACTGGCTGGAACAGCATTGATCTGATCGAAGACGACCATCCGCTGTATGCGGGAAGGGCCGGGATCATGGGAGATCGGCCCGGCAACTGGGCGGTGCAGAACTGCGACTTGCTTTTGTCCGTAGGCAGCCGTCTGAGCATACGCCAGGTGGGATATGATTATAAATCCTGGGCCAGAGCCGCCTATACCATCGTGGAGGACGTGGATCCGGAGGAACTGAAAAAGCCGGATCTCCATGTGGACTGTCCCGTATGGGCGGACGCCCGGGATCTGCTGGAGGCCCTGGACGCAGCCATACCCGCGGAGGGAATGCCGGTTCGGGAGGAGTGGAATGCCCGGTGCCAGTCTTGGAAACGGGCATTTCCCGTGGTGCAGGAGCGGCACTATGCCCAGTCGGAACCGGCCAATGTCTATGCTTTTATTCACAGGCTGAGCAGCGCGCTGGCGGAGGGGGATATAACGGTGGTGGGCAACGGCTCCGCCTGTGTGGTGGGGAGTCACGCGTATGTGATCAAGAAGGGGCAGCGGTTTGTGATCAATTCCGCGGTGGCCTCCATGGGCTATGATCTGCCCGCCGCTATCGGAGCCTGCGTGGCGGCGGACGGACGGCAGATCGTGTGCGTCAGCGGGGACGGCAGCATACAGATGAATTTGCAGGAACTGCAGACCATCATCCACCACAGAATGCCGATCAAAATATTTGTCATAAATAATGGAGGCTACCATTCCATCCGCCAGACCCAGATGAACTTTTTCGGGGAGCCATTGGTGGGAATCGGCGCGGACAGCGGGGATTTGAGTTTCCCCGATATGGAAAAGCTGGCGGCGGCCTACGGATATCCCTATACGCGGATCGGCAGCAATGCCCAGCTTGACCGGATCCGGGACGTGCTGGAGACAGAAGGGCCGGCGCTCTGCGAAGTAATGGTGGACGCGGCGCAGAAATTTGAACCCAAGGCGGCCAGCAAGCGCATGGAGGACGGAACCATGGTGTCGGCCCCTCTGGAAGACCTGGCGCCCTTTTTGCCCAGGGAGATATTGAAACAGCAGATGTATATACCGTTGGTGGACGAATCATGAGGCAGGAGAATTTTTTTAAAGGGAAAAAAATATTGATAACGGGCCATACAGGGTTCAAGGGCAGTTGGCTCTGCGAGCTGCTGCTCTTACTGGGGGCGGAAGTGACGGGATACAGCCTGGAGCCGCCCACTGCTCCGTCCCTGTATCAGATCTGCGGCCTGGAAAGAAGGCTGCATTCGGAATATGGCGATATCCGGAATCTGGAGTATTTGCGCAGGGTGATGGAGCGGACGCAGCCCCAGCTGGTTCTGCATATGGCGGCGCAGCCCCTGGTCAGGGAAAGCTACCGCAGGCCGGTGTACACCTATGACGTGAATGTGATGGGCACCGTGAATATCCTGGAATGCGTGCGGGAGAGCGGCAGCGTCCGGTCGTTTCTGAACGTGACCACGGACAAAGTGTATCTGAACCGGGAGTGGGAATGGGGGTATCGGGAGAATGAGGAATTGAACGGGTACGATCCCTACTCCAATTCCAAATCCTGTTCGGAGCTGGTCACATGCGCCTATCGGAATTCCTTTTTCGGAGAGGGTGACGGGCAGCCCGCAATCTCCACGGCCCGGGCCGGGAATGTGATCGGAGGGGGAGACTTCGCGGCGGACCGCATTATCCCGGACTGTTACCGGGCGGCGGCAGAACGCCGGACGATAGAGCTGCGGAACCCCGGTTCGATCCGGCCTTATCAGCATGTGCTGGAGCCGTTGGCGGTCTATCTGACGATTCTGCAGCGGCAGTATGAGGATCCCAGCCTGGCGGGCAGCTATAACGTGGGGCCGGATGAGGGGGATTGCTGGAGCACCCGCCGGATGGCGGAATGTTTCGCACGCTGCTGGCAGGAGCAGACAGGGGAGCCCCTGGCGTGGCACGGGGCTCTGACGGACGGCCCCCATGAGGCTAATTATCTGAAACTGGACTGCTCCAAGCTGAAGAATACATTTGGGTGGCAGCCCAGATGGGGGGTAGAGACCGCCGTCCAGAGGACGGCGCAGTGGTATGCGGCCTACCGGGCGGGGGAGGATATGCAGGCATATACAATGGCGCAGATTCGTGATTTCTTAACGGGTGCAAATATATAAGGACAAATGTAGATAAATCGGACAGAATGGAGTATAGGACGAAACAGCGGGGAGAGACTGCATGGGCGGGAAAACGGTGATCACCGGCGCGTCCGGAATGATCGGAACGGCATTGGCGCGGCAATGTGCGGATGCGGGCGAAGAGGTATTGGCAATCTGCCATAGAAATTCGGAAAAAAATCATGCATTGCAGGAAATGCGCGGCGTGGAAGTGCTGGAGGCGGATCTGAGCGAATATGCCGGATTGGCCAGCGGAGGGTGGGAGAGAAAGTATGACACATTCTATCATCTGGCCTGGGCCGGGACAACCGGGGCGGCCAGAAATGATATGGCGCTGCAGACGGACAATATTCGCTATGCACTGGACGCCGTGACTCTGGCGAAGAGCATGGGATGCCATACGTTTGTGGGAACCGGTTCCCAGGCGGAATACGGCAGGCGGCAGGAGCCGTTGCGCCCGGAGACTCCCGCTTTCCCGGAGACCGGATACGGCATGGCAAAGCTGTGCGCGGGACAGATGACCCGCCATAGCTGCGGGCAAAAGGGAATAAAGCATATATGGGCCAGGGTACTCAGCGTATATGGGCCCTATGGCAGTCAGGATATGATAACGGTCGCCCTGCAAAAGCTGACGCGGGGCGAGCATGTAGGTTTTACGGCCGGAGAACAGATTTGGGACTACCTCTACAGCGAGGATGCGGCCAGAGCGCTACGGCTGATGGCGGAGAGGGGGGTATCGGGAAAGACTTATGTGCTGGCACATGGGCAGCCTCATCCTCTAAAGGATTATATCGAGACCTTATATAAAGCGGTTTGCGAGGAGATGGACTGTAAGGGGCGCAGGGCGGGAACCATCGGTATAGGGGAACTTCCCTATCAGGAAGGACAACTGATGTATTTGACGGGAGATATTACGGAACTCCTGCGGGATACGGGATTTTCACCCCAATATTCCTTTAAAGAAGGGCTGGGCAAAATGCTTGCTGAAAATTCCTGTTGTGGAACAGGTAAGCCGGGGATATAATGAAATCAGCAGACAAAGGAAGGGAGCGGGATGCGATGGGTATGTACTTGAACAGCAAAAACGCGTATGGCCTTTTTCAAGAGGCCTGTTCGTTGACCTACTTTGTGGATAAATCGGGTATACTGGATGAGCTTGTACCGATTTTGGAGGGAACAGAGAAGATTGCGGGTCGGACGGGGATGGTTCGGGGCAGGGATCCCAAGTATGTCTGCATTACCAGGCCGCGCCGTTTTGGGAAAACGCTCGCGGCGGATATGATTGTATCTTTTTTCAGTAAAGGAGTGGATAGCAGCGCGGAGTTTGACAGTCTGAAAGCATCCGGCTATGGCTGGTATCAAACGCATCGTAACAGTCACAATGTCATCCACATTACGTTTAACGAGCTGCCCAGAGACTGCAGTTCATACAGGCAGTATATCGCCAGGATAGAGAACAGTCTGCTGGATGATTTGATCATGGAATATCCGGATATCCCCATCAGAGAAACGGATGCGGTGTGGGACGCTCTGAGAAAAATCTTTGAATACAGTAACGGAGAAAAATTTATCTTTGTGCTGGATGAGTGGGATTATATTTACCATCAGACCTTTGTTACGGATCTGGAGAAGGGAGATTTCACCAGGTTTCTCAGCAATCTTCTGAAAGATAAGGCGTATGTGGAGATGGCCTATATGACAGGTATTCTTCCCATAGCCAAATATTCCAGCGGGTCAGAGCTGAATATGTTTTGCGAGTACACTATGGTGAATGAGGAAAAGTATGCGGAATATTTTGGTTTCACGGACGAGGAGGTAGACGAGCTCTTCGCAAAATATCAGAGACAGGATATTCCCAATCCCCGTGTCAACCGGGAGGGCCTGCGCCTCTGGTACGACGGCTATCACACGAAAGGAGGGAAACGGGTATACAATCCCCGATCTGTGGTACTGGCTCTTACGAACAACAATATGGGCAATTACTGGACGAACTCCGGACCATATGACGAATTGTTTTATTATATCGGAGCCAATGTAGACGCGGTGAAAGAAGATGTGGGACTCATGATTGCGGATATACCGGTTCCGGCTAAGGTTCAGGAATATGCCGCTACCTCGATGGAATTAAAAACCCGGGATGAGATATTTTCCGCAATGGTGGTCTACGGTTTCCTGAACTATGATAACGGTAGCGTATCCATACCAAATAAAGAACTGATGGATCGTTTTTCCGATATGGTTCGCCGGGAACCCTCTATGGGCAATGTCTACCGCCTGACAAAGGAGTCGGGCAGGATGCTGCTGGCAACCAAGGCGGGCGACACCAAAACGATGGCTGAGATCCTGCAGTTTGTTCACAACACGGAAAGCCCGCTGCAAACCTACAGCAATGAGGCAGAGCTGGCATCCATCATAAAATGGGCCTATCTGCAAGCCATCGACTACTATCGGATCGAACGGGAAGACAAGGCGGGCGTGGGGTATGTAGACTATATCTTTTATCCGTTTAAGCGGGATGACGACGCCATCATCCTCGAGCTGAAAGTAAATCATACTGCGGATGAGGCGATCCGGCAAATCAAAGAGCGTCAATACGCGCTCAGGTTTGAGGGAAAGATCGGTGAGAGACCGGAATATACAGGAAGGATTCTGGCGGTAGGCATTGCCTATCACAAGGATGATAGGCGCAGGCGCCATGAGTGCAGGGTGGAGGTGCTGCGGGAGCGGCGATGATTGACGTTTCCCGCAGTATAAGATATAATGAGATGAATTACGGATGTACCGGGCAATCTAATTGAAGAGGAAAGTCGAGCAGAAGAATGAAAAAAATAAGTGTGGTAATCCCCTGTTTTAACGAGGTGGAGAATGTGGATCCCATGTGTTTTGCCGTAATCAATGTGCTGGAGGAAGCATTGTCCACCTATGACTATGAAATACTGTTTATTGACAACTGCTCAACAGACGGCACGCGGGATATCCTGGAGAGGCTTTGTCAGGAGAATAAAAAAGTCAAAGCCATATTTAATGTGACCAATTTCGGACAGTTCAATTCGCCTTTCTATGCCATGTGCCAGGCTACGGGGGACTGCGTGATCTGTATGTGCTGCGATTTTCAGGATCCGGTGGAGCTGATCCCCACCTTTGTGCATGAATGGGAAAAGGGGCACAAGATCGTCAGCGGTATCAAGACCAGCAGCAGAGAGAATAAAATTGTCTATCTGCTGAGAACTGTCTATTACAAGCTGATCCGGAATATGTCTACCACACAGATGATAGAACACTTTACGGGATTTGGGCTGTATGACAGGACTTTTATCTCGATCCTGCGCCAGTTGGACGACCCCGTTCCGTTTATCCGGGGAATCGTGGCCGAGTACGGGCATGGCTTTAACCGCGTGGAGGTAGAATACGAACAGGCCAAACGCAGGGCCGGTAAGACGCACAACAATTTTTACAGCCTGTACGACGCCGCCATGCTGAGCTTTACCTCTTACACGAAGGTAGGACTGCGTCTGGCAACCTTCTGCGGATTTATCGCCTCGGCCATCAGCCTGTGTATCGCTCTGTTTTATCTGGTGTACAAGCTGACGCACTGGTATACTTTTCAGGCGGGTAACGCGCCCATGGTCATCGGCATTTTTCTGTTGGGATCGGTACAACTGTTTTTTATCGGACTGCTGGGGGAATATATACTGAACATCAATACCCGCGTGATACACAGACCGTTGGTGGTGGAAGAGAAAAGGCTGAATTTTGAGGAAGAGGAAACCGAGGAATGAAACGAGTCATCACATATGGGTCTTTTGACCTGTTCCATGAGGGACATTACAATCTGCTGAAACGCGCCAAAGCGCTGGGCGATTATCTGATCGTGGGAGTGACCACGGAGCAGTATGACGAGTCCAGGGGAAAGCTCAATATCGTGGATCCGCTGGATCGGCGTATTGAGAATGTGCTTAACAGCGGATTTGCGGATGAGGTCATCGTGGAGGATCATCCGGGACAGAAAGTGGAGGATGTGCAGAAATATAACATAGATATCTTCACGGTGGGTTCCGACTGGCAGGGGGCCTTTGACTTTCTGGAACAGTACTGTCAGGTGGTGTATCTGGAGAGAACAAAGAACATCTCCTCCACACAGATGCGTGAGAGAGGGCACAGTATTATCCGCATCGGCGTGATCGGCAGCGGCCGGATCGCGGTACGCTTTGTGCCGGAGGCAAAATATGTCAGCGGCGTGCTGGTCAACAGCGTGTACAATCCCCATTTAGGCAGCGCCAGGGAGTTTGCCGCGCAGTTTGAGTTAGACATGGCAACCAATGTGCTGGAAGAGCTGTGGGAGGAGGTGGACGCCGTATACATCGCCTCTCCCCATGAGACCCATTATCAATATGCAAGGGAGGCGCTGGAACACGACAAGCATGTGCTCTGTGAAAAGCCCCTGGCGTTCTCCCGGCGGGAGGCGGAAGAACTGTTCGCTCTCGCCGCGGAGCGTGGAAAGGTCCTCCTGGAGGCCATCAAGACGGCGTACTGTCCCGGTTTTGTACAGATGCTGGGCATCGCCAAGACGGGAACCATCGGCAGGATCTGCGACGTGGAGGCGTGCTTTACACGCCTGACTCCGCCGGATCTGCGGGAGCGGACGGATCGAAAGTACGGCGGCGCGTTTACGGAGTTCGGCAGTCACACGCTGCTGCCGATCATCAAGCTGCTGGGGCCGGACTATAAGGATGTACGGTTTGACAGTATTTTGGACGAAAACGGCATCGACCTGTATACCAAGGCCTCTTTCCGCTATGAGAACGCAATGGCTATGTCCAAAAGCGGGGTGGGAGTAAAATCCGAGGGACAGTTGCTGATCTCAGGAACCAAAGGCTATATCCTTGCGGAATCTCCCTGGTGGCTGACCCAGTATTTTGAGGTGCGCTATGAGGATCCCAATAAGAAGGACCGATATTTTTCCAAATTCCTGGGGCAGGGGCTGCGGTACGAGATCAGCGACTTTGTCTACATGATCCATGGGCACCAGGGCAGATCCTACAAGTTTACGGCGGAGGATTCCATCGCCATCGCGGGTGTGATGGAGAAATTTCTGGAGGGACGTTTGCATGGTGGAAATATGGGCGCACAGGGGCTGTAGCTACAGATACCCGGAGAACACGCTCTCTGCCTTTGGGGAGGCCTGCCGGTACGAGATTACGGGTATTGAACTGGATATCCAACTGTCCAGGGACAGGGAACTGGTGGTGATCCATGATGAGAAAGTGGATCGCACCACAGACGGCAGCGGCTGTGTGAAAGACATGATGCTGCGGGAATTAAAGCGACTCAGGATACGGCCCAATGAGCAGGTCAGCAAGATCTATGAGACCATACCTACCATGCGGGAGGCGCTGGCTCTTCTGGCTCCCGTATGCCGCAGAGACGGCCTGTTGATCAATATAGAGTTAAAGAACAGCGTAGTGCGCTATGAAGGCATGGAACAGTTGATTCTGGAGCTGGTCGCAGAGTACGGACTGGAGCCTTATATCGTCTACAGCTCCTTCAATCCGGATTCTATTCGACTGCTGCAGGAACTAAAACCGGATGCGAGAGTGGGGATTTTGGCAGACAGTGTTTCCAAGTGCCTGGCATTTGCCCGGCAGGTTCCGGTGGAGGCTATACATCCCTATATCAAGGCGGAGGATATGGCTCTGCTGACGCAGGAAGAGTCTGCGGATATTCTGGGTCAGGGAACACGGGTGCGCGCGTGGAATGTACGGACCTGGGAACCTTTTTTCCCGGAGGAAAGGGAGATCGAGATACAGGATCCGGGGAGACTAAAGGAGGCCGGGATCACGGATATCTTTACCAATACGCCGGAGTCCTATGTGCCGCTGAAGAAAGCGCCTGCGAAACGGATTATTCTGGAAAAAGGCAGGAGCATCCAGGAGGAGACGGGATATATGCAGGACGCGGGAGAAGAATGCCGGGCGTCCGGGCGGTTCTGCCATGTCTTTCCGTGGGATATTCTGAGGGCGGATGAGGAGACGGAATACAGGATATTCCGCTATTCCACGGAAATAAAGGGGGAGCTGATCCACACCTATTGTTATGAGCCGGAACAGAACTGGGCAAGTTATGTCCGGGAACCGGAAGTGTGGCGGACGGAAGACTATACATTTGATGCGGAATGTTACGCGCGAATAACCGCAAGACAAAAACTGCATATTGAAACAGTGGGGGAGGGCAATAACATTGCATGGAACCCATGCGTGTTTCTGGAATCTTCCCACGAACCCACCGTGAAGTGGGAGAATTATTTTCAGGCGGAGACTTTGCTGACGGTGGAGAAGGTCTGGGAGCTCATGGGAGAAAACGATCTTGCTTTTGCCGTGATTACCGATACCCATTATGTGAACAACGGCACCTGGGAACGGTCGGCCTACAATCTGTGGCAGGTTGCCACGAGACTGCCGCTCTCAGGCGTCATCCATCTGGGGGATCTGACCGACGGCATACTGCCGCTGGCACAGACACGGGAATCCGTGGAGCGGGTCATGGAGGGCATGGAGCGCACAGGGAAACCTGTCTGGCTGTGCTGCGGCAACCATGATTCCAATTATTTTCGAGGTAACCCGGAGAAGATGACGGAGCAGGAGATGAGCGCCTACTACCTGGGAAGGGAGAAACCCTATTACTTTGCGGACTACCCGGCGCAGCGGCTCCGTGTCCTGTATCTGCACTCTTTTGATTACCGGGAGCAGGTGCGGTACGGTTTCCCACAGGAGGAACTGGACTGGGTGAGGGAGACGATGGAAAACCTGGCGGATGGCTGGAGGGTGTTGGTGTGCGCTCATGTGCCGCCGCTGCCTCAGATCCACTACTGGAGCGATCAGATCCGCAACGGCGAGGCGCTGCTGCAGATCCTGGAGGAGTATCACCGACAGGGAAAAAAGGTTCTGGCCTATGTGCATGGGCATAACCATGGCGAACAGATATACAGGGAGAGACTTTTCCCCATCGTCTCGCTGGGATGTAACAAGATGGAAGATTTTAAGCGCGAAAAGCCGGAGGGTTCCTGGACATACGACAGGCAGCAGGGCACGGTGACGGAGGATCTGTGGGATGTGATGGTCGTGCATACCGACTGCGCGGGAATCGATTTCGTGCGGTTTGGGGCCGGGGAGGACCGGCATGTGGACTGCGGGTAAGCGCCCCCTGCGAGGTTGACTGTGGCGCCTGACGCAAGATTCTGACAGGAAAGGACTTGGTATATGAAAAGAAACGCTTGTAATAAAACGGTGTTATACTGGGTGTCTTTGGCTGCGATCCTGTCCTTTTTTGTCGGTTCCGTGATTTATTTGACAACGATAACCTTATCCGTTCCAGGTGACGGGCATGAATATATCATGCAGACAGTAGCGTTTGAAAACCATTTTTCCTTTGGAGTCAGTCCGGAAGATTATGAGGAGGCAAAATCACAGTTTTATTTGAACCGGGAGGGGCTGTATAATTCCTACACGAATCCTGCGTATATGGCCTTCGATGAGCGCGGGTGGGCTTACAGCAATCACTTTGGCGCGTATTCGGCGCTGGTGACGGTAGTGAAACTCATTTTACAGTGGCTGCATATATACCCTCTCTGGGCTTTCAGTATAACCAACCTGATCCTGTGGATGGCGGCCGTTCTAGTCGTCTTCTTTTTCCTGAAAGCAGACGAAAAGAGGAAGTTCTGCATTCTGATATTGATTATGCTCAATCCCGCGTTTTTTTATCTGGACTGGGCGCACACGGAAATATATATTTTTGCTTTTGAAGTGATAGGACTGGTATTTTTATATAATAAGCAATATATTCCCTCTATCCTGGCGTTTTCCATAGCGGCCATGCAGAATGTGGGCGTACTTCCGATAGCGGCCATGGCGGGAATATCCTATATTCTAGACTGCTATGACAGATATGCGCGCGAGTACCGGGATCGGAATATACTTAGGTTCGCGGCGCGATATTGGCGAAAAATCATCCCGTACGGATTACTGTATCTGCCCGCTTTCTGGCCGCTGATTATGTCGTATTACCGATTCGGGACATTTAACCGCATTGCGGATATCGCCATGGAAAATAAGTACCTGCTCCATAAAGCGGCGGGCTATCTGTTTGATCCTAATCTGGGGATTTTTCCATATGAACCGTTGTTACTGACCGCGTTTATCATGCTGATACCATGGGGACTCAAAAAACATCCCAGAGACGCGGTATTAAATGTATTGGGCATAGCGGGCATTTTATGCATCATAACGCGTCAGAGGCAGATCAATTCCGGCATGCAGGGGATCATGCGCTACTGTGTATGGATCATTCCCGTGATGATTTTCTATGTGGTATTCCACTGGCCGTTCTCCGGCGGGAAACGCTGTGGCCTGATGCTGATGCTTGCTACTGCGGCTGAAGGCGTATTTACGGCGGCGCTGGTGAGTTACTGCGTATGGTTTGGCGGAGCATACGATCATGTTCATTTCTCTGATTGGACGAAGGCACTTATAGATGCGGCGCCTCAGATTTACAACCCCACACATGGCATTTTCTATTCGCGGACGCTGGGGGTGGAGATATACGATTCGCCGACTCCGGTAGTGTATGAAAACGAACAGGGGTATGTACGGAAGATCCTCTTGAGCAAGTCTGCGGAAACACAATTTTTTGACAAGGATTTTATGCTGATAGACGGAGAAAATAATCAGATCGACACAAGCGCCCTTAAGGGGCGTGCTGTGGACGAAGGGGACTATACCTACTATAATTTCCACGGTAAAACGATATGGCTAAACAGAGCGCTGGATGACCTTGCGCTGGGGGATGCGTCAGATACCATATATTTTTATTCGGAACATTACAACGCGGATATTTTTGCCCGAGAAGGGATTTCCGTAAAAGAAGACTGGGGATCCTGGACAGACGCGAAAGAGGCGGTTTTATACTTTGCGCTGGCCGATACGTCCGTTTCCGACGTCGGAGTCTATATCGACATCGGCGACACCTATTATCATCCCCAGTCCGTGACGGCTCTGATCAATGGCACAGAGGTCTATCAAAATACAATAGAGGGCGACACGGACATTGAATTTACGTTTGAGAATCCCGGAACGGATATTATAGAACTGACTCTTCTGCTGCCGGACGCCGTGTCCCCGTCCGTGACGGCGGATTTTGACGATGCGCGGGAATTGGGGCTGGGACTGTTGTCGATGAAGGTGACGTATTGATATGCGAGATCTGGCCGATTCACAGGAACCGAATCATAAAGGGGGTAAAAATGGATTCCTTATATATTGTAATGCCTGCATATAACGAAGCGGAAAACATAGAATCCGTGGTGTCCTCCTGGTATCCTGTATTGGACGGGAAAAGCGAGGATTCACGACTGGTCATCGCGGACAGCGGCAGCACGGACGAGACGCATGCGATACTGCGGCGGTTGTCGGCGAAGTACGGCAAGCTCAGGATACTCTCGGAGACGGGAACGTTTCACGGCGAAAAACTGATGGCTTTATATGACCATGCGATAACAAGCGGAGCGGATTATGTGTTCCAGACGGATTCTGACGGTCAGACTAACCCGGATGAATTTGCGGCGTTTTGGGAAAGGCGAGCGGAGTACGACGGGATATTTGGCTACCGGCCGGTGCGCGAGGACGGAAGGATCAGGGCTTTCGTTGAACATGTGGTCTGTTTTCTGCTGAAGATGTATTTTGGAGTGAGTCTTCCGGACGCCAACGCCCCGTTCCGCCTGATGAAAGCGGAGACGCTGAAGAAATATCTGTACAGGCTGCCGGAAGACTACAATATACCCAACATCATGATAACTACCTATTTCGTGTTCTATAAAGAGAAAAATACTTTCCGGCAAATAACTTTCAGGCCAAGGCAGGGGGGAAAGAATACGGTCAATCTCTATAAGATCGTTAAAATCGGTTGGAAAGCGCTGGGGGATTTTCGACGCTTGAAGAGAGAGATGATCGGTTCGGGGACAGAGGATGAGGGAAAACGATTATAACAGCGCAGGGAGGGTTCGAAGTTGAAAATTGCAGTCATCGGTATGGGCTATGTGGGCCTGGCCAACGCTGTTCTGCTGGCGCAGCGCAATGAAGTGGCAGCGGTGGACATCGTGCCGGAGAAGGTCGAGATGATCAATCGGCGCATATCCCCCATCGCGGATAAAGATATACAGGAGTACCTGGAGAACAGGGCGCTGGATCTGTCTGCCACGACAGACTATAAAACCGCGCTGGAGGGCGCCGATTATGTGATCGTTTCCACCCCCACGAACTATGATACGGAAAAAAACTTTTTTGACACCAGCTCCGTGGAATACGCGATACGCAAGGTCATGGAATATGAATGTCCGGCTACCGTCGTCATCAAGTCTACGATTCCGGTGGGGTATGTGCTGGAGATCCGTGAAAAACTGCATATGGAAAATATTATTTTTTCGCCGGAATTTTTGCGGGAGGGCCGGGCGCTGTACGACAATCTGTATCCTTCCCGTATCGTGGTGGGCGAACGGAGTGAAAGGGCCCGAGTGTTTGCGGAATTGCTCAGGGAGGGGGCTATCCGAAAGGATATGCCGGTTCTGTTCACGGATCCCACGGAGGCGGAGGCGATCAAGCTGTTTGCCAACACCTATCTGGCGCTGCGGGTAGCGTATTTTAACGAGCTGGACTCCTATGCGGAGATAAAAGGGCTGAACACCCGGCAGATCATAGACGGCGTGTGTATGGATCCGAGGATAGGAACTCATTATAACAACCCTTCCTTTGGCTATGGGGGATACTGTCTACCCAAGGACACAAAGCAGCTGTTGGCAAATTATGGGCGGGTACCGCAGAATATGATGAGCGCCATCGTGGAGTCCAACCGCACCCGCAAAGATCATATTGCGGAGATGATTCTCGCCAGAAAACCGGAGGTGGTGGGGATCTACCGCCTGACCATGAAGACGGACTCCGACAACTTCCGGCAATCCGCCATAAGAGGGATCATGAAACGGCTCCGGGGCGAGGGGATACGGCTGGTGATCTATGAACCGGCCCTGCGGCAGGAGACGTTTGAAGGCAGCCGGGTGATAAGCAGCTTTTCAGAGTTTGCACAGGAGGCGGACGTCATCGTGGCCAACCGTATGACCCGGGAGTTGGAGGGCGTGCGGGATCGGGTGTATACGCGGGATCTGTATGGGAAGGATTGAGATTAATTCAATATGGACAAAATTTGACATATGTGATAACATGAATATATCACAGAGGGATCAAAGAGTTGTGGCAATTGGTGGCACGGTAGAGAAAAACATACAGAATACGAGGAGCTATAATGGAGACTTTACAAAAGTTACAGGAAGAACGGATCATTGGATATAATCTCGCAAAATGTCTGGAAAAGCAACAAGTATCTGTGAAAGACCTGGCAGAAAGACTTTCGTGTGAAACCGTAAAGCTAAATGAGTTACTGACAGGGAGCGTGGCTGTGAGCGAGGAGTTTTTACGTGCCATCACTGATGAACTGTGCATTACAGAAGAGGATTTGCGGATGATTCCGGATGCGGATGAGAGTAGGTAAGGGTGGGCAGTATGATGGAGAAATACTTATCTATTATCAAGGATGTGGCAAAGACAGTACGAAAAGAACACGGACTAAGTGAGAGCACTGTCATTGGTGACTATATTTTTTCCATACTGCAAGATGACTGCGTTGTACTGCAATATCCGGAGGAAAATCAGCCGGATTTGGATGGTTTTAGCACAATGAAGGTTATAGATGGCATTGAAGTGAATGTGGTATATATTAACACTGCCAAGAATACAGAAAAACAGAATTTTTGCGCGGCCCATGAGTTGGGGCACCAAAGCGGGCTGGTAAACCCGGAAGGCTTAGTCTTCCGGGTTTTTAGAAGAAAATTAGCATCCTGAATTTGTTTCTGGGTTTGCGTCTCTCGTTTACTCTGAATCCGTAATGTGATAATGGTTGTTATAATGCTTGTCACAATGCCAACTATAGTAGCAAAAATTGAGTAAAAAAATCGGTGGTAAAATGTATTTGTTCAAAAAATTTCTCATATATTTCATCTCCTCTTAAATGTATTATAGCCCATATTAATGGTAAAAGGAAGAAGTTTTCATCGCATTCGGAACACAGATTGATATACAGATTGCTATTTGCGGGGAAATAGGGTATTATAGGAATAGTTGATTTGCATTTTTTTATAGAGAAGGGAGATATTGGCCATGCGCCATGTTACGATAAAGCGGTTTGGACCAATAAGAGAAATAGACATCGATCTGGATAAAAGTCTGGAGGTGGTTATCGGTCCCCAGGCCTCCGGGAAGAGTACTTTCAGCAAGGTGGTATACTTTTGCAGAAAGATCAAAGATTATTTCTTGCAGTATTTGAACAATGTTGCAAATACGGAATATTATTATACGGATGAACTGTATACCAGATTTCTGAAATATATCCGTCGGCCATTTTTAGGTTATTTTGGCACGACTAAGCATATGGAAACTTTTAGTATCCGCTATTACTATGAAAAAGAGAGTAAGCGTTTTGTATCTATTATCCTGGACGATGACCGATATGCCAAGTTTTCTTTCAGCAGTGTGATGAGAGAAGATATATGCGATATGATTCGCGCTGCAGTTAAGGTTGCGGCAGACAACAACGATTTGTCTTTTTCCATAAATTTTCTGGCGCAGGCCAGCTTTGCCGCCAAGGCGGGAAAAATGGTTCAGCAGATTTTCAGGGACGATTACATGCTGCTCTATATTCCTGCGGGTAGGAATTTGTTGGCGACATTGCCGGACGGTATTATGCCCAAGGGGATTCCGTTTTCTGATCGTATAGATCTGGACGGCGAAATAGATATATCCCAGACGGATTTGATCACACAGGAATTTGTGCAGTATATCCGGAGTATGCGGTCAAGTTTTGGCTCCAGGCTTGAGGAGATCGTGCAGAATTATTTGAAGACGGTGAAAGGCCAGATCCGAAATCAGGATGTGGAACTGGCCTGTCAGCTGATTCACGATATATTGCGTGGGGATTATGTCTATGACAAGGACGGAGAGAAGCTATTTTATGATGACGAGCATTGGGTGAAACTGATGTTTGGTTCGTCGGGGCAGCAGGAAATTGTCTGGGCGCTGAATATTATTTTTCTGGCGATCTTGAAGAATGAAAAAACCTTTCTGGTCTTTGAAGAACCTGAGTCACATCTGTTTCCGGACTCACAGGAAAAGATTGCGCAGCTGGCGGCGCTGCTTATTTATTCCAGCAACAGTCAGGTGATCATTACCACGCACAGCCCCTATATGCTCACGGCGTTTAATCTGCTGATTTACTCCGGAGAGCGGGAGAAAAAGACAGGCGCGGAAACATCCGTAATACGCAAGGAGTTCAGAATAGCACCCGGCTCTGTGGGGGAGTATTTCATTTCCGCCGAAGAGGGATGCCTGAAAAATATTGTGGGCGAGAAGAGGGGACTGATCGATGCTTTGCAGATCGATGGGATATCGGAGAGCATCAATGAACGTATGGATAAAATATTGTATGGCGGAGCGTGTGACGGGGGACAGGGATGATTTGCGAAAAAGTAAAAGAGTGTTCTGAAAGAACACGGCATATAGTGCCATCAGAGAAGGCGAAACGGAACAAGGGAAAGAATGCGCAGAACCGAAAGCAAAGGAAAGAGGATATCTATCAGTATCCTCTTGGTAAATCTCCCTGTGGCGACGAAATGTGTCAGAAGAAGTGTATTGATTTTCTGGATAAAAGATCTCAAATTAAATGTGAGGAAAAAGGGAAAACATATATTTTGGATCAGAGTAAAAAGTATCCACGCTATGAAGTGATAAAGTTTTTCGTTGATAAGGGTGTGATAACTGATCCGGAGGCAAGTACTGTTGCCAAGTGCGATAATGTTGTGCCGATCAGGGATGCAGAAGCGTCTGTAGACAAAGGCGGAACCGCTATTCTGGTGGAGCTGAAGGGCGTGGATACAAAACATGCGCTGGAACAGCTTTCTGCCACATTGAATCAGCAGCAATTACAGTCCCTGTGGGATAACCAGCGGAGAGTGTTTGGAAGAGTCGTATGCAGATCAACGCCGCCCCGCATACGGAACACTGAAGAGTACATGAGTGTAAAGGAGGCCTTTTTTGAGCGTAACGGGAATATAAAGATTGCGGAAGAAAATATGGTGGAAGAGTATGACGAACTGGAGCGGTTGAGAGGAAAATGATAACATTAGATCCCGAAACCCTGCGGCGATTGCAACTGACAGAACTGGAACTGTTGCAGGAGGTTGACCGCATATGCAGGAAATGTGATATTCACTACAATATAATTGCCGGAACACTGCTTGGGGCAGTCCGGCATGGCGGCTTTATTCCCTGGGATGACGACGCGGATGTGGCTCTGCTGCGTCCGGAGTATGAGAAGTTCCGCTGGGCATGTGAGAACGAGCTGAATACGGACAGATTTTATTTCCAGGATCATCAGAATACGCCGGGCTATCGCTGGGGATATGGCAAACTGCGCCGTAAGGACACGCTGTTTTTACGGGAACATCAGGAGCATATGCCCTATGAGCAAGGGGTGTTTATCGATGTGTTCCCGCTTGACTATGTGCCGGATCACTACCTGCTGCGCAGCCTGCACAATTTTAAGTGTTTCATCTACCGCAAGTTTTTCTGGTCCGAGGTGGGAAGAATAGCGGATAAGTCCGCAGGGATGCGGAAACTTTATTCCCTGATGAGTAAAGTGCCGGAAAAAACGCTAAAAAACAGTTTCAACCGTTTTATTCGCAAGTCGGACAGGCATAGAACGGGATGGGTCAGAATCCTGACTTTTCCCACGCCCAACAGGGAGTACGGCTATAGAACCAGATGGTATGAGGACTCTGCGGAGATAGAGTTTGAGGGGGCAAGCTTTGTGGGGATAAAGGATTATGAGGGATATCTGACCTTTAAATTTGGCGAGTACAGGGAGCTGCCGCCGGAGGAACAGCGGAAAGTGCATCCCGTCAGCGATATTAAGCTGATATAGAAAATGTTTAAAGAAAATTGTTGAAATGGTATACAAAAGGTTGTTTTTTTCAATAAAACAGGATATTATATACGATATAGTTGAAAATGGAACAATTCTAATGATATAGTGTAAAATAGAATATAGCTATTGGGCTGTAATCGATAAGGGGATATGTATAGAACTGGGGTAGGTGCAAATACAATAGAGTATGAACAGGCGTAAAATAAATTTCTCATGGATAAATGATTTTAGTTTGCTTATTGTTAAATATGGAATGCCACAAATAGTTAAAGAAGGTATTTTTATTTTGATTGTTGTCGGTATATTTTTCACGGAGGAAGAGACAGGGAAAATATTTTCTCTTGTTACCTTTATGGCAACTACATGCATAGACTCAGCGATTATTCTTCACAAAAGCGCAAAGGAGGATATAAGTAAAGTCCTTTTCCTCCAACTGTTGTATGTTATTTGTATGTTTGGAGGAATCCTGTATTTAATAATTGGGCGTTTCTACCCGAAAATAGGGGTTTCTCCCAAAATAATGGGTGCCCTTACTGTAATCAATCTGATAGAACCGATATTTGAGACTACATATCAGATTTTAAGTAACAAACGTCAAGAGAAAGACAATTGTTATAAAAATCAGAATAAAACTGAAGAAGACCAAGAAAGAGGTGCTTGAAATGGAGATTTTGCTAAGTATAGTTTGTATCATTGTCGTTTTTGTTATTTGCGGACGCGCGGTAATTATGGATGTGAGAAATCCGAAACCCTTGATGGAAAACGGGGATAAAAGATTTGACGAAGTAACAAAAGTCAAAACGCGAAGTATTTTTTATTCTGAGGTAAGGTAGAACTTTATGGAAAAAACAGATTTTGAAGAGTTCTGTGCCTTGACAATTGACGCCTATATTGACGAATTGGTGGAAATGGATAAAGAATATGGCGCGCTGATAGTTCGAGAAAGCCGGAAAAAATATGTATATTTATTTTATGAAATTGCAAGAATGAATATACGGAAATATTTTATGCAACTAGAGAGCAAGCCAATGGATCGTCATAAAATAGGTTCCGTTATGGCATATGCGATTTTGAGAAGTAAGATTATCAAGGTTAATCGTTTGATTCCCGATTTGCCGGAAAAAATATTGATGGCGAACGAATATCTTGCATTCACTGTCGCAATGAATATAGTTGAGATGTATAAGCGAGGGATGAAAGATTATAAATTTTATGAAGAATATACATTGATTATGCCCAGAACATTTCATGAGGATATAAAGGGCACAGAAAGTGTGTATCTGAGCAATGTGTGTAAAGCTTTGTACTATATTCCGAGTATACGGCGATTTGATATATTTGCTTATGCGAACATACTGTTTTTGCTGGAGAAATATACAGATCTGAGAAAGGAATGTGACGAATCGGATCAAAAAAAATAAGGATTCGAGTGCAGAAACCGAATCCTTATTTGCTGTGTTAAGTGTCATTGGGCTAACATGGGAGGAATGAGATGCAGATATATTTTTGGGGAACGGGCCGTCTGGTAGGAAAGGTAGTAGGAAGATATATTGCTATAGAAAATATAGCAGGCTTTATAGACAATGACAGAGCCAAGACGGAATATATGGGAAAGCCCGTGTACCGTCCGGAGGAAATGTCAGGCAGGGAGTACGACGCCATCTGTGTTGCGAATCTGTATGCCAAGGAGATATACAGACAGTGTCAGGACATTGGGATCTGCCTTGACAGGGTGATCTTCCTGTATAACAACTGCGATTTGCGGGATATGAATGAGGATTATGGGTTCGCAGAGGCTGTGTTGGGGAAAGAGTACGCCGAGATTGTAAGGAGACGTTACCATGTGGTGCGGGGAACGGAGGCTTACGGCGACCTGTTCCTGGAGGATGAAAAGGGAGCGTATTATGATACGGATTATGTCAGAATCAAATCCTTTGAACTGGCCGTAAAGGAAATCAGAAAGCGGAAACTGGAAGGCGCGGTGGCCGAGGTGGGTGTTTTCAGGGGCGAATTTGCGCAGTATATCAACCAGGCGTTTCCTAACAGTACATGTTATCTGTTTGATACCTTTGAGGGATTTAACGCCAATGAGGCTCTCAGCGAGATGAAAAACGGAAACTGCACGGATGCGTTTGTACAAGCGTATAAGCAGACAAATATTGGCACTGTGCTGGAGAGAATGAAGTATCTGGACAACGTCGTGATCAAACAAGGATATTTCCCGGAGTCTTTGGATGGGCTTGAGGACAAATTTATATTTGTCTCTGTAGATGTGGATTTTGAGAACTCCATCTATGAAAGCCTGAGATATTTTTGGCCAAGATTATGCGGGGGGGGGGATGATCTTTGTGCATGATTACAATAGCAGCCTTCTCGGTGTGGAAAGGGCTGTGGATCGATTTGAGCGGGAGGAGCAGATCAGGCTGTGTAAAATGCCTCTTTGCGACGCTAATGGGACGTTAGTGATCATAAAGTAAAGCTTTAATAAGGAACAGGATGTTTATGGGCAGTAATGAGGGAAATAAAGATAACGATTATCAAATTGAAATAGATTCTTTTAAGAAAAATTTTAATAAGTTTAAAGATAGAAAAATCGTGCTGTATGGTATAGGTCGCTATACAGCTACTTTACTGCCTGCAATCAAAGAATTCCATGTCGTAGGATTAATGGACAGGGATGGTGACAATATAGGAAAAGAAATGTATGGAGTCCCTATACTCAGTAAAGAAGAGGCTGAACAGCAGGCGGATTTAATCATTATTAATACGGCTGAAACCTATTGGAGGATTATATATAAAAGGATTTGCGAGTTGAGCATTCCCGTTTATTATCTAAACGGTGAAAAAGCTGTCGAGCAGGCGACGGATTGTTCCCGCCGGGATAATCCTTACTGGCAGCAGACATTGGATCAATTGCGGGAAACGATATATCACAGTGATGTTGTCTCTTTTGACATATATGACACGCTCATTATGCGTAAGGTACTCATGCCACAAGATGTATTTAAATTGGTGGAGAAACGGATTCATTTGCAGATGGGGCTGGATTTAGATTTTTATCAGGCAAGGTTGGCAGTTGACTTAAAATGCAATGATGCCTGCATGTTGTTGGATAACGTTTATATGGAATTAAATAAAAAGCTGCGATTAGAGAAAGAAGTTTTGGAGGCAATCCAACAAATTGAAATAGAAACCGAGATGGAATGTTGCGTTCCGAGACGGGATATGGTAACACTGTATAACGAGATTGCGGCAAAAAAAGAAGTCTATTTAATAAGCGACATGTATCTGCCAGCTGAAGTTATAAACAAAATATTAAGAGCTTGTGGAGTAGAAAAAACGGAGAGTCTTTGGATCTCCGGAGAGAAAAAAAAGAATAAGAAAAGCGGATCATTATGGAAAAGTTATTCCGAGGAAGTTGTAAAAGGAAGAAGAGCTCTTCATATTGGGGATAATCTGTCCAGCGATATTGGGATTCCCCGTCAATATGGCATTGATGTTTACTATATTATGAATAGTGCAACTATGTGGGAAAAATCCTCCTTGGGAGATTTTGTGCCCAAGATACAGACATTGGAGGAGTCCGTGTTTGCGGGAATGCTTGGGACAAAGATTTTTAACAGTCCCTTTGCATTAAACGCGCATCGGGGAATTGTGTATTTTGAAGATTTTTGGCAGTTGGGATATTGCTTGTTTGGTGGGATAATATATTCATTTCTGGTGTGGCTACTGAAAGAAACGAGGGAAAGACATATTGAAAGAGTCTTTTTCTTTGCAAGAGACGGATATTTTTTAAAAAAAGATTATCAATATTTAATGGATGTGTGTAGTGGAAAAAACTGGCCCAAGGCAATTTATCTGGGTATCTCCAGAAGATTAGCCCTTATATCTTCCATGGAAGATACGATTGGGCTGGATTGTATTATGAATGTGCCATATCATGGCACGTTTGAACAATTTATGGAGAGCAGATTTGATATCCAAATCGGGAAAGATGATATTCATGCCAGAGAAGAAATAAATTTTCCAAAGGATGTAGGGAAAATCTCGGAGTGGCTGAAACCTTATCAAGAAAAAATATTAATGAGGATCAAAAAAGAGAAGGCAGATTATTTGGCGTATGTTAATCAATTTGATATCAATGAGAATGACGGTGTGATTGATCTATGGTTTTATGGCAATAATCAATATTGTCTTTCTAAGGCAGTCGATAAATCTTTGACAGGGTTTTACTTTGCCGCGAATTTGACAGAGGATAATAAGTGTAAAAACAATAATATATTGGTACCTTGTTTCCAAAAAAATGAGGACAAGAGTGCTAAGGAATGCAACTTAAAGAAGGCCGATATATTTATTGAAAGTTTTTTGACCGCCCCTTATGGAATGATCAAGGCCGTGGATAAAACAGGAGATTTTATATGCGCTACGGAAGGAATGAACCAGAAATATTTTATTGAACGCAATATTATCAATCAGGGTGTTTGCGGATTTATTAAAGACTATGTCGGACTTATGGGGCAATGTGCTGGTCTGTCACCTGGATTTGTAGATCTTTTTTTTGAAAATTATGTAAAAGGGAATATGGAACTGGATATAAGAATTAAAGAGATATTTTACTACGATAACGCATTTATGCATTGCAGGGAATCCAAAATTTTTGATTGATAGGAAAGAATCGGTGCAAAACGGAAAATGTTAGTGTTCACTGGAAAGTAGGGAAACTATGGAATTTGTTATTTATGGAGCCGGATATCGAGGGAAACGGTTGCAAAAATATCTGGGTAATGAAAGGGTTGTAGCTTATATAGACAGCAATGAAGATAAATTGCTGGATCTATTCAATGGAAAGCCTGTTATTAGTCTGAATGCCTATATTAAGAATTATGGTGATACATTTGTTATTATTTCTCCTGGATACTCGGAAAACTGTGAAATAGAGAGTATGTTGGTTTCCAAGGGGATATATAATTTTTGTAATTTAGCTGAATTGCCTTCAGAGTTTCAGGGGTATGGCACTCGAGGATTTCTTGACAGTTTTGATTTTAATACATTTAGTTCAGAGAAGAGCTATTATATATATGGTTTTAATGCATTTAGTCTGATGATATATGAAACCATGAGACACAAGGCTTTAAATGTGCGTATTGTGATGGGCTACGAAATGGATCCGGAGCAGAAAAAAAAGATATCTGACATATATGGAGATATACCTTTTGGGGTGGAAAAATCGTGTTCAAAAGGGAATGAAGTAGTTATTTTGGCTGCAAGAGAAACTGAAAATATATTACAACGTTTGTTTGGTAGCGCAGAGAGGATAGATGCGTATGACTATTCAGCAGACCTGCCAGAATATCGTAATAAACAAACAGAATGTATGAAACATGCGTATAGGGAACGAGAGAGATGCTTTATTGTGGCCACAGGCCCAAGTTTGAGAGAAGAAGACTTGGGGACTCTCTGGCAGAACCGCGATTTTTGTATAGGAATGAACAGAATATATATGCATAAAGGATCATGGATGCCAGATGTATATGTATGTGTTGATTCACAGCTTATACGTGATAGTCAAGAAGAAATTGACAAATATGGGAGCCATATCAAATTTATAGGAGACAGCTGTCAGGATTTTTGGATGAAAGAACATAAAAATACGTACAGGATTCATACTATTGCGCAGGATTCCTACAGATTGCTTCCTAATTTCTCAATAGACATATCCCAAAAGGTCTACGGTGGCGCAACAGTTACTTACCCATGTATTCAGATTGCCATATATTTGGGGTTTAAGAAGATTTATTTGGTAGGTGTAGATTGCAATTATGTTAAAAACAGTGTTAATAATTATTTTTTTAAAAGCAATGTGGAGGATAATAGGAATCATCACGAGGACAGGATGATTTCATCATATATAGCTGCAAAAAAATACGCGGACGAACATGGTATCAAGATATATAACGCAACTCGCGGGGGAGCCCTGGAAGTATTTGAGAGGGTAGATTTTGACAGCCTTTTTAAAGGAGGAAAATGACAGTGAAAAAGATAATTGCCGTAATTCCTGCCCGTTACCAGTCATCCCGTTTCCCGGGTAAGCCGTTGGCGATGATAGCGGGTAAACCCATGGTGCAGCATGTGTATGAGCGTGTTAAGCAGGTAGGGGATATCGGGAAAGTGTTTGTGGCTACAGATGATGAACGGATATATAATTGCGTGAGGAGTTTTGGCGGCGAGACTGTCCTGACGGGAGAATGCAGCTGTGGAACAGAACGGGTATATCAGGCGGCTGAAAAGGAGAACTATGACATTGTAATCAATGTCCAGGGGGATGAACCCCTTATCCATCCCCGTATGATTCAGGAACTGATCGACACAATGCTTGATCGGAAGGCAATGATGGCAACCCTGTGTAAGGAACTCAAGACAATGGAAGAGGTAATGAATCCTAACATTGTAAAAGTCGTTAAGGATTTGCAGGGAGACGCGGTCTATTTTTCCAGAAATCCAATCCCATATAATCGGGATAATATTGAGGATATCAGGTACTTTAAGCATATTGGGATATACAGTTATTCCAGAGAATTTTTAGAACAATATGTAAATTTGCCCAGGTCTCCGTTAGAGCGCGCGGAAAATTTGGAACAGCTCAGAGCGCTGGAAAACGGCTATAAGATAGCTGTTGCCGAAACGCAGTATGATAGCGTTGGCGTAGACTTGCCAGAGCATATTCAGCGAATTGAGGAGATATTGAAACATGAAACATAAGTTTATTGTAGTTGCGGGCCCCTGCGTAATCGAATCAGAGGAAACTACATTTAAAATTGCGGAGCGTCTTAAGGAAATTGCAGAGCCCTTGGATATAGATTTTTATTTTAAGGCATCTTTTGACAAGGCAAACAGGACAGGAATAGAGTCTTTTCGGGGGCCAGGACTGGAAGTGGGTTTAAGGATATTAAAACAGGTGAAAGAATATTATGGATTAAAAATTGTTACAGATATCCATGAGCCCTATCAAGCGGAAAAGGCTGCCCAAGTATGCGATATTCTGCAGATTCCGGCTTTTTTGTGCCGCCAGACCGATCTGTTGGTGGCGGCGGCAAAGACGGGGCGCTGTATAAATGTGAAAAAGGCACAGTTTTTGGCGCCATGGGATATGAAAAATGTAGTACATAAGTTGGAACAGGCAGGCAATAGAAATATTATGCTTTGTGAGCGGGGAACCAGTTTTGGATATAACACACTTGTGGTGGACATGACTTCGATTGTAGAGATGAAGAAAACGGGTTATCCGGTTATTTTTGACGGCACACATAGCGTACAGAAACCGGGCGGCAATGGGACTACAACCGGAGGGAATAGAGAGTATGTTCCCTATCTGGCCAAAGCGGCTGTCGCGGCTGGCGCGGACGGCCTGTTTTTGGAGACGCATTTTGATCCAGATAAGGCTCTGTCAGATGGGCCCAATATGATCTCTTTGGATACTGTCAGGGAGTTGCTGGAAACCTGTCTTAAAATTCGCGAGATCATATAAATATCCGCAAAGAGCAGAGTCAGGTAAGCGGACAGGCAACTGCTCATCGTTAAATCGCATGAAATCATGATATAATATATGTGAATCAGGATGATAAAAGGTATGGGGAGATAAAGAGAATGGACAATGTAATTACAGCGGCCAGGAACGTGTTTGATATAGAGATCGCAGGACTGCAACAGGTAAAAGAGTGTCTGGGCGACACTTTTCTGCAAATCGTGGATATTGTGGCAAAATGTGAGGGCAAAGTAGTTTTGTGCGGTATGGGAAAGTCCGGCCATGTTGCGAAAAAGATTGCGGCAACCTTAGCCAGTCTTGGAACGCCGGCCTTTTTTTTACATCCCGCGGAAGCCCAACATGGCGATCTGGGAATGGTGACAGAAGGGGAAGTAGTAATATTGATCAGCCATAGCGGAGAGAGCGAAGAAATCGTAAAATTGTTGCCATCGTTAAAGCTGGTGGGTGCGACATTGATAGCTGTAACCTCCTGCAGGCAATCCACTCTGGCGCGGGAATGTGAGATCGTTCAGCTCATGCCGCAGATGAAAGAAGCCTGTGCGCTTAATCTGGCGCCGACTACCAGCACTACGGCTGTGCTGGTCTATGGCGATGCTTTAGCTGTTGCAGTTTCCCAAAAGCACCATTTCACGGAGAGTGATTTTGCGCTGTTTCATCCGGCGGGAGCGCTTGGAAAAAAGATTTTGACCCGTGTATCGGATATTATGGCGCAGGGGGAAGAGATACCGATTGTACGCAAAGGATGCTCTATTTCGGATGCTATCATGGAGATGAGCAGAAAGACGCTGGGGGTTGTAACTATAGTCGATGAGGATACGCATCTGGTTGGCTTGCTGACAGATGGAGATTTGCGGAGAGCCCTGGAAAAGCGTGTTGATATGTATGGTGATATTATTGATGCAATTATGACTCATAATCCGCAAAGTATAAGAGCAGACATATTGGCGGCGCAGGCTCTCAGGATGCTCAGGGAGAGGAGCATCAATAATTACCCGGTGGTGGATGACCGGGGATGTGTGGTGGGAGTGCTGACCTGGCAGATGATCGTGAAAGCGGGAATCATCATATGAAACAGATTAAATTATTTGTCATGGACGTGGACGGTACCCTCACAGACGGGAAAATATATGTTGCGGCAACCGGGGAACAGTTCAAAGCCTTTGACGTAAAGGATGGCTTTGGAATCCGTCATATATTAAAGAAACATGAAATCAAGACGGCCATAATTACGGGGCGCAGATCTGATATTGTACAATGCAGAGCCGATGAACTGGAAGTAGATTTCGTACATCAGGGAATACAGGATAAAGTTGAATGTCTGGAAATATTATTAGAACAACTGGGATATGATTGGTCAAATGTGGCGTATGTAGGTGATGACGTCAACGATTTGGAGTGCATGAATAAGGCTGTATGGAGTGGGTGCCCACAAGACGCCCATAAGAGTGTCCGAGATGTGGCGACTTATGTGGCGGAGCGTAAGGGGGGCTGCGGGGCAGTCAGGGAAATCATTGAGTTCCTGGTTGAGGATACATCTGAGAGAGGATAGCGGACAATGATAAAAACAAGCGTGATTGTTCCTTGTTACAATGCGGAAACATATCTGCGGGAGTGTGTTGAGAGTATTCTATCACAAACGCTCAGGGAAATAGAAGTAATTTTCATTGATGATGGGAGTACAGACTGCACACTGGATATTTTAGAAGAATACCAGAAAAAGTTTGACAATATAAAGCTGATGCGGCAGGAAAATCAGGGGTCAGGAATAGCCAGAAATCAAGGAATAAAGGTCGCTGAGGGAGAATACATCGCGTTTATGGATGCGGATGACTTTTATCCTGCCCCCACTACGCTGGAAAAGTTATATACTACGGCGGTGGAAAAGGGAGCCGTGATATGTGGGGGATCCGCATGTAATTACCGCGAAGGTGCTTATACATTTAATGGGTTGGACGCAGGACACTTATTTTCCGAGGATGGATGGATAGATAAACGCGATTTCCCTACATCTGGCGGATATTGGAGATTTATTTTTAATAGTGATTTCCTCAAGAAGAGGGGGATATTTTTCCCTGATTATCTGCGTTTTCAAGATCCTCCCTTTTTTTTGGAAACAATTGCCCAAGCTGGACGGGTTTACTGCCTGAAAGAGGTAACATATGTGCATCGTAAAGCGCATAGACAGGCTTTTTTTACAAAGGAAAGGGCAATCGGCTATGCGAAAGGGATACGGGATTGCCTTATGATATCTCAAAGGGAAGGAATGAGTGCGGCTTATCTTCAGGTACTAAGTCTTCTTCCAGGGGTTCCTTCTGCATGCATGTATCTTTTTGCAGAAAAATGTTCAGAGATGCAGAATATTATATACCAGATAAACAGAGTGATTGCGGATAATTCAGGCATTAAAACAGATGCCCCTCAGCTGAAGGAGGGGGAAGAATTGTCATATTATCTAAGGGATGTGCAGGAAGAGAAAAAGAAATTATTGGAGAGATTAAAACAGGAAAATAAAATATTAATTTATGGCGCCGGCGTTATGGGAAAAAAGGCAAACGCTTTTTTTAGTACAAATGGTATCGCAATAGAGGCTTTTGTGGTGTCGAATGTGGAGGACAATGCAGCCTGGGTGGATGGCCTGCAAGTGAAGGGAATTGACGAGTATGTAAATGAACGGAAAAGCTGCACGGTTATCATTGCGACCTACCCGGCGCAGCAGGAAGAAATCAGGAAACTCCTTTGGGAGAAAGGTTTTGAAAAAGTATATCCACTGTTGCCGGAAAAATATTATTTATTTGAGGGGAAAGTATCTTATTGATTCGTATGTGCTATTTTGGAGATAGTCGAGTCGGGTTAGTGTAAAATTTTAGTTGGCAAAATAAAAGGAAGAGGCCGAAACCCCTT
>CAJUAH010000008.1 GCA_910584375.1 uncultured Acetatifactor sp.
ACTTGATAGTATAGATTGTTCAACTTTTCCTGTCCACACTTATATACTAACACCAGCACCAATAAAACATTCTGGCCAAACATCTTTGCAATTGAAGTAATATTCTTTTCACTGTAGGTCTTCCGTTTCAGTTCTACCTGTAGCACAAATACGGAAGAAACCTTTACGCCCTCTTTTATGTTTACAGACACCGGAGAAATCTCATTAGTGACAACGATCTTGCCAATCTCCTCATCAAAACTGCTACGACTTTCGCCTTTTAATCTCATGGGAAATTTACTGTAAATTAACTTTTTATGTATGGGTTTTCTTATTTCCGTAGCCTTCGGTAAATCAAACATGATAGACTCCCCGCCAAATATCGGGCTTACTTAATAATCAGGAAACTGATCAGTTCAAAATCATCCAATCCGCCTATTGTTTCCGACAGAAAGCTCATCTGCTTTCCGCATAAAAAACGTTCTATATCGTTCTCATCTTTCCTTTGCACAATGGAGGCTATCGCATCACCCAGCAATTTGGAATACTTCTTCATATTGCGCCCGTCCTCAGTCTCCGCATTACACAGGCCGCACAGTCTCCGGTCTGCCTCTTTCTTACCCTTGCACAACAACCGAAAAGAATCCAGCATCTCCTTCGGCGAAAGATGGTCTATTACAACGGTTCCATCCTCGACCATATAAACCATATAAAATGGATGCAGCCTGTTTTGACTGTTAATATTAACTTCGTTCTTAATATTGCGAAGTACATATATGACACCCGCAGGCAATTCTTCCATCGCTGCCACCACCGCATTCATGCCATGCGGCGCCTTTTCTATCTCCGGATGTCTCTTCACATATTCCAGCAGGTCCAGCCGGAACTCATTCAAACCCAAATCCATAATGGAGATTCCGGAGGACATTTCCTCAATATCCACTACTTCATTTTGCAGACGTTCCAGTTGCGCTTTCCTATACTCCAAATCTCCCTTTTCTTCTGGGCTGAGAATGTTGTCGTCCCCTGTTGCCGCTATATTGACAATCTTCATACGAGTCTCAACCCTGGCCTTAAGATTGATATATTCATCCAGCGTGATGTCCGGCCAGAAATTCACCAACTGAATACAGGCATTTTTGCTCCCGATACGGTCTATTCTCCCAAAACGCTGAATGATGCGCACAGGATTCCAATGAATATCATAATTAATCAGATAATCGCAATCCTGCAAGTTCTGTCCCTCCGATATACAATCCGTTGCTATCAGGATATCTATTTCAGCCTTTTCGTCTGACATCAGCAAATCTTTTCCCTTGGAAACAGGAGAAAAACAAGTCAGAACCGTGTTCAAATCTGTCCGCAGACCTTTTACCGTGGTTTTCCCCTCCACTGATCCTGAGACAAGCGCTGTGTCCAGTTCAAACTTACTCTTTACATATTGGCTCACATTGTCATACAGATAATCCGCAGTATCTGCAAATGCTGTAAATATAATTATTTTTCTGTTTCCCATATTTATGGGGTGCGCCATTTTATCCTCTATCACCCCAAACAATTCCTGCAATTTGCTGTCATGAGCAGGAGTAATATCCGCAGTCATACACAGTAAAAGCTCCAGTACCTCCATATCTTTTTGGAGTTCACGTCGCCAGGACGTATAATCCATATCAGCCAAATCTATCTTTACTTTACTGCCAATGGAAAAAATATCATCATTCTGGTCATCCTCATCAAACTCCGAAATATCTGTCAGATCGTCCAGTTCCACGTTTCTGATATCTTCCCCATTCTCAAAAGCATCTATTTTCCCGATTGTTTCCGAAATCAATTCACTGATTCGTTCTAATGTCAATCGGAAAGAATATACTGAACTTTCCATTCTCTTCATCAGATTGATGGACATTAATCTGCGAATACCCAATTCACGGCCTGACTGCGTCAGTTGACCTTTGTCTCTGCCAGAGTCATATTTCTGTACATACTTCTCCATCTTGCTGAGCAGTATGTAGTTCGTCGGCGTATATATACATAGCTGCAGCAAATTCAACTGTTCAAATATCTCATTGTAATTGATTGCTTTATCCAGATCTGTCAGTCCCGGGCGTTTGGATATGGGAATATTCCTCTTGGGGAACGTCCCTATTTCAGAAGTGTCATAGTACTTCTGAATGTGCTTTCTGGATCTGGCAATCGTCACGCTGTCGAGAACCTCAAAAAAATCAAAATCCAACATTTTGAGCAGTCTTCCCGTAGTTCTTTCCTGCGGTGGACATTTACTCCACGTGTTAAACGCGGTCTGCGCCTGCTTGAATATGTCTTCAATGCTTTTACTGGTGTTTAACTGCCTGTCCAGTTTACTGCTTTCCCCTTCATATGCCAGGGCAATCTGATTTTTTAAATCCACAAACCTGTTGTTTACCGGTGTTGCAGACAGCATAAGCACCTTTGTCTTCACGCCCTTACGGATTACCTGATTTAGCAGTTTCAAATACCGGTTCTCTTTATTGTCTTCTCCTGACACCTTTCCGCCATTACGGAAGTTATGAGACTCGTCAATTACTACCAGATCATAATTCTCCCAATTCAGTCTGTCCAAATCAAGTCCGTTGGAAGAGCCGAACGTCCTGCTCAAATCCGTGTGAAACAGCACGTCATATCTCATTCGGTCCGCCGCTATGGGATTATTAGAATAATTATTTTTATAGGTATTCCAGTTGTTGGCAAGCTTTTTCGGACAGAGAACCAATACAGATTTATTGCGTTTTTCATAATATTTGATGACAGACAGCGCGGTAAAAGTTTTGCCCAGTCCCACAGAATCTGCCAGGATACATCCGTTATATTTTTCCAGTTTATTTATAATGGCCAACGCCGCATCCTTCTGAAAATTATACAACAACTTCCATATTTTACTGTCCTTGAAACCCGTTGCCTCGTTAGGCAATACATCCTCGGAAACATCCTCTAAAAATTCGCTGAATATATTATAGAGAGTTACAAAATATATGTAATCCGGCGAATTTTCCTGATATACCGTGCTGATACTTTGGACAATTTCTTCTGTGATATCCTGCAACTTCGATTCATCATTCCACAACTGTTCAAAAAGGGACAGATACGCCTGACTCATAGGCGCATCGCTTTTCTGAATCATATAATATGCATTGTTGCCTCGCTCGCATCCCAGATCCACCGTTGTGAATCCATTCAAAGGCATATAGCTTTTGTCGTTCACATTCATAAAACCCATCATATTCTCGTTGGATATGTTGGATTTAAACTTTGCTTTGGTCTTGATCCATTGCGCACATTCTCTGGCAATTGCCTTTTGGGTCATCTCGTTTCTCAGTTTCACCTCAAATTCAGATCCAAAAAGACTTCTTTCTCTATTCCGTCTGGGTATATAGAACTCCCGTTTCTCTTTCTGCGCTTTCTCAGCAACAAAGGTAGGCGATGTAAAGATAAATTGCAATTCTTCTATGTTTTGGAGCTGCCTCTTCAGTTCCTGAAATGCATAAATGGAAAAGCAGGCGGCAGCCACTTGCATTTTACTTCCCTTTGCTATTTCTATTTGTAAGTCATCTTTTAAAGTTTTATTGATATTATCTATCAGTTCCATAACCCTTTTCCTCTATCTGTGCTACAAATTATTAAGCTGTTTTCTTTCCCTCTGCTCCGCTCTTTTTCTGTTGTTAAATATCTGCGGTTAATATAGCTAATTGGAAATGTTCTGTCGATTCTGTAACCATGTTTCCATTATATACCTTTATTTGAATAAATTCCACTACTTTCTTTCTCAAATTACCTCCACTCAAAACACCCTCAAAGCCCTCCTGTCACCGCGTCCCACCGCTTTATCCCCCCATAACCGCCATTCGTCCAATCTCCTTGTCCTACGTGTCCCCTGGTTCTATTGTGTATATAAGGCCACAGGCCTAAATCTATTAAACGTACAGGAGGTCACAGATTATGAAAATCATTCATATCGGACAACAGTCAAAACAGGCAGACTATGCGAACACGGGAGAAATCCTTCTGGAAATTGCGGAGACATTGGCCCGCAAGGATGGGACGCCCCAGATATTGCAGATCTACACTTACCCGGAGGAGGCCTTTATGAAAAGAGGCACGCAGTTTTTCTCACAGGGAGAGGTGGACAGCCTATGCAGGGATCTGCAGTCGCTGATGCGGGAATATTCCAGCACTGTTCTCTGTCTGGGAATATTGCGGTCGGAAACCATCGCTGGAAAATTATTTCTGATCAATTCCGTTTTAGTATTTTATCGGCAGGAGTATACAGTGTTTGACAAACAGGTGATCAGCGACGTAGATACCATACGGAAACACTGCGCCTCTCGCCAGAGCGGGACGCAGAATTTTATAGGGGACTATATCAACAGGGAAACCGGCAGCAATAATTTCTCCCACGCCTACTTTGCCCCCCAGTTTCCCGCCGGAGCGCCGAGAACCCCTGCAAGTCCCCATACCTTCTTGGAAAAGCACGAAAAAAAATCTGACCTCACTGTCCCGGATCAGATGCTTACCAGCGAATTGATGCACAGGACAACCGGCATGACAGCGGATTGGACATGGAAAAACTATATGCTGATATCCACACAGAATAAGACTGTCGCCCTGTGGGTCGGTATCTGCATGGAGATTTCTTCCGAAAATTTCCTGCAACGGTATCAATATTGGCGTCCCCAGATTCATTTTGATACGGAGGTGGCTGTTATTCTAAGCAATGACCTATCCTTGATTCATAACATAGATGTCCTTCCGCCCATCCCTCTTTTCTATAACGATAAACACAACCGCTCGGTCTACACAGGCAGGATCGATACGGCCAATGGTTCGGGATTGCAGGCTTTTAAAGACGGAATCGTCGAAGTATAAAAGACATCTGTAGATAACTGGATCGTCCACGGCTAAAAAAGCAGACTACATGCGCCAAATATAACGGAGCCGCCTGCCCTTGCAAGCGGCTCCATACTCCTATACTCCTGTCTCAGTATAAACTTATTTCTCACTCATTAATCTTCGACCCGCTCGCCGTTTACTGCCCTGTCCATCAGGTCAAAATCTTCTTCATAATACTCATACAGGTCTTCTATGGTGTAGAGCTCCTCATACACGCCGTCCGGCGCGGATTTAAATACTCCCGCCTCGAGATCGGCCGTCTCCCAGAAGACCTCGGTTTCCCTGTCTATTTCGCCGTTCTCGCTGTCCTCGGCGCAGTAAACCCGGATCCTGCCAGGAGACAGCAGCGATTTCTTTGCTGCCTCCCAGACCACTTCCGTCACATTTCCCGCAAGAACAGGCACCAGATAATCCTTATAGGTTCTGGCCACCACGACGATGCCGCCCTCCTCCTCCGTCACCGACAGATCGGAGGCATCCTTATAAAACAACATCTGGCTGTTTTGAACAATCTCCTCTTTTATGGCCGCCAGGGTCTGCTCATTATCCAAAAGACCCAGCTTGTCCGCATAGTGTTCATAGAGCTGCCGGACCGTGCAGTCGTCAATGGTAATTTTATCCGGATTGGAAATAAATTCTCCCTTGATCCCATCTTTTGTATACCATCGCTCACAACTCGAAACATCCTCACTCCCATCAGACTTTACGCCTACATATTTGATAAGCAGCGTACCTGCAAAGTAGAAATTCTCCCCTATATTTTCCAGGAGAAAATCGTTGATATTTGACGCCACATCGGGAATATATTCCGGTTTCCCCACTTTGATATCCAACCCCACATGGTCATCAAAAGGATAAAGGGCAACGGAGGAGGAAAGGTCAAACAGCTTATCCGTTATCTCCCGCGGCAACTGTGTTGACAGTTTCTCAGACAATAACTGCACCAGCGCATCCAGATCCTCTCCGTTCTACATCTCTTCTTCCTCCGAAACGGTATCCGCCCCGCCCACGGGAGGGATCACCGAGGCGTCCTCATCGCCCATCCGGAAAAAGATCGTATCCTCGTCCGCCACATCGTAGATATAGTCCCCGGCTTTTCCCTCCAGTGCCGCATTTCTGAAACATACCACCATCCCGTCATATCCGGCGGGCACTACCACAAACGCATCCCCCTCCCAGGTCAGAATGCCATCCTCCCATTCGCCGAAACCGGAACCGCTGAACATACTTTTACATTCCGTATACTCTTTTCCTTTGTACCATATCGTATATAATTTCTTGTTGTTTTCCCTGTCATAGACCTCGTCCCATGCCTCTGTGTCATAATAGTTCTCGTTGCTGTAATATACTCCCATCCCATAGTCCCTTGCATTGTCATCGGAAAACTCTATCTTGATATGCACCGCGCGCCACTCATAGCCCTCCGTGATGCTGTCCGCAAAAATCCGATAGTCGGAGAATGTCAGTTTCCCCACTGTAGTCAGGGACTCATCCGCGCTGCAGCAGGTGACATAGTCATAGGTCTCCCCCACCCGGGCGTTGACAGTAAGGCCGTGGGCCTCAAAAGAGGGCTGCAGCGGCTCCCCCTGGAACTCTCCGCATAACGCGCATCTCCGGGGAGTAAAATAGTCGGCCTCCCGCCAATCATGGTCTGCCAGCTCCCCCTGCATCTCTCCGCAGACGGCGCAGAGCTGCGGCGTCAGGCAATCCGCAGCCATCCATATATGTCCCAGAGCCTCCCCTTGCGTCTCCCCGCAGACACTGCAGGTTGGGGGATGGGTACAGTCTTCCTGCCAGTCATGCCCCAGGGCCTCCCCCTGTGTCTCTCCGCAGACGCTGCAATTCCGGGGATGGGTGCAATCCGCCTGCTGCCAGTTATGTCCCAATGCCTGCCCTTCCGTCTCTCCGCAGACAGCGCAGGTCTGCGGCTTTGTACAGTTCGCCTCCTGCCATTCGTGTTTCATATGGCATCCGGTCAGCGCCGCGCCGAAAACCAATGCCATTCCCAGCAAAAATATCTTCTTTTTCATTGACTCCCTCCCTAAGGGCTATCTATTTTTCTTTTATTTTATCAGAAAAATACCTGTTTTTCGGCAATGGGCGCAAGCGGCAGGAAATCCGGCGTGAGCGGTCGGCAGAGCCGGTATATCCAAAGATAAAACAATGGACAAACTCTCCACAGAAATATATAATTTAGATATATCGCCGCTAATCTGCGTAGAATTCACCATCGGGATGCGGCGGGCATATCAAATGCAAAAAATGTGAAAATGTCGGGGAGGCCCCATATTATGTATCAGGAATTATACGAACTTTACAAGAAGAACTTACCCTTCGTAGTGCGGGACCGGGAAACCGTTCTGCGCATTGTACAAAATGAAGGAAACACTGTCATTGAACACAGGGACGAACAAAATAAACTGGCTGGCGTGTCCGTTGTGAACCAAAACACCATACTCCTGTTATGCGTTGACGCTGTATACCAGGGACAGGGGATTGGATCAAAGCTCCTGGAACAATCCGAAGAAACCGTTCGGCGGGGTGGATATGACAAAATCGTCATCGGAAACGGTTTCGACTACATCATGCCGGGCGTCCCCACGTCAAAACGCTATTTTCCGGCCGAAAATGAAGAACTGTATCCCGGACTGGATGAGACGGCCAGCGACTTTTTCACAAAAAGAGGCTATACCCACACATGGAACTGTAACTGCTTTGATATGCGGTTCCCTCTGGCGCGTTTTGACAAAAATGACCTACACGTCGGAGATACTGTAGAGGGCGTCACATACCGCTGGGCCGTCCCCACAGATCTGCCGGGGATCTGCGCCTGTACGGACGACGCTTTCTCGGACTTCACCGGATTTTATCAGGATGAACACCTGTATGCCGAGAATGGCAGCGCCAAAGTCCTGATTGCTCTCTTTGACGGAGAGATTGTGGGAACTCTGATTGTGGAGCCGAACAGCAGCAACCAGTTGGGCAGCATCGGCTGCACGACTGTCAAATCGGCATATCGGGGAAAACACATAGCCGTCAATCTGGTTACTATCGGCACCGGACACCTGCGGGATATGGGGATGAAGGACGCCTATCTGAGCTATACCTACTCGGGCCTGGATCACCTGTACGGTTACGCCGGGTACAGAATCTGCGTCTACTTCATGATGGCAGAGAAAACACTGCGCCGGAAATAAATATTTACAGGAGGAGAAACATATGGGCAAAGATTCGCTATATGAGGCAATGAAAACAGCCGCAAAAAAGAGAAAGATCAAATCGTCTCCACAGCATGACCTTTATAAAAGGGTCGATCCATATTTTTTACATACATTCTATACCTTTGATACCCGCCATCCCCTGGACAAAGTAACGGGAAAGATCGGCATCATTCTGGACATTGCAGTAAAATATTGTCGGTTTGACGAGCTCAGATGGGGAATCATCTCACCCGGCAGCGATTTGAAATTCACGGACAAAGTGAGGGCAAACAGCCTGGCCATGTGCTATGCCAGTCTTATCAGAAGACCGATCCTCTTTGACTGCGATGACTCTGAGAATGGCCTGGATCGGCTGTGCGGCGATATTCTTGACTGGATAGAACAATTTTATCAGGATTTTTTTGCATCTCTTAAAAAGGAGCACGGATCTCTGGAGGAATACTATCTGGCCCACAGGGAGGACTATCCTCTGCTGGCCGGGCTGGTACATATCGAGCGTGGACAGTACCGGGAGGCCGGGGAGTGTTTTCGGTTGCCCAACATGCACGGCAGGCACAACTGCACTTCCATTAAGCCCGTGACCGAAGAGCAGCTTGCCCGCGTTAAAGCCTCCTGCGAACGGTCATATCTCCGAAACGACTGTGAGAGACTTCTCGACTATACGATAGCCATGCAGCACGGTGTAGAGTGGACTGAAGAAACTGCCCGGTACGGATTGCTGCCCGAAGAAAGGCAGGGAGCGCTCTCGTGATCCCTGCCTTTCATGGACAGTCTTTTTGCATATCCGGCCCGGATTTCTCCTTAGATCTGACGCCTGCGCTTCATGATATACAACGCCGCTGCCACCAGCAGGGCCGCCGCCAGGAGCTGCCAGCCCTTGCCCTGCACAGCCCCTTTTGACATGGAAAACAGGCTGAAAGCTCCCAGCTTACGCCCTATGCCGTAGCTGGCCAGATAGTACAGCATACAGGCCATAAAACCTCCGGCCGCATTGCCGGTGACGCCGGAGATTGTCAGTCCCAGCGCCCCCAGCAGCAGGGCGGAACAGATACTGCCCCATATGTGATAGGGCAGCACCCGGCTCTCGCCTGCCCTCATGATCCCGGTGAAGACCAGGATCAGCAGCACCACTGTCAGGACGCTGTACAGTATCCTGAGCAGACACACCTGCAGATAGCTGGTCTGCCGCGCCCGTACCACATCCCGGATCTCCGGGTTCTGCTCCGGCAGAAACACCGTAGCCAGCAGTGCCGGGCCTATCCAGATCAGCAGCGTCTCCAGTGGCCGGGCCACCGCGTCGCCCTCTAAGGAGTTTATATTGAACATAAGCCCCGTCAGGGCCATCAGCGCCAATGCCGCCAGTGCGGGCAAGGGAAACTGCCTGCGCAGATTTGTCTTCAGGATACCCCAAAAATTGCCCGCTCTCCCATGTGTACCCATTATTTACCACCCTCTTTCCGATTTCCGGCAAGCCCGACTTTTACCGGGGACAACAGCCTGTTCATCCAGGCCATGCCGCCCTTTCTCTTTTGCTCATACAGCCACAGAGTCAGCACCAGACAGAGCAGCGCCAGAGCTGTCAGCGCCAACCGGTTGCAGAGAAAATTGCTTTCCTGACTCTGCCAAAGGAGCGTATTCCCCAAAGAATTGTGCCGTAATTGCAGTCCGAAACGTCCCACATCTCCCGTCAGTTTTGTTCCCTGCAGCGACAGGAACCACCATACGCACTGCAGGAAGACAGCCAGCAGCGGGGAAAACAGTTCCGTCAGCAGGATACCCACGGCGGATACCGCCAGGATATCCGGCAGCAGCCACAAAAGCGCCATCCCGAGTCCGCTCCCCCAGTTGATGCTCATCTGGGGATACATGCCGTTTACCAGACAGACCGTGTAGAGCAGGGTCAGCAGTACCGGCACGGTCATACAGCACACCAGCGCCAGATAGCGGGTTGCCACGATCCGGACCGTGGAGCTTTTGCGCGTATAGATCAGGGACTGCATGCGCGCTCTCCTGTCAAGCTGCCACAGCGCCGCCGCCACAAAGACAGGCATTACCGCCAGATCGATCCCCATATAATCGCAGTGCAGCCGCAGATACGCCCTGCCCAACTGTCCCGGCGCCATCACGGCCTCATACTCCTCCATCGCCTCCTCATAAGTCATGGGAGCCTTGCCAAAATAGCCGGCAAGCGTCTCCACGGCATAGCTGCTGCCGCCGCCGATCAGATCGTCCGCCTTGTCCATCAGCTCGCAAAAACGCTCATAGGTCAAACTCTCCGGCAGACTGTACGCAGGGAGTACCATCTCCTGATACCGCATGACCGGATTACCGTCTTCATCCGTCCCCTCATGAACAAATCTTGCCTCCGAGAAGTCATTATAGCCGTCTATCTCCTCTCCGGAAAGTCCTGTGAGTTCTTCCAGAACAGCCCGCATTTCCAGTCTTTTTCCCTCCTTCAGCCTGACATTTTTATAAAGCCCGATGGGATAGGCCGTATAACTGCCTGACAGGTACTCCCCCAACAGGCTCTGCACCGCCGCAGGCATGATCAGCTGCGGATCCTCCCGTATGGTAACCCCGTAATCGTCCTGTCTCGGTCGGGGCTGGGCGATAGTCCTCAGATCATTGCTGTACTGCGAGATATACATTGCCACTACGGTCACCACGAACAAAACAAAAGTCAGCGAACAGATCACTTTTTTACATTCTTTTACAAACAGCATCAGATATCACCTCCCACGATCTCGCAGCCATGCTGGTGCAGGCAGTACATATAGGCGTCCTCACAGTTTGGCATGGCCTCTCTGGCCCCGGCAGGCAGTCCTCCCACGGAGGGTTCGCCAGGCTCACGGCCCGCGCTTTTTGTCACGGCCCCATGGCCTCCCGGCAATTCATCCGCCAGGAAACGCACCGTTACCATATGCTCACTGCGCAGCATGCCCGTGACAATATAGTCGCGCTTTACCTGGGGCAGCATACTCGTCGGGATCTCCGCCGTATATACTTTGCCCTTGGCGTTCTCCAACAGTTGCGTCACGGTTCCGCTCCACAACAGTTCCCCCTCGTTCAATATGGCGATATTCTCACAGGTGGCCTCGATATCTCCCACGATATGCGTGGACAGGATCACGATGCGCTCCTCGGCCACCTCGCAGAGCAGGTTGCGAAAACGTATCCTCTCCTCCGGGTCCAGTCCAGCCGTGGGTTCGTCCACGATCAGCACCTTAGGGTCATGGAGCAGGGCCTGGGCGATCCCCAGTCTGCGTTTCATGCCGCCGGAGAGACTTTTTACCCGGCTCCTCTTTTTTTCCGTCAGATTGACCCGCTTGAGCAGCAGGGCAATGCGCTTTTGCCGCAGCGCTTTCGGCATCCCCGACAGCATCCCCAGATAATCCAGACATTCATAGACCGTCATATTGGGATACATGGAGAAGTCCTGGGGCAGATATCCGGTAATGCCCCGGATCTCCCTGGCATGGCTGATGGGGATACCGCACACGGATATTTCCCCGGCCTGCTTTTCATGCAGGGTAACTAAAGTTTTCATCAGCGTGGTCTTGCCCGCGCCGTTTCTTCCCAGCAGCCCGAACATACCCTGCTCGATCTGCAGACTCACGTCCTTCAGCGCCTGCTTTTTGCCATAGTACTTATCCACATGGCTGATAATGATGCAATTATCCTTCTGTTTCATGATTTGTCGTCCTCCAATCAAAAATATGGTGCGGATCTCTCCACACCATCAGACTACCGCGCGTATATCAACTTTTTATCTACTCTGCACAGATTTCGTATAATTTTTTCCCCGCCTTTATTCTTGCCATCCTAAGCGGGCAATGCTATAATGATTCGGTTGAAAAACAGAACTACGCGAAAAGAGATATATAATATCATGTCAACTATGAGCGATTTATTGTACACTTTTGGGGACACCCTGACCGGGCATCTGGCATTGACGGCCTGCCTGTTGGCCGTGACAGACGAACGGATGATGTGGAGACGGCTGAAAAAACTGCCTTCCCTGCTCCTGTGCGCACTTGCTGCCGCTCTGCTTTCCGCCGGGCTGCACGCTGTCTCGGAGTTGGGAATCTTTCGATATTTCATTTTCTCCTTCTCCGTTCTTATCATGTACAGCATCTGGGTACGATGGGCGTGGCAATACGGGTTCTGGCGGGCCTTCGCCGCTACCTGCATGGCGGGCATCTTTCAGGTCGCTGCCACCGCCCTGTCCGTGATCCTGTTCCAATTGGTTCTGGCGGGCGAAACCTCACAGTATATGACAGCATTTGGACTGCATCTGGGCATCAGCGCTGCCGCCGCTCTGCTGCTGTATAAGCTGCGGTTCGGCATGTATTTCCGCCTGCTACTGGACAGCGAACCGGCAATCTGGCGGACGGCTCTTCTCCTGCTCGCTCTGGAAACCGTCATGGAGATGTTCTACTGCCTGATAAGTGGCGTCCAATCCCAGTATCTGCTGTTATACTGCCTGCTGATGGCGGTGATGGTCGTCCTGATCGCGACGCTGACGGTCTATCTGGCCCAGCGGTTCGATGCTGCCCGGAAAATACAGGCGCAGCAGGATGTCATCGCCCAGCAGCGGCTCTACGAACAGGATCTGGAAATGATTCGCCGCGAGGCGCGCGCTTTCCACCATGACTACAAAAACCTTCTGGCGGGCCTGGCCCAGCAGGCAGGCGCAGGGGAACTGGAGGGTCTGCGCCGTACTCTGGCCGAGTTGGACGCGGGATTTGACCTGCGGATCGGAAAAAAGATTCAGGTCTCCACGCAGATCGGGAATTTGCAGATCCCGGAAGTCAGAAGCCTCCTTCTGAGCAAACTCGCCGCCATGCAGGAAAAAGGGATAGAATGCCGCCTGGAGGTGCTGTATCCCATAGTGGCTGTAAATATGGATGTATGGGATTATACCCGCTGTCTGGGGATTTTGATAGACAACGCCATGGAGGCCGCTCTGGATACGGCGCGGCCCTGGACAGAGATCGTGCTGCTGGCTCAGAATAAGCAGGTATTTCTTCATATATCCAACCCTTACATAAATCGTATTGAACCGTCAAAAATGTGGTGTGAGGGCTGGTCCACCAAAGGAACAGGACGGGGACTGGGTCTGCCCGGTTATCAGCATATTCTGCGAAACTATCCGAACGCCTCCTCCTGCACCGGTTGGGAAGACGGCATATTCGTCCAGGAGCTGACAGTGGAGGGGACATTATGATCAGGATCTATCTTTGCGACGACGATGACGATACCCGTCGCCAGATACAGACCGCTTTGGAACAGAGGATTATGGTGGAAAACTACGATATGAAAATCGTGTGCAGCGCAGCCCGTGCGCGGCAGTTGCTGGATGTGGCGGAAGACGGAAAGCGCAGCGTATACTTTCTGGATGTAGAGCTTAAGGACGAGGAATGGGACGGTTTTCGACTGGGACAGGAGCTCAGAAGGCGGGATCCGCACGGCATACTGGTCTATATTACCGGCTATGGGGATCTGGCCTGGCGTACCTTCCAATGTCATCTGGAAGCCTTTGACTATATCGTCAAGGGGGCAGAACCCATCGGGGCGTCAGCGTCGCGGTGCCTGGATGAGATTTACAGACGTCTGCTGTCGGAGAGACAGGCCAAAACGGAGACCTTCACCCTGCGGACGGGAGAAACGGTACGGCATGTCCCTTTATGCGATATCCTCTTTTTTGAGACCTCTCCCTCGCCGCACCATATTTTTCTCCATACGTCCGGCAGCCGGATTGATTTTTTAGGCAATCTGAATGAGTTGGAGACCCGGCTGGGGGACCGGTTTATCCGCACGCACAGGGCCTATCTGGTTGCGGCGGACAAGATCGAGGCCGTTGATTTAAAACATAACCGGCTGTGGGTCGGCGGTCATGAGTGTATGCTTTCCCGTGCCGGGAAAGTGAAACTGCGCGAAAAAGCAATCAGCCCTTTTTCCATTTAGGAAATCCTTGCGTTCATTCGGGAAATTTAATCCGTTTAGCCACGTTTATGTGGTATGTTTGTAATTGGTAAACAACCGGATGAAAAAGGAGGTACGCATATGGCAAAGGATCGTTTTGTGGAAGTCTACTCCCAGGGCGCCGTCAGTGTAGTAAAGATTATCGTTGATACGGAGACCGGAGTAAACTACGTGCTGGGTTCCCACAACAGGCAGTCGGGCACCGGGATGACCGTCCTGGTAGACCAGGATGGCAAACCCATAGTCACCCCTGACAAATAGAAAACGGGAAAAGGGAGGATGGGCGTAAACCCATCCCCCTTTTATGCCAGCTTATTCGGCCTGATCCAAGACTTTCCCTGCCTGCCCGGCGATCTCATCGATTCCCTTCACATTCCAGCCGGAACCGGGCCGTCACCCGCCCGCCGCATATTCCGTTGGACAGTGTCAGGCTGCCGCCACATCTGGCGCAGATCAAGCGACAAATATACAATCCCAGGCCAAAGTGAGACTGTTCTGCCTGTCCTTCTCCCCTGTAAAACGGATCGGCCCCATGCAGCAGATCCTCCGGACTGAAACCGTGGCCGTCATCCTCCACGGCAATCTCCAGATATCCTTCCGCCGCCTCCCCGGTCGTCGGACATTCTCCCTCTGTCACCCGGCCTCTCTCTGCCGCCCAGTCTCTATCTGCCAGCCGCCCCCTTCGCACCGATGCCGGTTCTCCTTCTGTCCTCCGCTCCCTTCGCCCTGCCGCCAGTTCTCCCTCCGCTACCCGCACGGTCACCTGCAGACTCTCCCTGGCATACCGGACAGCGTTGGACACCAGATTTTCACATACCTCCAGCACCAGCGCCTCGTCCAGACACAGCACCCCCTCTCCCGCAAAAGAATAGGATGCCTCTATCCGATCCCGGCTCAATATATCGCACATATTGCCGATCTTTTCCCGCAGATCCGCCGCCTTAACCGGCGCTGTCTCCGGCTCCAGGTCTTCCAGTTTCCTGATGCTGCTCATCTTCTGGGTATAGCTCTCCAGCCTGCGTATCTGCCCGTTCATCATACCCAGTATCTCCAAAAGTTTCTCCTGGGATATCCTGCCCTCCGGCACATATCGCTCCAGCATTTCCCCGTAACCCTTGAGCACGGTAATGGGCGTGCGCATATCGTGGGCAAAGGCGGCGTTGAGCCTCTTCCTCTCCTCCAATTGCTGCCAGGTGGAGCGGTTGTTCTCATACAGCGCCGCCCGCATCTTCTCAAAACCGTTCCGCAGTTGTCCCAGTTCATTGTCCTTGACCGGCTCTATCTCAAAGTCCAGGCAATTGTCCGCGATCTTTTCCGAGGCCTCCCGCAGCACCCGGAGAGGTTTTTCTATCTCCCTCTTATAAAATATCCACACTGTCAGACCCACGCAGGCCAGTATCCACAGGGGAATCAATATGAACTGGGCAGAGCTGATGGCCTCATAGATGACCTTTTGCGGTTGATCCAACTTGCCTGCATCATATGCCACATGCTCTTCTCCCACATAGGAATGGTGCATCTGCCCGTCCGGATCTACAAAAATCTCATAAGAGCCATTCCAGATACGAACACCCTCATTGTCCAAATATCTGGAGGAAAACCAGTCCTGCAAATGATTGGTGCCCATTCCGATCGCCATGGTTCCCAGATATGCCAGGACGGCGCAGATCGGGATGCAGTAATACAGGATATGCCGCAGGGATCTGCCCCTTTTACGGCGACGCCAGCCGTGACGCCGCAATCCGCCGAGCCCATGTCCCTGTGCGCTGAAGGGTGAGCTCTGCGGCTCCTCATATCCCTGCTCGCCACGGAATATGCTCTGTGTCTCCGCGCCAGTCTCTCTCATTTCTTCCATCTGTATCCCATCCCCCATACCGTCTCCAGATGATACTCCTCGCCGTACTCCTTGAGTTTGGCCCGTATCCGGCGCACATGCTCCGCCACCACGCTGCTATCCCCCTCGGCGTCATAGCCCCAGAGTTTCTCATAGATCCTCTCCTTGTCAAACACCTGTCCCGGATGCAGAGACAGCAGTTCGATGATCTCATACTCCTTCTTCGCGAAGGGAATCACCGGCCCTTCCACCGCCACGGTTCGGGCGGTATAATCTATGACCATCCTCCCCCAAAACCGCACGTTGGCGTCCGCCTTGCAGCGGTGTTCCCGGCGGATGTGGGCTGCGACCCTGGCTCCCAGTTCGTCCATGGAAAAAGGTTTCTGGATATAGTCGTCCCCTCCCGCCGCAAAGCCCTGTATCTTGTCGCTGTCCTCCACCCTGGCCGTGAGGAACAAAATGGGACAGGACACATAGTCCCGTATCCTGCGGCACACCGCCAGTCCGTCCATATGGGGCATATTGATATCCAGCAGGATCAGATCCGGCTGCTTGAGGGCCAACTCCAAGGCTTTTTCGCCATTGCCTGCCGTCAGCGTCTCGTAGCCGTTTAACTCGAAATAATCTTTGATCAGGCTTACCACATCCGGCTCGTCGTCCACAATAAGTATCTTATACATAATAAATCCGCCTTTCCTGTTATGCGGCCCCGCGCCAATCGGCAAGTCCTGCGGCCCTTCACTCAGCATAACAGTATAAGGCGGAAATATCAACTTTTTATCAATTTTTCGAGGATTACATCCGCATTGCGATCAGAACTCAAACTCACACCCGGAAACATTTATATACTTTTAAATATATTTATTTATTTCCTGATGGAAATACCTCAAAAATGATTGAATAACAAACATTTATATGATAATCTTTATAGCGAAGCAGAAATTGTATCAATATATAAAAAAATATACTTTTGAAAAGGGAAACATTATGAATTACTTGAGCTTGATTTTCTTTGGCTTTATGCCTTTATTCTTAATTATCTATTATATTGTGCCTCAGAAATGCAGATATATTGTAATAACAATTGGTAGCTATTTTTTCTACGGTTTTACTGATCTTAGATTGCTGCTTATTTTAATGTCCGTAACAGTGCTGACCTATATTGGCGGAATTATTTTACAAAACAAGAAAACAAGAGCAATGTACGCCCTATTTATGATATTGACAATACTGATTCTGTTTGTGTTTAAGTATACAAATTTTGCTATTCGGAATATAAATTTGATCTTGGCGAAATTTACAGGAGAAACGGCTTATCAATTAACTTCACTGAACCTTATTCTACCTGTCGGATTATCATTTATTGTATTCCAGGCCTGCACATATTTAGGTGATGTCTATAGAAATAAACTATGTGCTGAAAAGAACATATTAAGGTATGCGGCATTTGTGTCATTCTTTCCAACGGTTCTGTCAGGGCCTATTCAGAAGGCACGAGAGTTACTCCCGCAAATTAAAAAACCCATGCCCTTTGATGCAGAAACAGCTAAGAAAGGTACTGTTTTATTTGTCTGGGGGGCATTTGAAAAAATATTGGTGGCAAATAAGCTACTGGTTATAGTAAACAGAGTATTTGGCAATTATGAAAATTATAATTCCGTTTATCTTATCATAGCGGCAATATGTTTTTCACTATATATATATGCAGATTTTTCGTCATACTCAGATATGGCAAGAGGCATTGCCATGTTAATGGGAATACGCATTGGCAAGAATTTCAACAATCCTTATCTGTCATGCTCAACCGCTGAGTTCTGGAATAGATGGCACATGAGTCTGAATGCATGGTTTATTGAAAACATATATATTCCTTTAGGTGGAAACAGGAAAGGTGCTTTAAGGAAATACATCAATACTTTTATCGTATTTTTCATAAGCGGGCTATGGCATGGCGCTGCTTACAGATATATTGTATGGGGAGTTTTAAACGGTGGATTAGTGATAGCTGGACAAATCCTGAAACCGATAAAAAGCCGGATATATTCAGCTATCCATATTGATGAAAATGTTGAAAGCATTAAATGTTTAAGGCGTATTATTGTATTTATCCTAATAACAATGACCTGGATTTTCTTTAATAACAGCGTAACGGATTCCATTTTCATTCTTAAGAAAATAATTTATCTGAATCCAATAAATTTCTTCGACCAGAATCTTTTTAGTATCAGCGGAACACTGGCGACAACATTTACTACTGCAGTTGTAACTTTGTTGTTTGTATATATTCAGCTGAAGAGACAGAATGAGTCAACAGAATATGCATGTTATTGCAGACAGCCGCTATTATTCCAAGCAATGATTCTGGGAATACTAATTTGTATCTGCGTGTTTGGAGCATGTTCTACGGACGCAACCGTAAATACACAATTTTTATATTTCCAATTTTAAGGAGGCAGCATGAAAGCATATTTAAAATTTCTGATTTTAACCCTGATGATTGCACTGATAGTTTTTGAAATAATTACTCTAGGTATCTTAACATTACCGCGAGGGAGGTTTCATTCAAGTTATCAGAGCATGATACAGGATAAATATAGAATCTTAAAAGAAACCAATGAACCTAAAATAATTATGGTTTCCGGAAGCAGTTCCGCGTTTGGACTTGATCAGAAAATGTTAGAAGACGCAACGGGATATAAGGTAGCAAATCTCGGACTGCATATGGGGTTTGGATATTTATTTTATACAGAAATGGCCAAAGTTAATATTAATGCTGGCGATATTGTTTTGGTAGGTTACGAATATGGCTGGCAACATGGATTTGATTGGCTTGACCAGAGTCTGATAATGACTGGCATCGATGACAATATCGAAATGTACACGATGATTCCTCCCAGAAAATGGCCTGATTTTATTGGTTATCTTTTTAAATTTGCGGAGACGAAACGGTCATATACGGAAACCTCTGGAATTTATTCAAGAGAAGCTTTTGACAGCGAAACCGGGCAAATGACAATGGTCAGAGATTATAGCATGGAATGGGATCGGGAGCTTTATGGCGTTATAGATGTTTCAAATCCTGCGATAAGTGAAAGCTCCATCACATACCTTAAAGATTTTAAACAGTATGTTGAAGAGCGAGGCGCTTCAATTTATTTTGTAGCTCCACCTATACTCGCTGACGCAATTGTCTGCGACTATGAAGATTTTAACACGCTCAAAAGTCTTGAGGAAGAGCAAATTGGAATTGAATTTATAAGTAATCCAACAGATTACATATTCCCCAGTGACTTAATGTCAAACGCTATTTATCACTGTAACAGCGCCGGGGAAAAAGTAAGAACAGAATTGCTGATTGAAGACTTGCGAAAGGTATTACAAAAATAAGACTGCATTACCCTTCTTCCTCACATACATATCCAATCAAAAGCCTTCGGCGGCGAAAATATCTCTTCTAAAACATGTGCCAGAACGCATAACTATACAGCATATTGAGATTATCCCAACAAGTGTCTCCCGGCTTACCCCTGCCGGGAGACGATATTGTTGCCGTCGATCTGTATCCCCTCAATACTGCTCACATAGCGGGAGAGGCGGGCGTATCCGTAGTCCTTGTACTTGAAATCCGGAAAATGCTCGTGCAACTGCTGTCCCAATATCTCCAGCTTGATATGCTGCTCCGCCCTGCGGATGATGAACTGCTGCACATTGGTCTCCATATTGACCGGCCCGCCCTGGCCGCCTCGCACCACCAGGATCGTGGTTCCCTGCTTGACGATCTTGAATCTGGTGGCCTCGGTGATAAATTTCATCATGGAACTGTAGCCGTAATTGCGCTCGTCAAAATCGGGATAGAGCCTTTGCAGATTGCTCTTGACCATGCCCAGATTGGCAGGTTCCCCGTTATTTTCACACTCCTGTAGCAGATTGTTGATGGCGGACTTGATCTCGCCGATGGGGGTGATGGAATCCTTCTCCGCGACGGGCTTATCCCCCTTGGACTCGTCGTCCACGATCTTGTCCAGGAACTTATATTCGTCGCAAACGGCAATAAAAGTCTTGGAGGCGTCGCTCTTGCCCATGCCGATCACGGACTTGCCCTCCTCCCTCAGTCTGCTCACCAGACGGGTAAAATCGCTGTCTGAGGTCACGATGCAGAAACCGTCTATACTGCCCTTGTACAGGATGTCCATGGCGTCGATGACCAGCATGATATCCGCCGCGTTCTTGGCCGTGGAGTACCTGGACTGCTGTATGGGCACGATAGCGTTTTTCAGAGCTTTTTTGTTCCAACTGGCCAAATCAGGGTTGGTGAAATCCCCGTACATCCTCTGGTAAGTGATGACCCCGTATTTTTTTAACTCACTGATGATCACATCCACATATTTGGAACTGGTATTCTCAGCGTCTATTAACAGTGCGTATTTTCTCTCCATAAAGTCCTCCCGTCTCCGCTATGTTTTTATTGTATCCCACTTTTACAAAAAAGGCAACCTTTGGAAAACAAAAGAAATGTTTGCGCAAATATGCCGGACAGTGGTACAATATCCGTAAAGGGGCAGAGAAACTGCCTGTTTGGTTAAACGCATACTGACAAGGGGGACTTACCAAATGGAGAAACAGATTTTTACCAACGATGTGATCTTATCCTGGCTGCAGTACTACTCCCAGAACACTACCATTGATCTGGAGCATGTGAAGATCATCGACATCACGAAAAAAAATAAGAACGTGATCCCCACGGTGGAGGCGCATAAGACCACGCTGGTCTTTACCAACGCGGGGATAGGCGATATCTTTTACCGATTGTGGAACGCGGGGCTGGGAGAGTGTGAAGTCTGGTACAACGAGGGTTCCGACCCCAGCGGGCCGATCCTGCACAGACAGATCAAAGATATGATCGACCGGGGGATCAATGCCTCCGCCGGAATGCTGATCCTCAATCCCAACGCCCGCAACACCGCCAAGATCGGTCTGAGCAACGAGCTGTTGCAGAGAGGTTCCATACAGTATGTGGGCAGCGAGATCCGGGCGATCATCCTGAATAAGATGGCGGTGGATCCCCAGGACGACCTGGTGGTCATCGGCGGCGAGAGTATCGCCATCGAGGCGGCGCTGATCGCGGCGGAAGGCTCCGTCACCGCCGTGGAATACAGCAGAGCCGACAGGACTACTCTGGAGGATAATGTGGCCCATTTTGATCTGCACAATGTCAGGATCATCGACCATGTGGATGCGGAGAGCATGAAAGACTGCCCTGTGCCCTCCCTGGTATTTCTGGTGGCCTCCGCCAGCACCGACCAGGAGCTGGCATACCTGACCCGGCTCAACCCCAACATCAACGTGGTGATCTACACCCTGGACTTCAAGGCCGCCGCCAGCCTGCCCGCCGCCCTGCGCGCGCTGGGACTGGAGGATGTGGATACCATACAGGTGTCCGTGTCCAAGCTGGGCAGCAACAACACCTTCAAGACCGATCCCGCCCCCTGGATCATCACCGCCAGATCCCGGGAAAACTGATCCGGCCAAAGCTGTAGATGCATAATATAAGGCATATCCCATCCCGGGGCCAGCCCCCGACTCGGATATGCCTTAATTTCACTGTCCACAGTCAGTAATATCGGTTCTCTGTCGAGTTTCTTATATCTGTTATAGCCGACGCTCCGGATCACCCTCCCGTTTTCATTATATTCCCAACACTCTATATTGCTTACTTTTCCCAGCGCGTCATATGTATATGTTTCCTTCTCCTGTACAGTACTTTCTCCGATCCATCCGGCGGGATCATTTTTATCTCTGACGGCCCAACTGTACCCTGACAGATCCTCTATATACCGTCCTGATTCCTCCATAGCTCCGCCGTTTATACGCACACATTCATAAAGAGCAACTCCTTCCTCGGGCACTTCCTGCATCTCCAGTACCGCCCGCTCATGATACGGGAAAGTTCCCGAAGTATACATGCGAATGTCCACTGCCCCAGGCTCCGCTCTCTCCGCACCCTGAGACGCGCTGTAATCTTTTAAAAAGACAGCGTAGTCCGTATGGCGATAATCCTTCAGGTAAGCAAGTTCATAATTCCTGTCTGCGATATCTCCCAACACATGATCGCCTTCGGACAGCCCATCCCGCACAATGCACCTCTCCTCCTGCCCGCTGTAGACACACAGGTCAAGGTCAGCGTCAAAATCCCATTCCGCAATAATATACGCCTCATTTTTCCCAAAAACGGGAACCAGATATTGGGCCAGAACTCCCTCCTCCCGCACCGCAATATCCCGGGAATCGTCACAGTACCCCTCCCTGCTCCAGCAAAAAGTATATTTACCTCGCGGCAGGTTAAAAACAACCCTTCCCTCTTCGTCTGTTATTATCTCCTGTTCCACGCGATTATCATTCCTATGGCAAACCGTTTCCTCTTCACTGCATTCTCCTCAACCAAAGCCGCCGTTGCCCTCTACCTTAATCATTTTTACCAGTCTTTTCAGGAACCGACGGTAAACTTCTCCACGAACATAAGGATTGCCCCGGTTCCATACAGAATCGGGGCGATTACTTAAACTTGCTGCCTTTGCTGGTAGAGGGCGATCAGGGAATCCTGAAGTACCTGCGAAAAGTTAATGCGATTATTTTCAGCAAAGGTATTAAGCCATGCAGGAATAGTAAGGTTTTTTCTTACTGCTTTTTCACCGTATTTTTCAGCATAGGAATCCATATCCAAAACCAGCATACTTACGAAACCGCCGGGTTCGGGGATAATGCTTTCCAAAGGACTTGCCTGGGGTGCGGGTTTCCCGTCTTCCAGTTCGTCAAGAATCCAACCGGATGCGGCGTCCGTCCCCATAAGGATAGCTTCCGCCAGTGTATCTCCTTCGCTGACACAACCAGGGAGATCCGGAACCTCAACGGTATACCCTCCTTTTTTTTCTTCACAGGGGTAAAAACAAGCAGGATAAGTTAATTTCATAGAACAATCCTCCTTTATGGTGTTGCAATACCAGGTTTTACAACCCGGCCTGCTTTAATATGGACTTAACTGTACGGGGATCAATATCTCCGGGATGATTTGGAATAGAAACCTTGCCCGGTTTCGTTGGATGGATGTAAGAGTAGTGGGAACCTTTTACTGTCTTGAACTGCCATCCATCGGCTAAAATAATTTTCTCTATTTCCCGAAATCTCATGCGTATCCTCCTCACAATTATAATGTACGCATAATGCGCATAAATGTCAAGAAGAAATTTAATTCTTATTAATGCGGATATGGCAGCGGGTGCACCTACATATTTATCAACGTTGCGGGGTTAGCTTTTATCATTCTTTCTTGGCTAATAAATTATTCATTTGCACACTGCAGCCGGAGGGATTTGAACCCTCATCTTACAGATTAAAAGTCTGCCATTCTACCGTTGAACTACGGCTGCCTGTATGCGCCAGTTCCTTTCCGACCGGAAACTGGCGCAAACTTACGTCACTGCAGCGGTGCGCGCGTCAGGCGCTGACCGCTGCCTGCACCTGACGCACCGCCAGGATATCCTCTATATGCACTTCAAATACTGCCGCCAGTACCAGCAGATTGTCCACTGTGGGCAGCGCCGTGCCGTGCTGCCACTTGTATATGGCCTGAGGGGTGGCAAATCCAAAGATCTCCTGTAAATCCCTGACCGTCATTCCCCTGGCGTCCCTCAGCCTCGCAATATTCTGTCCTGTTGCCACCATATCGATGGCGGGCATCTGTCTCATAACTGTCACCTCCTGCCTGGGCCAAGCCGCCCATACAAAAAGACCGCCTATCTCCTTACAAGATAAGCGGTCTCAGATCCATGCATCTATACTGTTTCAGCTCTCCAAATTCTCATTCAGCCAGGCCATGCATCCGTTTTCGTGTTCGCTCCATCCTGTAAAAACACAGCAAAGAAACGCTCTGATATATTTTCAGCGCCTCAAGTGTTTCCCGTTTGCTGTATCTTTGCTCAAAACTTCTGCGTAACATGGCTTTTCCTTTCCGACCGGACGAAGGCCCGGCCTCTCTTTCCTTATACTGCCCTGAGTATAACATATTCCGTGGGATCTGTCATTATACTGAAAGTATAAAATCACTAATCCACCTTCAGTTGGCTCACCGCTGCCTCCATCTGCTTTGCTTTCTCCTCCAGCTGTTCCACCGTGGCCTTCAGCGCCTCCACATATTCCTTCTGGCGCTTGGCGATACCGTCCACCTGCACGGAATTGGCGCTGGTCTGCTCCGAGACCGCGGAGATATTGGTAATGGCGCTCACAGCCTCTTTCTTGGACTCCTCGATCCGGGCCATTCCAGCCGTCATCCGGGACAGGTTCTCCGCCATCATCTTCACCCGCTCATTCACCTTGTCAAAGGCGTCCTGCGTCTTGCCCAGGGAATCGTTCTGAGAGGTGACGATATCTCCGGCCTGATGCACCGCATCCACCATCTGGTCCGTCTGGGACTGGATCTGCTGCACGATGCCGCCGATCTGCTGCGCCGCGCTTAAGGACTGATCCGCCAGCTTGCGGATCTCCTCTGCCACCACAGCGAATCCTCTGCCCGCGTCCCCAGCCCTGGCCGCCTCGATGGAGGCATTCAGGGACAGCAGATTGGTCTGGGAGGCAATCTCGTCTATCACACCGGCGAAATTGCCGATGGACTGGGTCTGATCGTTCAGAGACAGGATATCCGTCCGGATCGCGCCGGTGATATCCGCGGTAGCCTTTGATTTCGCGCTCAGATCCTGTATGACCTCCATTCCCTCCGTGATGGTCCTGTTGGCGTCCTCCGAGATCCTGCTGATCTCATCGGAATATTCATATACCGTGCGTATCTGATCGGACAGGGAATTGATCTGCAGCACACATTCCTGCGCGTCCTGCGCCTGCAGGGATACGCCTCTGTCAATCTCCTCGATGGCCCCCAATATGTTGTCGCTGGATTCCATGAGCTGTTGCGTACTGTCTCCCACCTGCCCGGAGGTCTGCTGTACCGTCAGCACCACGCTCTGCACTTCCCGGATCAGAGATTTCATGCTGGCAATCATATGGGACAGGCTCCGGGCGATCTGCCCGAATTCATCTCTCCTCTTAAGCGCCACTTCCGCCGTGAAATCTCCCCTGGATACTCTGTCCAGCGGCCTTGTAATCTGGGTCACTCCCTTGCTCAGGGTTCCCGATAAAAAGATACACATGACGATGGCGATCACAAGGGCGATCAACACCATCAGATATGTAATGGCCTGGATCGTGCCGGTATTGCCCAGAAACTGGCTGGTGGGCACCAGAGTGATCAACATGGCTCCTGTAGAACCGATCCGGGAATAGGCGAACACATACGGTTTCCCCTGGAAACGCACATCCATATATCCGTCCGCCGTCTCCGCCAGAAGGGCTTTTTGATAAGCTTCCATCTCCCCAAATACAGGCGTCTCCGCCTCCTGGGAAGGCGCGTCCCCATCGCTGCCGCAGAACACGGTCTCCCTTCCCCCCGGCGCCACAAAGGCGGCATAACTGCCGTCGCCGTTATTAAGCTCCGACAATGCGTCATATATAGTATTTTTGTCTATATCCACAATCAGGATCAGATTGGTCTTCATGTTGACCTTGCGCCACAGACTGACGGCATAGTCCGAACTGTTGAATTTTTCATCCTTGTCATAGACCACCTGTTCCAGAAAGGGATGCGCGCCCAGATAACCCCATTTCTGCTCCGCGCCGTCGATCTGCTGCCCTTCCTCCGAGGCCACAAAGTCCCCGTACAGATCCATGCCCAGCGTGGCGGGCGTTGTCGTAAGGCCGGTGGCCATATCGCTGATCAGGTATACATGGTAGACAAAGTCGGAAATACTCTGCATGCTCCGAATCTTGGATCCCACCTCATCCTTGGCGCTGGTCTGCTCCTTTGTCAGCGAGGACAGATTCAGATTGGGATTGAGGTAGAAAGTGCCGCATTCCTCCATGGAAATGATCTCCATCATCTGGTTGTCCACCTGCTGCAGTCCCAGCTCCAGATAGCTGCCCTTGGCGGATACCGTCTCCGCCATGGACGCCTTTACTTCTTCGCTGACCACGTTTTTGGCCACCGAATAGGATACTGTTCCCACCAGAAAAATCATGATGATCAGTATCACAAAGGCGCCGATCATCTTGACCATCAGACTGTTGGGAGATAACCGGTACCTGGGAACCGTCTTCACCGCGGCTGTCCTGACGTTTTGCTGTCTGCCCGTAGATTTTTCTTTTGCTTTACCCATGCTTTTCTTATCCCCCATCATTTTATACTTTTATAACTATATTCAGTTTATCATTCCGCCCATTTTCTGTCAATGAAAACCGCACTACTTCATCTCATTGGCCATCTGGTACAAATGCCAGTAGATGCCTGCCCCGGCCATGAGCTGCTCGTGGGTGCCCTCCTCCACGATTCCTTCCTCCGTCAGCACCAGGATCCGGTCGCTCCCCCGGATCGTAGACAGACGGTGGGCCACCGTGAGCGTAGTGCGCCCCTGGGACAGAGCCGCCAACGACTTCGCCACTTCATACTCGCTCTCATTGTCCAGCGCGGAGGTGGCCTCATCCAGAATGATGATCGGCGCATCCTTTAAAAACATGCGGGCGATACTGATCCTCTGTTTCTGCCCGCCGGACAGTTTCACCCCCCGCTCTCCGATATAAGTGTCATAACCGTCCTTAAGCCCCATGATAAATTCATGGGCCCCGGCCCTGCGCGCGGCGTCCTCCACCTCCTGTCGGGTGGCGTCCATCCTGCCGTAGACGATATTTTCATACACCGTGCCGGAGAACAGATATACCTCCTGCTGCACCACGCCGATACTGCGCCGCAGACTCTTCAGCGTCAGCTCTTTTATATTTTTGCCGTCCAGATAAATCTCTCCCGCCGTCACGTCATAGAATCTGGGAATCAGATTGCACAGCGTGGTCTTGCCTCCGCCGGAGGGCCCCACCAGCGCCACTTTCTCCCCCGGCCGGATGCACAGGTTCAGATTGCGGAACACCTGGTTGTGATCGTCCGGATATTCAAAACTCACGTTCTCGAACACAATATTGCCTTTGGCATCGGTCAGATCCACCGCCCCGGGCTCGTCAAATATCTCGATATCCGCATCCATGATCTCCAGGAAACGCTCGATTCCCGTCATGCCCCTCTGGAACTGCTCGGCAAATTCTATGATACGCCGCACCGTGGCGATAAAGGTGGACACATACATTACATAGGCCACCAGGTCGCTGGGGCGAATATCCCCCCGTATCACAAACAGGCCGCCCGCCACGATCGTCACCAGATACATCAGTCCGTCAAACAGCCGGGTAGAGCATTGGAACAGTCCCATATAGCGGTAACTGCGCTTTTTGATCTGGTAGAATTTCCGGTTGTCCTGCTCAAATTTATCGTTTTCCACCTCTTCATTGGCAAAAGCTTTTACCACCTTCTGCCCCAGCAGGCTGTCCTCGATCCGGGCATTCAGCTCTCCCACCTGCTGCCGCTGCTGGCGAAACAGCGCCCGCAGCCGGAAATTGATCTTGCTGCACACCACCACCATCACCGGGATCACACAGAAGATAATCAGCGTCAACGGCACATTGATGGTACACAGGATAATAAAGGAGGCTACGCCCTTGATCCCGGCGATAAAAAATTCCTCGGGACAGTGGTGGGCAAACTCCGTCACGTCGAAAAGGTCGTTGGTGATACGCCCCATGATCTGTCCCACCTTGGTATTGTTGTAGTAGGTGTTGGACAGTTTCTGCAAGTGCCCGTAGGCGTCCCGCCGCATATCCGTCTCGATATCCACCCCCATCACATGTCCGGTGTAAGCCATATAATAGTAGGCCGCGGCGTCTATCAGCCGCAGCACCAGATATAAAAGCCCCAGCCCGCCCACCGCGCGGACTGTCAGCAGCGCCAGATCCTCCATGGCCTGGTTCGTGATATGCCGAATGATCAACGGCAGCACGATCTCACAGATCGTTGTCAGCGCCGCGCACAGCAGATCCAGACAGAGCACTTTCACATGGGGTTTATAATAAGGCATAAATCGCCTGAGCAGTACGGATGATTTGTATTTTCTCTCTTCCATATCTTTCCTCTTCTTCGCTCCGCTATTTTAACAGCACCGCCAGCTTTTTCTGCATGAACGCGATCACCGGCCCCAGGAAAAAGGCCACCCCCAGCGTCACGATGCCCACGTCTCCCCCCAGGGCGAAACCCGCAGCCATAAAGGAGATATCCCAGATCATACGGATGGCCTTGAAGGACAGCTTTTTACACCGGTGGGAAATGATAAAGGGCATGGCGTCATAGGGGGAGGAGCCCAGCCCCGCCGTCATATAGGTGGACGCCCCCAGGATAAACACGATCAGCACCGGCGCCAGCAATCCCCAGCGCACCGCTGTGGTCGCAAAGAACTCCTGCGGCAGTATACTGTCCCACACCCAGCCAAAGAAATCCGATATGTATCCCAGACACACCATATTGCCGACAGTGCCGAATCCGATATAGCTCATGTCAAACCGCAGCACAAAGACAAAAGTCACCAGATGGCACAGTAGCTGGGCCGTACCAAAGCTGATGGGCACATGGCGGATCACGCCCTGCGTCAGGCAGGAACAGGGATCCGTGCCCAGCGCCAGCCGGATCAGCAGGGACAGGCCAAAGCCCTGCACCGTCACTCCGACGGCCATCATCGCCAGCCGTGTCCAGAATTTGGGCGGTCTGGCAAAACAGGTTAATTTCATGGCAGATTCTCCTTTGGGTATAAATGCGTATACCGTTCTTCAAGTGTAGCACTTATGGGGCGGTCTGGCAAGTATTCTCTTGCAATGACGCGCTTTTTGTGTTACAGTTCTGCCATACTTTAAAAAGAACACCCACAGAACCGGAAAGGGGATATCCTATGACGCCTCTATCAGAAAAAAGACTGTTTTTATTTGACATCGACGGCACCATCGCCGTGGGCAACACGCTGTATGACGGCGCGCGCCGCCTGCTGGACTATATTCGCTCCATCGGCGGCAGCGCCTACTATATCACCAACAACTCCACCATGAGCAACAGAGATTATGTCAGAAAGTTCCGGGAATGTTTTGGCCTGGAGACCGGCGAGAACCAATTCATAACCTCCGGATATATGACCCTGCGCCATCTGCTGAAACAGCATTCCCGGGAAAAGATCTATGTGCTGGGCACAGCCTCCTATATCGCCGAACTGCGTGCAAACGGTCTGGATATAACGGAGGAGGCCGAGGAAGATGTAAGCTGCGCCGTAGTCGCCTATGACAGTGAGCTCACCTACCAAAAACTGGTCACCGCCTGCAAGCTTTTGTCCACGGCGGATATTCCCTTTTACGGCACCAACCCGGATCTGCGCTGTCCCATAGACTTCGGCTTTATCCCGGACTGCGGTTCCATCTGCCGGATGATCACCGCCTCCACCGACAAAACTCCCCTCTATCTGGGAAAACCCAATCCCGAGGTGGTGGCTCTGTGCCAGACGGACAGCGGTTTTACGGATGAGCAGACTCTGGTGGTGGGAGACAGGCTCTACACGGATATAGCCTGCGGTCTGAACGCCGGGGTGGACACCTGCGTTGTCTACACGGGGGAGGCTACCCCGGAAGAGGTGACCCGGACCCTGTATAAACCCGCCTATGCCTTTTCCGACGCGCAGGCACTGTTAGATGCCTGCACGGCGTCTGTCCATGCCTGCGCGCCGTCTGCCCGGGGATAAAATCCATACCGCCGTCCGGGCGAAACATATCGATGCCCTGACCGTTCTTACAAGATCCCGCCCAGCACCCGCAGCACATTATCCTGAAATATCTTGTCAAGCTGCCGCTCCGTAAATCCGCCGCGCCTCAGCGCCTCCCACAGATCTCCCATGGCCTGGGCGCCGGGCAGTTCTTCGTTGGTATCGATGCCGTCAAAGTCCGATCCCAGCCCCAGGCAATCCTCTCCCCCCACTTTGCATATATGGCGGGCATGGGCCACTATGTCCTCCAGCCTGCCGGGATTATGTTCTCCCTCCGGCACGGTTCGCAGGAAATCCGCGCAGAAGTTGAGTCCCATGACGCCGCCCCGCTGCGCCAGCGCACGGATCATCCCGTCCGTCAGGTTGCGCACACAGGGGCATACGGCGCGGGCGTTGGAGTGGCTGGCCACAAAGGGCCGTTGGCTTATCTCCACCACATCCCAAAAACCTCTGTCCGACAGGTGGGACACATCCGCCAGCATTCCCAATTCCTCCATACGGCTCACAAAATCCCGTCCTGTCTCTGTCAGGCCGCGCTCCGCATCCGCCTGAAACAGCGAGCCGTATCCCCGCCCCGGATCCAGAGCATTGATATTGGGCCACCCCAGTTCGTTGGGAAAATTCCAGGTCAGCGTCAGCATACGCACCCCCATGTCATACAACTTCTCCAGACGCGCCGGGTTCCCGCCGCAGACGCCTCCCTCCTCCACCGTGAGCAGTGCGCCCACCTTTCCCGTCTGGCGGCACTGTTCCAGATCACCGGCTTTTTCCACCGGATGCAGCAGATCTGCGCAGTTCTCCATCTCCTGTCGATAGACCCGGTACAACTCCTGTACTTCCGCCCAGGCCTTATCCGGCTGCCGCTCCCCCTGCTCCTGTGCGGTCTCTCCCTGTATAGCCCCACATCCCCGCAGACTCACAAACAGGGCGAAACACTGGAGCAGATAGCCGTTCTCCCGCAGCCGCCGGGCGTCTATATGCAGGGCGTTTTCCCGCAGGCCGCAGGCCTCCCCCTTTTTTCCGCTCCGGTGGCGAATCTCGCTGACGGTGTCGCAGTGCATATCAATGATCATCACAAGCCTCCTGATTCCAAAGCGGAGGATACCGCTCCGGCATCCTCCGCCCTGTCATATTATTTATTATATGATATTTACGCTCATACCGTGTCCCGGTTTATTTTTCCTTATTCCTCACAGAGAAATCCACGCCGGTCTCGGCAGGCGTTTCCTCGTCAAACACATAATCCTTGCCCGGAAGGACGGCGTTCATAAAGATACCCACCAGAGCGCCCACCGCCAGACCGGAGAGCTGGATCGTCACCCCTCCCACGGTAAAGACCAGCGCTCCGGCGCCGCTGTAGGCGATACCGATGGACAGCACCAGGATCATCGCCGCGATCAGCACATTGCGGGTCTTGCTGAAATCCACCTTGGTCTCCACGATATTGCGCACACCCACCGCGGAGATCATGCCGTACAGCACCAGAGATACGCCGCCCACCGTGGCAGTGGGCATACAACCGATCACAGCCGCAAACTTGGGGCAGAAGGAGAACAGAATGGCGAAACAGGCCGCCAGTCGGATCACCAGGGGATCAAACACTCTGGTCAGGGACAGCACGCCGGTATTCTCCCCGTAGGTGGTATTGGCAGGCGCGCCGAACAGGGAGGCCAGCACGGTGGCCAGACCGTCTCCCAGCAGAGTTCTGTGCAGCCCCGGATCCTTGATATAATTCCTGCCCACGGTGGAGGAGATGGCGGATATATCGCCGATATGTTCCACCATGGTCGCCAGCGCGATGGGCATGATCGTAATCATGGATGTGATCAGCATCTCCGCGTCCCCCTTACCCAGCAGGGAGAATACGGTGTCGTTCCAGTGTATGGGGAGCCCCACCCAGGCTGCCTCCCGTATAGGGGAAAAATCCACCGGCTGTATGGGAATAAAACTGATTCTTCCTCCCAGGACCGCCGCCAGCAGATAAGAGCCCAGCACACCGATGATGATGGGAACGATCTTGACCATTCCCTTCCCCCATATGTTACAGACAATCACCAGCAGGATAGCGGTGAGCGCCACAATCCAGTCGGTGCTGCAGCTGTTGATGGCGGAGGGGGACAGCGTCAGGCCGATGGCAATGATGATCGGGCCTGTGACAATGGGCGGGAAGAACTTCATCACCCTGCCTGTGCCAAAAAGCTTGATCAGCAGCGCCAGAACCAGATAGAGCAGCCCCGCGCAGGCCACGCCAAAGCAGGCGTAGGGCAGCAGTTCCTTATTGGGCAGCCCGCCGTCCAGCATGGGCGCTATCGCCATATAGCCTCCCAGAAATGCAAAGGATGATCCCAGAAAAGCGGGCACCTTCCCCTTGGTCAACAGATGGAACAGCAGCGTGCCCAGCCCCGCGAACAACAGTGTGGTGGATACGTCCAGCCCCGTCAGCATGGGCACCAGGATCGTGGATCCGAACATGGCAAACATATGCTGGATGCCCAGAATAGTCACTTTAGGTACTCCCAGGCTTTTCGCGTCGTATATATCGCTCCTGCCCAGTGTGTTTGATTTGTCACTCATCTCATTTCCCTCCTATTTCATTTGAGTTCCGCATGTCCCGCAGATACCCTGCAAAAAAGGCTGCCAGGTGAGCACACTCCCTTGCAGCCCTTAACAGCGTATTCTTATGTGATTCGATTCATTATATCCCAACTGGCCGTGTCAGTCAAGCAAAACTGCGTTGTCTCTTAAAAATTCTTCCCACAGGGTAATGTACTTGGCTTTCAGATGTACGCCGTCGAAAGTATAATCGCCAAACAGCGCGCCGTTTTCATCGCAGAGCGCTGAATTGACGTCAAGATAAAACACCTTCTCGCCGTCCGCCAACTGGCTCAGCGCGTCGTTGCGGGCCTGGATTGCCTCGTTGTTGATATAATCCCCCTTGTCGGACCGAGCCTGGGAGACTTTCAGGATCGACTGGATATAGATGATCGCGTCCGGCTGTAATTCCTGCAGGCGCGCCACCACTTCCCCGTAGGCCTGGGCAAAACTCTCCGTCGTGCCGCTGCCCACCTCGTTGATCCCCATCATGATATAGATCTTGCTAAAGCTCTGATGCTGCAAAGCCTCCTCCACCGAGATGGGATCCGGCTGTTCCGGCAGCTCCACGATCTCCGCTCCGAAAAGCTTGTAGATCGTCATACCCGTGGAGGCGTAAAAGGTTGCCGTCTCCCCCCAGACGCCGTACTTGTACAGCCCTACCGTGCGGGAATCCCCCAAAAACAGTGCGTCGGAAAAGTAATCATCCTCCACCCTCCCGATGCGGATCTCCGGTTCCGGGGTGGCCGTGGGTTCCGGCGTTTCCTCCGGGAGGGGTTCCGGCTCCGGCGTTGCCCCCGGAACCGGCTCTCCGCCCTCCGGAGAAATGCCCGTCTCCGGAGGCGTCTCGGGAGATATATCTCCAGATATATCTCCAGCTATGTCTCCGGAAGTATCCCCTGAATTGCCTTCCGGATCCTCTCCCACCTTGGAACTTTCCGCAGCGTCCCCTCCCGCCGTTACCGTATCGTCTGCCGGACTCTCCTCACCGGTCGAGATCATGCCCCGCCAGTCGTTTATCCATTGTATTCCCTGGGGCGCTCCATAATACACCACGCCCGCCATCGCTAATATGATCAAAAATGACCATCTCTTACACCACTTCAAGGTCATCCTCCACCTTTGTCATTCTTAAAAATTCCGGTACATAAAGGGATTCTCCCCCACCAGCAGGACCCGGTGTACACAGAACCAGAATCCCGCCGCCAGCAGGAGCATTCCCAGCCAACGTTTCTCCAGTTTCTGATAGACCCAGCGGGTCAGCGGCGTACTGGCCGCCACACCCGCCGCCAGCAGCAGGCCGTAATCCGCCAGCGCGCTCTGCCAGTCCCGGGCATGGACGGCCACGCCCTCTCCAATGGCAAACATCCTGCTCAAATAGATGCCAAGCTGCCCCATATCCGTGATGGCGAAACACATCCAGGTGACAGGAATCACCGCGCACAGGTACAAATGGCAGATTGCGGGCGCTTTTCCTTTCCACAGTCTTCCCATCTGCCTCTCCAGGATAATCAGCAGGCAGATCCCCATGCCCCATATCAGGAAATTGCCGGTGATCCCGTGCCACAGAGAAGTCAGCAGCCATACCGCCAGCAGATTGCACACCGTCCTGCCCTCTCCCCGGCGGCTGCCGCCCAGAGGAATGTACACATACTTGCAGAACCAGTCGCCCAGAGACATATGCCATCTGCGGTAAAACTCCCGCACAGACCGGGCCATATAGGGCTGGCGGAAATTCTCGGGCAGGCTAAATCCCAGCATACGCCCCAGTCCCACCGACATGACGGAGTAGCCCGCAAAATCGAAATACAGCTGCAATGAATAAGCCACCGCCGCAATCCAGGCCAGGGGCGTGGAGATACTCTCAAACCCCGCAACCTGTACCTCCTGCCACAAAAGCGCCAGTTGATCCGCCAGCAACACCTTTCCGCACAGACCCAGAATGAACAGTTTCAAACCCTCCTGCAGACTCTCCGCGTTGCAGTTTCGGCGGCGCAGCTGCCTGCGCAGATCCCGGTAGCTGGTAATCGGTCCCATGACCAGTTTGGGAAACATCATAATATATGCCGCGAAATCCACAAACTTTCTCTCAACCGGCACTTCCCTGCGGTATACGTCCACCAGATAAGACACTGCCTGAAAGGTATAGAAACTGATGCCCATAGGGAGCATCGCCCCACCCTGATAATATTTAAATAAGATCAAAACGCCGATATTCGCCGCCACTGCGACGATCAGCCCCCTCTTCCTGCGTATCACCCTGGCCGCCAGAAAGTTGCCCACCGCGGATACCGCCAGCACCCCCAGCCCGCGCAGATCCCCAAACGCATAGAAGATCATGCTGCCGATCACCAGAACGCCGTTTCTCGCTTTATGCGGGACGATCATATATACCAGGATAAAAATCGGGAGGAAGTACAACAAGAATTCAATACTGCTGAATACCAAGACAACCACATCTCTCACGTAATTTTTATAATAAAATTGTAGCCGCAATCTCGCCAAAATACAAGAGAATTAATCTTAAATTTTCATTTCTTTTTTTCACAACTTTGTCACAACTTATTAAGAAATATTGCCAATATTTGAAAAATGATTTACACTGTTTGTAAGAAAACCAAAAGGACGGTGCGAATCTATGAAAGAACAGCTCTATACCATACCGCTGAACGAGGCCATGGAGGCCCGGGACGAATGCCCCTTCTGCTTTATCGAACGGGCCGTGGAACAGGATGTGATGGATTTCTGTCTGGGCAACAGCAGCTCCTATATGGAGGCGGACATCCGGGAGGCCACGGACAAGGCGGGATTTTGCCGCATGCATTTTAAAAAGATGTTTGACTACGGCAACACGCTGGGCAACGCCTGGATCCTGAAGACCCATTATCAGAAGACGCTGCGGGAGATGAAACAGCAGTTCGCCTCCTTTTCCCCCGGGCGGGTGTCCCTGAAGGATAAGCTGAAGGGTAATACCGGCGGCAACGGCATCAGTATGTGGGTGGCGCAGAAAAATGCGTCCTGCTATATATGCGATCATTTCAAGGATAATTATTCCCGCTATATGGACACATTTTTCCATATGTACAGCAGGGACGAGGATTTTCGGGAAAAAGTGAAAAACAGCAAGGGGTTCTGCCTCACGCACTTCGGGGATCTGTGCGCCGCCGCGGACCAGAGGCTCTCCGACAGGGAATTAAAACAGTTTTACGAGGTGGTGCTGCCCCTGATGGAGCGCAATATGGAGCGCCTGTATGAAGATGTCTCCTGGATGGTGGAAAAATTCGACTATCAGAACAAGGACGCGGACTGGAAAAATTCCAGAGACGCCATACAGCGGGGCATGCAGAAACTCAAGGGCGGCTACCCTGCCGACCCGCCCCACAAGATGAACAAATAGGAGCGCCGGGCTCAGCCTTTCACGATGCGCTCCAGCATATCTATATATTCCACAGTCTCGGCATACAGCATCTCCGGCTGGAAAGAGGCGTCCAGAAAGTGCTGCTGCATCAGTCCCTGTATCGTGTAGTGCAGCATCCGCTCCAGTTTGCGCCCGTCCACGCCGGAGGGCAGGAGTTCGTAGTCTATCTGAGCGTAGATCCTGTCGTAGGCCGCCTCCAGGTCCTCCCGTTTTTTCTCTGTGGCCAGCAGGGCCTCGCTCACGTCCTCCCACATGCAGCGGTTCAAAAACTGCTGCATATAGGGATAGCCTTTCATGGCCTGCATGCGTGCCGATTCCATGGCTCTGCACACGGCAAACAGATCCTTTTCGCCGGAGGGCACCCTGGCGCCGAGCTCCAGGATCATATACCTGACACTGTAGTCATATACAAAAGCATACACCCCCAGTTTGCTGGTAAAATAGTGAAACAGCAGTCCCTTGCTGATTCCGGCCTCACGCACGATCTCGTCCGTGCTGGCATGGCGGTATCCCTGTCGGGCAAACACTTTGAGGGCGGCATTAATCATCCTGTCCTGTTTTTCTTTTTTCAGATCAAAAAATTTCCCGTTCATATATTTGCTCTCCGAACACTCAGTATAGCATACCCCATATACGCTTGCAAGAAGTGGCGCTCCTGAGTTTATAAACTTTTTATACATATTCTCTTTTCATTTCCGCAAAATAGTATTAAAATATCTATATAGATAACAAGACTCACTTTTGAAAGGAGCAACCCCATGGCTAAAAAATTTGGCAAGTTCTTACTCTTTACCGCCGCCGCGGGCACTGCGGCCGCCGCAGCCTACTACTATCTGACCCGAAAGAATACCTCTCCTGCCGCCTCTGTCGAGGAGGACGACGATTACGACAATTTCAGCGACGATCTGGAGGACGAGGCCGCCGCACCGGCACGCAATTATGTTTCCCTGGCCAAGGAAGCCTCTGAGAAGGCTGTAGAGAAAGCCGGGGCCGTTGCCGGGACTGTGGTGCAGAAGGTGGGAGACGCGGTGAACACGATCTCCGAAAAGCTTTCCGGTGCGGAGGAGCATTTCACCACCCTGTCCCAGACTGTCTCCGACGCGGAAGCGAAAGCGGAGAAGGATGTGGAAGAGTTTTTTGACGAGGAGGAAGCCGCCGAAGAGGACTCCCTGATCGAGGAAGAATGATACGGTACTTACAGCCAGGCCTGCCGCAATAGCGTCAGGCCGTTTTTGATTTCCTCTGCCTCCAACCCGCCGTAACCCAGCAGCACGGTATGGCCCGGTTTTTTTCCTGACGTTCCTACCAGATTCTCCGACAATCCGTAGACCCGGACGCCCTGCGCCCGGGCCGCCGCCGTCAGAGCCTCTTCCGTCTGCCCTCTCCTGCCGGTGAGCAGCAGATGCAGTCCCGCGTTTTCTCCCGTGACGGTAAAATATTGCCCAAAATCCGCCAGTTCTTCCAAGAGCAGATCGTGTTTCTCCTTATAGTGTTTACGCATCTTATTCAGATACCGCTCAAAATACCCTCCGGCGATAAACTCCTCCAGCATTTTCTGATCGATCCTGGACACGGTGGCGGAGTAGAAACCGCACCGCTGTCGGTAAAGCTCCAGCAATGCCGGGGGCAGCACCATATAGCTGACCCGAATGGCGGGGGCAATGGATTTGCTGAAAGTGCCGATATAGATCACGCGCCCCTGGGTGTCCGACGCCTGCAAGGCCGGGATGGGTTTCCCCCGGTAGCGAAATTCGCTGTCGTAATCGTCTTCGATCAGGTATCTCCCCGGCGCCTCGTTGGCCCATTTAAGCAGTTCCAGACGCCGTCCGATGGGCATCAGCACCCCTGTGGGATACTGATGGGACGGCATCACATAGGCCGCCGTCACGTCGCTTTGCCGCAAACCCGCCGCCGACATGCCCGCCTCATCCATATCTACGGTGGTGATCTCATAGGCAAAGGAATCGAAGATCTGATAGGCCCTTTTATAGGTGGGGTTCTCCATGGCGATCCGCACATGCCGCCCCAGAATCTTTTCCAGCAGCAGCAGCAGATAATCGTTTCCGGCCCCCACTATGATCTGCTGGGGCGTGCAGTTCACTCCCCGGGAAGAATGCAGATATCCGCTGATCGTCTCCCGCAGACTGTATTCCCCCTGGGCGTCCCCCTGGGTAAACAGCCCGCTGCTGTTCTGGCTTAAGACACTTCTGTTAATCTTGCGCCAGACACTGAAGGGAAAGCGGGACATATCAATGGCGGTAGGGGAAAAGTCGCAGACATACCGCTCCTGCGCCGCGCTCTTCGAAACCGCTCCCCCCCGGGCCGGGCCGTCTTCCTGCAAACTGTCTCCGCCGGTTTCAAGCCGGTACAGCTCTTCCATCCGGCAGACATAATATCCCCTGTAGGGACGGGAGGCAATATAGCCCTCGGACAGGAGCTGGTCATAGGCCAGAGAGGCCGTGCTGCGGGATATCTGTAGATATTCCGCCAGAGAACGGGTAGAGGGAAGTCGCTCACCCGGACGCAACTTCCCCTCTCTGATCTCCTGCCTGATATATTCATATATCTGCTCGTACAGACACTTATTGCTGTCCCCGCGCAGCATAGCGGTCAAATCGTACATACCCTATTTTCCTGTTTCCCTTTTCTTTGCCACGATCAGTTCCTTCAGATCCCTGGCCTTATCCTTGACCCGGTTGTTGGCCATGGAGGCCAACAGACGGGACACATACTGGGAAGACGTATCCAGTTCGCCCACCTCATAGGCAAGAGCCGCCGTCAGGTAATCCATCGTATACTCATCCATGCCGCACATGGGATAACGCTCCGACTTCTGCGCCTCCACAAAACCCTTGAAAGCGTTTTGCAGATATTCCCTCTCCTGGGCCGCCAGTTCCTCCCTTTGCTGAGGCAGCAGCTGACGCTTGTTTTCCAGCTCCTCGGCGTAACCGCGCAGCAGCCATGCCGACTTGAGGCAGATGTAGGCTTTCTCACTGTTTTTTGCCTTCTTTACCATGGCGCACACCAGCGCAATCTTATAGCGCTCCATCGCCTCCTCGTAGGTATAGTAATCCTCCGAATGGGACTGTAGTTTCACTTTGGTGCTGATCTGCTCCTTAATCAGGTGAATCTGTCCGGCAGTCAGCGCCGTAAAATAGCGGGTCAATGCCGCATATTTGCAGTGCGGGCACAGCTCCACGTCATATTTTGTAGCGTCGATCCCCACATACCGGGGCCGCAGATCCAGATCCATGGATACCAGTTTCGCCTTGCCGGTCTTCATGACGCGCGATGTAAACTGGCCGTCACACACGGGGCAGGTGAAAGACTTATCATAGATATAATCGGTCTCCTCCGGCTGGGCCGGTTCCGCAGCCTTCTCCTCCGCCTTCTCCTCTTCCGCGAACAGATCGCTGTTCTCCAGATCTCCAAGTCCCAAATCCTTTAATCCTGAAAAAATTCCCATAACTTTTAATCCTCTTTCTCTCCATTTTCAAATCGACAATCCCGTTCTCCCGCTCTATCTGGGCAGTACAAAAGAGCTCTTGAGCGACACGATTCTGTTGAATACCATCTTCTCCGGAGCGGAATCCCTGGCATCCACACAGAAAAATCCCTGCCGTACAAACTGGAACCGCTCATATGCCCCGGCGCCCGCAAAGGCCGGTTCCAGATAGCCCTGTTTCACCGCCAGAGAGTCGGGATTCAGATACAGTTCCCCATTCTCATCGTAGATGGAACCCTTCTCATCCGCTTTCTCTTCATCGATCAGATTCTCATACAGACGAATCTGGGCGGGTATGGCCGTCCGGGCCGCCACCCAGTGAATGGTTCCTTTCACCTTTCTGCCGTCCGGGCTGTTGCCTCCCCTGGAGGCGGGGTCATAGGTGCAGTGTACCGCCGTGACATTGCCCTCCGCATCCTTCTCGCATCCGGTGCATGTCACAAAATAAGCGTTCATCAGACGCACCTCATTGCCGGGGAACATACGGAAGTATTTTCTGGGCGGTTCCTCCATGAAATCCTCTCTCTCGATATACAGCTCCCTGCCAAAGGGTATCTCCCTGTTGCCCAATTCCTCATTATCCGGATTATTCACTGCCGTCAGATACTCTGTCTGCCCCTCGGGATAGTTGTCGATCACCAGTTTTACAGGATCCAGCACCGCCATATAGCGGGGAGCCTGCGCTTTCAGATCCTCCCGGATGCAGTATTCCAGCGCCGCATAATCCGCCACGGAGTGAGCCTTGGACACACCGCACATTTCCACAAAGCGGCGTATGGACTGGGGGGTGAATCCCCGGCGGCGCAGCGCCGCGATGGACACCAGACGCGGATCGTCCCAGCCGTCCACTTTGCCCTCAAGCACCAGTTTCTTGATATAGCGTTTTCCGGTCACCACGTTTTTCAGATACATTTTGGCCTGCTCGATCTGTTTAGGCGGATGCGGATACTCCAGTTCCCGCACCACCCAGTCGTACAGCGGCCTGTGATCCTCAAACTCCAGCGTGCAGATGGAATGGGTAATCCCCTCAATAGCATCCTCAATCGGGTGGGCAAAATCATACATGGGGTATATGCACCAGGTATCCCCCGTATTATGGTGGCTCATATGGGCCACACGGTAGATTACCGGATCCCGCATATTGATATTGGGAGAGGCCATGTCGATCCGGGCACGGAGTACTTTTTCCCCATCCGCGTATTTCCCGTCCTTCATCTCCTCAAAGAGCCTTAAGTTCTCCTCCACGCTGCGGCCGTTGCAGGGATCCTCCCTGCCCGGCTCGGTAAAACTGCCTCTATACTCCTTGATCTGATCCGCCGTCAGATCGGACACATAGGCCTTACCCTTTTTTATCAGTTTCACCGCCGCCTCGTACATCTGTCCAAAATAGTCCGAGGCAAAGAACAACCTGTCCTCCCAGTCGGCGCCCAGCCACTGCACGTCCGCCTTGATGGACTCCACAAACTCGATATCCTCCTTGGTAGGGTTGGTGTCGTCAAAGCGCATGTTGAATTTACCGCCGTACTGCTGCGCCAGGAGATAGTTGGTCAGTATGGCCTTGGCGTGACCAATATGCAGGTAGCCGTTGGGTTCCGGCGGAAAACGGGTATGCACCGTGTCATACACGCCCTCTGCCAGATCCCTGTCAATGATCTGCTCAATGAAATTCCGGGAGACCTTTTCCTCCGAAGTCTCTCCGGCCGTCATATTCTCCAGTTCACTCATAATAACATATCCTTTCCCGTCCGTGACCTATTGTTTCCATCATAGCATACCCGGCCGGAAGTTTCAATCAAATTCCTCACTTCGCCAGAGATTCCTGCTGAAGCCTGTCAATTTCAGCCATGCATTCGTCCACTGTGGCTCCGCCCAGCAGCTGCCGCACCACGAGACAGATATTCCCCCACTGTTCCATCTTCATCCCGGCGTTGGCCCCCAGGACATAGACATTATCCTGGATCCTGTCATTCAGCGGTTTCAGCGCGGGAACACATTCCACCTCCACATTTTTGGAGGGTGAGATCACCCTGTTGGTCTCCGCGTACACGCGGAGCGCCTCATCGGAGAGGATCACATCCAGAACTGCCATCGCATCCTCCCCATGTTCCGCGTTGACGCCCACGCCAAACCCCGTCATAGGCATCACCGGCATCTGACCCCGGCTGCTGGGAAAACCGATGACCAGCATGTTAAAATCGGTCTTTCCGTATGCAGTCTCCGTGTTGGCCGCCCCCCAGTACGCCATGACAATGGGGATTTTCTGAGCCAAAAAATCTTCTCCTTCCCCCTCGATGGCTTCGCTCACACATGCCTTTTCGGCATCAATATAACCGCAGTCCATCATCTCCCGCAAAAACTCAAAACCCGGTCGCAGATAATCGCTGTACCTGCTTTCCCCGCTGTTCAGCGCCGCAATCTCCGCCTCTGTGTTCTCCCCGTTGTACAGATCGGCATAGGCCTGGGCCATCACGAAAGTCTCCAGCCACCAGCGGTTGGCCCCCACCGGAGTCTCTATCCCGTTTTCCTTAAACACCCTGCAGCACTCCAGAAATTCCTCCGGCGTCTCCGGAAGTTCCAGGCTGTATCTGTCAAACATATCCTTATTGATAAACAAGCCGTATGCCACCACTTCCTGCGGGATTGCAACCAGTTTCCCGTCCACGGTATTGGCGGTTCTTACCACATCCCGAAGATTTTCCGCGCATGCCAGTCCCGACAAATCCCTTAATTTTCCTTCCTCCCCCATAGCCTGGATCACATCGGGATTCATCAGATATATGTCATCCATATCATTACGGATTCGGTCTATAGCCACGTCATCATAGGTTTTATCCTGATAATTCTCCGCTGTATATGTGTTATAGCCCACAGTGACGCCCAGTTTTTCCTCCGCCATGGCAATCGTCTTGTCAGCGGCGTTTCTGGCTACATTCTCCGCATTGGGTTCTGTTTTTTCCATGGGGCTGAACAGGATCACCATCCTGCCGACATCCTCCCGGGAAGCCACCAGGTTCAAGTCCTCTCCGTCCTCTCCCCCGCAGGCCGCCAAAACCACGGCTGCTGCCAGGCAGAGCGCCGTCCGCTTTAAACAGTTTCTTACTGCTGTTTTTTCCATATTCTCCCCCGCCTTTACTATATTGGCATATCTCAAAAAAATCTGCCATATCGCTTAAGAATCAAAGCGCTGTTTCCCTTCTTTGCGAACATATTGCCGGACTACCCTTTTCAGCATGTCTATATCGATGGGTTTCGCCAGATGAACATCCATACCGGCACTGAGAGCCTCCCGTTCATCCTCCGCAAAGGCGTTGGCAGTCATGGCTATGATCGGGATCCGAGCCGCATCCTCTCGCTCCAAAGCCCTGATTGCCCTGGTAGCGTCATAGCCGTTCATCACCGGCATCTGCACATCCATCAAAATAGCGTCAAACTCGCCCTCGTCAGATTGCTCAAAACGCTCCAGCACCAGCTGACCGTTCCCGGCGATCACACAGCTTGCGCCCTCCAGCGTCAGGATTTCTGTCAGGATCTCCGCATTGATATCATTGTCTTCCGCAGCCAGAAAATGCAGACCTTCCAGGCCTTCCGCCCCGGCGCTTTCCGGCTCCTGTGAGTTCCCCGCCGCCTCGGCCCGTATCTCTGTCACCTTATCCTTAAGCGCAGATAAAAAGAACGGTTTTTCCAGGACGCCGGTACATTCCAACTTGAGAGCCTCCTCCATGGAATCCCGGCTATCCCCGCCAAGGGCTGTCATAAGCAAAACAGGGACTGTCCGGGGCAATACTTTTCTGATCTCTTCCACTGCCGAAACGCCTCCCGTGTTTGGATCGTCCCAATCCATCAAAACCATCTGGCAGTCTCCCCTTGATCCGCCGTCCCGCAGTACGCGCGCCGCCTCTTCTCCGCCGTCCACGATATCAACTGTGATGCCCATATCGTTTATGAGCGTGCGCACGGTATCGCGGTCCTGCATGTTCCCAATCACAGCCAATATGCGGGATATCCCGCTTTTTTCCCGGAACAGCTTATCCGTCTGCCCTTCCGGTATGCGGAACTCCAATTCCACCCGAAAGAGACTGCCCTTGTTCACCTCACTGGACACTTGGATGGTTCCGCCCATAAGCTCCACTATATTTTTCGTGATCGCCATCCCGAGACCGGTGCCCTGCACCTTGTTTGTGGTGCTGTTCTCCGCCCGGGTGAACGCGTCAAAGATTGTCTTTAAATATTCCTGCGTCATCCCATATCCGTCGTCCTCCACATCAATACGGATATGTTCAAACTGGCTGGCCCGCTGTCCCAGACCGATAATGCGGAACCAGATATGGCCTCCCTCCGGCGTATATTTGACGGCGTTGGATAAAAGGTTGATCAGGATCTGGTTGATCCTCGTCTCGTCGCCTATCAGATACTCATGCCGGATATCCTTCACTTCCACCTGAAAATGCTGGGATTTGGCTGCAGCCATGGGACGGATGATGGCATCCACAGAAGACACCAGGTCGCCGAGGGTGAACTCCTCCAGGTTGAGTACGACTTTTCCGCTCTCTATTTTGGATACGTCCAGGACATCGTTGATCAGGCTCAGCAAATGCTGCCCGGAGGCCGTGATCTTTCGGGTGTATTCCCGCACTTTGTCCGGATTGTCCGCATCCCGGGCCAGCAGAGTGGTAAATCCCAGAACGGCGTTCATGGGGGTACGGATATCATGGGACATATTGGACAGGAACATGGTCTTGGAATTGCTGGCCAGCTGGGCTGCATGCAATGCCTCCGCCAGCTGTTTGCTGTGTAATTCCCTCTCCGCCTCCCGCTCTCTCCTGACCTTGTTCTGCTGTCTCTGGTTAAAATAGTACAGCATACAACACAGGAAAAAGGCAATCAGCATAACCGTTACCACGATAAAGATATTCTGGTTGACAGTCTTTCCCTCCTGCTGTATGGCCTCAACCGGTACATAGCCTGTCAAAAACAGCGAACCGCCATTCACTGTCCACATGTAGTTCAGCGCGCTGTTTCCGCGTATGTCATGGTAAAACATCAGGTTTTTTCCATTTTGCACACACTCTGCCACCTCGGCGCGCAGATCCTCCTCCAGGATATCATTGGCCCTGTAATAGTCCGCCAGATTAATGTGTCCCGCGCTTCGCTCCCCCATCCCCTTGGGCTTGAGGACAAATCTCTCCGTCCTGGCGTCCATGATGTAGAGCATGGCGCGGTTATCATAAAATCCGTTGGGAAGGGATCTGTCCAGGGAATCAAAAGTATATTCCACATAGAGCATGCCAATCTCACGGTCATCTTTTATCACAGGACATTTGAGCGAATAGGCCCATGTACCCATATAGTTCAGATAGGAGCTGGACATTTCCAGGCCGTCCACCGTCCACCCGGAAGAGAAATCCATCCCCTCCTCGGTAAATATTTCTCCCGTGCTGGAAATTCCTTCTGTTTCCCCTGCCAAAACCAGGGAAATCTTCACCATAGTCTGGTTTTTCCGGTATGAACGAACATACTCCTCAGGGTTCTCCCATCTGGCGATCTCCAGCGCCATCAGCTTTTGGAACTCCGCCTCTTTATTCAGTATAGCCTCGATGGTACATTGTATCAGATCCAGACTTTCGTTCAGATTCTGAACAGCAGCCTCCGACATCTCCCGAGTCGTTTTTCGCGCCACGGAAAATACCACTGTGCCCAGAACAGCAAATACTATAATAATAGAAAAAAGCAAAGGAAACCCCTTGTTTGTTCCGCCTCTGTTTTTTTTCTCTTTTACCCTCATTACCGCCTTACCTCGATCTCCCCATACTGTATAATATACCCCCAACTCTCATTTTGTGAGGCGATCTGCCATCATGCCCAAGACCCGTTTTTGTTTCGCAGCCGCCTATATTATTTCATAATTCTCACCTAACTGCTTATGTTTGATAATAAAAATATTTTGTGGATTGTCGCAGTACGCCGCCAGATAGTCGCCGGGTACACCCAGCATATAGCCGTCCTCATCCCACAGCGTGAACAGTTTAACTCCCTTTTCCAGTTCTTTTATGTAGACCTGAAGATTGGCGTTGGGACAGCACGACCTGGCATAATCCTGTATATGGAAGGTAATATTCTTGGCCTGGTTTTTTATCGTAGGCTCATAGGAAGTCACCGCTTTCCAGTCAAATCTCTCCTCCATAATATCATAATAGGGCTCAAACTGACTGCTGCTGGTCTGGATGATGTCCCCGTCGTCCTCCAGCACCAGATATGTGCCTTCGGCCACGTTCAGGTTCAGCGTCACATCTCCTTCCTGTGTGCGGAGAATCGCCGTTTTTCCGATCCCCTCTATAGTGTCCACCCGCACATAACCCATCAGATCGGGGCGCTTACGGTAGCGGGGCAGTCCTGTCAGGTCGATCCGGTACTCTTTGGCGTCTATCACCATAAATTCCGCGAAATACTGATTCATACGGCTGTTGAAATAAGCATCCGCGTGGAGAGCGCCGTTTTTCTCCCCATACAGCCTTTTACTGATATAGCCGCCCGACTTTTCCGCATGGCCGCCGCCGGAGCCGATACCCTTCGTCAAATAGGCCGCCAGTTCGTTGGCGTTGACCTCCCGGATACAGCTGCGCACGGAGATCTTGTAGCCGTCGTTTATCTCGTTGTAGACCAGACACACATCGATCTCGTCCACCTGCAGCAAAAAATCACTGATCAGCCCCAGAATGTTGGGATCGCAGGGCTGCGAATGTATTACCGCAAAACGGTATTCATCGTTGTAGCTGTAGCGGATCATTGCGATACCCGCAATCATCAGCTCCTGCAGGGACAGGTTGGAGTTGCGGAACATGGTGAGCAGCCTCTTGTTGGTGTTGAGAGTTTCCCACATGTCCATATCCCGGGGGTTGTGCATCTCCGAGAGCTGATTGGTGTCCGTGTACAGGCCATAATACAGCGCCGTCCCCAGAACTATGTCCTCATTGACCGGATAGTCTTCCTCACACAGCATGGTCCACACCAGCGTACAGCAGCTGCCCAGATCGGACTGTATACGGCTCATGGGCATGTTTTCGATCTCTATGCGGTGGTGATCTATCACAGCCACCCGTTGCGCCTCAAAGCGGGTCACGTTGCCCGCCCCATATTGACAGTCTACAGTGATCAAAAGGCCCGGGAAGGGTTGCTGCCCTTCCCGCTCCACATACTCTACAGGAAGTTCTAACTTGTCGCACATCATGCGCAGATTGGCTTTCTGTATTTTGGAGAAACCGCTGTAGATCATGCGCACTTCTTTCCCCCTGCTGCGGAAATAACAGTACAGTCCATAGGCAGAGCCCAGCGCGTCCGCGTCCGGATTGTCGTGACATTGTATCGTTATGGGGTTGTATTGTTCCAGATCTGCCAGTCTCATGTTCTGTTATTCTCCTTATCTCCGGCCGGGAAAACGGCCCTCTGTCTGCTGTATTCCCCGGCATATTAATGATGGAACAGACGTATGCCGGTAAACACCATCACCATATCATATTTGTCACAGCACTCTATCACCAGATCGTCCCGCACGGAACCGCCGGGCTGGGCAATGTATTTTACGCCGCTCTTATGCGCTCTCTCAATGTTGTCGGAAAAGGGAAAGAATGCGTCGGAGCCCAGCGTCACATCCGTGTTGCCGTCCAGCCACGCCCTCTTTTCCTCCGGGGTGAACACGGGGGGTTTTACCTTGAAGATCTTCTGCCATGCTCCCTCCGCCAGCACATCCATGTATTCTTCTCCTATATAGAGGTCGATGGCGTTGTCCCTGTCCGCCCTGCCGATGCTGTCCAAAAACTCCAGGCCCAATACCTGGGGAGCCTGGCGCAGATACCAGTTGTCCGCCTTGCTGCCCGCCAGTCTGGTGCAGTGAATCCGGGACTGCTGCCCCGCGCCGATACCGATGGCCTGTCCGCCCTTCACATAGCACACAGAGTTGGACTGGGTGTACTTTAAGGTGATCAGCGCGATCTTCATATCGATCAGAGCCTCCTCGGGAACGCTCCGGTTCTCAGTCACAAAGTTGGACAGCAGGTCGCCGTTTATATCCAGCTCGTTCCTGCCCTGCTCAAAGGTGATCCCGTACACCTGCTTTTTTTCCAAAGGAGCAGGCTGGTAGGAGGGATCGATCCGGATCACATTGTAATTGCCTTTTTTCTTTGCTTTCAGTATCTCCAGCGCCTCCTCGGTGTAGCCGGGAGCGATAACGCCGTCGGATACCTCTCGCTTGATGAGTCGGGCCGTGTCCCCGTCGCATGTGTCGGACAGGGCGATAAAATCTCCAAAGGAGGACATTCTGTCCGCGCCTCTGGCACGGGCATAGGCACAGGCCAGAGGAGATAACTCACCCAGGTCGTCCACCCAGTAGATCCTGGCCAGGGTCTCCGTCAGAGGCAGACCCACCGCCGCGCCTGCCGGGGAGACATGCTTAAAGGAGGTTGCGGCAGGCAGGCCGGTGGCCTCCTTCAGCTCCTTTACCAGCTGCCAGCCGTTGAATGCGTCCAGGAAATTGATGTATCCGGGTTTGCCGTTTAAAACGGTGACGGGCAGGGCGCTGCCGTCCTCCATGTAAATCCTGGAAGGTTTTTGATTGGGGTTACATCCGTATTTTAATTCGATCTCGTTCATGATATTATTCTCCTGCTCTCTATTGGTTTTTGTTGATGATCCTGGAAACGTACTTTCCTGTGGCAATGTCGATATACCGCACGAACAGGGACACTTTGTTCTCCTCATTCAGGCTGTTCCACAGCATGTCCGTGAACGCGTCCATGTCATCCGTCATCTCAACGCTCTTCGGCTCGCCCTCGAAACTGGGCAGCGGATTGCCGTCATGCATGTAAGTATGGATAAAATGTCCCTCCCCCTTGAGCGGCGTCTCATAGGCGAAGGTATTGCGCACACAGGAGGAGCCGTCGCCGTGGTTGCTCTTTAATATGGACATGGCGTAGCTGTATCTGCCGTTCCCAATATGCATGATGCCGGATATCCTGGGCGTAAAGTTGGGGCCGTCGGGCTCAAATTCCCTGCCGCGCAGAGACTGCTCGAAAGTCAGCTGGTGATCCATGCCCTCGTAGATCGTGTCTGTCTGGTCTCCGTTGGTCACGATGGTCTTGTTGCCCAGCACGCGCACCGGAGCGTAGATAATCAGACTGGGATCTTCCAGTTTGGAAGGGTCAAAAGCCTGGGTGCGGATTCCCTCTCCGTCGGCCACAAAGATGCGGTTGCGGCTGTTAGAGCTCCTGCCCATGATAAAATATGCTGTGACCGCATGGCTTGCGTCCGGCGTCAGACCCATCACGATACCTCTGCCGGGATACGCGTTGTTTTCCAGTTCCTGTTTTAGTGATATCATACCGTACCTCCTATGAATTAAAATAACCACCTGGGCATACACAGTCAAGGTGGCTGCCCAGGCGGTCGGCTTGTTTTACGTTTGCACTTCCCATGGGTCATCCCATAACAGCTTTCGCTGTCTTTCCGCCAGTCGTGTAACGATTAATTATATAGTACATGGTTTACGCCGTTTTGGCAAGTGCGGAAACCAAAAAAATGCATTATGACAAAATTTTGCGAAAATCCCCAAAGCTGCCTGTTTTTGCCGCTGCCCTATGCCATCCCCTGAGTGTTTCCGTGTCGCTCTCCTGCGCAATACGGGTGCGGATATCTGCCGGAATCTCCCCAAGCTCCTCCAGCAGATCCAGTATTGACTGACCTATTCCCTCATTTCTACCTTCATTTCTGCCTTCATGCCAACTGTCCCAGATAATACCCTCCGATAGACTACACATCTTTTGCATTTTCCCTTCTATCCCTACCGTCATAACCATACCATGCTCCTTTTCCAATATCTCTTTTTTCTTCTCCACATCCATACCGGAAAACAGCGTTTCCAGCATCGCGATCAGTTCATTCCCGGATGGTTCCCCCTCCCAGCCCTTTCGGATATTGACGATCACGCCCTGCGCCAGCCCGATCCTGTGGGAAACTTTCTTCTGGGCGTCATAGGCGGCTGCCTCCCGCGCTGCCGCCACCGCCTGGGACAGATACGTGTCCCCAACCTGTTTTTTCTTCAATTTGTACCTCCCTGCTCTGCATGTGTACGATCGCATCGCCAGGCGGAAGATACAAAATACATTCCAGATACCCTACCCAGAAAATCTCCCGCCTGTTTTCAGTTACTTTCCCTTTGGATTCCAAGCATAGACTTTCTGATGATCTGAAATAAGAAGTGTTCATCAACCGTGAAAAGAATATATGCTTTGAAAGTATAGTAGCATAGGTGATAAGGAATTGCAAGAATATTTTCCTATAAAATCTTTGGAAAAACCCCGTCCCGCATGTTCTCTGTTACCTCTACATGCGGGACGGAAAAATTTTTACGCGTTACGCTGTATGGCCGGTGATCTCTTTCCATTCTTCACCCGCGTTTTTGCCGATGCTGTGATAATAGACCAGCAGAATAAATATCGCTGTAAGCGCAATGCACTTTCTGGGCTTTCCGCCCCGTCTGGCCCAGGCCACAAGCCGGGAGACAAGCGCGTTCTTTGTCTCCTCCGTCATCCCGCCTTTTCGATCCGAAAAATACAGGAGCAGATAGGCAAAACCCGCGATCATGGCAAGAGTGGCGTACAACTCTATGGCTGTCGCGTCCCCGGTTACAGGCTCTTTGTCCCTGACCGGAGAGGGTTGTAGGACATCGTGGGAAGAGTTACTACCTGTGATGTCTTTACCGCCGTCATTGCTATCGTTGTTCCCATTTCCGGCGTTACCGCCATTTCCTCCGCCGTTATTCTCATTGCCGCCATTTCCGCCCTGATCGCCGCTGATGTTGTTAGGCGTATCCCTATAGATGATCGCATATATGGAGAAACGGTCTGTTTCTATGGTAATGGTATTCGGATCGCTGTCCAGATCCGTCAGTGTTTCAGCCTGTCCATTATGCATGCGGATCACCGCATAGGCTCTGGTGTTTACGCTGTCCGTATTTCTCATACTCTCCGGCACGGCAATGACAAGCCTTATCTTATTCGCCGTTTCGGTTATATCCTCGCGGGTTTCCCCGACCAGCTTATACAGGTCAATATGCAGATACTGTCCCACGCTGAAACCGTTCAGCGCCTGCTCTATGCTCTTCTTATCCGTATCGCTCACAGTGTTTCCGGCGTCCTGTACTTCCAGAACGATGCTGATATCGGTTCCGTTCTGCACCTGCTGCTTTTCCTCCGGCGTAACGGTTCCGGTTCCCGACTCCGTTCCCGTTGCCGGGATGGTCCCCGTTTCCCTGTACTGGCAGGTCCGGCAGTCCCTGTGCCTTGTCCCTGTCTCGGTTGCCGTTGCCCCTTTGTCTGTTACCCAGTCTCCAAAATTGTGATCTTCTCTGTCAGTCTCGGCGCCGCAGGAGCAGATTTTCCAATGCTGCACATCATCATGTTGCCAATCCTCATAGTTGTGGGTATGACTTTCTCCCGTCGCTGGCGCAATCTGATACCCGCACACCGTACAGGTCTGGGGCGTTGTCTCCGTTGCCGCCGCCTCCGATTTTCCGTCGATCAGCAAACCGGAGAGCGTCGCCGTATACCCTTTCAGTCCTTCGGATCCATCCAAAAATCTTGTCATTTCATCCGCCAAGCTCCCGGATCGGGCATTTTCTTTTATTACATCACAAAAATACACGCAAATGACACATATTACAAAATTAACGGGTTTCATGACGAAAATAGCAGAAAAGTTGATTGCAAACCGATAGTTGGAAAAATCGTTGTTCTCTGGTATACTATGTATGAACGTAGCGAACAAATAAGGAGACAGGGAGGAAAGATCACTATGATCCATATCGCGATATGCGAGGACGACACGAAATATCTGGCACATCTGCGCGATATCCTGTGCCGGACAAAGATTCTTTGTGATATTACAGAATATACCTGCGCCGAGCCGCTGCTGCTGGATCTGGAAACCGGTCGGAAACGTTTCGATCTGTTTCTGCTGGATATCTATCTGCCCGGCCAAAGCGGCGTGGAGGCCGCCCGCCATATCAGAGCGTTGGATGAAAAAGCCATTATGATCTTTTTGTCATCCAGCGAGGATTTTTACCGGGAGGCATTTGATCTCTACGCTTTCCATTATCTGATCAAACCTGTAGACCCCGACGAGCTGACAAAAGTTCTGCAAAAAGCTGCCGATCAAATCTGTGCTCCGGAGGAAACGCTGCACATCATGTTCCGCGGGCAAAATACCGTACTGCGGCATACGGATATTACCTATATAAACAGTTTCAACCACGCCCTGTACTTTCATATGCGGGACGGACAGGAATATATCTCCTATGGCAGACTTGACGAGATCGAGGCGCGGCTGGCCTCCGAGGTGTTTGTGCGCTGTCATAAGAGCTTTATCGTCAATCTCCTCCATGTGGACAGGCTGACGCCGGAAGGGTTTCATATCGGCCATACGCAGATCCCCATATCCCGCAGCTATGCGTCTGACGCCAGGGAGAGCTACCGAAAAGGGTTGTTCGGCGTCTTTCAGGACAGTTAAGCGCGGCTGGACATGACGTTTTCGGGAAATAAAAAAGGAGCTGTGAGAGGTCCCTGTGGGAATGGCTCTCTTACAGCTCCTTTTAAATATATCGCATATCCTGTCCTTTACATGCTGCCGAACATCCTCGTAATCAGCGTATCATTCTGCATCTTCTTGCGCATCATACCCATGCGGTAATCCTCTAACAGCTTGTTTTTCTTCTGCTCGGAGACCGCTTTGGGGATATCCAGATCTTCTATCCGGCTCCTGGCGCTCAGATGGTTGTAGGACGCGCCCGTGTTGTAATTGTAGGCATGTTCCATCGCGTTGGTGTACGCTCCCGTGCTGCTGCGCGCCTCGCTGATCTTTTGCATAGCCGCGTCCAGCACGCCCATGTCAAAACTGCCCGTAACATTATAGCCCTCCAGTCCCAGAGACTTCAGCGAGAGATTCTCCATCTGGATCTTGAGCCCCGTACCGTCGGCATTCATCGCGATATCCATATCCGCCATACTGCCGTCTAACAGTTTCATCTCGTTAAACTGGGTCGCGGTGGCCGTATACTGAATCCCCTCTAACAGTTGGTCCACTTCCTTCTGAATCATCTGCTTTTCGGAATCGCCGTAGAGACCGTTGGAGGCCTTGAGGCTGAGTTCGTGAATCCTTTGCAGGGAATCCTGCATGGATCCCAGCGCGCCATCCTTGATATTTGCCGCGCCGATGCCGTCCATGATATTGGAGGCGCCCACATCCAGCCCGTTGTTCACTCTCTTCAGCTTGTTGGAGATGGCCAGTCCCGCCGCGTCGTCCGCCGCCGTCTGGATCCTTTTTCCGCTGGCAATCTTTCCATACAGGGAATTTGCGTAATTCACACCTGAAATATTCATGTCCGCTCCTTTCCTGCGCGAGATCATCCGCGCATAATCCTCATATCCTTATTTCACTTATATTATAGTACATTTGCCGCTTAGACGCAAGACTGATTTCGGGAAAAATTTCCACCGCTTTTACGCGTCCACACTGTAATTTGGAGCCTCCTTGGTGATATGTATGTCATGGGGATGGCTCTCTTTCAGGGAGGCGGCGGAGATCTTGACAAATCTGCCGTTCTCTTTCAGCTCTTCGATAGTCTGTGCGCCGCAGTACCCCATACCGGAGCGCAGGCCGCCCATGAGCTGGAAGACGGTGTCCTCCACCAGGCCCTTGTAGGCCACGCGGCCCTCCACGCCCTCGGGCACCAGTTTCTTGGCGTTCTCCTGGAAGTAACGGTCCTTGCTGCCGTTCTCCATGGCGGAGATGGAACCCATGCCACGATATACCTTGTATTTTCTGCCCTGAAAGAGTTCAAAGTCCCCGGGGCTCTCGTCGCAGCCCGCAAACATGCTGCCCATCATACAGACATTGCCGCCCGCAGCGATGGCCTTGGTGATGTCGCCGGAATATTTGATACCGCCGTCCGCGATAATGGGGATCCCATACTCCTTAGCTACCGCATAGGAACTCATCACCGCTGTGATCTGGGGTACGCCGATTCCCGCCACCACTCGGGTGGTGCAGATAGAACCGGGGCCGATCCCCACCTTCACCGCGTCTGCGCCCGCCTCGATCAGAGCTCTGGTGCCCTCGCCTGTGGCAACATTGCCCGCGATAATCTGCACATCGGGGTATTTCTCCTTGATCATACGGATACAGCGCAGCACATTCTCAGAATGCCCGTGGGCGCTGTCCAGCACGATCACATCCACTTTGGCAGCCACCAGCGCCGCCACACGATCCAGCACATTGGCCGTGATACCCACCGCCGCGCCGCACAGGAGCCTGCCCTGCCCGTCCTTGGCCGCCAGAGGATACTTTATGGTCTTTTCTATATCTTTGATAGTGATCAGGCCCTTTAAGTTGAAATCCTTGTCAACGATGGGCAGCTTTTCCTTGCGGGCCCTGGCGAGGATCTGCTTAGCCTCCTCCAGGGTGATACCCTCGGGGGCGGTGATCAGACCTTCCGAAGTCATGGATTCTTTGATTTTTTTTGAGAAATCTGTCTCGAATTTCAGATCGCGGTTGGTGATAATACCCACCAGCTTGCGTCCCTCGGTGACGGGTACGCCGGATATGCGGAATTTTCCCATCAGGTCATCCGCGTCAGCCAGTGTGTGTTCAGGAGTCAGGGAAAAGGGATCTGTGATCACGCCGTTCTCGGAACGCTTGACCTTGTCCACCTCTTCCGCCTGCGCTTCAATAGACATGTTTTTGTGGATAATGCCGATACCGCCCTGTCTGGCCATGGCAATCGCCATGCGGTGTTCTGTGACGGTGTCCATACCGGCGCTCATCATCGGAATGTTGAGCTTGATCTTTTTGGTGAGCCATGTGGTCAGGTCCACCTGATTGGGCACCACCTGAGAATACGCCGGTACCAGCAGCACGTCGTCAAAGGTAATGCCTTCGCCAATAATCTGTCCCATTTCCAGTCCTCCTTCTTCATTTTTGTATTTTTAGATTTGCATTCGAGTGTAACAAAATTGACAGCCGCTGTCAACTGTCAATTTGTGTTTTCTGAAATATTTTTTTGATATCTTTAATCCGTAAATACTTTTCTGGGCGCGACGTTGCGAATAGCCTTCACGATCTCCTCGGAAGGACTCAGGATCAGTTTCTCGCCGCCCTCATAATACACGGCGTAACGCAGATCCGGTTTCAGCTCTTCGCCGATGCTGTAATCCCTGACCTTGACCTGACGGTTTTTGTAATTGTCCAGTCTGTAGGAGCGAAACGGCGCCATGATCTCCATACGGTCCACCTGGTAGGTGCCCACGCGCTTGCGCCTGCTCTTTGCCAGCACCTTGTCGATGACCAGCTCCTTGTCCAGATACAGATATTCATACTCCAGATCGGAATACAGTGTGACAAAATAGGCTCCCACGCCGGTGATGGCTCCGGGAATAATCGCCAGAATGATGCCCAGCAGCATCAACAGCCCGAATACGACGGTCAGGCCGATCAGCAGATATTTTAAAAATACCATTCCGGTCCTGGATTTTGCCTTTACCAGGCATTCTACATAAGTCTCGCTCATACTTTCCTCATTTCCGCATAGCCCGGGGCGCCGCGCTGACGCATGGCTCCCTGTCAGGAGTTTACCTCCGGGTTATCCCTTGTCCTATAACAGAATGATATACCAGATGGAACAAACTTGCAAGGTTTTTATCCTTTTTTTAGATTCATATTATGAACGCTTTATTGACAGTCCTGTGCGAAACCTTTATTATTCATAAGTAGGAACGGTACAGACTGTTCTTCATATCTGGATTGGAGGGATCGGTATGCCGGTAATGGACGAGTTTCGCGAAGAGCGGGAAGCGATAAAACAAAAAAGCCTTAAGGAACGTCTGCAATATTTCGTGGACTATTATAAATGGCATGTGATCGGAGGGGTAGCGCTGATCGCCTTTGTCGTATCTCTGATATACAGCGTGGCCACCCGCAAGGACTGGGTATTTTACGGCGCTTTTGTCAACTCCTACCAGACGCCCGCTTACGACGCTTTCCGGGAGGATTTTGCACAGCGCGCAGGCATCGACTTGAATAAATACGACGTTTTGTTTGACTCCAATATGTACATCACCGACAACGCCTACGACCAGGGCAACGTGGACGCCACGGAGCGTCTGGGGGTCTATATCGCCGCGGGGGATGTGGATGTGATGGCAAGCGGCCCCCTGGTTATCAACCGCTATGCCTACAACGGCATGTTCCGGGATCTGCGCCAGGTACTGCCCCCGGAATTGCAGGCGCCGCTGGAGTCCTGTTACTATTATATGGATGCCGCCGTCGCCGCGCAGATCGAGGCCGCCCAGGAGAGCGGCGCGCTGGAGACCATGCCCGTATATCCGGCTGATCCTTCCGATCCGTCGGCTATGGAAGACCCGATCCCCGTGGGACTGTATATTCAGGACTGTCCCCGTATTCAGGAGACTTTCGTATTCCAGGAGGAAGATGTGATCCTGGGGGTGCTGGGCAATGTGACGGACACGGAATCCGTTCTGCAGCTTATCCGCATGATCTACGAACTGGAAGAATGATCCGATGGCCCGGCTGGCCGTCAGATGCAGGGGCCGCTCCCGCCGGGAGTCAGGCCCCTGTTTCGTCCCGGCGCAGCAGCTCCCGCAGCAACTCGGCCACGCCCACCGGATCCGCCTTTCCCCCCAGCGCTTTCATGACCTGTCCCACCAAAAATCCCAGAGCCTTTTCCTTGCCGCCCCGGTAGTCCGCCACGGACCGGGGGTTGGCCGCCATCGCCTCCCGGGCCGCCCTGCCCAGGAGCTCCCCGTCGCCCACAGTTTTCAGTCCCTTCTCCTCCACATATTCCACGGGATCCACATCGCTCTCAAACATAACCTCATAGACTTCCTTGGCCACGCTGCCTGTAATCACCCTTTTATCAACCAGCCCGATCAGAGCCGCCAGATGCCCGGGGCTGACGCAGATGTCCTGGGCGTCCATATTCCGTTCCCGCAGCAGCCGCAGCGTCTCGCCCATCAGCCAGTTGGACACCTTTTTCGGCTGCCCGCAGATCGCCGTGGCCGCCTCAAACAAATCCGCCATGCGTTTGCTGTCGGTGATGATCCGGATGTCATAGTCGGGAATGCCGTACTCCTGTCTGTAGCGTATCCTCTTCTCCGTGGGAAATTCGGGAGCCTGGGCCCGTATCTGCTCCAAATATGCCCGGTCAATGCGGACAGGGGGCAGATCCGGGTCGGGAAAATAGCGATAGTCCCTGACCTCCTCCTTGGAGCGCATGGCATGGGAGCATCCCGCCCCGTCGTCCCAGCGGCGGGTTTCCAGGACCACCTTTCCGCCTCCTTCCAGCAGGGCGATCTGCCGCTCCCTCTCTGACGCTATAGCTCTGGATATGGCGTGGAAACTGTTCAGATTTTTCATCTCGGTGCGGATGCCCGGCGCCGCCGTACCCGCCTCCCGCACGGACAGATTGACGTCCACCCGCAGGGAACCCTCCTGCAGCTTGCAGTCGCTTGCTCCCAGGTACTGTATGAGCAGACGCAGATTTTCCAGAAAAGCAATGACCTCCTGGGCGTTTCCCATGTCCGGCTCCGTCACGATCTCTATCAGCGGCACACCGGAACGGTTGTAGTCCACCAGCGTGTGTCTGCCGTCCTCGCAGTGGATCAGCTTGCCCGCGTCCTCCTCCATGTGGATCTCATGGATCCGGATCCGCCTGCCGCCCTCCGGAACTTCGACGTCCACATAGCCCTCCCGGCATACCGGCAGATACAGCTGGGAGATCTGGTAGTTCTGGGGATTATCGGGATAAAAATAGTTCTTGCGGTCAAAGCGGCAATATTCCTCCACCTCACAGTGGGTCGCCAGCCCCACCGCAACCGCATAGTCCAGCACCTGGCGGTTGAGCACCGGCAACGCGCCCGGCATACCGGTGCATACAGGGCAGGTGTGGCTGTTGGGGCTGCCTCCAAAGGCAGTGGAGCAGCCGCAGAAAATCTTGGTCCTGGCAGCGAGCTCCACATGCACTTCCAGTCCGATCACTGTTTCATATTCTCTGGTCATAGCCTTACCTCATACATTGTGGATATAGTTATGCGGCTGGAATCTTTTAGCCGTCTGCTCGTAAGTATAGGCCGCCCGCAGCAGCTTTTTTTCCTGAAAGCAATCTGCCATAAGCTGCACTCCAATGGGAAGTCCCCCGCTGTCCGCGCCGCAGGGCAGGCAGATCCCCGGCAATCCGGCCAGGTTGGCCGAGACCGTGTAGATGTCCCCCAGATACATGCGCAGCGGATCCGCCAGATTGTCTCCCAGGCGCGGCGCTGTGGTGGGGGCCACAGGCCCCAGGAGCAGGTCATACCGTGAAAAAGCCCGGTCAAAGGACTGTTTGATCATGCTCTTGACCCGCAGCGCCTTCAGATAGTAGGCGTCATAATATCCGGCGCTGAGCACAAAGCACCCCAGCAGGATCCGGCGTTTTGCCTCCGGACCAAAGCCCCGGGAGCGGGTCTTTCTGTACATGTCCTCCAGCCCCTGTGTCTCCGGGGCACGGTATCCGTATTTGACGCCGTCGTAGCGCTCCAGATTGGAGCTGGCCTCAGCGGCGGCTATGGTATAATAGGTTGGGATCGCATAGCGCACCAGCTCCAGGTTGAACTCCTCTATTATGGCCCCTCTGTCCCGCAGCGTCTGCGCCGCCCCCAGCACCGCCTCCTTTACCTCCGGGGCAAGCCCCTCCCCAAAGTAATCCCGGGGCAGACCGATGCGCAGGCCTTTCACATCCTCCTGCAGCGCGCCTGTAAAGTCCATGTCCTGGGGTTCTCTTTTTATGGAGGTGGAGTCTTTCGCGTCATAGCCGGAAATGGCCTCCAATACCGCCGCGCAGTCGGAAACGTCCCGAGTCAGAGGACCTGCCTGATCCAGGGACGAGGCGTAGGCGATCAGCCCATACCGGGACACGGTTCCGTAGGTGGGTTTCATCCCCACCACACCGCAGTGACCCGCGGGCTGGCGCACAGATCCCCCGGTATCGGAGCCCAGAGCAAAAAAGCACTCCCCCGCCGCCACCGCCGCGGCGCTGCCCCCCGAGGAGCCGCCGGGCACATGATCGAAATCATGGGGATTGCGGGTCACGCCATGGCAGGAGGTCTCCGTGGTGGAACCCATGGCAAACTCGTCCATATTGGTCTTGCCCACCAGCACGGCCCCCGCCGCCTCCAGCCGCCGTACCGTCTCCGCTGTATAGCCGGGCACAAAATCTTCCAGCATTCGGGAGGCGCAGGTGGTGCGCAGTCCTTGGGTACACAGGTTGTCCTTCACCGCCATGGGCACTCCGGCCAGGGGCCCGGTCAGAGCTCCGCTCTCGATCTGCCGCTGCACCGCCTCCGCCCGACGCCGCGCCCCCTCCCGATCCACAGTCACATAGCAGTGACAGGTTTCCTCCTGTCTGTCTATCCGGGCCAGCACCGCCTCCAGAGCCTGGGGCGCGGTGGTTTTGCCCTCCCGGATGGCCGCGGACAGTTCCACGGCCGAAAGTGATAACAAATTCATCCGCCAGCCCTCCTTCAATCCACGGTTCTGGGAACCACAAACATGTGATTCTCCGCGCAGGGAGCATTGCGCAGCGTCTCTTCCCTGCCGTCCCCGCCTGTCACCTCGTCCTCCCGGAACACATTCTCCACCGGAAATATGTGGAATGACGGTTCCGTTCCCTCCGTGTCAAGTTCTCCCAGGACGTCGATATAGTCCAGCATCTTTTCCATATCCCCTGCGGCCTGACGTTTCTCGTCACCGGTCAGCTCCAGCTTAGCCAGAGTGGCGATATAGTCAATCATATCGTCTGTAATCCTGTCTGCCATAGTTACCTCTTTTCCGCACAGCGCGCACTCACCTCGCCTCTGTAACGCCCTGCGTCCCATCTCATTCTATCCGTCTCGCCTTATTCTGTCCGTCTCGCCTTATTCTGTCCGTCTCGCCTCAAAGAAAGTGCCCACGTAATAGACCCACATGGTATTCTCGTCCATGGGAATCATCTGGCTGCCGAAAAACTCTCCGTCCCCCAGGTTGACATTCCACCACCGGAAATTTCCCTCCGGGAGCCGCGCCTGGGAAGGCCAGTTGGCTGAGTCGTCCTCGCCGCAGCCAAATCCCCGGATGGGCAGGCTGGTCTCCCACGCTCCCGCCATCGCGTATTCATGGGCGGCATTCTGCCAGTCGTAGATCAGCTTTGTCCCCAGCAGCGCCTCCGTCTCCTCCTGCTCCAACGCCTCATAGGGCACGCTGGCGACGCCGGTGATCTCCCAGGTTCCCTGTAGATATTCCTGCGCCTGGGCCGCCTCTCCCCTCTGCCGGACGCGGGTGGCAGTCCAGAACCTTGTACCGCCCCACAGATCATATACCAGCATGGTATTTTCGTCCAGTACATAGACCGCGTTGCCAAAGTCAGCATTCTCGCCCAGGTTGACCAGAATCCGCCGTGCGTCCTGGGCGTAGGCGTCCAGCCAGGCCACATTGTAGGTATTCCAGAACTCTTCCCCGCTCTGGGTCAGGCTGCTGCACCCCCGGATATTCCCCTCATATCTCACATTGCCCGCAGTGTCCAGGCTCTGGAAAATGCCGTCCCCATAGCGCAGAATTTCCCCGATACGCTCGTTTGGCCTGGTCTGCTCCTGCTCCCATATGTCGATGCCGCTGACGCGCCAGTCGCCCTCCAGATAATCCGCGGCATTCTGATCCCAGTCCTCCGGGTACACGTCTGTAAATTCCACGCTTTTGCGATATTTTCCGAAATCAGGACTCCATGTGTAAAAATCATGGGAGGAATATTCCGCGTTCATTTGATATAAAAACAGTTCGAGGTGACCCTCTATAAGACCGCTTTCCAGGTACAGGTTGGTGATACCGTCCGCACCCATGGGCCAATAGTCTCCCCACATGGGACCGTCATAGAGATACTCCAGTTTTCCCTCCGCCGTCACCGTGAAAAAGTAGTGATAACTCCTGCCATCCTCCGTCTTGGTTCCCAGGAAGAAGTCCTGCTGCCCGTCCAGGTTACAGTCCTCCATATACCAGGGGAAATCCTTATAGTAAAAGCGCATCTCCCGGCCGCCCTGCCCATTGGCCAGCGCCTTGCTGTCCAGCAGCTGCCCCTGGGCGTCCAGCGTCCGCAATTCATATATGCCCTCATATTCCTCTGTCTCCGCGCCGTCCTGCCCGCGATAGACGCTACGGGTTCCCTCAGTCAGCACCAGCCGCAGCGTTACCCTGTCGCCCGCGGAGATCTCCGCCTGTCCCTCGCTGAGTACAAACTCCCGCAGCTCTTCCGACTGCTGCGGCAGAGCCAAGACTGTGGACGGCTGCGGATACTGCCCTCCGTCTGCGGAAGGTTGCTCCCCTTTCTGGGAGCCCTGTACCCCCTGACTTCCCTGGGGAACGGTCAGAAAGACGATTCCTCCCGTCAGCGCCGCCAGCGCCACGCAGAGTGTGATCCCTCTCCCCCTTCTTTTCGTCTGTAAAATATTCCGTATCCGCCGCTCGGTATGTGTCTCTCCAAAGGCCAATACCGCCGGGCCATTCTGCTTTATGGCAAAGCCCAGCAGGGCGGAGGCGTAGGCCCGTCTCTCCTGCAGATCCGCCCGCGCCATGGCCGCCTCGTCGCAGAACATCTCCATATCCTGATAGAATAGATGAATCCCCAGCCATACCAGCGGATTCCACCAGTGCAGGCACAGGGCGAAAGTACCCAGCAAACGCAGCAGGGGATCCCCATGGCGGATATGACTCTGCTCATGGAGCAGAATATATCTTTCTGTCTCCGGCTCCAACCCGTAGGACAGATAGATCCGTGGACGCAGTACCCCCAGCACAAAAGGAGAGCCTGCCCTTTCACTGCGCCAGATATTGTCCCGCACATGAACTGCCGCCTTCAGTTTTCGTTTCCACCCTGTATACTGCACCGTAAAGAAGAACAGGAGCGCCGTCGTTCCCATGGCGTAGATGCCTTTCATCCAGGGGAGCATGTTCTGCCAGACCTTTTCCAATGGGTCTGCCGTCCTGTCCTCTGTCTGGATACGGCTTTGCCCCTCGCTTGGAGAAGGAACATTCAAAACGCCGGGAACCGTATTGCCATGCCCTGTTTCGTCTCCGCTCATGCCGTTCTGCCCGGGGGCCGTCACAGCCCCGGCATTTTCCCCCGGCAGGGAACCGTTCTGCCTGTCCGCGGGGGCAGTCTCCCTCACGGGCACGCGCGGCGCGGCGGGCTGCTCCTTCCGGGCTGTTTCCGCCGTCTTCCCGGTCAGAAATCCGGGCTGCATACTGTAATCGCTCTCAATAAATACCGGACACAGCAGACGCAGCAGCACCAGGAACCACAGTCCGTAGCTGTACCCTTTGGAACAGCCCCGTAGCAGCATGCGCAGGATCAGGACAAAAACGATCAGCAAGCCCGCCAGCAGACTCATTTGCCACAGATGTTCCGCTATATGCATATGTCTCCATATTTCTGTCATCTCTTTCTCTGCCCCCCAACTTACCGCGTTATTATGCCGTCCTGCTTTCCCTTGCTTTGCACGTCCTGCAGCTATCCTATTCCCTGTTACTTTCCGCCCTCCGACGCCGCCCTATTCTCCCGCCTGATCGATCAGCGCCCGGATCCTCTGCATATCCTTTTTTGTCAGTTTCCGATCCTTCAAGAAAGCCGCCAGAAACGCAGGCACATCTCCGCCGGTGGTGCGCTCCAGCAGTTCGTCGCTGGCCTGTCTGTCCACCTGCTCCTTGCTGGCCAGGGATGTGACGATGGTGTTCTCATTCTGTACGATACCTTTTTCCGCCAGTTTGCGCAGCACTGTATAAGTAGTAGACTTTTTCCAACCCAACTGCTCTCTGCACAGCTCCACCAATCTGGGGCTGCTCACCGGCTCATTCTCCCAGACCACGCCCAGAAAACGGTATTCACTCTCAAATACTTTCTCCATTGCCCCCGATTCCTTTCAGTCTATCCCGATAAACTGTTTACAGTTTACTCCAATAAACCAGAGATGTCAAGAGTCTTCGCAATACAATTTTCCATACAGTTTGCAACATAAACATCCGGCACTGCAACATAGACAGGGATCTATTGCAAAAAAGCAGAAATATGATATTCTGGTTTCGAGGTAAAGACAATGAGATGGATCAAAACACATGAACCGGAGCTTGGTGAAAACTATCTGGAAATTCATTACGGACAACTGAATAACGAGACGCGGGATATCATCCGGTATCTGGAATCCAGAGACGTCCTGCTGGGCCGAAACGAGGCGGAAAGCCGTCTGATCAGGCCGGACGAGATCTATTATGCCGAGATCGTCGACCGCAAATGTTTCGCCTGTTTGAAGGAGGAAGTCTGGAAACTGGAGGAGGGACTGGCCGAACTCACAGAGCGCTATGAGAGCCATGGTTTTGTGCGCATCGGCAAGTCCACGGTGGTAAATATCCACAAGGTAAAGCAGATCAAAGCCGACCTGAACATGCGCATGGATCTGGTTTTGCTCAATGGGGAGATCATCGTCATGAGCCGCAGTTATCGGAACGACTTTTTCAGGAAATTGAAAAGCATGAGAATGGAGGGGAAGTAAATGATAGACAGACACAATTTCTGGCCCACCGTGAGCGGAGTATTTACCTGTCTGCTGATCGGGAAGATCGCCCTGGAGAGCATATGGGGCGTCCGGGATGAACACTATGCTGAAAACATTATAGCGCTGTTTGTGATAACGTTTATGGCGACTTTGCTCTTAAGTATGCACAGGTATTTGCAGAATATGCCCGTCCTGTTGGTGATGCTGCTGCAATATGGGGTACTGATGGGCGGCGTGATGGGCGCGATGTGGCTGGGAACGCATTTCACAGATATGCATACCAATGCCTGCCGGGATATGTTCTGGTCGGTTACGATTCCGTATGTGGCATTGGCGGGAGTGTATTATATATCGTTTTTCTGGAACATAAAAAAGGCCAATGCGCTGTTGAAGATGAATCAGGAAAAATGAATAAGAAAGCACAGGGAGGAAAATAAAAATGGAGAAAAAATCTAAAACGCAAAACAGGGATATTGGTGACACAACTTGTAAGAAACAGGGAATGGATTATCTGTGGCTGGCACTGACCGCCTTTGGCGGCCTGGGCCTGGAGGCAGTGTACGCCTTTGCGCTGGAGCCTATGATATACGGCTGTGAAATGCGGGACTGGAACACCTGGCAGACTCTTCTGCACTGGACGGTCACCTGCGTCACCTGGGGGTTCGTAGCATGGTACACTATAAGAAAAGCAAAGAGAGACTGCGGTTTCGATCTGTTTAAAAAAGGCGGATCCGTCAGGCTGTGGCAGTGGATCGCCGCTATCGGATGCGCGGCGATCTGTCTGGCGAGTACTTACATCGACTGGCAGGGCAGCAAGCTCCTCATAGAATTTATGCAGCTGGGGGCGCTGAAGTTTATTTTTCAATATATATACTATCTGTTTGAAGTCGTTCTGTTCATGCTGATTATTGTCTATGGACAGAAGGCGTTTGAGGTATGGTTTCGGAAGGCAAATATTCCTTACGGCGGCATCGTGGTGGCTCTGACATGGGGCATGGCCCATTGGTTTACCAAGGGAACACTGGCAGCAGGTCTGTATTCGGCATTCGGCGGATTCTGCTTTGGAGCAATGTATCTGCTTTTGAACCGGGATATAAAGCGGACATATGCGGCGCTGTGCGTCATGTTCATCCTGTAAGGAGATGGAGGATTGCCCCATTTTTTCCAGAATATGCTTGCGTACAGACATGCTTTAGGTTATAATAAAAATGTAGTGAATATCCGGTCTGCGGGCCGGTCAGAATAATCTCAGGAAAGGTGGTAATGACAATGCCATTAGTTACAACAAAGGAAATGTTTGAGAAGGCATACAATGGCGGTTACGCAGTTGGTGCGTTCAATGTCAACAACATGGAGATCGTGCAGGGCATCACGGAGGCGGCCGGTGAGCTGAACAGCCCTGTGATTCTTCAGGTATCCAAGGGGGCAAGGGCTTACGCGAACCATACTTATCTGGTTAAGCTGGTGGAAGCGGCAGTCGCCGAGAATCCCCAGATCCCCATCGCCCTGCATCTGGATCACGGCGATACCTTTGAACTGTGTAAATCCTGTATCGACGGCGGTTTCACTTCCGTTATGATCGACGCGTCCTCCAAGTCCTTTGAGGACAACATCGCCCTGACCAAGCAGGTCGTAGAATACGCTCACGACAAGGGCGTCGTAGTCGAGGCCGAGCTGGGAACGCTGGCCGGCGTTGAGGACGAAGTTAAGGTAGAGGCAGGTCACGAGTCTTACACCCGCCCGGAGGAAGTGGAGGAGTTCGTCTCCAGAACCGGATGCGACTCTCTGGCCATCGCCATCGGCACTTCCCACGGCGCTTACAAGTTTACTGCCGCCCAGTGTACGAGAAACGCCGACGGCGTGCTGGTTCCCCCTCCGTTGCGCTTTGACGTGCTGGAGGAGTGCATCAAGCGTCTGCCCGGTTTCCCCATCGTTCTGCACGGCTCCTCTTCCGTTCCGCAGGAGTTTGTCAAGATGGTCAACCAGTATGGCGGCAATATGCCCGACGCTGTAGGTATTCCCGAGGAACAGCTGCGCAGGGCTGCCGAGCTGGCCGTATGTAAGATCAATATCGACTCCGATATCCGTCTGGCTATGACCGGCAATATCCGCAAATACTTCGCGGAGCATCCGGATCACTTTGATCCCCGCCAGTATCTGAAACCCGCCCGTCAGGCCGTCAAAGATATGGTGGCTCACAAGATCATGCATGTTCTCGGCTCCAACGGAAAAGCCTGACAGACAGAATAAAACAGGATGCGTTCCCACGGGAACCCATCCTGTTTTTTATTCCATGAAAAGTATCGGTTCTACTCCACCGCGATATACACATCCATGTAACGCGCGCCGTCCTGCTCATACTCCTTTTCAAAACAGTCAATGATCCGACCGTCCCATTTCCCCTTGAGTCCGTTGGTGTTCATGTAGGCCATCAGGACTTTGTACGCGTTGGGAATCGTCTCAAAGGGGGCTATTTGGTAATCTTTGATCGTGATGGCGATATATCTCTGGCGATCCTGCTTTTTCACCTCCGACGGAAGGTTTTCCTCCCGGAAACCGTCAGGCAGTACCAGCGCCACCCCATAGCCATGCATATGGTGTACATTAATCTGCTCCTGGGAGACCGCTGGAAAGTCCCATCCGATGATCAGGGGATCCTGCATGTCGAGCTGCTGTGCCCAGCGCCGCGCATGTTCTATGGCGTCTTCCTCCGGTTCCGGGCTGATGACCGTATACTGGATATAGCGAAACGCCTCCACCTCCTCAAAACGGATATTGCAATAGGATTCCCCCGCGATATCCATATTCTCCCGCACCAACTGATCCAGTGTGCAGGAAAACAATTCGCACAGCGCAAGCAGTTTATCCATCTCCGGATACGCAGCATCCAACTCCCACTTGGACACGGTCTGTCTGCTTACAGCCATCTTGTCCGCCAATTCTTCCTGTGTCATATTATTTTTCATTTTTCTCAAAAATAAAAGATTCTTCCCAAAACTCATTCTGCTTTTCCTCCATTTAAAGTTCCGTGACTTCCCCGACAGTACCTTTCTGGCAGAACAACGCCTGCCCTTAATGCAGTCAGGCATTGTTCTGGGCACTGTTGGGAAAGCCACTGATAAAGTTCCGTGACTTCCCCGACAGTACCTTTCCGGCAGAATAACGCCCGCCCTTAATGCGGTCAGGCATTGTTCTGGGCACTGTTGGGAAAGTCACTGTAAAAATCTGCCTTATCGGCGCTGTTGCAGGCAGAGGCAACTTGCGCTGATGAAATTATCATACACGGATCTTCTGATGAGTTCCACCAACTTCACAGTTCTCTTTTGGAAGAAATCGCAACTTAAAGTTGCAGGGAATACAACGGTCATGCGTCTAATGCCACATATTGTTGTAACTGCGGATATTCGGCGGCGTGTCTCCGCACATAGCATCTCTTGAACGCCGCAAATGCGGACTCACGTCGCAGCATACTGCGAACCGTTCGTATAACTACTTTTAAATCAGGACAGGCACGCATCTTTTCCAACTGCTTATATAATACATTCATCTCCTGCTGCAACATTTTTAGTCTCACATCGCCTGTGTTACTTCTCATGCCTGTATTTTTCAGAGAAAAAGCCTCCTCTACCAGCATGGCCGTCCGCTTTTGAAGATCATTATTGGTGTCCAATACCGCCACATACACCTTATCCCCATTGAGTTCAAAAGACAAAATTTTTTCAGGGTCATACTTACAGCAGTCCAGAATGCCCTCGTCATATCTGCCGTTTTCCTTGATCCCGTTGCAACGCCCACATGACCAAAACAGATTATTCCAGTCGTATTTTCTCTCCGGGTATTTACCGTTTTTATGAGGGAGCAAGTGTTCCACATTAGGATCCTGCAAATCTTTCATCTCGCATATATAACATTTATCGTGAAAGTCCTTCTTTAGCCGCTCAATCACATCCTGTCGGTCGTATCTTCCGCTATGTTTCAGAGCCCCCTCCGCCAGCGATCCGGGAGCGGGATAGGAACGCTCGATCTTAACCACCTATATCCTCCCGGTTCATAAATTCCAGTTTCAGTCTCTGGTATTCTGTAGTAAAGCCGATCGCAAGATAATCCGGTATCTCGTCCAGATAAAGCTCCAGTTTCGCGATCTCGCTCATCTCATCATCGGATAAAGCCTTTTTACGTATAAGGCTTTTATACCGCTCATATTTTTGTCTCAAGGTATCCGAAAGCCTGTCCGCCTCAAAGTATCCCTCCACAATACCTTCATAGGGAAAATTGTTCATGCCCTCCTCTACCAATATACGTTTTTCCAGATCGTAGATCACGGCATTCTTTATACTGCTTAATATAAACGGCGAATGCGTTGTGACCACAAACTGAATCTCGGGAAACAGCGTGGTCAATAAGGGCATAATGTTTTTCTGTAATGCCAAATGCAGATGCGTCTCGATCTCGTCTATCAGCACGATACCCGGTAAACTAAAGTCAAAGGAACGTCCTGTCTGGCTTACCATACGCATCATTATATCCAGAACGATGTCCAATACCGCCTGATAGCCATCGGATAATGTGTTAAAATCAAACGGCTCTCTTCCCTGCTGTAGAATATGAAACTCAAATGTATCCTCATCAAATGTCAGTTTTAATGATTCGTCCTCAAATATCTCCTTTAAAAGCCGTTCCAGATTTGCAAACCAGCCGCTGATTTCATCCGCCTTTTCATTTTTCTGGCTGTTCCTCGCAAGGGCTTCCGTCATCTTCAGATCCAACAAATACTTTACAAATTCATTTCTGGGAAATTCTGTGGGGCTATACTCTTCTTTAAACTGTACCTTTTCCACATGTTTCGGCTGTTCTGCCACAAAGGCGCGATCCGCTTTGTAAAACGCCAAAATAAAATTACTTTTTTTCAACAAAACAGGTTTTGTTTCCATCAAAAGATCATTTGTATTATAATCTTCGCACCGAAAGTTATATGCTGCTTCTATATTTTTTCTATCCTGAACAGCATCTTCCTCTTCTTGAAAAAAATGCTCTTTTAATATGCGAATCTGCTTGTTTGTCCCGTCCTGTTCACCCAATTCTTCACGCATTTCTGATAATTTTGTATAATACGCCAGCACCCGTTTAAATAAACTCTGGTCTAAAAACAAAGAATCATTAAGGAAATCTGCCAGAGCCTCCAATACACTTGTCTTTCCACTGCCGTTTTTCCCTGTCAGGATCAAATGTTTAACGCTATCCTCAGCCAGAGGAATAGTGATATTCTCCAAATGTCTGACTTTATGGATCAATAAACTGGTCATGAAAATCTGTACCATTGTCCAATCCCCCTATGCTATACTAAAAACAGATCACTCCCGCAAAAGATACTCCAGGAAATCCATTTTATTATCTACCAGCCAAATGTACATAATAATGATACTATCCTTCTGCCAATTCTTTTAGCACAATATCCTTTCCTGCAAAGATTATAGCATCCTCTCCCATATCCCACAAGTGCATATATTCCTCAATTTCCGAAATAACCGAGTCCTGCCTCTGAAAAAAACACTGTCTGATATCTTGGAAAAAGTCGAGATGACACGAAAGTAAAAAGACACACGTCATATGTTGATTTTAATCATAGCATATGACGTGCGATCTGTCAAAAAATTTATTTCTCCTCGAACGGATATACCACGCCCCACTGCCGCCGCAGGCGATCCATCTGTTCCATGATCTCGACCGTCTCCGCGTGAGGCATCTCTTCGCACTCCGGCTCTCCTGCCTCCATGGCGCGGATACTTGCCAACACCTCATACTCATAGCCGTTGATCTGGGCGGGGATCTCCGGCTCCTGTACCAGGTTGCCCGCTCCGTCATACACCCGGATCGCCGAAAAATTGTTCAGCGTGTCCACCTCGATACGCCCCTTGGTTCCACGGATCTCTCCCCGGTTTACGGGGCCTGTCACCATAGAAGTGCGCAGATGGGCTTTTCTGCCGTTCTCGTAAGTGTAATAGATATCGTCCGTAGCGTCCACGCCTGTATCCAGCTTTTCCGCGTGGGAAATCACCTCCGCCACCGCGTCCCCGAAATACATGGAGGCGAAAGTTAAACAGTACATCCCCAGATCCAGCAAAGCCCCTCCCGCCAGAGCCGGATCATACATGCGCTGCTTGTGGCTCAGAGGTACGGAAAATTCCGCCTCCAGGGAAAGGGGTTCCCCGATGGCTCCCTCCGCCAGCAGTTTTTCCACGATTTGTCTCGCGGGCATATAGCGAGTCCAGATGGCCTCTGTGAGAAAGACCTTCTTTTCACGGGCCAGTTCGATCAGCGCCCTGGCCTGGGCGGCATTGGCGGTAAACGCCTTCTCCACCAGCACCGCTCTGCCATGCTCCACGCAGAGCCGGGCGTTGTCGTAATGCATGGCGTGGGGCGTGGCGATATAGACCAGATCTGCCTCCGGGTCTGCCGCCAGCTCCTCGTAAGATCCGTATGCTTTTTGAAAATGCCATTCCTGTGCGAAAGCCTGCGCCTTGTCCAGGCTCCGGGACGCCACCGCATAGGCGCAGACCCGGTCTTGCAGACCGTTTATCGCTGCCGCCATCTGTCCGGCGATATTGCCCGCACCAAGAATCGCCATTTTAATCTGTCTCATTTATAGTTCCTCCTCTCGAAAAATCTACGGTACGCCATAATACTCCAATATTTTTATGGCGTTTTCTATCGGGGAAGTATGGCACACAAAATCAGTCATACAGCCTTTATACTTTGGACAGGCCGTGCATTCCGCTATTCTCTCCGGCGCCGGAACGCGGCTTTTATTTTTTCCGGCTGTTTTGTACTTCTCTATCCGCTCCACAATGGGCTCTTCCGCCTCGATTTCACAGGTTCTTCCATATTGGGTTTCATAGTCGATAAAGTCCAGAATCGTCTGCATTTCCCATTCCGTAATGTTCGGATAGTCTGATAACTTTTTATAGAATACGCCGTCCCAGCATTCGGTACAGTCAAAATTTCCTATTTTTATCACCAATTCTACTGTTCCTCCAAGCGCCCGTTTCCCAGCTGATCCATGTAAATATACCCGTATGGTCACTCTGGGGATATCAGAGTTTCCCCCTTTTTCTAAAATACTCCTGCATAAACGCGCGCATTGTGGCATTCCTGTCAATGTCGCCACGAATGATATGCGTTTCCTTACGATCACCTTTTTTAAGCTCTATCTCTCTGTCGCCAATGGGAATGACGCTACGTCCCCGGTATATGACTTCCACGGTTTTATCAGGAACGGGAACAAAATCGTCAAGATAGTACTTCCGAGCGGTCTCCTCTGCATCGTGATGGCAGCTTGCCGCGCGATCAGCCCAGGCGTCCACATCCGCACCGTGTTCGATCATAAGATCCAGCAGATACGTTAGTTTTTCCGCCGCAATATCTCTAAGTTCGGGATGGCGGTCATCACTGCGGATAATAAATTGGGCGGCGCCGCCGATACATGCGCCAAACGCATCCACATCCTGTCTCAATGAACTCTCACCAAATCTGACTACGGTTTTCCAGGATAAAACATTGGGGTCGGCGCCGCGCTCAAGCAGATCACGCACGATCTCCGTGGCTTTTTCAGCCGCCTGGATATCGGCTGTAATACCGTCATACGCAAAGAACACGGCTCTGATCGCATCCTGAAGAACCGGCATGCGCCACACATATTCTTCGCCCTCAGGTTCTATGTAGTTCACGTCCGCGCCTTGCTCAATCAAATACTTTGCGATATCGAACTCACCGATCTTCAACGCAACCTGTAACGGCGACAACCCGTTGTCCTTTTTCGGAGGCGGAGTGGCGGCCTCGTTCACGGCCTCTGGATAACTGTTCAGTATCTGTCGGACTTCCTCGAAATCGCCGTGGCGTATGGCTTTAAACAGTTTTTTCATTTTGATTATTCCTCCTCCGTCTTTTAAGCATGTAAACTTCTATATTCACTTTAGGACACTGCCCGGTTCGACCATTTTCGTGACCTCGCGAAAAAGGTCAGAAACCGTAATAGTCGGACACTATTTCTATCGCTATTTCCCTCGCTTTAGTACTGGACACGTCTTTTTCGTCCGTCTCGCCCAGATATACGCAAAAGCTGATTCTTTTGTCCGCGTTGTCCGCAAACCCGGTAAACCAAGAATCTACGACGATGCCTTGCGTCTTGCCCATACCCGTTTTTCCGTAGATCAAAATACCCGTTTCATTTTGCTCCGGCAGCAGCATGACCTGTTCCAGTTGATCTATTGTCTGCTGTGAATAATCTGATTTGCCGCCAAAGATTTTTTCCATCACCTCTGCCTGTTCTTTTGGGGAGATCAGCAGGGAAGATTCCAGCCAAAAACCTGTCAGGGCCGGATTGCCGTTATTTGTGTTTAACCGGCCATTCCAATCGGATATATCGGCATTGCCGTATGAAAGTCTGCTTAGTTCCTCCTCCATCACCTGCTGACCGATCTCATCAATAACCTGGCGAAAATACCAGACGCAGGAAGTACGAAACGCATCGGAAAAATCGATATCCCTGTTCCACTCCTCAATTCCAAAGATTTCACCACTCCATTCACGAGTAGAATCATCAACTTGGATTACTCCGTTTTCCAACGCGATCAGGGAAGAAATGATCTTAAATGTGGAACATGGTGAGCGCCGGGTATCCGCCAGTTCCGGGTTATATATCCGGCAGTAGTTTTCTGTTGTATCTAAAATGACCGCAGCGCCGTTGATTCCGTCGAAATAATATGACCAATCTGTCTCCACTGTGATCGGCTCGGTCTGTTCTTCCGGTGTTTCATCCGTTGCCGTCTCTGCGGGTTGCGTCATATATTCAGTTTCTTCTGTTTGTATCGCGGCTGATTGCGTTTCTGCCTGTCCTGTTTTCGCTTTTTGCGCATCCGCATCGGACATCTGTTCTTCCATCGTCTGTTGAGTCTGCAAATCCTCGTTTTCTTTTGAGCACCCCGCCAAAGAAAATATAGAAATCAGTATACAGAAGACGCAGATTTGTCTCGCCTTTTCCATAATGCCCTCTTAAATTTCCTCCAAAATATGCGTTTTCATCATTATGCTTCCCGCATATATTTTATATTCCACACCACTTTCAATCGCCATTTCTCTTGCAGCAACAACGGCTCTTCCTGCCAGAAAATCTTAAAAACAATTTTTTGAATCTTGTCTGATCCATGTAAAAATACCATTTCTGTAGCAACTACAACGACTCCATATCCACGGACGCCAGTGGGCCTATACATAAAATTTGCAATTTTGTACCCACATTCGTCCCATGAGGTCAGGATTTTTCTGTTCCATTACATCCCTTGTGGGTCTATGCAGAAAAATTTACTGTCGCTCCCCCTCTTTGGCTGCAAAACAGGGGGTAAAAGAGTTAATTTTTGTGTATAGACCCATTCAAGCCCCAAAACGGTCTATTTTTCCTCATAAAGTGGGTATAAAAATGAATTTTTTCTATATATGCCCACCAGAATCAAAAGCCGAACATCTTCCTTCGCAAAACGGATTCCATAATAATTTTGTCACAGATTCCACCCTTGCGCAGAACGCCATCTAATGATATTCCTCGCGTTGCTATGGCATATCTGATATATCTTCCGTTTTTTGTCCGTATCTACGCCAGAAACAAAACAGTTCACGCACATAATTTCAACATTTACTACACCCCATCAATAATTTATTCTCTGACAATTAGGGAAATAGAAAGACCAAACACTATCTTTCCGCAGCCCCGATCAACACTTTCTTTCCGCAAAAGGCAAATCCATATTTCCGTATACGCTCTTCCGGGAGGCCCTTTGCCACCAGGGACGCCTGATAGTCCCGCTCCTCAATCTGCCGCAGGGCTGCGGACACTGTATCAGACAGCTCTTTCTCACGCACACCCTGTACCTTGAATTCCAGAATCATGGCGTCGTCCTGGGCCTGATCCCTGGGCTCCAGCATCACGTCATAGCGGCCGAAACCGCTCTCCCGGTTGGATGTAATGCTGTAACGGTCCGCCAGTTTGACCATCAGGCCCAGGACAAAACCGTGATAGAAACGTTCCGGCGCATTGCTGGAGATATCCTCCCCGCCCTGTTTTTTCTCCCCTGTAGCGCCGCTGCCCGTATCAAAATAGCTGAACATCTCCAGCGTCACCCGGTTCATATACAGGTTCATGGCCTCCACATCGCCCAGGAGCAGCGCCCGAATAAAATCATTGTAATCGGACGAAGGGCTCTCAAACCAACCGCGCACCATTCTCCGGAACATGACGCGAACCTCAAAATTGGTCAGCTCCAGCTCATAGTCCTCCCGCCATTCCCCGTCTTCCCCGATATATGCCCGGTAACTCTTCACTTTCAGATAACCGCTGGCCAGAAGAAGGCTCCAGATAGCATTATCCGTCATGGACAGTTGGTTATATACGATCTGTTCGTCGATCTCCGTCTTGATGCTTTCCCCTTGGAGTAACCGCTCAAATGCCTTTTTCACATCCGGGTTGCCCTCCCGGAGCAGCTTGCCCACCAGCCTGTTGGAGCTGGTATTGGACCAATAGGCGCCTGCCTTTTTCTCATCCAGAAAATTGATAATGGACCACGGATTATAGATATCCTTTTTACTGCCAAAAGTAAATCCATCATACCAATATTTAACTTGCTCCTTCTGATCCGACAGTCCGTATTCCTCCAGCGCCGCAAAGACCTCTTTCTCCGTAAATCCGAAAGAGTCCGCATAACTTTCTGAGGTAGTCGTTATCACTTTCAGATTATTGAGATCGGAAAACATGGATTCCCTGCTCACACGCGTAATCCCCGTTAAGATAGCCCTCTGTAGATAAGGATTTGTTTTGAATGTCGCGTTGAACAGACTCCTGGTAAACGCCACCAATTCCTCCCAGTATCCGCTCACATAAGCCTCCTGCATGGGCGTATCGTATTCGTCCAGCAGTATGATCGCTTTTTTTCCATAAAATTTCATCAGGCAGTTTGACAGAAGGTTCAGAGAATTGGCCGCAACATAATCCTCCATGTCGTCGGACACCTTGCCAAATGCCCTCTTTTCGCTCTCATTCAATTTGTCGCTTTCCAGCAGAAAATGAAACTGGCTAAACAGCTCCGCTATGGTCTGGCAGATCTCTTTTCTGACATTTTCGTGGGATGCGCTCTTTATTTTCGCAAAACTCAGCGCGATCACCGGGTATGTCCCCTGTAAGTTGCGGTACTTTTCCTCCTGCCAGATGGAAAGCCCCTCAAACAGATCACTGCGCCCGGCATACTTTACCGAAAAGAACTGCTCTAACATGCTCATATTCAGCGTCTTTCCAAAACGCCGGGGGCGCGTGATCAGCGTCACGCTGTCTCCGCTTTCCCACCATTCCCGTATGAGATCCGTTTTGTCTATATAAAAATAATTCTCCTTTCGGATCGTCTCAAAATCCTGATTGCCGATTCCCACTGTCCTGGCCATATCCCACCTCTTTCCGGCGCATGCCTTTCCCATAGTTATAATATATCCTGTTTCTACCTCGAAATCAATTGATTTTTCCCATATTCCATGGCATTGCTCTTGTTTTATTGTTAGATGTGGCATAAAATATAAGCATACAAAAAATTGAATCTGCAGACAGAAAGTCGAGTCCCATATTCTCTTGGATTCTGATAGAGCTATTCTTGTCGAAGCATTAAAAAAGACTTTTGAAAACCACAAACCTGTCTTTACTGGTGAACAGTTTGAGTCGGCTATAAATTTTGACGACCGATTTTAACATGAAGTAATCGGCTATAAAAAATGAATGGAGGTAACAGAATGGCAGACATGTTGGTAAAATTATACAATATCCCCGATCCACACGATATAGAAAAAAAGTTGGCGGACCAGGGGATCCGAATAAAAAAGGCATTGGCCCCTGACCGGAGCAAGATCATCCAGTTCTCCAAAACCTGCGCGAAAGAGGACTATTCCGATGAGGTAAGAGCCACCTTTTCCAACAACCCCGTTACCTGTTATATAGCCACCAAAGAGAAACAAATCATCGGATTCGCGTGTTATGAGGCGACCGCCAGGGACTTTTTCGGCCCCATGGCAGTGCTGGAAACAGAGAGAAAAAAGGGAATCGGAAAAGCGCTGCTGTTAAAATGTCTGGAATCCATGCGGGAGATGGGATACGCCTATGCCATTATCGGGTGGCCCGCCGCGTCCGCCGTAGATTTTTATATCAAATGTGTGGACGCGGTTATGATAGAGGAAAAATCTTCCGGCATATACAAACGAATGATTGAAATAGATGAATAATAACAAATTTTCCGTCAACCTGCCCAGGATAATATAGCCCGGGTCCGGGACAAGCCGACATATTATACTGTCAGGCTATTGCTTAAAAAGAACCCGCGTATTACAATGGTTTCAATATGAATTGGAGGCTACATATATGAGAATCTTACTATTACTCAGAGGTTCGGCCGGGTGCGGCAAATCCACCTGGATCGAGGAGCACGGTCTGAAGAGATACGCCCTGTCCGCAGACGATATCCGCCTGCTGTGCCAGGGACCGTCCATGCTGGTGGACGGCTCGGTGGGCATCAGCCAGAGCAACGATAAGACAGTGTGGAAGATGCTGTTCAGCCTGCTGGAGATCCGGATGCAGAACGGCGAATTTACCGTGATCGACGCCACCAACTCCAAGACCTCGGAGATAAACCGATACAAGGAAATGTGCGACACCTACCGCTACCGGATGTACTGCGTGGACTTCACCGGCATCCCCATGGAGGAGGTAAAGCGCCGGAACCGGAGCCGGGAGCCGTTAAAACAGGTGCCCGACGATGTGATTGAGAGAATGTACTCCCGCTTTGCCACCCAGAAGATCCCCTCCGGCGTCAAGGTGATCACCCCCGAGGAATTGGACACGATCTGGCTGAAACGCATCGACCTGTCGGCCTACAGGCGTATTCACCATATCGGCGATATCCACGGCTGCAACACAGTCCTGCAAAAGTATCTGTCGGACAACGGCGGCATCCGGGACGACGAATTTTACATATTTGTGGGGGACTATGTGGACCGGGGCCTGGAAAACGTGGAGGTGCTGAACTTCCTCCTGTCCATAAAGGATCGGAAAAACGTACTGCTGCTGGAGGGCAACCACGAGAGATGGCTGTGGCTGTACGCCAACGACGAAGTGGGACGCTCCAAGGAATTTGAGCTGGTGACCAGGCCCGTTCTGGATGAGGCCCATATGGACAAGAAACAATTGCGCCAGTTATACCGGAAATTCGGTCAGTGCGCCTACTATACTTACGGGGACAAGGTCATTCTGGTCACCCATGCGGGCCTTTCCACAGTTCCCGACAACCTGTCCCTGGTGGCCACGGAGCAGATGATCAAGGGTGTGGGCAACTACAATGATTTTGAAAAGATTGCGGAGACTTTCTATGAGACCACGCCGGACAACTATATCCAGATCCACGGACACAGGAACACCAAGCAGCTCCCCGTCATGGTCAACGACAGGGTATACAATCTGGAGGGCCAGGTGGAGTACGGCGGCTGCCTGCGGTGCGTTCAGGTGGATCCGGAGGGCATCAGAACCATAGAAGTGAAAAATGAAGTGTTCAAGACCCCGGAGATGCGGCAGGAACAGACCGTGACGGACAGCTCCATAGCCGACACCATCATCGCGCTGCGCGCCAACCGCCTGATCCGGGAAAAGAGATTCGGCAATATCTCTTCCTTTAATTTTACCAGCAAGGCGTTCTATGATAAGATATGGGACGAACAGACCACCAAGGCCAGAGGGCTGTATCTGGACACCCTGAAAGGCAAAGTGGCGGCCAGGGCTTACGACAAGTTTTTCAATATCAACGAGCGCCCGGAGACCAAATTTGACATGCTGCAATACAAGCTGCAATTCCCGGTCACCGCCTATGTAAAGGAGAACGGCTTTCTGGGGATCGTCAGCTACAACGAGTACGAGGACGAACTGCTGATCGCCAGCAAGTCCACTATCGACAGCCAGTACGCCGGGTGGCTCAGGGATATGGTGCATGAACAGGTTTCCGCTGACAATCTGGAAAAGCTGAAAGAATATATCCGGGAAAACCAGGTGTCTTTCGTCTTTGAATGTGTGGATATGCAGCATGACCCCCATATCATCGAGTATCCCGAGAGCGGCCTGTATCTGCTGGACATCGTGTATAACCGGATGGATTTTGCCAAATACGAGTACGGCGATATGTGCCATGTGGCGGAGCGTTTCGGCTTAAAGCCCAAGGAAAAGGCCTGTGAGATTGCCTCCTGGCAGGAGTTCTATGACTGGTACTATGAGGTGCTGGAGGAGGACTACGAATACCGGGGACACAAGATCGAGGGCTTTGTCATCGAGGACAGCGCGGGATATATGACCAAGCTGAAACTGGCCTACTATAACTTCTGGAAATTTATGCGGGGTGTGGCCCATGAGGCCATTCAAAAGGGGCATATCTCCAAAACTTCCCTGTTGACCACCCCCACCGCCAACGAGTTCTACGGCTGGGTGAGAAAGCTGCATGACGCGCCGGACCCTGACAGCATTCCCAGAGATATCTGTACGCTGAGAAATATGTTTTACAAGGATAAAGGGTAATGCCGAGGGCTGTGAAAAACGGGAGTTGAAAAACTCCGGCTTTCACAGCCCCTTTCCTTATTTCATACGCCGCTGCCGCTCAGTTCCACCAGCTTTCTATAGATTCCATTCTGTCCCATCAATTCGGCATGTCTGCCCTGTTCCCGCACTTTTCCGCCCTCCATGACATAGATGATATCCGCCTTTTCGATCGTAGAAAGACGGTGCGCCACCACCAGCGCAGTGCGGCCTCCCATAAGCGCCTCAATCCCTCTTTGTACCAGCTGTTCGCTCTCTGAATCCAGCGCCGATGTGGCCTCGTCCAGAAGAAGGATCGGTGCGTTCCGGATAAAGGCCCGGGCTATGGCGATGCGCTGGCGCTGTCCGCCGGAGAGGCTTTCTCCCCGTTCTCCCACCTGCGTATCGTATCCCTTCGGAAAGGACATGATAAACTCATGGGCATAGGCACGTTTTGCGGCGGCCACCACTTCCTCATCGCTTGCCTCCAGTCTGCCGTAGCGTATATTCTCCCTTATGCTGGTGGCAAACAGATAAGCGTCCTGGGGCACATAGGCAATCTTGCTCCGCAGCTCCTCCGGTGTGTAGGCATGCAGCGGTTTTCCGAGAACATGGACCATGCCGCCCCCCGGCGGATACAGCCCCAGCAGCAGCTTGACCACCGTACTTTTGCCTCCGCCGCTTTCTCCCACCAGCGCCGCTGTTTTCCCTTTCTCCACGGTGATGTCCACACCGTCCAACACCTTTTCCGCGCCGTCATAGGAAAACACGGCGTCCCGGATCCCGATACCCTCCGTCTCCGCAGGAAAGAATTTCTCCTGCTCCCTGCCGCCGCTTACAGGGAGTTCGGGCCGGATCGGCTGGTCCAATATCTCGAACACTCTGTCCCCAAGAGCCAGGGAATCCATCAGACATCCCCACGCGCTACCGATATTGCCGAGGAAAAAAGCCACCATTCCCTGCAGGCTGAGGATCGCCACCACCGTGCCGAAGTCCACCAATCCCGCGGAGGACATGAAGATACCTACGAGCAGAACAGCCACATTGCACAGGAATCCAAATACCCATTCCACCGCCTGCACATCGGACATCCTGCGGAACCTTTTCACGGTATGGGCAGCCGCCTCTCCGTTTCTCTCCGAATATTTCTCCACCATGCTCCGGGCGCCCGGAAACATCTTGATAATATCGATTCCCGCCAGTATATCGGTGAGACTTTCCGTACAGGAGGCCAGTAATTGCTGTATTTTGATTGCCATGCCCCGAAGGGGTTTTACCAGAATCATATTGATCCGCACCGACACTGCGCTGAGTGCCAGCACCATAAGCCCGATCCGCATATCCAGCGACAGGATGATGACGACAGCCGCACCGCCGATGAGTATGGGATCGATGATCCGGTGGTGGGTATTGGCAAGGGAATTTTTGATTTCTTCCACATTGAAACACAGTTTCTGTATGGAATCCGCCGTATGGTGCCCCTCAAAATAGGACATGGGTAAGCGCATCAGATGGTTCATCACCCGCAGTCGCAGTCTTTTCATGATCTGACGTATCTGATACATACAGGTGAAAGCAATCGCGCGTTTGCCCATGCTCAGGGCCAGAACGATGGCTGCCAGCCAGATGGAGGCTCTGAACAGTTCTCTGTCCGACGCCGTCACCGCATTGATGATATTTCTGTACAGCAGCGCGTTTACCGTGCTGACAAGCACATCCACGCCGGGTACCAGGAACATGCACAGCCAGTACAGACCGGATTTTTCAAAGAGAGACAGGTATTTTTTCATCTGTTTACGCCCCCGCATACATGGAATAAAGTTTCGGATAGATCCGGCCCTGTTCCAGCAATTCCTCATGGGTCCCGGTCTCCACAACCCTGCCCTGATCCATGACTATGATACAGTCCGCATCCTTTACGGTGGACAATCGGTGCGCCACCACCAGAGTCGTGCGCCCCCGGGCCAATCTCTCCAACGCCTTCTGCACTTCGGCCTCCGCCTGTACGTCCAGCGCCGAGGTGGCCTCATCCAACAGCAGCATGGGCGCGTCCTTCAGAATCGCCCGGGCAATGGAGACACGCTGTATCTGCCCTCCCGACAGGCGCGATCCCCGCTCGCCAGCCAGGGTATCGTATCCCTGCGGCAGTTCCCCGATAAAGCCCGCCGCGTTGGCTGCCTCCGCCGCCATGCGGATCTCCTCCGCCCCTGCCTCCGGTCTGCCCAGAGCTATGTTTTCCCCTACGGATACAGGGAACAGATAGGCATGCTGGGACACATAGGAAAAACGGGAGCGCAGAGCCTCCAGGTCCCAGTCGGCAAGCGAGACCCCGTCCACCAGAATCCTGCCCTGCTGCGGCCTGTAAAATCCGCAGAGCAGGCGGAGCAGCGTGCTCTTTCCGCCGCCGCTGGCGCCCACCACAGCCACGGTCTTACCCCGGGGAACCATAAAGCTGGCGCCTTGCAGCACGGGCGCTCCCTCTTCATAGGAAAAATATACGTCTCTGAACTCTATGGCCGGAGCCTCCTCCGCCCCGGACGAGACGCTCCCCTTGGGCTCCGTCGGCGTATTCAATACCTCAAACACTCTCTCCGCCGCCGCCAGCGCCACCTTGCTGTTGAAAATTCTGCCCGCCAGATCATTGATGACCTCCACCATCTTGGGCAAGAGAGAAAAAAATGCCACCAGACCGCCCACGGTCATCTTATCCTCCAGGCAGAACCATCCTCCCCCCACGAGACAGAGTATGGAGGAGAGTGTGCCCGACAGAATCCAAAACGCGGAACCCATGGACTGATTTCGGTCATTATGCACCGCCATATCCGTCATCTTCTGCACGCTTTTCCCGTAATCATCCAAAAACGCATTCTCCAGAGCACAGCTTTTCACCACTTCCATGCCCCCGATCATATCCGCCGAAGAGCTGATAATCTCCGCGGTGTACTGCATGTATGCTCTGGAACCGGCCTTGAACCGGGTTGTCAATACAGCTCCAAACGGCAGACAAAGCACCGTGGGAACAATGGAGATCAGAAACAGCACCGGGTTTAAGTACAGCAGATACAGCATATAGAAAACCAGCAGAAAGGGATTGGTGATCACCGTGAGCAGGTCGTTTTGCACGAAACCGCTGACCCGGTTCACATCCTCGGTCAGCCTGGCCAGTATGTCCCCGGAACGGCTCTTCGCCATGGCCTCCGCGGTCATCCGGGTAATATGCGCCGCCGCGTCGTCCTTAACCTCCTGAAGTATCCTGGTAGCCACGCTCCCGGAGGCGTAACGTGTGAGCCAGGCCGAACCGGCCCCGACTGCCAGCAGACCCCCGCACAGGAGCAGGAGCCGTCCAACGGCAGGCAGGGCTCCGTTCTCCATTCCGTCAACCGCACGCCGCAGCAGTTCGGACCCGGCCACACCGCATCCCGCGCACAGAGCCCCTGCCAGCAGGGCCGAAAGCACCAGCCGCAGATGCCTGTACACATACTTGATGATCTGTCTGAGAACCGCCTGATCGGTCCGTACCTTCTCTACCATTGTATCCGCCCCCTGCTCCAGACCTTTATCCCCTTGTGACCGCCCCTCTCCACCTGTCCGATGCGCCAGCACTGGGAAAACCGACTGATCACGCTCACGGCATCCTCCCAGTGTTTCTCCGGTACGGCCACCGCCATGCCAATGCCCATATTGAAATGATGGGAAAACACATTTTCTCCGATTCTGTCCTGCTCAAAGAGAAAGCGGAACAGGGGCAGGACCGGGAGGGCTGCCTGGTCGATGCACACGCCCAGGCCCTCCGGGATCCCCTGCCAGTATTTCCAATTTAACAGGGAATTGCCGATCCGAAAGGCTTTGTGCAGATAACCTTTCTCCTGCAATGCGGCGATCTCCCTTGTGAACGCCGTGTTGGCCCGCATCAGCTCATCCAGAAAAAATCTGTCGGCGTCTGTTTTGGCGCGATATAACTCGGGATTTTTATCTAACAATATCTTTACAAAGGGAAAATTGGTTCCGTCTATACCCTCCGTCTTCATGCCGATCAGTACGTCTCCCTCCCTCACCCGTTCTCCGGTCAGCAGTTTCTCTCTGTCCTGCACTCCCACCACAGTGGCGCTCATCTCATATTCCGTCGGACTGTAATTGATGGGCTGGGCGGATATCTCCATACCCGTAAAAGAAACCCCGTTTTCCTCACACACCTTTTGATATGTCTGGGCCATCAGATAAAGTTGTTCCCGGTCGTAATTTCCACAGATTACGATTGCTTTTAAGATCGCCGGCCTTACGCCATGCTGCAGCGTATGGTTCATGGCGCTGGCCGCCGCGTCCGCGCATACTTCCCGATTGTATCCGTACTCCTTTGCCAGCCTTTCCTTGGAGCCCGGAACGCAGGTGACGCAGGAATATACAGGTTCCCGCATCCCGGATGTATCCATTTGAAACAGACATGCGTCCGCGTAGCAGGCGGATACTATGTTTTCATCCTGTGAATTGAGCTGCATGATGTCCTTTTTCAAGGCATACAGTTTGGCGGAATCAAGCCCCGATTCCCGATAGGTGATGCACCTGTTTTTCCAGTCATTTTCATTTAACAGCGCATCCACCGTAATATTCAGCAGATTGGATATCTCATAAAACATCTCCACCGTGGGCAGGCTCTTACCCAATTCCCATTTGGATACGGCCTGATAGGAAATATGCAGATAATCCGCGAGCTCTTTCTGCGTGACCCCTCTCTCTTTTCTGTAAAACGCGAGTCTTCTGCCAATCTCTTCTTTATTTAACATACAGCATCCCGCCTTTCTATAAATTGCCGGGCAGACCTCACGGCGATACGCACCGCCGGAGTCGGCCTATGTTACTGATCCTTCTTTCCAAGCTCTCCGCAATAATACGCCATAATGTATATCATAGACTTTGCCTAAAATATATCATGTCGGTATAGGGGATTCAATAAACACTTCATTGAACCGCTCATGAAAAAATCAACCGGCAGTCGAGTTAAAAACCCGCTGCCGGTTCCCGTTTAAGAGATACACTTTTCAATGGCGGGGTTTAAGCGAATGCGCACCGCGCCGCCCCCGTGTACATAGACCGCGAAGTTGGCCTCGTCGCCGTTGCGCTCATAATCCGTGATCCATGTATCCCCCTCAAAATGCCCTTCCTCCACTGTGAGGAAATTCAACTGTCCCGCCCATCTGGAAGACAGATGAATATATGCCCGTTCATCCGCCGGTCGGGGGCGTCTGATAAACTCCGCCGCCATCCCCGCGCCAGCCATATAAAACTCGTACTCTCCCGTCTGGATCAGGATTCCCCTGCCCCTGACCTGAAGAACTTTCTGATTCTCCGGATCCGCCAGATTGATTGCGGAGCCATAGCCAAAGGGCGTCTTATCCGCAGACATAAACTTGATCTGCACATGGTAGTCCGGCAGACGGATATAGCTGCTCCGGGCAAATTCCTCCTGTACAATACCGCGTATCTTGCCAGTCTTATGATATTTGACCAGCAAGGGCTCCAGGGCCCCCAGCGTTCTCATGGTAAGGGCCATACTCTCCGCCGCTTTCAGCAGATTGCCCTGGCAATCCAACACGCTCTCGGCGCCAAAACAGGCCACGCCCACGGCCCCAAATTCCGTCACCGCCCGAATGGCATTCATGCTGTTTGCCACGCTCATGCAGGAGGATTCCGGTATCAGCAGGGCGTTGTCCTCCCTTGCATAAGAGCGGCAGATCCTGCAATACTCCTCTTTCGTCTCATTGTAGATATCCGGACAGAGCAGATCCAGCCTGGGGGCAGCGGCTTTCCAGATATCCAGCACCCTGCTCACCGCCGCGCCGCTGCTGTAGGAGAACCCCGCCTCCTCACAGCCGTTCTCCATCACCATGACATTGGTGTACATGGGAATATCGTACAATTCTTTAGCGGCCTCCGCAATGCGTCCGATATATCTTCCGTGATACCATGCGCTGAACGCCTCCGCCGCATGTCTGCCAAAATGTCCTTTCCAGCTGTGTTTTTGCCGCTCCTGCTCCCCCACCGACTCCAGCCCGTCGTCCGCCAGCCGGATATCCCGAATGCACTCCGGCACAGGCTCCCTGTAATCGGCCTGAGCCAGCGGGCCGTAATCCCTGTCCGTATTGGCCAGGCCTATCTCATTCTCAATCTGCAGGGCGATGACCGTCCGCTCCCGGGCGTCATACTCCCGAATGTATTCCACCACTTTGCAAAATGCCTTTTTATCCCGCTCCAGCGTGGCCTCACAGTGGGGCGAGAGGGAGGCCACGCAGGCTCCGTTTGACCCGATGGCGACCTGATATGTCTCCGGGTGTGTCTTGATATACTCCGGCGCATAGGTGGGATGCCCGTTCTTGCTGGCTCCAAACCACAGGATCACCAGCTTTTTCTCCGCTTTTCTGGCCTGATCGATCAGCTCCCGCACCTGGGCCATATCGTAGACGTCCTGCTGCGGCTCCACCTTATACCAATAGACGGGGACCTCCAATGTATTGGCGCCAAACAGCTCCGCCGCCCTTACCGTGCGCTCCATCATAAATGTCCCCGTGGAAGAATTGTGGGCCTGCATTCCCAGCAACAGCATCTCCCTGCCCTGACCGTCTGTTAGAAAACCGTTCATCCTGCTCCTCCTCAATGACTCATTCCTTATGAATTCTCAAGTACATTATTCACTCAACTTCCGCCAATCCCTTATTTCCCGGCAGACAGCCTCATAGTCCACCTGGGAAAAATCTGTTGTATCCACCGTAAGCACCGGGCCGTCCACGCTGAAACTGTCCATCTCCCTGCTGCGGATCCCGGCGACATACTGTTCCAGCGTGATGACCGGGCTTGGCGCAGCGCCTCCGTCCTTGGAATAGCCGCTGTTGGTCACATGGCCGGGATGCCGCCCGCCGCTGTTATCCCGCTGGAGGAATCGCTCGTAAATACGGGCATAATCCCCCGTCAGGCACAGGGTAAATGCCCGGTATCCGTAGCGCGCCAGCAACTCCACAAGCCCCTGTCGGGAGCTTGTCTCAAAGTTGTTTTCCAAAATAAAGGGCTTATGGCGCCGCATCATCTGCTCTGCAAAATAGTACAGAATCTCCGTGGCGGCCACGCCCAATTTCACTTTCTCTTCCCGGGAACTGAACCCTACAGTATCAAAAAGTCCCTCTTTGATACTGTCCTTGGAAAACCAGGGCAATCCCAGATCCGCAGACAGCTTTTCCGCCATGACGCTCTTGCCCGCCGCCGGGATCCCTGTAACCAGGATTACATAGCGCTCGCCCAGCGTCTTGCCCTTACAGGAATCCTTATTATCGTCCTGTCTCATACTCCCTCCAGTATGTCCTTCAACTTGCCCAACACCGTCTCCACGCAGTCCTCCACAAACCGCTCCGCCTGGGCCTCGGTCAGATAGGTATATTCCCGCTCGATATCCTCCCGTCCGCCCCGGTAAAATCCGGTGATATACTGCCTCCTGTTGTCAAAGGCATCCTCCACAAAAATATCCATGTAGCGGTTGACAAAACCCTCCGCATTCTCATAGATCTGAAAAGCCTTGAAACCCGGGTGTTTTTTCAGATACAGAAAGTCCAGGTCATACCAGTCCTTTTTCAGCGTCCACAGCAATTTATGGGGATCCTCCGCATACGCCTGCGGATACCTGGCCACACTGGGACTGTACACATGGTCGATCCACTCCAAATCCGTCAGCAGATGGGTCAGATAGCCCAGATAAAAAGAATATTGGCCCCGGTCATAGACCGCCCGCTGCTCTGGAGTGAAGTATTGCTCCAGATAAGATCCCACATCTATTTGGACTGTCCCGTCCTCCATATATGTCTTAAAATGGGACACTTTCGTGGAAGGCGCATAGGCGGTCCAATCCGCATTGGGCACGCCGCTGTCCGGGGCAATATTGCCCACGATAAACTCCGTCTCTTCCACCTTTGACAGACGTTCCAACAGCTTGTCCGCCACCCGCAAATGCACCATCCATGACGCCATACTCATTCCCTCCGCCCTACGACTGTATAAATATCCTGCCGCATTTTCTTCTCAAAATATACTTTCAGCTCCAGGTTTTTGTCCCATTTGTCCTGCGGATAACTGCCATAACGCCGTTTCACATCCGCCATACGGTCTTCCATATCCACCACTGTGGTTCCCGCCAGCGAGTCGCAGACCTGGATCAGCCTGTCATAGTCGTCGTATACCAACTCCCCCAACAACTGGCGCAGCTCCTGCTGCTGCTCTGGAACAATATCCCATTTGCCTATGTAGTCCTCCAGTTTTTGAATACTGAAAGAATGGCTTAGGCAGATGCGCGCCGCCTCGTCATACCCCAACTCCGTCATATAGCGGTATCCGTCGTAAATATGCCCCATGTGCTTAACCCCGAACTTGCGCCCGATATCGTGGAGCAGTCCCAGCACATAGGCCTTTTCCGGATCCATATCCCCGCAGGCCGCCGCAATCTTCTCCGCGCACCGGGCGACCACCCTGCTGTGTTCCGCCCATGCCCCCGGATTGCACGCCTCCCCGTCCCGCAACAATTCCTCCGCTTTTTCCCTTGTAGGTAACATCCTCTCACCATTCCTTTCCAAATACGCAAATGCCGCGCCACATACTATATGCCTGCAGGCATCCGCTTTCGCCTTCTTCCGCCCCAATGTTTTCCGCCTGTGCAGCGGCATTCCACAGGTGAAATATTGTTGCGTTACCCGCAGATGTAGCAGTATCCCTCTGTGCCGATCTCCGGCGTCTGTCCATGCAGAGTCAATTCCCACAGATATCTTCTCACTTCCTGCTCCTTTGCCCTGATCCGTTTTTCCAGCTGACCGTCCAACCCGCATAGATATTGCAGCAATTCCTCCGGTTGCGTGATCCGCAGACAATTGTGAAACGTCACCCGGGATACGCTGACAAATTCCGCGTCAAACAGCTCATCCATCCGCGCCATAAAAGCCTATTTCCTCTCACCAAACACCCCCGGCACTCTTATGCCCAGCACCGGCTCCAATATCCGGTTTACATCCCTGACAGATACCCGGGAAGTAAAAGTGGAGATCAACCTGCCTCCCTTAGTCAGCCCGCAGTGCAATCTGCTCAGCAGGTTTTCCCTGTCCTGAATATAGTTCCACAGATGCCCCGCCAGTATCAGATCATACTCTGCCGTCGGACACTGCCATCTCTCCGCGTCTTCGCGCAAAAAGACAAGCCTGACTCCCGCTGCCAGTTCCCCCCGGCGCTCCCGGTACACTCCGCGCAGAAACTGCATTGTCTGCGTTTCTTTGTCAAGCAGGGTTATCCTGCATCCCCCGGGAATCTTCTGCCAGCCGCCACGCCACACATTCCCGTGGCCGCAGCCCACGTCCAGCACTTTCATCCCCGGTTCTAAATGCAACTGGTCAAACAGCCACGCATGCCATCTCTTCCTGCTGGTTCCGTAGCGTTCATACAGATCATAGCGATAATTTGCCTGCTGATTCTTTGTCACCAGCTGCATAATCTCGGCAAATTGAGATACCGGCAGCTGATTCTCCCGGCAATATCCCTGTGCCCGGTCAATGATCTCCAGGATACGGTCCAGGCGGCGGCGCTCTTCCAGGATCAGCTCTCTCTGGCGCTCCAGCAGCCGGGCCGCCGACATCTGTTCTCCCTGCTCCAGAACCTGCTGTATCTCCTCCAGAGACAGCCCCACATACTTCAGCATCAATATTTCCTGGAGCCGCAGGACTGCGCTGTCGTCATATAATCGATACCCCTCCGCAGACCGCTCCCTGGGACGCAGGATGCCCTTTTCCTCATAAAACCGGATCGTTCGGGCAGATACCCCCGCCCACCGGGCCAGTTCCCCGGCTGTATACCGCTTTTGCATTCCTCCGTCCCTCCCCGCCCATAGATACAGTATAGGGGTTTACGTAACGTCAATGTCAAGTATTTTTCCGCTGATATTTTCCGTGTGCTGCCGCGCACACTATTGTGTGCTCTTTTCAGGAGTATGCGGCTTTTCTGTCACATGCCCGCTGCTGACGCCATGAGATTCCTCATCCAGAGGCAGCCAGTCCAGAGCGTCATGGATCTGACTGTTCCAAAAATCCCAATCGTGACCTCCCGCAGTCTCCACATAGGTCAGTTCCGTTCCCTGCGTTTCGAAAAATTCTTTCAGTTTCCTGTTCGCGGTCAACAGGCCATCCTCCAGGCCGCAGGACATATAGATCCTGGGCACGCGCCCTTTCTCTCTGGCGTTCTCAAAAGCGATCTTCGGATTCAGATCCGTCTTCTCCGCCTTCTTTTTATCTCCGAAACAGGCCAGCCCTCCAAAGAGACCGTGTCCTTTTTCCTCGAAGATGTGAAACGCTCCGGACAGGGCGATGATATGGCTGAATGTATCGCAATATTTCAGCCCGTTGCGCATAGCTCCGTAGCCTCCCATGGACAGTCCCCCGATAAAAGTGTCTTCCCGCCGGGCAGACAGCGGAAACGTCTTTCTCATCATACCCGGCAGTTCCTGTCCGATAAAAGTACCGTAGGCGCTGTTTGGCTGAGTATGGTCAAAATAAAACGAATTTTCCCCGCTGGGCATGACCACCGCCAGATTCCTGGCCTCCGCCCACCTCTGAATACATGTGCCTGAGATCCAGTCCACGTTGCTGCCCAGCAGCCCGTGGAGCAGATACAGCGTCTTATACCGTTTCTCCTTCTGCGCGTCCGTCCCGATATTCATCTTATCCACGGGAAGAATCACCTGTACTTCCACCGTGCGCAGCAGCGCCATGGAAAGATACGTCATTTGGATCAAAGCCATATTTATTTACCTCCTTACCTTTAATTACAATCATACGCCTTTTACCGTTTTCTATCCAACGCTCCGCTCTGGCTATTACCGCAGCGGGGCTTGACACACTTTTGCTCCCGGACTATACTTTATACCGTAATATAGTGCGCTTCAGCGCACATTTCAATCAGTAGAGTTAAATGCGGAGCATTTTACTCGTTATAACGTAATATGGTGCGTTTCAGCCAGGCATCGATAAACATGCGGAAAAGAGGAAAATATCATGTCCAAATCAAAAGAAAGCAAGACCAACGCCATGCGCATCCTGGAATCCATGAAGATTCCCTTTACACAATATACTTACGAATGCGATACATTTATCGACGCACTGAAGATCGCGGACAGACTGGGGCTGCCCTATGAAAAAGTCTACAAGACTCTGGTAACAAAGGGAGCCCGGGACTATTTTGTATTTGTGATTCCCATAGACCGGGAGCTTGACCTGAAAGCCGCAGCCCGCAGCGTGGGGGAAAAGAGCATAGAAATGATCCATGTGAAAGACATTAATGCCGTCACCGGCTATATTCGGGGCGGCTGCACCGCCATCGGCATGAAAAAGCAATATGTGACCCGGCTCGACGTCTCCGCCGCCGGGCTGCCCGCGATCATCGTCAGCGGGGGACGTCTGGGATGCCAGATCGAGCTTGCTCCAGAAGACCTGCTCTCCGCCGCCAGAGCCGAGTATGCGGACGTGATCCGTCACGACCAATAGGGGGAAGTCCCCCTATTCCGAATCCCGCATATCTCCCTCTATCCAAAATTCCTCCCTGTCTCCCACAAAACCGGGATCTTTACAGAAATCGTTATATATATCCCCGATCTCCGTCTCCGTCATCACACTGTCACAGAACACCAGACCGGATACATAACCCCGGAAAGATTTTTGAAACGGATCTCCGCCCAGCAGAATCTGCTTACAGGCAGGCAGTTGTGGAACATCCTCCGCCTCCCCGGCCAACCGACCGTTCAGATACAGGCGGCCGACACATGTGAACGCGTCGAAAGTGACACAAAGAAAGCTCCATTTATTCCGCTGCACCATCCGGACCAAAATGTCATGAAACTGCGCTACAAAATTGTCCTGATGTACCCGATATACCGTGGAATGATCCGGCGAGTAGGGCACCATGGACATAAAGCCGTTATTATACCGGGCGTACAACACGCTGCTCCAGCCGTTTAACTCCAGAGGCTTGATCCACATGCACACGGTATAGGAGTCGCTGGCCAGCAGCTCCGGCGGCAATTCCAGCACGTTATGCCGCACGTCACCGCCGTCGAACAACACGCCTCCCCAATTGGCGCTGATTCCCTCCGTCAGATGTACCCCCACGCCTGACGGAACGGCCCGCATAGCGCCGTCCACGGCGGCATAATCCGTCCAGAAAGGAAATTCCGTCACCCGCATCTCCGTTCGCAGATTCGTTCTCACATATTCCAGAAAATCTTCCACGTTCATCGGTTTTGAGAAGTAATCCCCGCCCACGGCGTTACAGCCGCACTCGATGAGATACATAATATCTTCCCGGGAACTGACGCCGTCCGCCACAATATCCATCTTGAGCTCACGGCCCACAGCCATCAGGGTCTTCATGATCCTGCGTCCCTTATGGCTGGAAAACGCATGCCGCATATACTCCCTCTGGAATTTCAGCGTGTCGATGGGCAGCATATCCCAGTATCGCAGACTGCCGAAATCCAGTCCCACTCCTGTGAACGAGATATGAAAGCCGCATTTGTGCAGCGCCTCGATATTGGCAAACATCTCCTCTTTGCCTCTCGTCGAAAAAGCGGATTCCTCTATCTCCAGCTCCAGTTCCTCCGCCTTCACCTTATAACGGCGCATCATACTTTCCAACCAGGACAAAAGACTGCCGTTCATCAGCTGCAGCCGCGAGATCCGCACCGCTACCCGGTCCGGTCTCTCTTTCGCCCCTCTGAAGACAGCGATGTCCTGCAATACCTTCTCTATAACCCAGGCGTTGAGCTCCGCGGCAAAACCGTTTTTAATGAACAGCGGCAAAAACTCCTCCTGCCCTTTGCACCGTCCGTCCGGCATATTCCATACCAGATACGCCTGCGCCATATGAAGCCGGGGAGTCTGGGCCATGACAATGGGCACATAGCGCACCTCAAACTCCCTGTTCTCCAGCGCCTGTTGCTGTCTCTTCTCCATCTCAAGCTCGCCCAGCACCAGCTCCGCGATATCGTTAAACACAACGTAGCGGCCTTTACCGTTGTCCTTGGCATGGTACATGGCCATATCGCTCTTCAGCAGCGTTTCCTCCAGGGTATCTCCCACCTCTTCGTCGTAAAGGATACCGATACTCATGGACACATTGGTAAGAATCTGTTCCGCGCCTTCCTTGCTCCGCACCCTCTCTATGATCCTGCCCGCCATGGCGCACAGTTCCTCCCGGCTGACTTCTCTGGGAAAAACCAGCACAAATTCATCTCCGCCCATTCGCACGGCGCGGGCCATGGGGGCGCTCTTTTGAAGGATTCCGGCAATATTTACCAGCAGCGCGTCTCCCTGATTATGTCCGTAAATATCATTGACAATCTTAAAATTATCCACATCCAGAAACATAAAATGAATCCTGCTGCCCAGCGCGAGTCCATGGTAATAAGCGTACAGAGCCTGACGAGTCCACAGGCCGGTCAGATAATCCTTTTCGTATTCCACTCCGGTCTCCTCCTTTCACAAATCTTTTTAAACAGTCTCAAAATTCCCCCGCCGCAGACCGCCCAACAGCAGTCCGCCGCGTCTTACAACGCCTTGATCCGCTCCACAGCCTCCACTGTATTCTCATAACTTCCAAAAGCGGTCAGGCGGAAATACGTCTCGCCGCTGGGCCCGAAACCGGAGCCCGGCGTCCCCACCACGTTGGCCTTCTCCAGCAGATAGTCAAAAAACTCCCAGCTGCTCATTCCCCTGGGCGCTCTCAGCCAGATATAAGGAGCGTTCACACCGCCGGATACTTCATACCCCGCATCCTTGAGCCCATGATAGATATACGCGGCGTTCTTCATATAATATGCCACCTGCTGCCGCAGTTGTGCCTTTCCCTCTTCAGAATACACCGCCTCTCCGGCCCGCTGTACGATATAGGGAGCGCCGTTGTACTTGGTGCCATGGCGCCTTGCCCACAGACTGTGCAGGCTCACTTCCCCCGCTTTCAGCTCCCTGGGGATCACGGTAAAGCCCAGACGTACGCCGGTAAAGCCTGCGTTCTTGGAAAAGGAGCGCAGTTCGATGGCACAGGTTTTCGCTCCCTGGCACTCATAGATGCTGTGAGGTATATTCTCCTGGGATATGTATGCCTCATAAGCCGCGTCATAGATGATGACGGCTCCCACCCTGTTGGCATAATCCACCCACTCCTGCAGCTGCCTCCCGGTAATCGCCGAGCCTGTGGGATTATTGGGGAAACACAGGTAAATGATATCCGGCGTCTCCTTCGGCAGCTCGGGGACAAAATCGTTCTCCCTGGTGCAGGGCATATAGATCACATTGCTCCATGTCTCCTTCTGCGGGTCATAAGTACCGGTACGCCCCGCCATCACATTGGTATCCACATACACAGGATAGACCGGGTCGCATACCGCGATCCGATTATCCGTGCTGAAAATCTCCTGAATATTGCCGGAATCACATTTCGCTCCGTCGGAAATAAATATCTCATCCGCACTGATATCGCAGCCCCTGGCCCTGTAGTCGTTGTCGGCAATGGCATTTCTCAGGAACTCATAGCCAAGATCCGGCGCATATCCCCGAAATGTTGCCGCATCTCCCATCTCGTCCACCGCGCCGTGCAGCGCTTTGATAATAGCCGGAGCCAGAGGCTGCGTCACATCCCCGATCCCCAGGCGAATGATCTTCCTGTCCGGGTGGGCGGCAGCGTAAGCTTTCACCTTTTTGCCGATGGTGGAAAACAGATAACTCCCCGGCAGCTTTAAATAGTTGTCATTCACTTTATACATATTTATTTACCTCGCCTTCAAATACAGTGACCGCGGGTCCGCTCATATATACCAGGTCGTGTTCCCTGTCCCACATGACTTCGATCTCGCCTCCCAGTACGCTGACTGTCACCTGATCGTCCGTCAGGCCGTTCAGCACACAGGCCACCGCCGTGGCACAGCATCCCGTTCCGCAGGCCAAAGTTTCTCCCGTTCCTCTCTCCCATACGCGCATCTTCACATGCCGTCTGTCTATGACCTGTACAAACTCCGTATTGGTACGTCTGGGAAACAGTTCATGATGCTCAAACTGCGGGCCAATCCGTTCCAGCTCCAGTTCCTCCGTCCCGTCCACAAATATCACCGCATGGGGATTCCCCATGGATACGCAGGTCATACGGTACTCCAATCCCTCCACACAGATGGGAACGTTCACAGCCTTCCCGCCTGAAACCGCAACCGGAATCCGCTCCGGCTCCAGAACAGGTTTTCCCATGTTCACCTTTATCCGGGACACCTTATTTTCCGCATCCGTCTCCAGCTCCAGATATTTGACCTGTCCCGCACTGACAACGGTCAGTTTCCTTTTATCCGTCAGTCCCTTGTCATATACAAACTTGCCCACGCAGCGTATTCCGTTGCCGCACATCTCCGCTCGGGTTCCGTCGGCATTGTACATCTCCATCTCAAAATCCGCCTCGTCGCTGGGATTGATAAAGATCACGCCGTCTCCGCCCACGCCGAAATGCCGGTCGCTCAAAAAGCGCACCGCCTCCGGCTTATCTTCCTGCGGGATCCGCCACGCCGCGCCGTCCACATAAATATAATCATTGCCGCATCCATGCATCTTGGTAAATCTCATACCCGCGCTCCCCCTTATCATTCCCATCATAATATTTTTTTTGCAAAATTGCAAATCTCTTTTCCGTCATAAACACTTTTTTACTCGCATAACCTATATTAACAACGAGCAAAGCGAGGCATAACATGAGCGCAAAGACGAAAATCGTGGTCCTCCATATGAAAGAATTGATCTATACCGGAATATTTGCCGTGCTGGGCATCCTGTTTGTGGTGCTGCTGGTCATGATGTTCCTTCCGGATAAAGAAGATTCCTCCCAGCCCGATGCTCCCACAGGAACGGAAAGCCCCGGCGGCAGCGATACCCCGGATGACGCCTCGCCCGTTTCCGACGCGGCCTCCCTCTACATACCCGGCGTATACAGCACGGAACTGGTCTTGGGCGATCAGACCATGAATGTGGAAGTCATGGTTGACCGGGATACCATCACCTCCATACAGCTTGTTAATCTGAGCGACGCCGTGACCACCATGTACCCTCTGCTCCAGCCTGCCTTCGACTCTCTGACGGCACAGATCTGCGAGCAGCAATCGCTGGAGAACCTCAAATACGACACAGACAGCAAATACACTTCCCTGGTACTGCTGGAAGCCATCCGTAACTCTCTGGAAAAAGCGCAGCCTTAGCTCTTAAGGCGCGCTTTTTGCGCTTTGTCGTAAAGCGCCCGGAGCTCCTCCACGGAAAAGAGATAATGCCGGTTGCAGAACTGGCAGTTTACCTCTATCTCCCTGCCCTCGTCGATCATCTCCCGCAGTTCTTCCCCGCCGATACTGATCAGCGCCTTTTCCACTCTGGACTTGTCGCAGCCGCAGAAAAATTCCGGTTCCACCGTATCCGTGTATTCCACATCCAGTCCTTCCAGCAATATCCCCAGTATCTGCTCCGGCGTATTTCCCGCCTCCAGCATCGCTGTCACGGAGGAGACCCCTGACAGATTCCGCTCCAGTCTGGCAATGACCTCCTCCCCGGCGTCCGGCATTAGCTGCAGGATAAAACCTCCCGCCTGCTTTACTGTATTGTCCCGTTCCATCAGCACTCCCAGGCCCACACTGGAGGGGATCTGCTCCGACGTGGCAAAATAATAGGTCAGATCCTCCGCGATTTCCCCCGTTTGCAGAGGCGTTTGCCCCACATAGGGCTCCCGCAGTCCCATATCCCGGATCACGCTCAGTATTCCCTCTCCCATGGCCCCGGACACGTCCAGTTTTCCCATGGGATTGGCAGGCAGGATCACATCCGGTATCAGGGGATACCCTTTGACCCGGCCCCGGCTGTCCGCCGTCACCGTCAGACCCCGGCCCGGCCCGTCTCCTCTGACCTGCAAGGTCAGCAAATCTTTCTCCCCCTTTTGCATAATGCCCATCATCGCCCCCGCCGTCAGCAGACGTCCCAGCGCCGCCGTCATCACAGGGCTGGTGTTATGCGCCCTTCTGGCCTCCTCCACCAGTTCTCTGGTGGTAGCCGCAAATGCCCGGATCTGTGTCCCGGCCGCCGTAGCCCGCACTATACAATCCTTATACCCTTCATTATCTTTCACGCTTATGCCTCTCTTCTCCGTCTAACTCTCTTCTCGCCGTCCGCGCCCCGGGACCGGAAAACCCGCCGTCCGCTCAAGGCGCCGAGCCGTCCTCCCGCAACGTTTTCCCCTGCTCCCGCGCCAACACATAGACCCGTTCACTTACGTCCGTCACCTCGCCCATGGTATCCGCGTCCAGCAGCCGAATCACCCGCATACCCGCCTGCTCCACCAGCCTGCGCACGGTATCCGGCGTGTATCCTCTCTGGAGATGATTCTCGGTAAAACGCCGGAACCGATCTCCCTCCTCCTGTACAAAGACCGTCAGATCATACTCGTTGATCTCCTCCTGTTCATGGTAATAATTCTCCCATATGAAACTGCAGTCCTCCCGGTTCTCCGCTATGACCGCGTCCCCTATGACCTGACTGTACTTATATACCGTGTTAAAATCAAACAGAAACAACCCGCCGGGATACAGATAATTGTTCACCAGCCGAAATACCCGCAGCAGGTCCTCCTCTTCCAACAGATAGTTCAGAGAGTCGCAGACAGAGAGTACCGTGCCCACCGTGCTGTACAGCTCCAGCTCCCGCATATCCTGCAGCAGATACAGTATCCCGCCCTCCGCATTTTTTTCCATGGCAATCCCCAGCATTTCCGGGGAATTGTCCACGCCGATCATATCGTAACCTTTTTGGCGCAGGAGCCGCGTCAATGTGCCCGTGCCGCAGCCCAGATCCAGCACCAGGTTCCTCTCGGACACAAGCAAAGTCTCTTCCCCGGGGATTCCTTCTCCCGAAGTCTCTTCTCCGGAAAGGGGATTCCCACAGATTCCCTCCCTGTCCGCTGGCCTGCTGATCCCGTACTCTTCGATCAGGGCCGCGATATTCTCACACCATACCTCATAGGGGACATTGTCCATAAGTTCGTCATACACTTCGGCAAAATCCGAATATGCCCGCACCGCCGTCACCTCCGCCTGCCGCTTAAACCGCCAGTCCTATGGCGCCGAACACTCCCGCGCTGATCAGTCCCATGATCACGCCCGCCAGTACCACACCCAGCAGCACCGCGATGACGCTGGACTTAAAATCCATATCCAGCAGGCTGGCCGCCAGCGTGCCGGTCCAGGCTCCCGTGCCCGGCACGGGAATGCCTACGAACAAAAGCAGCGCCAGAAACAGGCCCTTTCCGGCTTTCTGCTGCAGCTTTACGCCTCCCTTGTGTCCCTTTTCCAGGCAGAACGTGAAAAACTTGCCGATCACCGGCTTGTCCGCCCCCCACTCCAGCACCTTTCTGGCAAACAGGAAAATAATCGGCACCGGCAGCATATTGCCCAGGATACAGATAATATAGCTGGGCAGCAGCGGAAGATCAAAGCCTACGGCGTAAGGAATCGCGCCTCTCAGTTCGATCAACGGAACCATGGAAATAAAAAAGATCATTAAGTAGTGTTTCAGCATTTTTTTCTCCTCTTTAGATATATTCTCTCAAAAAAGACAACAGAGTATCCATCTCTTCGTCAGTTCCCACCGTTATCCGCAGATAATCGGAGATCCGGGGCTTGTCCCAGTGGCGCACATAGATATTGCGTTCCCGCAGCGCCTGGAATATCCGCGCCGCCGGAATACGTTCATGGGTGGCAAAGATAAAATTGGTCAGGGAATCCGGGAACATAAATCCCAGTTTTTTCAGTTCGCCCTTTACCCGCTCCCTGGTAGTCACGATCCTGCCGGTGATCTCCTCAAAATAGGCCCTGTCCTTTAAAGCCTCCGCTCCCAGCGTCAGCGCCGGGCGGTTCATCGTGTAGGAGTTGAAGGAGAACTTGGCGTCGCTCAGATATCTGATCAGCTTTTCATTGCCCATGGCAAAACCGATACGCATACCAGCCATGGCCCGGGACTTGCTGAAAGTCTGCACCACCAGCAGATTGTCATACTTTTGGATCAGCGGCAGCGCACTCTCTCCCCCGAAGTCGATATAGGCCTCGTCCACGATCACCACCACGTCCCGGTTGGCCTCCACGATCTCCTCCACCAGTTTAAGCGGTTCATACACCCCGGTAGGCGCATTGGGATTGGGAAATATCACGCCTCCGTTCGGACGTTTATAATCCTGCGGACAAATGTGAAAATCCCCGTCCAACGCGCAGGTCTTATAGGGAATCCGGTACAGATCTGCCCATACATCATAAAAGGAGTAGGTGACGTCAGGAAACAGAATGGGCTTATCCCCGTTAAAGAACGTCAGAAATGCCATGGACAGCACATCGTCCGAGCCTACCCCCACGAACACCTGCTCCTTTTTCAGACCGTAATATTCCGCCAGTCCCTCCACCAGCACTCTGGCATCAGGGTCGGGATACAATCGCAGTTCCCGGCTCTGCATGGCCTTGATGGCCTCCTGCACTCCGGGAGCCGGAGGGTAGGGACATTCGTTGGTATTTAACTTGATCATCCCCGGTACTTCCGGCTGCTCCCCCGGTACGTAGGGCACTATCTTACGGACGTTTTCTTCCCATTTCATCGCGCGTCGTCTCCTTGTCTGCCTGTTGTCTGTCCTTCTGTCCGCGCAGGCGCTGCCGCCGAACAAATATCATCATACCACCGCCGTCGCCGTTCGTCTACTCTTTTTCCAGTTCCTGCCTGTAAAACTCCACATACAGCGCATTCTCGGGACATGTGCTGTCCTGGCAGACCTGCAGCAGCCGCTGCCTGTAGCTCTCCGCCTCCCGGGCATACGCGGCGTCGGCCCAGGCCGCCCGGGAAAAGAGCTGATATCGGTTATAGAGCTGATACATGGTTCCCCGCTCCCATGCGTAATCAAATTCTTCCTCATAGCTTTTATCATAAAACATCTCGGACATGGCACTGTCAAATCTGCCGTTGGAAAGATTCTGCTCCGCCCGGTTCAGCCGTTCCACCATTGTCCTGTCGTAACCGCCCTCATACACTTCCTGCACGCTGAAATACACTGCCCAGATACAAAGAGCCAGCCAGCCCAGCATCAGATACACCAGCACGATCTTGGCCGCCAGTTTTTTCATAAAGTCCAGCGAATGGATCAGATAGCATGTTCCGGCCACGGCCACAATCAAAAGTATGGCAATCCACATTTCCTATTCCCCCCATTCCTCCGCCAGCCTGGACTCAAGCTTTTCCTCTATGACGGTTGCCAACTGTCGCAGGCTTTCCGTGTCCGGCCATATGTAATAGGTTTCCTGTTCCTCCGCCTTATGAAACATTGCGATCTCCTCCTCCCCGAGCTCCAGTACCCCCTTCAGCATCGCGTCCACCTGCAGCCGGGCCTGCGCCTGTAGCTGCGTGTCCATCTCCCGTGCATAATAAGTCTGGAAACCGTACTCCAGCATCCGCTGGACAACGTTTGTGTCAGGCGTTCGGCCCTCATCCAAAGAATCCATAACCATGTTGCTGTACTGGATCCAGCTGCGATAATTGCTGTTGTTACGGTCGTTCTCCATATCCGCGTACTCCGCCGCATAGCTGCCGCTTTCCGGCTGCTTATCACTGTATACGGGATCGGGGACCAGCAGATACATTCCCAGACTGATGCAGAGCAGCACCATACCCAGTGCCGCCATGCCCACAATGATCCGGGTGAGCATACGCTGTACCATCTGGGGAGTCTTCTGGCGCAGCAATACGGGAGCCAGCAGTCTGTTGCGCTGGATCCTGCGGTATACCTCTTTATAAAAGGCGATCCCCTCTTCGTTCCTGCTGCCGCAATATACGCAGACTATGGCCTGAGAATCTATCTCCCCGCCGCAATTTGTACACTTCATAGCGCTCTCCTCTCCTGCGGTTACCCTGTGATATATATATCTGTCACCATATCCACTGCCTGCCGGAATCCGTCGTCCTCGCGCCAACCCTCCTGGGCCCGGCTCATCCGATCCAGCAGTTGCCCGGGCACCCCCAGTTCCTCCAGCCTGCCCCGGACCTGCGCCGCATACTCCTCAAAGAGCTCCTCCGTTCCCCAGATCACTCTGTCCCTGCAATATTGTCCGCAATACTCCAGCGTCATCCCGCCCCGGCTGATCATGTCCGTCACCAGATCTTCCACCTGATCCCGCAGTTCCTGTTCCACGCCGACCTTCCCGGAGCCGCCGCCGTACAGACTGTCGAGATATTCCGCCTTCTCCGTAAAGCGCGCATATGCCGAATAGACCTGATCGATCTCATGGAATTTGCGCATCTCCCAGGAGCTGACATCCGTATCCCGCATGAACGCGCAGATGCCCTCCATATCCCCCCGAGCCAGCATCTCCTCCAGTTCCTGCTCCCAACGCTCACTGATTCGGTGATCTATCCTGGCTCTAACCGGCCCCAGGACCAGTGTGGCCAGACTGATCAAAAGCGCCGCGCCCGCCAGTACCTCGCACACCGCCAGCAGTACGCCCGTCCACTTTTTGACGGCCCCCTCCGGCACCGAGTCCCGCATCCGCCGCGCCTCCCGGTCATACTGCCCCAAAGTTCGCTCCCTGCGGATCTGTGCCAGCACGGGGTTCTCCGACTGACAAAAGGGGCATTTCTCATCCTTCATTCTGTACTCCGCGCCGCAACTCTCACACTTCATCCACGCTCTCCTCTAACTGTCGCTCATACTCCGCCGCCTGTTCCTCCTGCCCCGTCTGCCGCATACAGCGTATCAATCCCTCCAGAGCCTGCGTTCTGCCGCTCTCCAGAATCAATATCGGCTCCGTCTCATAAGCCGCATTATAGTACCACATGGCTGCTTCCGCCGGATCCTGGCGCTCCTGCTCGTAAAACAGGCCCAGCTCCACGCAGAGCTCAGAGCAGCCGCCTGCAGCCATGGCTTTCATCGCATATTTGAAAAATCCCAGAGCGTCCCCCTGTACGCGACTGGCCCGGCTCAGCACACAGAATGCCTCCATCAGTTCCTCTCCGCCTCGCTCCGGATCCTCCACAGAGTCCTCAAAACAGGCGCGGGCCCGCTCAAGATGCTCCGGTTCCCCCACTGTCAGCAGCTCTCTGGCATACATGTTATGTAGATGTCTTGAGAGCCTGCGGCCCTCCTGTACCTGCCGTTCAAAATTGGCCAGATCCCGACCTCCGTGTCCCTGTACGGGCATATGCGTGATCACCACGTCACTGTCATAAATCACAGGCTGTAAGCGCACGGTCTCATGGATCGGTTCTATCCAGGTGAACTGCCGCAGTCTCTTAAAAAGCTTGGGGCGATATTCTTCGTCATAGTTGTAGACCGTATTGTATTGCAGCTGATTCCCGTATTTCATCTGCACGATTTCCACCTCCGGCAACAGGTTCTCCTTTAGCAGCCGAAAGCGCTCCCGATTCTCCTCATCCAGCACTTCATCCGCGTCCGCGCTGTAAATATAGTCGCAGGTTGCCAGAGAGAAGGCGTAGTTGCGGGCGGCGCTGAAATCATGGATCCACTGAAAGTCATAGATCCTGTCCGTATACCCTGCCGCGATCTCTCTGGTGCGGTCGGTGGAACCAGTGTCCACTATGACGATCTCGTCCGCCAGACCGGCCACGCTGTCCAGACAGCGGGCCAGCACAGCCTCCTCATTTTTCACAATCATGCACAAACTTATGGATATCATCTTTCCTCCGTCCCCTGCCTTCCCGCGCATTACAGCGTCAGTCTCCCAATTTAATTACCATCATATCAAAAAAAAGCCGGATACACAATATTTTACAAGAAAATACATTGACTTGCACCCGACCAGACCCTAAACTGTAGCAGATTGGCATGGTTTTATACACAGATTGCGGAATGTGCGGAAAGGAAGCGGAACATGTCTAAAAGCACACAGGTCATGACGGCGGGGAAACCCTGGAAACTGATATTGAGTCTGGCTCTCCCGCTGATGTTCGGAAATATATTTCAGCAGCTCTACACGGTGATGGACACACTGATCGTAGGGCGGGTGCTGGGAGTTCACACGCTGGCGGCCCTGGGAGCCTCCGACTGGCTGAACTGGATGATCCTGGGTCTGGTCACAGGCATCACCCAGGGATTTTGTATCCTTGCCGCCCAGAAATTCGGCGCCGGAAAAACGGAGGAGCTCAGGGAGGCCGTAGGGGCCTCCGTCACTCTCTCCGTCATATCCGCCGTAGTCATCGAGGTGGCGGCGCAGGCCCTGGTGACGCCCCTGTTACGGCTGCTGGACACCCCCGCGGATATCCTGCCCACGGCGCTTTTATATCTGCGGATCCTGTTCGCCGGGATCCCCATCGTCATGGCCTACAATCTGCTGGCCTCCCTGCTGCGGGCGCTGGGCGACGGCCGCACCCCGCTCCAGGCTATGGTGGTGGCCTCCATATTGAACATCCTGCTGGACATCCTCTTTGTGGCAGGTTTTCACATGGGTGTCGGCGGTGCGGCGGCGGCCACTCTGATCGCCCAGGCGGTAGCGTCCCTATACTGCCTGCGAGTCATCCTGCGACTGGAAATCCTGCGAATCCGGCCTGCGCATCTGCGCCCCGACCGCAGACTGGTATGGCAGCTCTTTGCCCTGGGCACCCCCATGGCTGCCCAAAATACGATCATCGCCATAGGCGGCCTGGTGATCCAGTCCATCGTCAACGGCTACGGCGTCATATTCATCGCAGGCTACACCGCCACCAACAAGCTCTACGGAATCCTGGAGATCGCCGCCACCTCCTATGGCTATGCCATGGTCACTTATGTGGGGCAGAATCTGGGAGCCGGGTTGGGAGACCGTATCCGTAAGGGCGTGCGGCACGCCGCAGGCATCGCCCTGGCCACATCGGTGGTGATCGCCGTCGTCATGCTGCTGGCAGGACGCATACTGGTGGGCTCCTTTATCAAAGGCACGCCCCAGGAGACAGCGGCGGCGACGGATATCGCCTATCACTATCTGGTCATTATGAGCGTCTTTCTGCCGATCCTGTATCTGCTGCATCTGTACCGCTCCTCCTTACAGGGAATGGGAGACACCGTACTTCCCATGGTCTCCGGCATCGCGGAGTTTGTCATGCGCACCGGCAGCGCGCTGACCCTGCCCCGGCTGCTGGGTCAGGAGGGGATCTTCTACGCGGAGATCCTGGCCTGGGTGGGAGCCGACATGATCCTGATCACCGCATATTATATACGGGTATATATGCTGTGGGGGCGTTCACAGAAACCATAGCACCCCGCAGGCGATATAGGGAAGAAAGGGAACCGGCGTCTTCAGGTTCCCTTTTTCGTTGACATTACCCTTCAATAGCTGCACCGCTCCCAGCATGGCAAAGGAGACCGCCATATGCAGCAGCATTGTCAGGAGATTCCCGCCCGCTGCCGCCAGGTACAGGGCGCATATCTGAAAAGCCATCACATCCCCTTCGCCGTACAGGCGCATAAACAGCAGGTATTGCAGCAGCGCAAACAGGAGCAGCCCCCATCCGCTCTCGGCCGGGAGAGCGCGCCGGATGCAGAGCCATGCGCCCGCCGCTGCCACAGGAGCCTGCAGGATATCATATACCTTGCTTGTCTGCGCGTCCGTGACGCCGCACACTGTCAGATAGACGCTCAGCGCCAGATACGCCGACCGGACTCCCGGCGTTTTCGGGTCGCAGGCATACAGGATATACCCGGCCCCCGCGCCGCCCCCTGCCAGCAGGATCCCTGCCGACTTCCACTCCGCCCGCAGCCCGTGGCGCGGATCCATGGCCGCGATCAGCCCAAGCACCGCCAGGGACACGGCCAACTGTACCCCCCATACCGTCAAAAACGCAGCCATATCTTCCTCATTCCGCTCCCCCCGTTCTCAGCCTGGTACGCAGCTCATCCAACACATTTCCCGAAACAGTCAGTACCGCCAGCCGGGGATGCTGTTCCAGTGAAGAATCCTTTTTATAGGCCCGGACTGTGATCTCCGCCGCTGCCTCCGGCGTTCCCAGCGGGATCATAAAGGTCAGGTTCTCTTCATTTATATAATCCGGGATTTCATAGGTATAGACCCTGTCCAGGGAAGGCTCCAGCCCGGTCATCTCCTCCGGGAACAACACCTCGATCCGTTCCACGTATCCTGTGGCGCGGATGGTCAGCACACCGCTTTCCCCTGCTTTGAACACCGGGTCATGGGGTTCCAGCAGACGTTTCAGCTCCACATACAGGGACAGTCCCTGCTTTTCGCTGCTCTCCACCGTCTCATTGCCCACATTGTCCCATGCGTGGGCGACCACCGTAAAGGAGCCGCTGAACAGGGCATCCCCCTCTTCCAGCGTCAGGCGCACGCTGCCCGTACCCTGGTCCGCGAACCGTTGGCTGCTGCCGTTGTCCTGGTTGTATACTTCCACATAGAACTGCGCCAGGCCGCTGCCCTGATCCTCCGCCGTCAGTTCCACCTCCACCGGTCCATTTTCCCATTGTTTCAAAATATCCAGCTCCCGCAGTTCTTCCATGCCATGGATCCGCGGACCGCTGGCATCCACCAGGAGCCATACGCTGCCCAGCATGTCCTGCCCGTAGTCCGAAAAGACTCTTTCAGAACCGTTCTCTGCCGCAGCCACAGGGGTCAGCCGCAGCCTGTGACCGTCCAGTTCTTCCGGCGCGTACAGTTTCCGGGTTATTTCCAGATCCCTGCATCTGTTGCTGCGCCGGATCACAGTATAGGCGCCGTCCCCCACGCAGGGGCCTCCCTCTGAGACCTTGTACAGCTCTTCTCCCCGATAGGTATACCTTCCGGGGATCATATCTTCCCGGGCGGGGGCCACGGCGCCCAGTCGCCCTTCCCCGTTCTCCCCGGTCATATCCCGCGCCTCCACATACAGATGGGTGACCTGGTAATCCCTGCGGGCGGGGCCGCACAGACTGCCCATAAAGGAGATCTGAAAAGGCGTTCCCTTTCCGCCTTTTACATAGTAGGTATTCTCCTCCCCGGCGTGCCAGACCGTATCCTCCAACGCCAGCTCTATCGGTTCTGTCCTGACCGGCCAGGCGATCACCGTCTGCTCCGACAGGGGAATATGGAGCGTCTCCCCCAGATTCCCGGCTTTGTCCTGGGCCGCTATATGCAGATATCGCGTCTCCTCTCCCATGGACACGGTCAGAGAGGGACGCTCCCCGGGATCCCCATACCATCGGTGGGACTCTCCCACCACGGTTCCCGCTCTGCCGTCCACCACATACCGATATCCCTGCACCTGGGTGGTCAGTGTATTCACCGTGACATTGGAGTCGCACAGCACCTTATCCTCTCCCCGCCTGTAGGACTCCACCCGGTGATAGTAGACCGTACCCGTATCCCTGGGTCTGGCAAAAAAGACCCGTACCCGGTTCTCGTCCACCGCCGCCAGCCGCAGCGTATCCATATCAATCTTTGCGGGCTTTCCCCTGTCCGGGGCCGCCGCGCCGTTTAGCAGGTTCTCCTCCAGATATCCCAGGGAAACGGCGGTGATCCGCAGGGTTCCGTTTCCGTTCCGGTATCCCTCCTGCCGGGCATAGCTGCTGCCCGCCTCCCCGTTAATATAGCTGGAGCCCCCATAAGCGGGGGCGCAGGTCAGCACCTGCCCCTGCTCCAGATCGCATATGCAGGTTCCCTCCAGCCCGCAGCCCGGCTCATATCCCAACTGCACGGTACACCTGTCGGGACGACCCTGCCCATAGTTCGTCCCGCAACCGTTGCATATATTCCGGTAGATATCGTTCGTATGTCCCGAACAGCTGTGACTGCCGCAGCGCACGCAAAAACAGTGGCTGCCGTCGCTGGCCACATTCCCGTAATAAAAGACCGTGCCGCACTTTTCCCGCCGGAACGATCCGCTGTCACAGATCTTTTTCTCCGTGTAACATCCGCCGCCGTTCACCGTATCCCCCCGGTGTATATGGAGACAGCTCTCCTGATGCCAGTGCCGGTTCAGGACGCCCGCGCTGCCGCCCCGGTATCCGCCTCCGCCTCCGGCCTGCCCGCTCTCTCCGGCGTCTCCCTCCACATTTTTTTGCCCGGAGCCGCCGGGCATACCGTCCATTGTCTCCATGGCGCCTCCGCCTCCTCCCGCAATCATCAACAGACCCTGGCGATCCGAGGACAGACGGCTGCTGCCGCCGCCCGCGCCGTAAGCCGTGGCGGAGCCGCCTCCGCCGTATCCGTTCTGGCCTCCCAGCTCATAGGTCAGCCGTTCTCCCCGGGACAGATAGAAAATCCCCCGGGTCAGGCCGCCTTTTCCTCCGTGAAACCTTCCGCAATCGCCCCCCTGGGCGCCTGTCAATGACAATTCATAAAAACCGGCGCGGCTTACCTGATAGGTTCCCTGACGTCCCGAATAGTTTACGCTGTAAGACTGTCCCGTGCTCATACCGCTGTCCTGCGCGGAGCCGATCATTTCCCACGGCCCGTCCTCCGTCCGCTGATACAGCTTATAGCTCTTATTGGTGTTGTCCGGCTGGCTCCAGCACAGATTCACCGCTCCCCGGCCCCCGCCCGCGCTGTAATTGTCCTGAGCCCGCAACTGTAACTGTACCCAGCCGGCATAGAGCGTGATATCCCGTGAAGGGGTGAAACCGTCTCCCGCCGCTCCCGCCGGACGGGTACACTCCGGATCATAATACCAGCCTCCAAAAGACTGTCCCGTCTTACTGGCCGCGGGCAGCCGGATATCCTGATGAGTATACAGAGCCGTGATCCGGTCTTCCGCTCCCCCCTCCCCCAGATAGCGGTAAACATTCTCCTCCAGCCTCCCGTGGAAGGGCAGCGCCATGCTCCATTCTTGAAACCGCAGTGAACCCATGATGCTTTTCACCGGCTCGCCGCCCCTGGTATCAAAGGACACTCTGTATCCCGGAGGCGGAATCAGTTTCTCCTCCTCCAGAACGCAGATATCTCCATAGTCCCCCGGCAGGGCCGAGATGCCGGTCTTCCCGTCGTAGCTGCCCCCTGCGGGATCCACATACAGCACGGAGCGGGCTCTGACCCACTGGGCGTACAGCACCACCTGCCCGTCCTCCCGATCCGAGAGATTGCGGATCCTCTCTCCGTCCCCATAGCGCTGTCCCGTTCCGTCCGCCCGGGTATTCCAGCCGTCAAAGCGGTAGCCTGTCCTCCGGAAACCGCACAGGGACAGGGTGGTCTGGGGCGTGACCTCCCGCCCTTCATAGAGCGGCGTGTCATCGTACATATGTATGCTGGGAACCATACAGCCCTTGCCCCCGTTGCTCTCATAGACGACCTCATATCGGTTGGCTGATACGGCGGTGCATATATGAGGCGTGATCTCTCTGCCCTGCTCCAGATTGTCGCACCAGGGACACAGATAATAATATCCCGTACCGGGACGCAGCGCAGGGATCCGTGCCGCTGTATCCGCGCTCATGTAAAACAGAAAATCCGCGGCCTTTTCACCGCAGTCCCGGCAGTAGGGAGTCCAGCCGGAATAGTATTTGCGCCCACATTTTTTACGGTTGTAAACTACACCGTGGAATACGCCGCCCCCCTCATAGTCATTGTGAATGCATCTGCTGTAGGGATGTGTCACCTGCCAGTACGCGACCGGTATCTCCTCCTCCCGTTTCCAGCGGTACAGATGCTCTCCCGTTCCCGGCTCGGGCACGCCGCTCCTGTCCTGTGTATGCACGGTGACGCCCTCCCCGTACCACACGGCGGAGGTATCTCCCCTGTCCGTAGTGAAAGCGCTGCCGTCGGGGCTGTACCCGATCTGCCCGCCGTCGGCCTGTACCTGCGCCGCTGTCCCCCACAGCGCCGGACACAGCAGCAGGAGCAGCAGTCCCTTTTTGATCTTCCTCACTCCCATAGCTTGACCACCCGCAGAGATCCTCTGTACAGTTCACTGTAAAAGAGCTCGGCGGTTCCTTCCTCCAGCAGTACGTTGATCCTGGCCGCAGCGGACAGGGTATCCTGGGGCGGGATCAGATTACCGGCGGAGTCAAAGGTCTGGTAGACCATCACGTCGTCCCATACCAGATAGGTCTCTCCCAGTTCCTCATCCACCGTGTAAATATGGATTCTGTCACCGCTGCGCAGGGTGCCGCTGACCAGCTGATACAGATCTTCGGCCCTGCATCCGGCGATCACGGGATGTTCCAAAGCCGCCCGGAAACTGCCGTTTAAGGTAAACATTGGCTGTGTGACCATGCTGCCGCCGGGGATGGTTATGGCCGCCTGGGTTCCCACCAGAGCCCGGGGATCCGTCACCGCCTGCCGGGGAATATGCCCTGTGTCCGCCTGTGTCAGACTGAAGAGAGTCTCCACGTTGTCCGCCGTGATCTCCGTTCCCTTCTCCAGCGTTTCCGCCAGTATCCAGCAGTCTTCTTTTTCATAGGCGCTCAGAGCGTTCTTCTCCACGTTGAGCAGCACGATATAAGTGACTGCCGCCGCTGTAAACGCCGCCAGGATGATACCGGGCAGGCCACCTTTATGTCTCTCCGCCGCATTTTTGTCTTCTCTGTCTTTTTTCTCTTTTCTCTTAATCATCTTCCTCATACCTCACAATATCCACACTTTTTTGTTTTTCCGCGTCTAAACGCTGTCCCATAAGCCCCATGACCCGAAAACCCACACGGCTGTACACCGTGGTGTGTTCCACCAGGATGCCGTCCGGCGTCCACACGCTCCCGGGCGGGGCAGTCTCCTGTCGCAGGCAGTTCCCCTCCCCGTCGTAGGCGTCGATCCGCACCTCCCCGTCCAGCACATTGTAGACGATATATTCCCGGATCCATACCCTGCCTGTCAGCAGCTCTTCCCGGGAGCTGTACCCCTCCCCGTCCAGAGCCAGATTGCAGTGCAGCGCGTCCCGGTACACCCGAAAAGCCTCCTGCGTGTCCTCGATCCGTATCCTGTGGCTCCTGCCGTACTCCCTGACGTCAATCAGGGCGGAGGCCAGGTTGGAGGCCGCCAGAGCGTCCTCCACATAAGCCCCTGCCGTCATCAGCGTATACACTTTGAATTGGAATACGGCCACGATCAGCACCGTCAGAAACAGGAACATGGACACCACCACGTCCACCTGCCCCGCCCTGGCACGAGGGCGTGATATGTCCCCGCCTGCGCCGTCAATGCTTGGCCGTGGACATACGCGTCTCTTCCACCGGCACCTCGCGGACTGTAAAAACCGACCGAAACAAATCATGTTCCTCCCCCCATATTCTTCCCCGCAGATTGCCCCGGATGCGCAGGATGACGTCGCTGCCATACTGCACGGGCTCCATGGTACTCCCGGTCAGATCCACGCTCTGCAGCCCGATGGCCTGCAGTTCCTCCAGCATCCGGTTCTTATCCGTTTCCGTCAGGCATCCCACAGACTCCATCTTCAGAATATAACGTCTGGACACCTGGCTGATCTGCCCTTTGCGCAGCAGCAGGTCGCTGCAATAGAAATAGGCTGTGGCCACCACCGCCAGCGCCAGTATGCAGATACAGACGGACAGCATATCCAGCACCGATCCCTCTCTTTTTCCTCTCACGGCAGCCTCCTAACCCAGGATCGCCGTCGCCTTCGCTGTCAGCGCGTCCACGATCGTACCGATAAACAACTCCAGCTTGTCCTTCATCACCACGCAGAGCAGCAGGGCGATGATGCACAGTCCCACCGTTACCAGCAGGCCGTCGATGCCGCTGCTCTTGGCTGCAAAAGCTTTATATACTCTGTTTTTCATGTCATGTATTCTTCTCATATTTTTTCTCCTTTTTTTATAAGTCTGAACAGGCATTTGCCGAGCCTGTTACAATAATTGCAAAAGGCCGGTTTGCAGTTGTCAATAAATCAAAAACATATTGTTCCCAAACATATATTCCACGCAGGCGTACAGCACCACCGCGATGACCGCGGAGAATATGCCCAACTGATAGAAGGTAATGCTCCGATCCAGCTTTTCCCTGCGCCGCCCCTGCAATGTCAGTTCCATATCCCGGATCTGGTCCGCGATATCCCCCAGCAGTTCCACCGCCTGTCCCGATTCCATGGCCTGCATGACGGTGATACACAGGGAGTCGATATAGCGGTTGTTAAACTGTCCCTGAAACCGTTCCAGCGCCTCCTCCATATCCGCCTTCATCACTATGTCCCCCGACAGTGTCTGCAAAGCGTCCCGCAGCCGCGTCTGCTTTACGCTGCCGTACAGCTCCGCCAGAGCGTCGGTCACATGAACGCCCGCCCGGATCTGTATGGCCAGGGCATTGTAGACCAGATTCAGCTCCGTCAGCATATTTTCATTGTCTCTGCGGTTCATGCGCTCCAGCAGGAACCCCGGCAGGCAGGCTCCCAGCGCCGCCCCGGCCAGCCCCGCCAGAACTCCCATGGCAAAAAGCCCTGTCACCAGACCGGCCCCCGCCAGAACCATGCACAGCGTGAGGTAACTCACGGGATTGATCCAGCCCCCATAGTGGCAGGCCGCGCCGTTCACCCGCAGAAAGTTCTCCCATTTCTCATAGTCCCACCATCTTCCCTTTTTACGGCGGGCGCGCATACAGACGGTATCGTATGCCTTCAGGACCACCTCTCTCGTCCGTCCCCGGCGGGCCAGTATGATCCATTCCAGACCTGTCAGCAGCGCCGCCGTCAGTTGTATTCCCTGTAGTATCCTGTGTATCGTAATGTATTTCATAGTTATCGGTCTCTTTCTCCTTTCGTCAGTCCAGCATTCTCACCTGCCGATAGAACAGCAGCAGTATCACGGCGATCACGGTCAGAGCGCCCAGTCCCGGCAGGGTGTGCAGCAATATCTCCCCCAGAGGAATACCCACCAGGGACTCCAGCGCTTTCAGGATCACCACGGTCATCGCGCCCAGGATCAGCATATTGATCCATGCCTCCCTGGCCAGGGCTTTTCGTTCCTGCCGCAGCCGGGTATATTCCCGGAGGGATCGCCTGCTCTGGGATACCAGAACGGTAAGATCCGCGCAGTAGCGCAGGCTGATCTCCAGATTACGCGCCAGCTCCCGGAACTTGGGATGCTGGATCTTCTCCGCCATGGCCAGCAGGGCGATGCTGGTGTCTCCGGAGGTCTGGGCCTCATAATAGCAGGCGTCCAGCACCCCCCGCAGCGGCTCTCCCATATAGGGACTTACCTGTCCCAGCACTGCCGTGATCTCACCGGAGGTAATGCTGTAGTTGCCCAGAAAATCCAGCAGTTTCATCAGGTTTTCGTCCGTGGCGTTGTAATTGCGCTCCATTCCCCGATTCAGCGCCAGCCAGACCAGCAGCCACAAGCCGCCTGCCGCCATGAGAGCGCCCGGCCAGGCCGCCCCCAAAAGCAGCGCCAGAAAATAAACGCCCGCGCCCGCCGCCAGATTGACCGCGATCCATATCTCCGGCGTCAGAAAGGGGAAACGGCCGACGATGCCGCTGTAGAGTAAACGCTGCTCCATGCGCTGCCAAAAACCCTTTTTGCCCCGCAGCAGCTGCAGACTGCGCCTGTTGTCCTGCACCCTCTTAGCGGCCGCGGCCTCCAGGGAGTCATAAGCCCTGTGCCACAGCAGGCGCAGGATGCTGCCCTGCCGGATCCACCAAAACAGCGCCGTAAACCCCGCCGTCAGCTCCGCCAGCAGCAGTATCTTCATAGAGTCGTTCATACTTCATCTCCTTGGTCTCCGGGTTCCATCCCCGGTTTGCGAACACCTGCTTTACCCGGTACTTCTCCATAAATACCAGCGTGGTAAAGCATTCCATCATCTTCATCAGTTCGTCCCTGGAATAGCGGCTGCCATACATGGCATAGTCCACCAGCTTATCCACCGCCCTGTCTGCGGCGGGAGCATGCAGGGTAGCCGCGCATAGCTGCCCCGTATATGCCGCGTTGAGCAGATACAGCGCCTCGTCCCCCTTCACCTCGCCGATGATGAAGAAATCCACGTCCATGGTCAGGCCCGCAATGCTGATATTTTTCAGATCGTAGCTGACCTGGCTCTCCCCGCTGCCCGGCAGCGAGTGCAAAAACATCATATCCGGGTGCCGCTTGGTGGTCAGCTCGTCCGCCTGCTGGGTCACCAGGATCGCCACGTCGTCCGGCAGGGTCTCCTTCAGGGCGTTCAGCAGCGTGGTCTTGCCGGAGGAATTGCCCCCGCAGATCAGTGTGGATCCGCCGCGGAAACGGCAGATCAGGAGCTGCGCCAGTTCCCGGCTGAGCATCCCTCTGCCGATCAGTTCTTCCATCTCCGGGAAATCCCGGGGCACCTTGCGGATACACAGATAAGGCTCGCTGTAGGTATTCACAAGGGGCATGGAAACCGTGAAACGCAGGATAAAATCGGGATGGCTGTCTGCGTCCGTAAAACGCTGAATGGCATTGAGATTGGAGATATTGACCTGATTTTTCGTGGCGACATAGTCCACAAACTGTCTGTATTCCTTTTCCGACAAAAAGCCGATCCCGGCGTCCATGCGCCGTCCGCTCTTTTTTATCCGGATATTGTCGTGACTGACTATACGGATATCCGATACTTCCGGGTCGTCGATCAGCGGCGATATCCGGGAATAGCCGAAGATATACTGCTCAAACAGGGCTGTCAGCCCGTCCGCCTCCTCCCGGGAAACCCCGTAAGTAAGCCGCGCGTATCCGGCCGCCTCCTCCAAAAAGCTCTCTCTGCTGAGCAGTCCCTTTTTCATCTGGATCAGAGAGGGCTGTTTTTTGGTGGAATAGTCGTCGATCAGCCTGTCCAGCAGCCCGGACAGATTCGCCGTCGGCCAGGATCCCGCCGCCTGTATTGTCTCTGTCATGTAAAGATATTCTCACCTTTCCTTTCTGTAGATCGCTTGTTCCCCTTTCCGCGCGCTCATAGGGAAACCGGCTATACATCCATGCGTTCGTCAACGCATCCATGTACTGATCGCTGCCTCACAAGTTCTCTGTGTCATGGGTAACTTCCGAAACCGGAGATTCACCTGAAAAAAGATATACCGGGGAGAATCAGATATCCGTCCCCGTCCTATATAGGGTATTTCATAAGTTACTCTCTTTTCGGGGATTTGTCAATAGAAAAAAGAAAAATTTTACAAAAAACCGCAGTCCCCTGCAGACTGCGGTTTTACATGGCCATATATTTCCCTGCCTTCAAAGCAGGGACACGAACTCCTGCCAGGGCATGGGTTTATAGAACAGATACCCCTGGGCCGCTTTGCAGCCGCATTCCAGCAAAAATTTTTTCTGCTCTTCCGTCTCCACGCCCTCCACGATGATATCGGTCCCCAACTCCTGGAGCATGCGGATGGTATGGCGGATCACGACCCGACTCTTTTCATTGGTCTCCAGATCTCTTATAAACGCCTGGTCTACCTTTACCTCGTCCATGGACTGATTTTTCAGCATGTTCATCGTGGAATATCCCGTGCCGAAATCGTCCATAGACGCTGTAAATCCCCTGCTCTGCAGGATCTCCAGCTGCCGGTACATCCCCTGTTCGTCCCACAGAAAAGCGCTCTCCGTCAATTCCAGCGGAACATAGGACGGATCCACCTGATACCGCTGGCTGAGGCGGCACAGAGTATCGCAGAAACTTTTGTCAAAGGCATGTACCCGGGATACGTTGACGGACACGGGCACCGGCCTGCGCCCCTGGGACAGCAATTCGCTCTGCATCTTAAATACCTGCTCCCACATATAGACATCCAGGTCGATCACAAAGCCGTTTTTCTCCAACACAGGCAAAAAATCTCCCGGAGATATCACGCCGTGCTCCGGATCCACCCACCTGACCAGCGCCTCCCCGCCCACAATCTCTCCTGTGGCCATATCCACCTTGGGCTGTATGTATAACGCAAACTGACCGTTCTGCAGAGCCGTGACAATATTGTTCTCGATCTGTTTCTCCAGCATCTGCTGTCTGCGCATCTTCTCGTCAAAAAAGGCGTAACTGGCGTAAAACTTGCCCTTGATCGTGTTGAGAGCCATAGTGGCGCAATCCTTGAGGTAGCTGATGGCAGGCGGCTCTCCCTGGGAGGTGGCGATGCCGAACGCGGGCAGTACTTTGCAGTCGATGGGAAAATCATCTATCACCTTTTTGATCTGCATTACGATGTCGATCAGTTCCTGCTCTTCCTGATAGGTGGTCAGCAGGGCAAATACATCCGCCCTGGCATGGGAAGATATGGTCAGTGGCCGCTCCGTGTCCAGTTTCCTGAAAACTCCGGCAATGGCAGCCAGCAGCGCGTCCCCCGCGTCCCTCCCGCAAAATTCATTCACGGCCTTGAACTGCGCGATGTCCATGGCGATCAGCGCGTACTGCTCCGTGGGATGCTGCCGGATGATCTCTCCGCCCGTATAGAAAAAAGAGCGCAGATTCTGAAGCTGGGTCAGTGGGCTCTTATTCTTCTCCACATTATCCTCAGCCATCTTGCGCAGAGAGTACATATACAGCTCCTGTTTTCCGGCCTCCGTATTCTGTTTGGAACGGTCTATCACATCCGTCTGACGATTCTGATTTTCCATAATTGCCTTCTCAAAATATAAAATATACTTTTTTCTTCAAATTATCTGACACATATTGCTCTTACAAGCATTATAACTTACTTTTTAGAGAAAATCCATGTCTTTTTATGGTTTTTTTATCTGTATTCGCACAATTTTTACAAAAAAATACAGTATAAACAGTTGTTTTTTTCAGTAGGACACGCTATACTGATAGAAACAGACTGCCTTCGGACCGACAGGCCAGTCTGGGAACTCTATATGCAGGAGGAAACAGATATGTTCATATTGTTGGCAGGCGGGCTACTGATCATCATTATAGCCGTCATCGTTGCCGTAGTGTCTTCCGTGGTCTCCGCTGTGGCGGCAGAGACCGATACGCCAGAGTAAAAGGGCAGATTTAACAATCTGCCCTTTTTGATTCAGTCCTCCATCCGTTCCAGCGCTCCATAGGTGATATTGCGCAGCCTGCGCAATGCGGAGGTACTGCTGTATCCGCATCTCTGGATAAAGTACAGCATGATCATATCATTCTCCGGATCGATAGTCATATAATTGCCAGTCCAGCCGTCCCAGCCGTATTCACCCAGGCTCCCAATCGTACCCGCGGCCCCCTGGTCCGTCAGCACCCGCATCAGGCAGCCATAGCCGCAGCCCAGATTGCTGTCCCACTGAAGGGCCGCTTTCTGCCCGGCGGAGAGCCTGTCCTGCCGCATAAATCTCACGGTCTTTTCACCCAGGAGCCTGACGCCGTCATAAACGCCGCCCTGTAACAGCATCCGCGCAAAATGGCTGTAGTCCTCCATCGTGGATACCAGGCCCGCGCCGCCGGACTCAAAGGATACATCCTCCCCATAGTACTCGCCCAGATTGCAGTCCGTGTATATCTCCAGCCCGATCTTTTCCCCGTTCCAGATATAATTCTGGGCAAACCGCTCCCGCTTATCCCGCGGCACACAGAAACCTGTATCCGTCATACGCAGCGGCTCGAATATCTCTTCCCGCAGGAAATCCCCATATCGTTTTCCTGTCGCCACCTCGACCACCGCTCCCAGCACATCCGCAGACAGGCCGTACATCCAGCGCTCTCCCGGTTGAAATGCCAGCGGCACCGCCGCGATACGGTCGATCCACTCCCTGGTGGTCAGCCGCTGTCCCCCGGCCTGCGCCTGTTTCAGTTCACGGAACAGCTCGTCCATCAGTACACCGGAAGGACTGCAGCCCTCCCAGTTTTCCGGATAGGGAATGCCGGAAGTCATATTCAACAGATCATAGATCGTGGTCGCCCGCTCCACAGGCACAGGCTCCCCCTGGGGATTCCATACGGTCTGTTCCCCAAAAGCCGGTAGATAGCTGCCCACGGTATCCCGCAGATCCAGTTCCCCCCGCTCCACCAGCAGCATAACGGCGGCGGCGGTGATGGGCTTTGTCATGGAAAAAAGCCGAAAGATCGTATCCCGCTCTATGGGGGTCTTTTTCTCCCTGTCCCCGTAACCGCAGACGCTGAAATACCGCTCTTTCCCTCCCTGTATCAGCAGGTAGCCCGCGCCGGCGATCTGCCCGGCCTCCACCTCCTGCCGCATAATCCTGTCTATGGCCTGTCGATAATCGTACATGTTCTCTCTCCTTTACAAAATATGATCTTTGCCCTGTTTTTTCTTCCGCTTGTCCGCGTACATCCTCTGGTCGGCCACGCCCATAAAGTCGCTGTCGCTGACTTCGCAGGCTCCGATGGCATAGCGGACGGGCACGCTGCTGGAGCGGTTATAGACCTGGCAGCACTCTTCCAGCCTGCGGACAAACTGTCCGGCGTCTCCCTCATACAGAACCGCAAACTCGTCTCCCCCCTGACGGTATACTCTGCCCGCGCCGCCGGCAGTTTCCACCAGCAGGGCTGCAAAATTCTGCAGCAGCTCGTCTCCGGCGGAATGCCCGATGGTATCGTTCACGATCTTGAGATCGTTCAGATCGGCGATGAGATAGCAGCCGCCGCTGCCTGTGTCCAGAGCGGCGATATCCCTTTCAAAGGCATTGCGGTTGTATATATGCGTCAGGTAGTCGATATAGGCAAAACGGCTGCCAATCTCCGTGCAGAAAGCTATGATATTGCGCATACAGTCATGCTTTGTGGCCGTTTCCTCCTCGGACAGAACCTTTGTCTCGATCGTGATATTGTCTGTTCCGTACTTTTCCTCCACAGCGCTTTTGGTCTCTTCCAGGATCGCCCCGGTCTTGCCCTCCGAACCGGCGATAAACACCACACCGTTCTCGCAGATACGGTATCCCTGCTGCCGGTTTGATCTGAGTTTTCTGTGTATGTCCCGCAGGATCGACATGTCCTGTTTCCAGTCAAAATTGTTCTCCGTCTTGCCGAAACACAGCACCGCCATCTCCACTTTCTGCTCATTCAGGTATATTTCCTCCAGCACCGTCTCCAGAGAGTATTGGTTGAACAGGGAAGTCTTTTCGTCCATATATTTTTCCGTATTCTCATTGCTCAGAATCAGGCCCAGCATGATCAGCGTGGACGCCACAATCACGATCAGCGTCTCCGGCAGCAGCATCTGTACCACAGCCACCACCGCATAGATCGGAACCGCCAGAATAATAGCCGCCCTTTTGTCCCCGTCCAGACGCTCCCAATAGCGCAGGCAATAATAGAGGATCCACAGCAGATAGATCACCAGACTCGCGTACAGGGCGTAGGCCTTGGGCCCCAGCGAATAGTCCGTAGTCTCCCCATGGATATAGGTGATGGGCAGCGTCAGTATCCCTACGGTGGAAAAAATAAAGGGCAGCCTCTGGCACATCTTTACCCCTTTGGAGAATCTTCGGTCTGTCTCCAGATAACTTCGCAGGTATAAAAACAACAGGTAGACAAATCCCAGTATGGACAGCAGGTAAACGATATGCGCGGCCAGATTCAGCGCCTCGGGAACCGTATCCCTGTGATTGACCGTATAGATCGTGATCAGATCAAACACCGTGTTGAGCAGCGCCACCAGCGTGAGCACCTGAAATATCCTGGTGGATCTGATGGGAATATGGGGTTTCCGGTAATAAAAGCCGATCATATACAGGATCATCAATACACATACCACGGATGTTTTTATCAGCATGGGAGGACGTACCTTCCTTTCCTTTTTATGGGAGATTCGGCATATTACGGGCCTGGATCCGCGAGCCGCAAACTATGTACCGCTCTTCATTGCGTAGAGTTTCTTTTTCACATGGAAGTAGGCAGGGATCAGGAAGGCGTCTGCCATGATCCAGGCGATGGGGCTGCCCAGGCAGGAGCCCAGGAATCCAAAGGCCGGCACCAGCACAAAACCGGCCAACGCTCTGGCCGCCATCTCAAATACCCCCGCCAGAATGGCAAAAAACGGGAATCCCACGCCCTGTATCATAAAACGTATGATATTGACCAGCGCCAACGGGAAATAAAAGACCGTGGCCAGCGTCAAAAACAGTTTCACATTGTCTATGATCGCCGTCTCGGAGGCATCCAGAAACAGTCTCGCCAGCGGTCTTCCGAACAGGAGACTGACGCCCAGAGCGATCACGGAATAACCGGCTCCCAGTAAAATACAGGACCGCAGGCCCTGCCCGATACGATCCAGCTTGCCTGCTCCCACGTTTTGCCCGCCATAGGTGGCCATGGTGGAACCCATGGCGTCAAAGGGGCAGGCCAGAAAACCGCTGATCTTACCGGCCGCTGTCACCGCGGCCACCGCGTCGGAGCCCAGCGTGTTGGTGGCGCTCTGCAGGATCACGCTGCCGATGGCGGTGATGGAATATTGCAGGCCCATGGGCACTCCCATGCCGCAGAGCGTACCGATCAAATGTCTGTCCGGTTTCCATTCCTCCCCGCGAATCCGCAGCATCTCAAATTTTTTAATAATAAATATGAGGCAGCATACGCCCGATATCCCCTGGGAGATCACGGTGGCCCAGGCGGCGCCCTGCACGCCCCAGCGCAGATTGACGATAAAAAACAGATCCAGCCCTATATTGATAAAGGAGGACATGACCAGAAAGATCACCGGCGTTTTGCTGTCTCCCAGGGCACGGATCACTCCGGCGGTCATATTGTATAAAAAAGTCACGGGGATTCCCAGAAAGATCACCCATATGTAGGAATATGCCGCGTCCAGAATATCGTTCGGCGTTTTCATGGCAACCAGAATGGGGCGGCACAGCAGCGTGGTCAGTACAGTCATAACTGCAGCAAACGCCACGGACAGCCAGATGCAGTTGGCCGCCACCCGGCGCACACCCGCCGGGTCTCCCGCTCCAAACTTATGGGAGACCGGGATGGAAAAGCCGCTGCATATTCCCATACAGAAACCGATGATCAGAAAGTTGACGGAACCGGTGGCTCCCACTGCCGCCAGATTGTCCGTTCCCAAAAAGCGTCCCACGATCACCGTGTCCACCAGATTATAGAACTGCTGAAACAAAAAACCGAGCAGGAGCGGGATAGAAAATCCCAGTATCAATTTCATGGGCGAACCCTTGGTCATATCCTTAACCATGACCTGCCACCTCCGCATACCATTGCTTTTTATACTCCGACAGTGCCGATCAGCACTTCTTTCCCGCAAAAGGCAAACCCGTACTTCCGTATGCGGTCTTCCGGCACCCCCCGGGATACCAGCGCCGCCTGATAGTCCTTGTCCTCTATCTGCCGCAGCGCCTCGGATACCGTGTCGGACAACTCTTTTTCCCCTTCGCTCCGCACCTTGAATTCCAGGATCACCGCATCGTCCTGCGCCGTATTCCTGGGCTCCAGCATTACGTCGTACCTGCCGAAACCGCTCTCGCGGTTGGACGTAACTATATATCGGTCAGAAAGCTCCGTCATCAGTCCAAGCACAAACCCGTGGTAAAATCGCTCCGGCTCACTGTACGGATTCCTGCCCGTGTCAAAATAGCTGAACATTTCCCTCGTCACCCGGTTCATATAGGTGTTCATCGCCGCCACGTCTCCCAGCAGCAGGGCTTTGATAAAATCATTGTAATAGTCATTCTGGGCAAACCAGTCCCGCACCATGTTTTCAAACATGATGAGAACCTCTTTGTTGGTCAGTACCAGCCTGTAATAGGTACGCCCTGTCCTCTCCACAAAAGTGGTATCCAGCACCCGCAGATAGCCGCTGGCCAGCAGCAGACTCCATATGGCGTTCTTTTTAGTGGATAGCTGGTTATAGACAATCTGCTCGTCTATCTCCATCTCCAGTTCCCCTCCGGCCAGCAGTTCCTCAAAGGTCACCTTCAGATCAGCGCTTCCTTCCCGCAGCAGCTTGCTGACCAGCCTGTTAGAACTGGTATTGGCCCAGTAAGCTCCCACTCTCTTCTCATCCAAAAAGCAAAGAATAGACCAGGGATTATATATGTCCTTTTTACTGCCAAAGGTAAAACCATCATACCAATCCTTGACTTGCGCTTTCTGATCCGACAAACCATACTCCTCCAGCGCTGCAAATACTTCTCTTTCCGTAAAGCCAAAACAGTCCGAATAACTTTCCGAAGTTGTCGTCACTACTTTTAGATTGTTCAGATCAGAGAACATGGACTCTCTGCTCACCCGGGTGATGCCTGTCATGAGCGCGCGCTCCATATAAGGATTGGTCTTGAACGTGGCGTTGAACAATCCCCTGGTAAATGTGACCAGTTCTTCCCAATATCCGCTCACATAGGCCTCCTGCATGGGCGTGTCATATTCGTCCAGCAGGATGATCGCCCTTTTTCCGTAATGCCGCGTCAAAAGACAGGACAAGGCATTCAGGGACTCCTCCGCCACATGATCCTCCATATCGGCGGAGACCGCCCGATACAGCTCTTTCTCCTTGGGCGTCAGCTTTTCACTGTCTTCCAGATACTCAAACTGCCTGTACAGATCGGCGATGATCCGACAGATTTTTTTGCGGGCCGCCAGATAGGAAACCTCCTTTACCTTGGCGAAACTGAGCGCGATCACCGGGTACGTCCCCTGCAACCGACGGTATTTCTCCTCCTGCCAGACGCGCAGACCCTCGAACAGATCGCCCCGCCCGGCGTACTCTATCGAGAAAAACTGCTCCAGCATGCTCATATTCAGCGTCTTGCCAAAACGCCTGGGGCGGGTGATCAGCGTCACATCATCTTCCGCCTCCCACCACTGCCGTATCAGATCTGTCTTGTCGATATAAAAATTATTATTTATCCTGATCTTTTCAAAATCCTGTCGCCCTATGCTTATGGTTCTGGCCATGATCCGCCTCCCGTTCTGCCCCTGCCCCAATATGACTTTCCCTATGGCTATACTATATCTTTTTTCTTTTCTTTTATCAATATATTTTTTCGGATAAAAAGAACGCCGACAAAAAGGGCGGAAACTTTCGTCCCCACCCTTCATTGTGTCATTATAAAGTTTCGCTCTTTAACCGCTCCTTAACAGAAAGGATTCTCCGTAGGATAAGGCAGGCTCTTGGGCTGGTTGTAGTTCAAGTCCTCCACAGGTACGCCGATGAACTTGAATACCTCGTACAGCGCCTTGCCAAAGTGGCCGAAAGCCACCGCGCCGTGATGAGGATAGTTCTTCTCGATCAGCACGTGACGGTAGAAACGTCCCATCTCCGGGATCGCGAACACGCCGATGGAGCCGAAGGACTTGGAAGGCACATTCAGCACTTCGCCCTGGGCGATGTAAGCGCGCAGCTTGCAGTCAGCGGTGGACTGTAAACGGTAGAAGGTGATCTCGCCGGGAGCGATATCGCCCTCCAGAGTGCCGTTGGTCACCTCGATGGGCAGGTTCCTGGCCATGATCTTTTGGTACTTCATCTCGCAGAACGCCAGTTTCTTGGAACAGGTATTGCCGCAGTGGAATCCCATAAAGGTATCCTTGTGGGTGTAAGGGAACTTGCCCTCGATGGACTCCTTGAACATATCCGCGGGTACGGAGTTGTTGATATCCAGCAGCGTCACGGCGTCCTGGCTCACGCAGGTACCGATGAACTCGGACAGGCAGCCGTAGATATCCACTTCACAGGATACAGGGATGCCCATGCCGGTGAGACGGCTGTTCACATAGCAGGGAACGAAACCAAACTGGGTCTGGAAAGCGGGCCAGCACTTGCCGGCGATAGCCACATACTTGCGGTAGCCTCTGTGCGCCTCCACCCAATCCAGCAGGGTCAGCTCGTACTGAGCCAGTTTCTCCAGCACTTCGGGTTTCTTGTTGCCAGCGCCCAGCTCCTCGGCCATCTCCGCCACCTTGGCAGGGATCCTCTCGTCCCCGGCATGCTTGTTGAACGCCTCGAACAGATCCAGCTCGGAGTTCTCCTCGATCTCCACGCCCAGGTTGTACAGCTGCTTGATGGGGGCGTTGCAGGCCAGGAAGTTCAGCGGTCTGGGGCCGAAGGAAATGATCTTTAAGTCGGACAGACCCACGATCGCTCTGGCGATGGGCACAAACTCGTTGATCATATCGGCGCATTCCTCGGCGGTACCCACGGGATACTCGGGGATATAAGCTTTGATATTGCGCAGTTTCAAGTTGTAGCTGGCGTTCAGCATACCGCAGTACGCGTCGCCTCTGCCGTCCAGCAGGTCCGCCTGGCTCTCCTCGGCGGCCGCCACGAACATGGAAGGGCCGTCAAAGTGCCTGGCCAGCAGGGTCTCGGAGATCTCGGGGCCGAAGTTGCCCAGATATACGCACAGGGCGTTACATCCGTTCTTCTTCACATCCTCCAGAGCCTGTACCATATGTATCTCGCTCTCCACGATACAGATGGGGCACTCATAGATATCGGTCTCGTCGTATTTTGCCTTGTAGGCTGCCACCAGAGCTTTTCTCCTGTTCACGGACAGGCTCTCGGGGAAACAGTCGCGGCTCACCGCTACGATACCGATCTTTACTTTGGGTAAATTGTTCATTGTACTCTCCTCCTATTTTTATTCCGCATATTCTCTCCCGACGCCTTGCCCTCCAGAACGATTTCCGGTCGCCTGAACGTCCACAGATCCTCTGGGCATTGCGTGGGCTGATGCTGTTTTTAGTTCCGATGTTCCCGGATGGTTTCATTATACCGCATCACTCGTTCACATTCAAGTTCTTTCCCTTTAATCCGATATAGCTGCCTGCGTCCAGGCCGCCCTCCGCATGGCCGATGAGCCATTTGTTCCTGGCCGTCAGCAGCGCGTCCTCGTTGGAGGTGGCGACGGACAGATCCGCATGGGTCTTCTCCAGCGGATAGTTGGTTCCCTTGGGCAGCACCACAGCCACCTGGAATCCTGCGCCATTCACACCGCAGGGGGCATAGTGCAGCGTGGTGGCATAGATCTCCACGCCCGTGCCCGCAGGCACCAGAAACGCCTCCATCTTGGCGGTGTCATAGGTGAAATCCTCCTCGATATCCTGCTGCATGCCCAGGATCAGGATGGCGTCCGTAGCGGCGATGTTCAGCTCGCTGTTTCTGTGGTATTCCACCGCGTTCAGCAGTTCGTTGTGACCGTTGCAGTAGCCGATCTGGATGGGCAGCTCGCCGAAGGCCGCCGTGGTCAGCGCCGCCATGGCAGGCGTAGCCTCCAGGGCTTCCACGCTGGGCTCGTACACCACGCCCTCGGGCACGGGCTGTTTGCTGAGGACTTCCACCAGCTCCGTCAGATCCACATTGGTGATCTGCCGTCCGTATTTGCGGAAAGCAGGGTCTGTGATAGGTAATACTTTCATGGTTCCCTCTTTTCTGCGGTTCTCCGGGCCGACCCGGGATACCGCGCTAATATGTTGCCGGAAACTTTCGTTTCCCAACCGCCTTGCTGCTATGTCCCGCGCCGCCTTACTTGATGATCTCAAACAGCGGCTTGCAGGCCGGGTAGATCTCCTTGAACTGGGCGTAGCGCCCGTCATATTTTGCCACCAGTTCGGGATCGGGCTCCACGGTGTCCACTACCTTGACGATCCTGGCCGCGGCCTCCTCCACACTTTCAAACTCGCCGCAGGCTACCGCCGCCAGCATGGCGCCGCCCAGGGAAGGTCCCTCCTCCACTTCGATCACATCCACCTTCAGGTTCAGGATGTTGGCGATCATCTTTTTCCACAGCGGGCTCTTGGCTCCGCCGCCGCAGATCTTGGTGCGCTCGATCTTGATGCCCAGGGACTTGGCCACCTCAAAGGAATCCCGCAGGGCAAAGGCCACGCCCTCCAGCACAGCCTGGGTCATGTCGGCCCTGGTGGTGTCCATGGTCATGCCGATAAAAGTACCTCGGGCGTTGGGATTGTTGTGGGGAGAACGCTCTCCCATCAGGTAGGGCAGGAAGTACACATGGTTCTCGCCCAGCTTTTCAATGGCTTTCTGCTCCGCCCCATAATCCCTGGTTCCGATGATATCGTCCATCCACCACTTGTTGCAGCTTGCGGCGCTGAGCATACAGCCCATCAGGTGATAGCTGCCGTCCGCATGGGCGAAGGAGTGAAGAGCGTTGTATTTGTCCACGCCGAAATTTCTGGAAGAGATAAATATGGTTCCGCTGGTTCCCAGGGAGATATTGCACATGCCGTCTCCCACAGTGCCTGTGCCCACAGCCGCCGCAGCGTTGTCGCCCGCGCCCGCCGCCACCTTGACGGTGTGGGGGATGCCCAGTTTGTCCGCGATCTCGGGCAGCACGCAGCCCACGGACTCGTAGCTCTCAAAACAGGTGGCCAGTTGATCCTCCCGGATGCCGCAGATCTCGCACATCTCCTTGGACCATCTGCGGTTCTTAACGTCAAAGATCAGCATGCCGGAGGCGTCGGACACGTCCGTGCAGTGTACGCCGGTGAGTTTGTAGGCGATATAGTCCTTGGGCAGCATGATCTTGGCGATCCGTGCAAAATTCTCCGGCTCCTTGTTTTTTACCCACAGGATCTTGGGGGCGGTAAAGCCGGTAAAGGAGATATTGGCTGTGTACCGGGACAGTTTTTCCTTGCCGATCACATTGTTGAGATAGTCGCACTCCTCATAGGTGCGGCCGTCGTTCCACAAAAGCGCGGGACGGATCACATTATCGTCCTTGTCCAGGATCACCAGCCCGTGCATCTGGCCGCCGAAACTGATGCCCGCCACCTGGCTCCTGTCCGCGTCCTTAAGCAGTTCGTCGATACCGATCATGGTCTGTTCATACCAGTCCTCAGGCTTTTGCTCCGACCAGCCCGGATTGGGGAAATAGATAGGATACTCTCTGGAAACAATGTTCCGGATCTTGCCCTGGCTGTCCATCAACAGCAGTTTCACCGCCGATGTGCCTAAATCAATACCTATGTATAACATGTTGACCTCTTTTCTGCATGTCCGCAGTCTGACCGCGCCAGACTTCCACCATGCCTGAAATTGTGCGCGGATATGTTTTCCGCCGTCTCTTCCGCCCGCCGCTTACCGGAGTCCCCCGGGACGCCGGCAATGTGTCCGGGCACGTTACTTATAGCATACTCGTTTTGTGCCGCAAAATCAATATCTCTTTTATATTTTCGGTAATATGCACATTTTCAGGAAAGAAAACTGTTAAATATGATAGGGGCATCCTGTGGAGCCTGTCCGTGCCCGGGCACGTCCATGTTTTGTTTGACTTAAGACTATATTTATGATAGGGTAAACATAGATATGACAGGAGGTGCGAAACATGGCTACCATCAAGGAGATCGCGGCGCTGGCGGGAGTGTCCAGAGGGACGGTGGACAGGGTACTGAATAACCGGGGCTCGGTGCATCCGGAAACGGCGGAAAAGATACGGGAGATCGCCCGGGCGCTGGACTACAAGCCCAATATCGCCGGGCTGGTGCTGGCCGCTCAGAAAAAGAGGCTAAAGCTGGGCGTAGTGCTGTTCTCCGCGGAAAATCCGTTTTTCATAGACGTGGAAGAGGGGGTCATGGAGAAGGCGGAGGAGCTGGCCGGTTACAACTGCACCGTGCTGGTCAGGCATATCACTTACGGGGTGGAACAGCAGTTGCAGGCCATCAGGGAACTGATGGAGGAGGAGGTCAGCGGCATCGCGCTTGCGCCCTACAACGACGAGCGGATCCGCCAGCGCATCAACGAGCTGTATGAGCAGGGGATCCCGGTGGTGACATTCAACACGGACATAGAGAACTCCCGGCGCATCGCCTACGTGGGCAGCCACTACGCCAGGAGCGGGGAGACTGCCGCCGGGCTCATGCATCTGATGACCCAGGGCCAGGTCCGGGTGGGGATCGTCACGGGTTCCCCCGATATCCTGTGCCACACCGAGCGGGTGGCCGGATTTATCAATTCTTTAAAGCGCTACAAGTCCGATATGGAGATCGTGGATATCATCGAAAACCACGACGACGAATTTGAAAGTTACGAGAAAACTACCCGTCTGCTCACCGAGCACCCGGAGATCAACGCCCTGTTCTTTGCGGCGGGCGGCGTCAACGGGGGCTGCCGCAGCATCTCCCTGCTGGGGCGGGAGGGACAAATCCGGGTCATCGCCTTTGACAAGGTTCCCACCACCAAGGCGCTGGTGAAAAAGGGTGTGATCGCCGCCACGATCTGCCAGCAGCCCCGGATACAGGGCTCCAAGCCGCTGACGCTGCTGTTTGCCTACCTGACCACGGGGGAGCTGCCGGAGAAGGAGTACAATTATGTGGCGGTGGATATCAGGATACGGGAGAACATATGACTCTCCCTGCCAAGCCTCACACTATTCCTGTGCAACAGCCTGGGAACTCAATGTAACACCCCATTTATATTTCCTCCGTGCCGATCAGTACCTCTTTCCCGCAGAAAGCAAATCCATACTTCCTGATGCGTTCCGCCGGTATCCCCTTTGCCGCCAGAGACGCCTGGTAGTCCTTTTCTTCGATCTGCCGCAGGGCCTCGGCCACAGTGTCTGACAATTCCTTTTCTTTCGGCCCCTGTACCTTGAACTCCAGGATCATGGCGTCATTACTGGCCGCATCCCTGGGCTCCAGCATTATATCATATCTGCCAAAGCCGCTCTCCCGGTTGGACGTCACCGTATACCGGTCAGACAGCTCCACCATCAGACCCAGCACGAAACCGTGGTAGAACCTCTCCGGCTCGCTGTAAGGGTTCCTGCCCGTATCAAAATAGCTGAACATCTCCTGCGCCACGCGGTTCATGTAGACATTCATCGCCTCCACATCCCCCAGTAACAGCGCCTTGATAAAATCATTATAATTGGACGATGGGCCGTCAAACCAGTCACGCACCATCTCCCGAAACATAATCTTTACCTCAAAGTTGGTCAGCTCCAGTTCATAGTCCTGCCGCCACTCCCCGTACTCCGCCATATATGCCTTATAACTCTTCACTTTCAAATACCCGCTTGCCAGCAGCAGGCTCCATATGGCGTTCTTTTTTGTGGATAACTGATGGTAGACAATCTGTTCGTCCAGTTCCGTCTTAAGCGTTTTCCCGCATAACAGCTCTTCAAAAGTCTGCTTGATTTCAGGAGTACTCTCCCGGAGCAGCTTGCTGGCCAGCCTGTTGGAGCTGGTATTGACCCAGTATGCCCCCACTTTTCTTTCATCCAGAAAATTTATTATAGACCAGGGATTATAAATATCCTTTCTGTTGCCAAAAGTAAACCCGTCATACCAGTCTTTGACCTGCTGTTTCTGATCGGACAATCCAAACTCATCAAGTGCGGTAAATACTTCCTCTTCCGTAAAGCCGAAACAGTCTGCATATTTTTCTGTTGTAACTGTCACTACTTTCAGATTGTTCAGGTCAGAGAACATGGATTCCTTGCTCACACGAGTGATGCCGGTCATCAAAGCCCGTTCCATAAACGGATTTGTTTTAAATGTCGCACCAAACAAACTCCTGGTAAATGCCACTAACTCCTCCCAATATCCGCTCACATACGCCTCCTGCATGGGCGTGTCATACTCGTCCAGCAGGATGATCACTTTTTTCCCATAATGCTGCATCAGATAATTAGACAGCGTTTTCAGGGAATTTGTCTCCTCATCCTGGGCCTCCCCCGCAGATATCTTTCGGAACAGCGCTTTTTCATTCTCATTCAGGCTGTCGCTGCCCAGCAGAAAATCATATCGGTTGTACAACTCCGTAATGATCTGGCTGATCCTCTTTCTGGCGTCACGGAAAGTGGTTTCTTTTACATCAGCAAAGCTCAGCGCAATCACCGGGTATGTCCCCTGCAGCTTGCGGTATTTCTCCTCCTGCCAGATGGAAAGCCCCTCGAACAAATCGCCGCGCCCCGTGTAATCCACCGAGAAAAACTTCTCCAGCATACTCATGTTCAGCGTCTTGCCAAAACGCCTTGGGCGGGTAATCAGCGTCACATTATCCCCGCTCTCCCACCATTCCTGTATAAAGTGGGTTTTATCCACATAGAAATATCCCTCTTTTCGGATCGTCTCAAAATTCTGATTCCCGATTCCTACCGTTCTGGCCATTTTACACCTCTTTCTGGCATATACCGCTCTCCATAATTATAATATATCCGGTTTCTACTCTTAAATCAATCAAATTCTTCTGGTTATAGACTCAAAAGCCGCAAGGGGCTGTTTCCCATTTTTTCTGAACTCACTGGGCGTAAGATGAAACCGTTCCTTAAATTTACGGCAAAAATAACCAATATTATCAAATCCCGTATCCTGCGCAATGGAAAAAATACTGCTCTCCGTAGCGGTGAGAAGTTTTGCCGCACACTTTAGTCTATAATCGATCAGGTAACTTATGGGCGTAGTATGAATATTATTATTGAAAATATTCAACACACTGCTCTTGCTCAGCATTACCGTCCGGGCGATATCCTCCAGGGAGATTTGTCTTGGGTAATTATCATGTATATATTGCATCATGATTTGGAGCTGGGCCTGTGTCCGTACAGATGACAGCGCGGTAAAAGTATTTTCGGCAGCGTCTGTATTTTCATATATCATGCGCCATAGATTCAACAACAGTTCTACCGTTTTAATCTCACTCACATTTTCCGTTTCCTGCATAGCCAATATTTCCGTAAGCGTATTTAACATATCCTTTTTCACAGGATCATCCGGCGAAAACAGGATGTATTGCGTGGTCGAAGCAATAACCGGTTTGATATATTTCTGATAGATCAGACCGGTCTCCGGCGAGAGCAGCAAGGGCGAAAATACAATATTGGGTATAACTGTACTTTCGCATGTTTCAAATCTATGGATTACCTGGGAATTGATAAAGATACCTGTTCCGGCGCTCAGCGTATGCCTGTCGCACCCGATAAAAAAATCCGCTTTTCCCTTCTCAATAAATACCAGTTCAACCTCTGGATGCCAGTGCCAGTCTATACAGTGAAAATCAAACAGCCAGATATCTTCCAAATAGTACTGAAACGGATATTCGTCATTGCCATGCCGTACCGTTTCCCTCAATGATTCGTCTGTCCGGATCCTGTCATATGCCATACGCTCTTCTGTCAAACCTCCTTTTGCGATATTGTGTAATAAATCTGGAATATAATATATTGATACACAGGGTTCTGTAGGATATACTGCTATTTATTATAGTGACGAAAGGAAGGACTGTCAACATGGCCAACAATTACAAAAAAACTCTGACCGCCTGCTATCTGGGTTTTGTCACACAGGCGATCACGGCAAATTTCGCGCCGCTGCTCTTTTTAAAATTCCATAGCGCATTCCGCATTCCTCTGGGGAAAATCGCCCTCATCTCCACTGTGTTTTACCTGACGCAACTGGCTGTGGACATATTTTGCTCTTTTTTTGTAGACCGCATCGGCTATCGAAAATGCGTTATAACCTCGGAAATATGTGCGGTAACCGGACTGATCGGGCTTGCGTTTTTACCTGATCTCTTACCCGATCCTCTGACAGGTATCATCATCAGCGTCATAATCTATGCAGTCGGCAGCGGACTGATCGAAGTATTGTGCAGCCCGATTGTAGAAGCCTGCCCCTTCGAGCACAAGGAGGCGGCCATGAGTCTGCTGCATTCTTTTTATTGCTGGGGATCCGTGGGAGTCATACTCCTGTCTACCGTCTTTTTCGCGGTTTTTGGCATAGATAGTTGGAAATGGCTTGCCTGCATATGGGCAATCATACCTCTCTGCAATATCTACAATTTTGCCACATGCCCCATCGACTATACTGTGGAAGAAGGCAGTGGCATGGGAATACGCGGACTGTTCCAGTCTCCTCTGTTCTGGATGTCTATTGTTCTAATGGTATGCGCCGGGGCGTCTGAGATGGCTATGGCGCAATGGGCCTCCGCCTTTGCAGAATCGGCGCTGAAACTTTCAAAAACCACCGGCGATCTGGCAGGCCCCTGCATGTTTGCGGTGACTATGGGCATCAGCCGTGTAATCTACGGAAAAAGGGGGGACAAACTGGACTTAATGAAATTTATGATCGGTTCGGGTTGTCTGTGTCTGCTCTGCTACATACTGGCATCCATATCGGATCGTCCTGTCCTCGGACTGATCGGATGTATCATGTGCGGATTCTCCGTTGGCATTATGTGGCCCGGCGCAATCAGCATCTGTTCCAAACGGCTTCCAAACGGCGGAACCGCCATGTTCGCATTTCTTGCGACAGCGGGAGATCTGGGCGGAGCGTTTGGCCCCGGACTGGTGGGCAATATTACCCAAAACGCAAACAACGATTTGAGAAGGGGAATGATGGCAGGTTGTATTTTCCCGTTCGTTCTGATCATTTCCCTCCTTATTTTGAAAGGCCTGTACAGAAATAAAAATGTTCATACTCCGGAGTAACGGATAAACAAATCCGAGCGACACATCTATCATGGTAACTATATTGAAAGACGCCGGAGCATAAGTGGAAAAATCATGCTCCGGCGTCTGCGTATCCGGCTACCGTCTCACCCACACGCTCATCTCGCCCTCGCCCCGGTTGTTCCAGGCGTAATAGGGAACCATGCGCAGAGTCACGTCCTCCTCCCGGGCAGGCCGGGCCTGGCGGTACAGCTCTCCGCTCTCCTCCGGGAGAAGACGCTTGCCGGGCACTTGCAGCACGGTCATGGGATGGCCCAGCTCCTTTGTGGTCTCCGTTCGGATATCCGAAGGGCGCAACGTCTGCAGGTCTACCCGGCACAGATGGAGATCTTTGCCGTTATCCCTTTCCTCCAGACAGTAGACTATGGGGCCCCGGGCAATGGCCACCTTGCCCATATCCTCCCGCACTCTGGGATCCGCCTCCAGGATCCGCACCGGCATCTCCATCTCCAGATCCACTTCGTCGCCGTCCTGCCAGACGCCGTCTATATACAGATAGCCGTCCCGGTAGCTCACTGCGGCCTGCGAAAGAGCAGTCTGTTCCCCGGCTCTGTCCGTCTGATCCGCAAAATCCGTCCCCATCGCCAGCCCTTCTCCTGTGACAGCGGCCTCTCCCGCTCTGCCGCAGCAGCGATAACTTACTTTCATGCCGCCGCTCCATCCCGGAACCCGGAAAGCCAGCTTACAGGGCGTCCGGTCTCCCCGCAGCAGCACCTTCACTTTCCCCTCCCAGGGCAGCTGCGACTCCACCTTTATATCCAGCGTCTTTTTCTCCCGCGAACTGTCATCGCCTGCCCATACCTCTTTGGTCAGCACGCTGCCCATGTACAGGTGGAACCACAGGGTATCCGCGGACTCCGTATAGGCATAGGCGGCCACGGAACTGACCAGACGGGCGATGTTGGGCGGACAGCAGGCGCAGCCGAACCATTTCTGCCGCACAGTCTTCACATGACCCTTTCTGCCGTCCTTATGGCAGGCCTCCGGCGCCACATCCAGCGGATTGACATAGAAAAAGCTCTTGCCGTCCAGCGCCATGCCCGCCAGCACCGTGTTGTACAGGGCCAGCTCCATCACGTCCCCGTATTTCCCCCGGGGTTTTAACTGCAACATCCTCCTGGCCCAGAACACCAGGCCGATGGCGGCGCAGGTCTCGGAGTAGGCCGTATCGTTGGGCAGATCGTAATTGAAGGAGAAAGCCTCCCCCATGTGGGTGGCTCCCACGCCGCCGGTCACATACATCTTTTCCCGGGTCACATTGTCCCACAGCCGGTCGCAGGCCGCCTCCATGGCCTCGTCCCCGCACAGTCTGGCCACATCCGCCATACCGCTGTACAGATACATGGCCCGCACCGCGTGTCCCACGGCCTCGGACTGCTCCCGCACAGGCAGGTGGGCCTGGTGGTAGGCGTTGTTGGTGGTCTTTTTGTAGGGCTGTCCGTCGTGGGCTGCCCGCTCCTGCTCCTCCTGCTCAAAATAGAATGGCTCTGTGCCACGCCGATCCAGGAAGAATTTTGCCAGATTCAGGTACCTTTCCTGATTGTCTTCCTCAAACAGACGCACCAAAGCCATCTCCGCGATCTCATGACCGGGATAGCCCTTGCACTGCCCCGGCTCCGGGCCGAAGACCTGACAGCAATAGTCCGCGAACCGCTCGGCGGCTCGCAGCAGCTTATCCTTGCCTGTGGCCTGATAGTAGGCCACCGCTCCCTCCACCAGATGTCCCAGACAGTACAGCTCATGATGATCCCTGAGATTGGTAAATGCCCGGTCCATACCGTTGATGATATAATATGTATCCAGATAACCGTTCTCCAACTGGGCGGCGCACACGATATCTATGGCCTCGTCCGCCGTCTTCTCCAACTCGGGGTCCGGGTGCTGCAGCAGGGAATAGCCCACTGCCTCTATCCATTTGGAGAAATCCGTGTCCTGAAACACAAAACCGTAAAACTTATCCTCGTCCGGATTGGCAGGGTCCTCCGGCAGAGCCTCAAACCCCCGGAAGGTATAGGAAGGAGCCACATAGGCTGCGCCCTTGTCCCTTTTCTCCCGCATCATCCGTCCCGCCACCTTAAAGTTGCGCATACAGTAGCTGGGAGCCGCGCCTTCCACCCTGTCATTCAAAGCGTCCCACTGATAGGGCAGCACCTGTGTGCGCACCAGCTCCTGCTCCCTGTGCCAAAAAGCGTCTGTTACCTGAATCTGTTTCAGATCCAGAGGGTTACTGATTTCCCGACCGTTCATATATCCTCTCCTCCTCCATGGGCTTATACTCTTAAATTAACAGTATCAAAACATCCCACCCGCGTCAAGTAAAAAGGCTGCGGAGATCATCACTTCCCTCACAGCCTTTCTCCCCTGCGGTATGTCAAATAGAATAATCCATGGTTTTCTCCCGTTGCCTGTGTCTGGCCGCCAGATCGCCAATGGTCACATTGTCCACCACATTGTTGACAGCCTGATACACCTCCTTCCAGACCTGCAAAGTCTCACAGGTGTCACAGCGTTCACAGGCCCCTTGGGCGTCTTCCAGACAGGCCACCGGGGCCAGCGATCCCTCCGTCAGACGCAGTACCATGCCCACCGTGTATTCCTCCGGTTCTTTTGCCAGACGGTATCCGCCCTGGGCGCCCCGTACACTTTTCACATAGCCCGCCCTGTTCAGAACAGCAATAATCTGTTCCAGGTATTTCTCAGAGATTCCCTGTCTGCCCGCGATTTCCTTTACCTTGATACATTCTCCGCTGTTGTGCAGGGCCAAATCCAGCATGACCCGCACCGCATAACGTCCCTTTGTCGATATCTTCATATCTCCTGCTCTCCTATTCCGAAAACATGGCCGTGGACAGATACCGATCCCCTGAATCCGGTAACAGCGCCACGATGGTCTTGCCCTTGTTCTGAGGACGGAGCGCCAACTGAGAAGCCGCATACAGCGCAGCGCCGGAGGTAATGCCCACCAGCACGCCCTCCCTGCGGGCGATCTCCCGGCCCGTGGAAAACGCCTGCTCTGTGGTCACAGTAAAGATCTCGTCGTACACCTGCGTGTTTAAAACAGAGGGCACAAACCCCGCTCCTATTCCCTGGAGTTTGTGCGGGCCCGGATTGCCGCCGGAGAGCACCGGCGAATCGGAGGGCTCCACCGCCACCACCTGCACCTTGGGATTGCGGGATTTCAAATAGGTTCCCACGCCGGTGACGGTTCCTCCCGTACCCACGCCCGCCACAAAGATATCCACCTGGCCGTCCGTATCCTCCCAGATCTCAGGGCCGGTGGCCGCCGCGTGAGCCGCAGGATTAGCCGCATTGTCAAACTGCCCCAGGATCACCGCTCCCGGGATCTCCTGCCGCAGTTCCTCCGCTCTGGCAATGGCCCCTTTCATGCCCTTTGCCCCCTCCGTCAGCACTAGCTCCGCCCCGTAGGCTTTCAGCAGGTTGCGCCGCTCCACACTCATGGTATCCGGCAGGGTCAGAATCGTCCGGTAGCCCTTGGCCGCCGCCACGCTGGCCAGACCGATCCCCGTGTTGCCGCTGGTGGGCTCAATGATAGTCGCTCCGGGCTTTAGGAGGCCCTTCTTCTCCGCGTCCTCCACCATCGCCAGCGCCACTCTGTCCTTGACGCTGCCCGCCGGATTCAGATATTCCAGTTTCACCAGGAGCGTGGCATCCTCGATACCCTGCCCCCGCATATAGTTCTCCACCTTCAAAAGTGGCGTATGTCCGATCAGTTCCGTAGCCTTGCCGTATATCTTTGCCATATTTACTCCCTCCACTCATTCCCTACTTAGTCTATATGAATATTATGGATTAAATATATAACAAATTCCCTTTTTTGTCAATTTCCTTTATCAAATTTTTTTATCTATTATGGAGACCGTTATCTCGCCCTTGCGTGTTTCCGCTTTTTTTGTTAAATTGAATATAAATCTTTTCTCGGGAAAGAGGTCGTAAAATGATAAAGGATAAAACATATGCAGTACCCAACGTACATGAGAAAGCCGGGAAATACGATCCGGCAAAGCGTCCCCCCATCCGGGTGTCGGTGCCCGGCTCCAAAAGTATAACCAACCGCGCCCTGCTGCTGGCCGCTCTGGCACAGGGGACTTCCACGCTGCGGGGCGTATTGTTTTCCGACGACTCCCGGCACTTCCTGCAATGTATGCAGGAACTGGGGTTTGAGACGGAAGTAAGCGAATCCAGGCAGGAAGTGCGTATCACCGGACTGGGAGGAGCCGTCCCTGAAGAGGAGGCCAGTCTCTATGTGGGCAGCGCCGGTACCGCGGCCAGATTCCTGACCGCTTATCTGGGTGTGTCGCAGGGCGTTTATCATATGGATGCCTCGGAGCAGATGCGCAGACGGCCCATGGCTCCGCTGATCGCCTCCCTGCGGGAGCTGGGCTGTGAGATCCTCTGTGAGAAAGAGGAGGGTTTCTTTCCCTTTACCGTCAGGGGACACGGATTCGGAAAGCAGACGATCTCCGTAAATATCGAACACAGCAGCCAGTTTCTCAGCGCGTTGCTCATATCCTCCTGCATGTGCGCCGAGGATATGACCGTCAATATAGAGGGAGCGCACGGCCTGTCCTATATCGGAATCACCACTCGGATGATGGAACAGTTCGGCGTCCACGCTCAGCCCCAGTATTACTGTATGGGAAACGGAGAGAATCACGACTGCTGCGGCTGTGTCAACAGCACCCGGCCCATGGGCTACCGGATCGCCGCCGGACAGCAGTATCGGGCGCTGGACTATCAGATCGAGCCCGACGTGTCCGCCGCCTGCTACTTCTACGCCCTGGGAGCGCTGCTGCATATTCCGATGCAGGTCCTGCAGGTGCATAAATCGGAAAGTATGCAGGGAGACACGGCCTTTCTGGATATTCTGGCACAGATGGGCTGTACCTTACAGGAGGACGCCCGGGGATTGATCCTGCTGCCGCCCGAGAAGGGGCGTCTGTCCGGCGTCACGGCGGATATGTCCGCCTGCTCCGACCAGGCCATCACTTTGGCCGCCATCGCGCCCTACGCGGACTCCCCCACCACGATAACGGGTATTGGGCATATCCGTTTTCAGGAGTGCGACCGTCTGCACGCCATCGTCACCGAGCTGGGGCGCATGGGAATCCGCTGTGAATCCACGGACAGCAGTATCACGGTCTATCCCGGCTCCCCCCGTCCCTGCACCGTACGGACATATGAGGATCACCGGATGGCCATGGGCTTTGCTCTGACCGGCCTTAAGGCCGACGGCATCGTCATCGACGATCCCGGCTGCTGCCGCAAGACTTTTGAGGACTATTTTGAAACTTTGGAAAACTGCCTGGCACAGCTATAACCGCCGGACTATGCCTTGAACAGACAGGGATACGACAGAGCCTGGTCCATGACCGCCTCCCGTATCCTTTTCCATTCCCCTGCGCTGTACCAGGGAGCCTCCCGCTCCGGTTCATAGGCGGCCTGCAAGTCCTCCAGCATATGCCACAATCCATTGCGGCTCAGAGGGAAATGCAGGCTCCAGCCATAGAGTCTGCCCGCCGCATCCATCTGCTCGTCAAAATCCCGGCTGAAGGGCTTGGCCCCGACCCGCTGGTGACAGGTCTCCACATCCATCTCCAGCGGATACTCCTCTCTGGTATCCGCGTACAGAGACAGTCCCATGTCAAAATAAGGGCACAGCCGGTAGCTCCTGTCCGCCTGCCGGTAGAGCAGCGCAATATTGTTGGTATGGCGGTCTTCATTCAGAAAAAACATATCCATCTCCAGCATACCGGACAGATAAGGGCCAAAATCCTGTATGCCCGTGAGATTTTCCACGAATGTCACGGTATGTTCGATCCGCCGCTCCACCTCCCGGATATGGGCCAGTTCTTCGGCCAGGCTAAACCCCGTCACGCTGCGGTAAAGCTTTTCCAGGGGCAGCAGTTCTTCCCCCTCCCGCAGGAAATTCCGGCTGCGGCATCCCCGATACAGCCCGCCGTTCCACCGCACCGTCACCGGCTCATAGCACACATAGCCGTTCCACTGCGTCCTTTGCAGCAGTCTGGTCACAAGCGTCTCCGCAAGGCTCTCATATCCGAAAGCGTCCGCCTTGTACCACCAGCCGTCCTGATACCATTTCAGCTGATTGCCCTTGCTGGTATGTCCCACGGTCTCCACAGTCTGATTCCTGACCTCAACGATCGGTACTTTGATCTTCTCCATGTTCCCCTCCCTCTGTCCGCTCAGGAGCGAAATACGATATCTTCAGCCACTGCCCGTCCTCCGCCATGCGCCCCTGGGTCTTTTCGATGATGGCCATGGGGTCATAGCTGTCTACGCCGATATCCTCCAGCACCAACCGCAGCCGGTCCCGGGTTCTGGGCATACAGCGCTCCTCCAGAAACGCCTCAAAGTCTTCCCAGGTGGGTCTGGCCTTCATACCGAACGCCCGGTGAAACGGCACATCCGTCCGGTTCTCCACCACCACCCGGCGTTTTGCGAAACTCACCAGCATCTGGCTGCAGCACTCCTCCCCGTTCATGTAGTCCATGCGTATCATATAATCCTGCACATCCACTCCGGGGAAATCCCGGTTCAGCCTCTGCCACTGCCGCAGGCTCCGATACACCATTCTCTGCCCGTCCTCCGGCTCTTTCAGATAATTGTGCAGTGTCTGCCGGGACACCCCGTAAGCCCGAGCCAGATCCGTGACCGTCTCCCCGTCTTCATGCCGCCTGCGGATCTCCTGCAATGCCTGATCCGACAGAGCGGGCTTTCTCCCTGCGCCTCTTTCATTCTGTGCCATGGCGACTCCCCCTTTCATAGTTTTCATTGTATAGTGTTTTATTCAAAATGTCAATAAATTAATTCTTTTACTATTTTGACGGCAATTTGCCCTTTTCGACTTTTCAAAATGGACTTTCTCCTTGCTATCCGCCGGATTTGGGTTTATGCTATAGATAATGTATTGAGAAAACAGGAGGCGAGTTATGAGCAAAAGACATGTGGTGGTGTCCCTGGGACACGACGCGTTAGGATATACGACTCTGGAACAGTGGGACGCGGTAAAGAGAACCGCCCGGGCCCTGGCGGATCTGGTGGAGGCGGACTGCCAGCTGACGATCACCCACAGCAACGGCCCCCAGGTGAGCATGATCCACAAAGCCATGACAGAGCTGCGCCGGGTCTACATCGATTACACCCCGGCTCCCATGTGTGTCTGCTCCGCCATGAGCCAAGGCTATGTGGGGTACGATATACAGAACGCCCTGCGCAGTGAACTCCTGTCCCGCGGTATCTCCATACCCGTGAGTACGATCCTGACACAGGTGACGGTGGATCCCTACGACGAGGCTTTCTATGAACCCACCAAAGTGATCGGACGCTATATGTCTCAGGAGGACGCCGAGACCGAGACGAAAAAGGGCAACTATGTGAAGGAATTTCCCGGCAGGGGATTCCGCCGGGTGGTAGCGGCGCCAAAGCCCATCGATATCGTGGAGATCGAGGCCATACGCACGCTGGCCATGGCGGATCAGGTAGTCATCGCCTGCGGCGGCGGCGGTATCCCCGTCATCGAACAAAAGCATGTGCTGAAAGGAGCCTCCGCCGTCATTGAAAAAGACGCCATCGCGGGCAGGCTGGCCGCCGAACTGCGCAGCGATGAACTGATCATACTCACCGGCGTGGAACAGGTCTGTGAAAATTATGGCAGAGAGGATCAAAAAGCCATTGCCTCCCTGACTGTTGCTCAGGCCCGGGAACTGATATCCCAGGGGCAGTTTGAACCGGGAACCATGCTGCCCAAGATCGAGGCAGCCGTCACCTATCTGAGCGAGTGCCCCCAGGGCAGAGTGTTGATCACCTCCATGGATGGGCTGAAAGAGGCTTTAAAGGGAAAAAACGGCACCGTCATCACCGCCTGACCTTTTCCGCCTCCGCCTTTTTGCTCCGCTTCCGCATAAGCTTACGCAGTTTCCGCCCCTGGTGTTTCAGCCCCAGGGCGGACAGCATGGCTCCCGTGATGATACAGAAATCCGAAAAATTAAAAACCAGCCTGCGAAACGGCGCCCACTTGACAGGAAAGCTCACATAGTCCGTCACATACTGCTGTTTCAATCTGTCATAGGTATTGCTGAAAGCGCCGCCCAGCAGGAGGGACAATCCCGCGCGCAGCAGATTGCTGCCATATATGCTCAGGCTCAGAACGAATACCAGGGTGGAAAAGGCCGTGAGCAGAAGTGACAGAGTCGTCACTACAGTTCCCTGCCCCTTTCCGATTCCCAGCATAACTCCCGGATTGTGATGGCGGCGCAGCAGCAGCCGTCCCCCCAGGATTTCCCGCGTCTCTCCCGGCGGCAGCTGTCGTTCCATGCGTTCCTTCACATAGTTATCTCCCATAAAAATGGCTGTAATAAGACTTACAAAAAAATTGATCATATTCATTTCCTTTATATATCAATAGTCGAACTCCGCCGTATGCCGATGAGGTATCCAATTCCTGTTTGTATATACGTAAAATAGCTATCGCTTATGCGACAGCTATTTTTGCTACAACTCTAGTAAGCATCATAACATATCCCTAAATAAAAGTCTAGTATTTTTTATTATTTTTCGTATAATTTAAAAGTACCCCCATAAAGGCATAGAGCCTGCCAAAGAACGGAGGAGAACAATGGCTAAGCAAGATCAGGAAATGCGGCTGGAACAGCTGCACTTTCAGGAATGTCTGGAGATCATCGGGCAGAATGTGAAAAGATATGAGCAGGAATATGAGCAGAGACATGCGCAGGTCCAGGAGCTGTACAAAGCGATCAACAGCGGCGATGTGGAGCTGTACAACCAGCTGATGACCGCCAGCAGCCTGGAAGAGCATGCCGCCGCCTCCCTGCGCAAAAACAGGGCGGCGCAGGATAAACCCTATTTCGGGCGCATCGATTACACGGAGACGGCCTCGGAGCTTGCGCAGCAGGTGTATATCGGAAAAAACGGCGTGTTCCGTGACAAGACGGACGTGCTGATCGCCGACTGGCGCGCTCCCATCTCCAGCGTATACTATGAGAACGAGCTGGGGGCCGGGGAATACGGTCTGCCAGACGAAAAACCCATCTCCATAGATTTGTCTCTGAAACGGACATACAGCGTAGAAAAGGGGCAGCTTATGGGATATTACGACAGTGACGTCGCATCCAATGACGAGCTGTTGGTGCAGTATCTGTCCAAAAACAAAGACGCCGTGCTGGGTGAGATCATAGCCACGATCCAGAAGGAGCAGAACACCATCATCCGTAAATCTCCCTTTGCCAACCTGATCATTCAGGGCGTGGCGGGCAGCGGTAAGACTACGGTAGCCATGCACCGCATCTCCTATCTGCTCTACAACTACAAACACCGTTTCGAGTCCAACGAGTACTGCATCATCGGCAGCAACGACCTGCTGCTGAACTATATCACCAGCGGCCTGCCGGAGCTGGATGTGCCCAATATCAAACATATGCGCATGGATCAGATCTTTGCCCGCCTGTGTGAAAAGGACTGGAACAAAAAAAATAAATGCCCGGAGCCGGACGAGAGCGCCCCCTGGCGCTGCACCCTGTCCTTCATGCAGGAGCTGGAGCTGTATTTGCTGCATCTGCGGGAAAAGCATATAGACCTGTCCCCTCTCCAGGACAGACAGCTGGGCACTATCCTGTCAGAGAGCAACAACCTGACGCTGTACCGGGAAAATCCCTCCTTCAGCATATGCACCCTGCTGGGAACACTGGATGACAGGGTAAAGACGCGGATCAAATTTTTGATGGGCGGGGAAGACCGGGACAGGCTGCAGGCAAAATTGAAGGAATATGCCGGACACTATAAATCCGCCCGTCCCACCGCAAGCATCTATGAACTGTATCTGGAATATCTGCGGCTGTGGTGGCAGGAGCAGGAATCCGCGCCTGCGCCGCGCCGGGATCCGGAACACGGCGCCGAGATCTGGCAGGCCCATATGGATCGGCTGCGGCGCAGGGAATATGACGTGTATGATATCGCCGCCCTGGCCCTGATCCACTATCGGGTATATCAGAAAGCGCCCAATGAAGAGTTTGGCCTGCTCTTTCTGGACGAGGCGCAGGACTTTGGCATCGGAATCTATTATGTACTGCGGACTCTGCTCCCGGCCACCTACTTCACCATCATGGGGGACGTGTCCCAGAATATCCACTATGACACAGGGCTGAACGACTGGTATGATCTGCAGAAACTGTTTTTGAAAAATGAGAAAGATGAGTTTCTGCTGCTGCAAAAGAGCTACCGCAACACCATAGAGATCTCCGAATATGCCGGGAGAATCCTGGAAAAGGCATCCTTTGGGCGCTACCGGATCGATCCGGTGATCCGCCACGGCATACCGGTGGAGGAGGCCAGATTCTGGAGCGATCTGGAGATGGCGGAACACACAGCCGGGCTGATTGGGGATATACAGGCCAAGGGCTACCACACCGCAGCCATAATCTGCCAAAGCGAAACGGAGGCGGAACGCGCCCGGGAGCTGCTCGCTCCCCTGACCCCGCTGACCGACGGAGCCGCCTCCAATTTCTCCACCGGCACTATGATATTGCCCATCCGTCTGGTAAAGGGCCTGGAGTTCGACGCCGTGATCCTGTGGAATCTGGATATGCGGCACGGCCCCGACGACCCCAGGCTTGCCAAACTGCTGTACGTGGCGGCCACCCGGGCTCTGCATGAGCTGCATGTACTAAACTGCTGACACGCGCGAGGAAGAACCGCCGAAAGATATTCGCGGCATCCCACAGAATATCTTTCGGACACAATGCCAATAAAAAGAGAGAGGACTGTCCCCCGGCAGGGCTTTCCTCTCTCTTTGTCATCGTATAATATCCTGATATTTCAGCCGAACCAGCGTATAGTCCAGCACCAGCTCCCGGCCGCTGCCGCCGTTCATCAGCGTCACCAGCTCCTCCACCGCCTCCCTGGATATCCTGGAAAAATCCTGGCGCACCGTATTCATCTGCTGTCCCACATAACCCATCAGCGTCAGCCCGTCAAAGCCGCATACCGGGCGAAAGATATCCATGTCCGTCAGGGCCCGCATGGCTCCTATCGCCATCAGATCGGAGGCACAGACAATCATGTCCTGGTCTTTGGCATATTTCAGCGTCAGTTCTCTGGCCGCTTTTTCCGAAAACTCACCGCTGCGGACGATCATATCCAACTTATAGTCGTCGGCAAATCTTTCCATGCCCCGGATCCGCTCTTCCGTCACATAACCGTTCCTCTTACCGGCGATATACAATACCTTTTTATAGGGGATGGTATCCATCCGCATGGTCTTTTCCGCCACCGCGTACTGCGCCCCCGCCTGATCGATCCATACACAGGAGGTACACTCATTCATCAGGGGCGCGTCCACCGACACGATCTGAAAGACCCGCCTTCTGATCAGTTCCTGCAATACCTGATCCTCTTTGGATATGCCATAGATAATGATCCCATTGATACTCTGTGAGCGAAAGTATCCGATGACCTCCTCCACGCTCATACCCTCCAGCATGGAAAAAAATACCGTCACCACATCCAGAGCGTGCTCCCTGGCACAGGCCAGCGCGCCCGCCAGATACTGCATGCTGATCTCGTCTATGGCCTGGGTGCTGGTATGCAGATGGATCAGCAGCGCGATCCGACCCGCCTGTTTGGACGAGAGCGCCGCCGCCACGGCATTGGGCACAAAACCCAGCTCTTCGATGGCGGCATTTACCTTCTGCCGGGTCTCCTCGCTGATATTGGGATAATGATTCAAAACTTTTGAGACCGTGGAGATAGCCACGCCAGCCCTTGCGGCCACTTCTTTGATAGACGCCACTAAAGTTCCCCCTTTTTACTCTTTTGCCTGTCTTTTACAGACTGCGCACAGCCTGCCCGGCAGCTTTACCAGCAGTTTTTCCAGCAGCCTGAAAAGCAGAGCCACCGCCGCCGATACCAGCAGTACTGCCAGATATACGCCGATATCCAGCCGCACAAGAGGCTTGACGACAAGGTACAGGAATCCGAACACGAAACCGTGTACCAGCCAGATATATGTAGACTGCCGCCCCCACCACGCCAGAAAGACGCAGAGCGGTTTCACGTAATCCAGCAGCGTCAGTAGTCCAAAGATCAGAAGAGGCGTCAGCAAAAAGTCGATCTTCGCATACGCCGCGTCCGTGGCCAGATATACCCGCAGCGCCACAGAAAAGACCAGCAGCGCCACAGACACGCACACCGGCGCCCAGCCGCCCAGCCGCCGCAGCTGCCTGTCCGCCCGCTGGTACAGAGCGTACCGAGCCGTCAGATATCCCACTATAGCTATCAGCAGAAAGGACACCCTCATACTCCTGATAAACGCCAGCGTCAGGTTCCACAATTCCCGCCGCCAGAACAGTCCTATTGCCATCACGGCTGCTCCCGCCAGAACCAGCGCCAGAAAAAAAGTCCGCTTTACCCTCCGCTGCTCCGGCTGTTCAAAACGGGTCAGAAACAGATCCAGCAGGGGAAGGGTCAACAGGATCTTGCCATACTGCTCCACATACCACCAGGCCCCATTATAAGTGGGGTTAAAAGCCGTCAGATTTCCCGGAAACTGCTCCGGCATAAAGGGCTGTTTCAGGATGCCGAAGAACAGAACCATATAGACCGCCAGCACCAGCCACATTTTGCCGTACAAGCGCGCGATCCGCCGCAGCGACTCCCGGTACTGTGCCAACAGACGTCCTCCGAACCGTTCCCCATCCTGCCTTTGCATCACATAATACATGCCGTATCCGCTTACAAAAGCAAATATGCCCACGCAGAGCTTGCATAGCCATGCGATCTTCCGCGCCGTGTCCGCCTGCATAAACGGCAGCAGGGAGTCATATTCCACCGCAAAGGAAAACAGGTGGTGGTATACCATCATCAATATGGCCACCCCCTGCAGCACCGCGGACTGTTTTTTTGTTATTCCATTCTCCACGTGAATCGGCCTCCAGACTTAACCTCAAACTTCTTATCAGTATAGCACATCTATACGATCATTGAAACCCTTTTTTGCGCAGCCAAAAACCGGCTGTGCGGATCGCTCCACACAGCCGGGTCTTAACCATATATGCTGTTAGTATTTTCCAAACCCGTCCCCGCCCAGGGAAATGATCTGCTCATTTGCGCTGGGAGACGCCGTAAAGGAGCCGATGCTGGAACTGGAGGAGGCAACCGCCGTATTGTTGAGACGGTAAATGGAGAGTTTCTCCCGCATTCTGTCTGCCTGGTTGGAAAGTTCCTCGCTGGCGGACGCGCACTGCTCGCTGGTAGCGGAGTTGGTCTGTACCACCTGGGATACCTGGGTGATGGCCTGCTTGATCTGGGCGCCGCTGGTAGCCTGATAGTTACATGCCTGCGCAATATTGTTGATCAGTACTTCACTCTGATTTACAACATCTGTGATCGTATCCAGAGCCTTGGCTGTCTCGTCGGCCATCTGGGAGCCCTGGCTGACCTTCTGAATGGAATCTTCGATCAGACCTGCGGTCTCGGAAGCTGCCGCCGCACTCTTCGCCGCCAGACTTCTAACCTCTTCCGCTACTACCGCAAAGCCCTTACCGGCCTCACCGGCTCTGGCTGCCTCAACGGCGGCGTTCAGAGCAAGGATATTGGTCTGGAACGCGATATCGTCTATAACCTTGATGATCTTGGATATGCTCTCGGAGGACTTGTTGATATCCTGCATAGCCGCCATCATGTCCTGCATACGCACATTGCCCTGCTTGACATCCTTGATCGCGGTCTTGACCAGCTCTGTAGCCTGATTGGCCTGCTCCGCATTCTGCGCGGTGGCCTCAACGATCTCATCCATGGAAGCGGTGATCTGCTCAATGGCGCTGGCCTGTTCTGTGGAACCCTGAGCCAGAGACTGGCTGGCGCTGGCCATCTGGGAGGAACCGATGCTTACCTGATATGCGGCGTCGCTGATATTGCTCAGTACCTGGTTGTTGTCCTCAACCAGCTTTTTCAGGGACTGTCCCATCAGATCTTCAGCACACCTGGGGTTTACAACCACGGTCAGATTGCCCTTGGACACTTCTTCCGCGATACCTGCCTGGTACTTGATATTGTCGATCACGGTCCGATACTCATCAACCAGATCGCCAAACTCGTCGTTGTTATACTTCACCATCTCAACATCCACACGTCCCTGGGCGATTTCACTGGCAGCACGGGACAACTGCGCCACAGACTTGTTGATGGTCTTTATCAGGGAATAGGCAATAATCAAAGTGATTATGACGGAAACCACGATCAAGCCAACGCTGACCAGATTGGAGATAGTGGCGGTTCTCGCAATAAGAGCGTTGTCATCCACCATCGAGGCCTTGAGGGTATCGGTAACCACCTTCGCCTTTGCCTCGTCCGCTCCGATATCTTCCATTGTTGCCGTTATGGTAGTGAACTGCTGCGTCTGCATTGTCCCGATCGTATTTTCAATCCTTTTCACGGAAGTTATACCTACCAATACGTTTATAATCGTAAGTAAAATCGGGATCGCGAAACCAATGATCATCTTTGTTTTCATCTTCATATTTTTCATAATCTTTATACCTCTCTCTCTTCCGCTTCTAAATTGTTTGCCTGCTCCAAAACCGACATGTCTTCATCATTCAGCAGCTTTTCGGGATCCAGCAGGAGCTTTACCGAGTCTCCTACCTTTCCGATGCCGTATACATATTTGTTCTGAATCTTATCCGCTTTGCCGATGCTGGGCGGCGGCAGAATGTTCTCCTCCCGGATCTCCACCACTTCCGCAATCTTTTCAATGATCAGCCCCACCACCGTGGACTGCACATTGATCACAATAATACACGTCCTGTCGTCATACTCAAAAGGCTTTTGCTTAAAGCGAAGACTGATGTCTATGACCGGGATGATCTTTCCTCGCAGATTGATCAGCCCCTTAATATAGTCAGCTGTCTCCGGAATCGCCGTTATAGCCTGAAACTGTATGATCTCGTTGACGTACTGGATCTTCAAGCCGAAATATTCGTTGCCTGACTTGAAAGTCATGTACTTGCCCTTCTGCGCGTCTCGCTCGTCACGGGCAGTCTGTCCATTGTCTGTCTGACTTATAACTTCATTGGTTACGTCCATGCAGCTACCTCCTTTTCGTATAGTTATTCTATCAATCCTACCGGATCAAGTATCAGTGCAATGCTGCCGTCACCTAACTGTGTGCAGCCGGACAGACCTTTTACTTTCTTGATATAAGAAGGAATGGGTTTCACCACGATCTCCTGCTCGCCTATCAGTCTGTCCACGAAGAGACATATGGCCTTCCCTTCCACCTCAAAGATCAACATCATGCCATCTTCCACCGATTTGCGGTAATCTTTCAGGCCGTACCACTCTCCCAGTCTGAGCACGGGATAACATTCTCCCCGAATCATGATGTACTCGTCGCCGTTGGGCTCGTGAATCATCATGTCCTCCTTCACGCTGACAAACTGCTTGATAACGCCTGTCTCCACCACAAAGGAAGAAGTACCCGTCTCCATGACGATACCGTCTATGATCGCCAGCGTCAGAGGAATCTTCAGGGTCATGGTGCTGCCCATGCCCGCCTCGCTCTCGATCTCCAGCGCTCCGCCTATGGCCTGAATGTTCTGAACCACCACATCCATACCTACGCCGCGGCCGGAATACTCCGTGACCTGCTCGTTGGTGGAAAAGCCCGGCAGCGTGATAAACTTGAACACTTCCTTGTCCGTGTATTCGCTCTCCGGTTTTCCCTCGTCCAGCAGACCCTGTTTTCTGGCTTTCGCAAGAATCTTCTCCCGATCCAGGCCTTTGCCGTTGTCCGTCACGCTGATCCAGACCTTGCCCGCCTCCGTCTTGGCGGTAAGAGTAACCTTGCCCTTGCCCAGCTTACCGCTCTCCTTGCGCTCCTCATTGGTTTCAATACCGTGATCCACGGCGTTACGCACCAGATGCATCAACGGGTCTGAGATATTCTCGATGATGTTCTTATCCACCTCGGTATGCTCGCCGATCATCTCAAAATCAATGTCCTTGCCCAGCTTGCGGGAGACGTCAAAGACGATCCTGTTCATCTTCTGGAACAGATTGGTAAGAGGCATCATACGCATGGACATGATCACGTTCTGCAGATCCGTGGAGATCTTGGACATCTGTGCCGCCGCCTTATTAAAGTTGGAAAGGTTCAGGCCCGGTACCTTCAGATCGGGGTTCTGCAGCACTACGGATTCCGCGATGACCAGCTCACCGATCAGATCCATCAGCTGATCCATCTTATTCACATTTACGCTGATAAACGCCTCTTTCGCGCCTTTCTGCTTATCTTTCGCAAGTTTTTTGGGACGGCCCGGCTCCTTGTTCTGAATGACAAAATCACCGGGAGCCATCTGGGGCTTGGCCGCTTCCTTCTTCTCTGCCTCTTTCTCCGCCTTGGCTTCTATGTCCTCCACGCTCGACTCCAGATCGATCTGGGGGGCATGGTCTCCGAAGTCAAATCCCAACAGAAACTCTTCCGCCTTGCACTCATAGACATCAACTTTTTCAATGTCATAGCCGACGCCGATCAGATCCCTGATCTCTGCCTCCGTACACTGCGCCTGCAGCAGAATCTTAAATCCATCCTTCAGGATGACGTCCCCGCTGGACTCGTCGGAAATGATATCCTCCGGTGAATACAGCAGATCCTCCGCGATCTCCTTGAGCGCATAGACCACTTTGTAGGCATGGACGTTGGCCATCACCGTCTCCGGCGAGAATGTGATATATATCTTGTAGAAACGGCTTGCATCCGTGGCAACGGGAGCTATGTAGAACTGTTTTGGTTCCTCATGCACATTCTCAGGCATCAGGGCGTCCTCTCCCACCCCTTTCTTGATGGCCTCCAGAAAAGCGTCCAGCTCCTTGATAATGCCCTTTGAATCTCCGTCGGCTGCGTTTCCGTTGCGGATCTTCTCCATCTCCGCAGTGATGAAATCCGCCACTTCCAGCACATGCTCCACCAGTTTTAAATGCGGCACATGCTCGGGATGGGACTCTCTCAGATAAAAGAAAACGTCTTCCAGCTTGTGGGCCACCGCTGTGATGTCGTCAAACATCATGATACCCGAGGAACCCTTGATGGTGTGCATGGTCCTGAATATCTCATTGATGCTGTCCTCGTCAAAGCACTCCGCGTCCTTCTGCTCCAGCACAATTTCCTGCAGCTGTTCCAGGAGCTGACCGTTTTCAAACAGATAGATGTCCAACATTCCCTCTGTGTTAAATTCTTCAGCCATACTTTCTCCTTTCCTGTAAAATTTTATCAGATTATATCAGACCCAGTTTTTTCATGGCCTGCTCAAATCTCTCCTTGTCAATGGGCTTGCCGGAGTAGATTGTACAGCCCAGCTCAAATGCCATCTTCACATTCTTTTCATCGTTGAGAGCGGTGGTCATGATTACCTTCGCCCTCTTATCCTCCGCAATCCCCCGATCCTTTTCCAGATTACGGATCCCCATCAGCGCCTGGTATCCGTCCATGACCGGCATCATGATATCCAGACACACCAGATCGTAGGGCTCGCCGTCCTCCAGCGCCATCATGAAAGCGTCCACAGCTTCCATGCCGTCCACCGTCACATCGCACTCACCGTATTTGGACAGGAAACCAACCATAAATTTCCTTGTGACAAAATCGTCTTCCGCCAGCAAAATCTTCATATCTCTTGCCCCTTCCTTTCTGTTCTACATTTTATTCAGCACCGCATAGGTTCTCTTGGAAACGTCCTGCAGTTTCTCCTGAAACTCCACAGCCCCCAGGTCATACGCCACCTTGGGCATGCCGTACACCACGCAGGTGGACTCATCCTGTCCGATGGTCCTCGCTCCGGCCCTGCGCATCTCCAGCAGACCTCTGGCGCCGTCTCCGCCCATACCCGTCAGGATAATGCCCAACGCCTTGGGCCCGGCCACCCTGGCCACGGATTCAAACAGCACATCCACCGAAGGGCAATGCCCGTTTACTTTAGGTCCGGCCTTGCACTCCACCTGATATACTCCGTTTACCTTAACCAACCGCATATGCCGGTCACCCCCCGGAGCGATCAGCACATGCCCCGGCTTGACCTGATCTCCCGTCTCCGCCTCTTTTACCACTACGTTACACTGATTATCCAGTCTTTTGGCATACATATTGGTAAATCCGGGAGGCATATGCTGTACCACCACCACGCCGGGAATATCCGGGCCAAAGCCCTGTACAACAGAAAATATCGCCTCCGTCCCGCCTGTGGACGCCCCTATGGCAACTACCAGGTCGTTTCTCTTGAGGGAGACCGCCCCGTCGTCCTGATGCTGCTGCATGACCTTCTGCTTGATCCGGCTGATGTTCGCGGTGGACGCGATCTTAATCTTCACCAGCAATTCATTCTGAATAAACGCCTCAAGCTGTTCCCGGGAAGATACGGCGGGCTTTGCCACAAAATCCACCGCGCCCACATTCAGAGCGTCGAACACCTTGTCGCTCAGAGAGCTGATCACCACCACCGGAAGAGGATACTGCGGCATCAGCTTGCGCAAAAACTCAATGCCGTTCATTCTGGGCAGCTCCACATCCAGCGTCATCACGTCCGGCTTGTGGGCTATGATAGCGTCCCTCGCTTCATAGGGATCCCTGGCGGTAGCCACCACTTCAATAGCCGGATCCCGGCTGAGATTCTGCACCAATAACTCCCGAAACACCATGGAATCCTCAACAACCAATACTCTAATCGGCTGCATACATCTATCACACCCCCTTCTTTCTAAATATGGACGGCTGTATCATCTCAAAAGGAGTCTGCGCCCGATCCAGTGTCTCCGTCATACCTATGAACAGATAACCGCCGGGTTCCAAAAAATCATAGACTTTCTGAAGCAGCTCATTTTTTGTACTCTCATCAAAGTATATCATAACATTTCGCAAAAAGATAGTATGCATTCTCTTCTTAAACGGAAAAGGAGACATCAGGTTGAACTGGCGGAATATGACTTCCTGTTTCAACTCTTCCTTGACAGCGAACATCCCGTCCGCCGTCCTGTGAAAAAAGTGCCGTTTCCACTGTTCCGGTACATCCTTTAAATGCTCCTCGCTGTAAATCCCTGCCACCGCCTGCTGCAGCACCTTGGTGGAGACGTCCGTCGCCAGCACCTTGGTATCCCAGGAAGAGGACTCCAATCCGAAAAAGTCCTTGAGCACCATGGCGATCATATACGGCTCCTCCCCGGTGGACGCCGCGCCGCACCATATCCGCAGATCCTTTGTCGCCTGCGCCCTCTGCCGCAGTTCCGGCAGTACTACGCCCTTAAAAAAGTTAAAATGTTCAAACTCCCTCATAAAATATGTATGGTTTGTGGTGAGGAGATTGACCAGTTCCTTTTCCAGTTTTCCCGAACTGTCTTTCTCCAGATCGTTCATAAAAGCGTGAAAGCTGCTCCAGCCTCCTGACTTAATGTGGTTTTCAAGTCTACCGTTCATAATGACCTTTTTCTGTCCCAGGTCGATACCGTAGCGCTGTTTCATATAACCAGCAATCCTTAAAAACTCCTCATCCGTCATCATGGTTCCATTCCTCCATCACATCTTCAATAGTATTTATCGCAGTTGTCTGGCAACTTTACAAAATATGCTGAAAATGTCGGGGTTGAATTTACGTTCAGCCTCCTGCTGCATAATCTCCAGTGCCTTCTCCCTGTCATAACTCTGACGGTAACTTCTCTCCTCCGTCAGAGCGCAAAATATACTTGACATGGCGACAATCTGCGCAGCCAGTGGTATCTCATTTCCTCTCTTTCCCTCGGGATAACCGCTCCCATCCCAATTCTCGTGATGGAAATGAGTAATATCCGCTGAAATCTGTATAAAATCGTTGTAATCGTTGGTGACCTTCAGGTCCTCCAGCAATTTCGTCCCGATCCGGGTGTGGCCTTTCATCCGCTCCCGTTCCTCGTCGTCCAGAGCCGTCTGCTTTTGCAGAATCTCCTTGGGAATCCCTATATTGCCGATGTCGCACAGGGGCGCCGCGTACTCCAGCGTCTCCACAAAGCTGTCCGATATCTGATCCTCAAACTGAGGGGACAGCTGCATGCTCTGGGCCAGAATACGGCAGTTGTGCCGCATTCTCTCTATGTAGTCGGCGCTGTGCCAGGAATTCTCCGCCGCCACACCGGCCAGCGCGTACAGCACATTCTTGCGCTCCTGTTCCATCTGCCGCAGCTGCTCGTTGACAGATACCTGCAGCCTCCGGTTAGCTTCCCGAATCCCCACCGTCGCCTCATACAGTTTCAGGTGGACATTCACCCTGGCCTGCACCAGCTCCGGTATAAAGGGTTTGGTGATATAGTCGCCGCCGCCCAGTTCAAATCCTTTCACGATGTCGCTGGGATCGTCAAAGGCGGATATAAAGATAATCGGGATCTCCCTGGTCTCGGCATTGGCCTTCAGTACTCTGCAAAGCTCATAGCCGTCCATCTCCGGCATGGAGATATCCGTCAGCACCAGATGGGGCGGCTCCTTCGCAATCTGTTCCAGAGCATCCACGCCATTCTGGGCCAATACAGTCTTGCAGCCCATGTCCCCGAGAATCTCGCCCAGAATCACTCTGTTGGTCTCCACGTCATCCACGATCAGAACAACGCCGCTTGCCAAATTCTTCATACACCGTCCCCTTCTTTCGTCTCCAGCAGAGCCTGCAGAGTATCCGTCCCGGCGGAAATCTTTTCGTAATTTTCCTTCTGCACGGCCATCTTGAGCCGCAGTACCGCCCGACTTACCTCCGGAGGGGCGTCCGCGGTGAGCTGACGGATGTTCTCCATAAACATCTCCGCCTTCTCCCAGTTCTCCATCTCCACAGACAGAATCAGTTTAGACAGATTTTTCCGCAGGGCCTCCCGGTTGGGATCCGTGCCGTAGCGGGCGGCGTCCTGCTGCTCGGGAGGCGCGTCGCCCCAGAAAGAGAGCCTGGGTCTGGGGGATACCGAAGATTCCTCGCCCGGCTCCGCCCCGGCCTCGGGATCCCTCCCCACCCAGACCGAGAATGAAAAAGTGGTGCCCTTCCCCTTCACACTCTCCACATTGATACTGCCGCCCATGAGTTCCACCAGCTGGCGGCAGATGGAAAGCCCCAATCCTGTTCCCCCATATTTGCGGGATGTGGAGGCGTCAACCTGTGAAAAGCTCTGAAACAGCTTTCCCTGATCTTTTAAGTCTATGCCGATTCCCGTGTCGCCCACCAGGAAAAAGAGCTCTATGGAATCCCCGGTCTGCGCGGTCTTTATGACTTCCAGCGTAATCTTTCCCACGCTGGTGAACTTCTGGGCGTTGGACAGCAGATTGTTCAGGATCTGCACGATCCGCAGTTCATCTCCCACCACATACTCCGGCACGCCCGGAGAAACCGTCACAAAAAAATCCAGCCCCTTCTCTGTTATCCGGCCCTTGTGACTGGCCATCACATAGTCTGTCATGCCGCGCAGAGAAAAGCGCCGCTGTTCCAATGTGAATTTTCCCGCCTCCAGCTTGGAAAAATCCAGAATATTATTAATGATCTTGTTCATTTCCCCGCAGCAGCGTTCGATCAGCTGCAGCTTGCGAAGTTTTTCCTTTTCCGTCTCCAGCGGCATCAATTCCCGGATCTGCCCCGAGATACCGTTGACGGGCGTGCGCAGTTCATGGGTGACATTGGCCACAAATTCCGACTTGACGCGCATGGCGTCCTGGGCCTCCTGCCTGACCTGCTCCAGCTCATGGCTCAGATATTCCTTTTCCAGCACATCGCTCGCCATGCACAGGCAGTCCCCCTGCTGTTCCCGGCGAATCATACGCAGATCGGCGGGAAAACAGGTCTGGTTTTTGCGGTACGCCGTCACACGGCGTATCTCCATGCCAAAGGGATGGGCGGCCTCCCAGCCTTCTTCCTTCTTCCGGAACACCCCGGGAAAGACATTTCCGATAAATACGCCTCGCAGCCCCCCGTCGTACCCCAGTTTTTCTCTGGCGGCGGCATTGTCATATGTAATCAGTCCGTTGTCGTCAAATGCCAGTATTATCTCCAATACATTCTCATAAGAAAACATATCCGAATCCTGCCGACACATAAAACTCACCTCTCCACGCAGTATTGGGACAAAAAACAGCGAACCCCTGGACGCGGTTCTGCTGTTCTATGTATAAAATAATTATTCGGCGAAGTCAAACATCTTGATTACTTCCACAATATTGAAGAAATCTTCCTTCGCCAACTGGAAACACTCGATCACGTCAGGCGAAAACTGTCCGCACTCTCCGCCCAGAATCATCTGGTACGCCAGAGAATTGCCGTACACGCCCTTGTATACCCTCTCGCTCACCAGCGCGTCGTACACGTCCACGATGGAGACGATCTGCGCGCTGATGGGAATCTGCTCTCCCACCAGATGATCGGGATAACCGTTTCCGTCCCACCTCTCATGATGCCAGCGGCAGATCTCGTAGCAGTAGCGGTAAAACTCATCCGACTGGCTCTTGCGGAACTTCTCCAGTATATCGCATCCGATAACGGGATGTCTCTTTATCACCTCAAACTCCTCCGGCGTCAGGCGCGCGGGCTTTAACAGAATGGCGTCCGGAATACCGATCTTGCCGATATCATGCAGCGCCGAGGCTCTGGCGATGGCGTCGATCTGAGACTTGGTCAGACCGTACTTGGGGAAATATTTCTCCATGTATTTCAGCAGTATCCTGGTAAAATACTTGATGCGGCGGATATGCTCGCCCGTCTCCGAACTCCTGAACTCAACCACGGAGCTGAGCGCGTCGATCATAAACTCATTGTTGTCCTGAATCTTCTTCTGCTGCGCCAGGATCTCTATCTCCTGTTCTTTCAGGCGCACTTCCATATTGTGCTTATTCTGGTACAACTCCACGATATTGCCGGCTCTGCGCTTTACAATATCCGGGTAGAACGGTTTATGTATCACATCCGCGATGCCGTAAGCATAAGCTCTGTCTTCGCTGTTTCTGACAGTCTCGCTGGTGATCAGAATCACCGGAAGATGCTGGATCATGTCTTTGGATTTCATATACTCCAGCACGCCGAAACCGTCCATCTCCGGCATGACGATATCCAGCAGAATCAGAACGAGATCCTCATTCGCCTCGATCTGGCTGATAGCCTCCTTGCCGTTGGCGGCCTGGACGATATCATACTCGTCCCGAAACAGATTCTCCAATATGGCTCTGTTCACTTCCTCATCGTCCACGATCAGTATCTTCCGTCTCTCCGTCATGACTCTGTTCACCTCTTCCTCCACAATAACGATCTTCTGCTCATCCATGTCACTCAATCCCCGCAAATTCTGAAATCTTCGATAATATTACATTCCGTAAACGGTACATGCACCGCCACACAGGTCTATCAACAATCTTATCATACCCGCTGAGAAATGTCAATCATTCGTGCCTGTAAATCCGATATATCCGCTATCTTTGACGGCCATATGCGTTACACAGCGCGATCACTCTGTCCACTTCATCCTCCCGCATCTCGGGAAAGAGCGGCAGCGTCACACAGTGCGCGGCCAGATATTCCGCGTTGGGACAGTCCCCCGGCCCATATCCCAGACACGCGTAAGCCTTTTGCAGATGGCATGGCACAGGATAATGCATATTGCATTCCACGTTTTCATTTTCCATATATTGCATAAAATCTTCCCGGTCCGTCACGGTGACTACGAACAAATGGTATACAGGCTCCGTATTGTCGGGATGCGCCTGCATGGCGAGCAGGGGGTTACGGATCTCCCGCTGATATCTCCTGCCGATTTCCCTGCGGCGCGCGGTCCACTGCGGCAGATATTTCAGACTGACGCTCAGCACCGCCCCCTGTATCCCCTCCAGCCGCATATTATAGCCTACTTCGTCATGATAGTACCGCACGTCGCAGCCCTGGTTCTTCAGGCGGCATATGTGCCTGAAATACTCCTCCTTATCGCAGGTCACGCTCCCGCCCTCACCGAAAGCATAGAGATTTTTTCCCGGATAGAAACTAAAACATCCCATTTCCCCCAACGTGCCCACATTCCTGCCCTCGTATCTGGCGCCGTGCGCCTGGGCGCAGTCCTCCACCACAAACAGTCCGTGCCGGTCCGCGATCTCCCGTATCCGGTTATACGCAAAAGGCTGCCCATACAGGTGTACGCCGATGATCCCCCTGGTTCTCTCCGTGATCCTCTCCTCCACGGAAAGCGGATCTATCTCCCAGGTGTCGGCGCAGCAGTCGGCAAATACCGGCACAGCGCCCGTATAAGTCACCCCCCAGGCCGTGGCGATATAGGTATTGGCGGGTACGATCACCTCGTCCCCCGGCCCCACGCCCAGCGCCAGCATGGCAAGGTGCAGCGCCGAAGTTCCGTTGTTTACGCCGCAGGCGTACCTGCTCCCCACGCTGGCGGCAAATTCCCGGTCAAAAGCGTCCGCGTATTTCCCGCCGGAAAAGGCCGTCTCACCGCATACCTTCGCGATGGCGGCCAGATACTCCTCCCGGTGTTTCTCAAAATCCCTCGTCAGATCGATTCGCCGTATCCTTTCCTTCATAATATAATACCTCGTCTCTCTGTGCGTCTCATATATGTTTCCTGACGTTAAACTCCCAGAACAGTCTGGCAATCTGCCGGATATAGTTGCAGGCGGTCTTAAATATCTTTACCGTTGTATTGTAATCCTCCTGCCATTCCACCGGATAGTCCAGTATCTTCACGCCCCGCCGCTCCGCCCGCAGCAAAAACTCTATCATATAAAACCACCCGTTGTCCCGGCTGCCAGCCTCCGCAAGGGAGAGCGCCGTCTCCCGACGCACGAAAGTAAAACCGCAGATGGCATCGGTACATCGCATCCGCAGAAAAACTTTTAACAGAATCAAAAGCCCCCGGGAAGTAAACCTGCGGTACCATTTCCGGCCCCGGGTGTCAGATTCCGCGGCAAACCGGCTGCCGTTTATATATTGCAGCTCCCCGTCCTCTTCAAACAACCGTATGGCCTCTCCCAAATGTCTGATATTGGTGGACAGATCGATATCCATATATCCCACGATCTCTCCCCCGGCAAGCTCCAGCCCCCGGCGAAACGCCGCTCCCACGCCGCGCACGTCTATCCTCTCATAGCGTACCCCGGGATATCTGGCGCACAGCCCGGCGGCGATGTCCGGCGTCTCGTCCTCGGAACCGTTGTCCACGATCCATATCTCATAGTCTTCAAACCCAATGGCGGCCAGATATTCCACAGTAGTGACAATGCCCTTTTCCAGTCGGAGCCGTTCATTCAATACGGGGAAAATAATCGTCCACATCATTTTGTCAGTTTTTCCACCCCTTCTATCACATATCTCTGCCGTTTGAAAGAAACGTTCAGTATGACGGACAGATATTTAAAGATCAGCGTGAGCAGGACAAACAACATAAAAAATCCCAGAGACATCAGCGCCATGATGGAAAGCCAGCCCTCCACCGGCCTGATCGCGCCCAGCGCAGAGTAGACGATGTCGCCGAACACAACAAGGAGCGCGCCAAAGAACAGCACGCTGAGCAGCATCGACAGCTTTTCCAGCACATCTGTGAAGATGATGAGCGTATCCATGGCCAACACGCTGCGGCTCCCCCGCTCTTCCCGCCGCCTTTCCCTGGGGGCGACTCTGGCGTTCTCATAAAACACAGTCTCCATCCTGAGGCCGCAGCTCGCATACAGGGCCTTGCGGTAGGGAATGTATACATTCAACTGGTTCACCCTGTTCACCGCCCGCCGGGACACGATCCGAAACCGATCCTGTCGCAGCCGGTTCTGTTTATGGCTGCCCAGATTATATACAAAGTAGAACAGCTTTGAGGTCAGGGGGATATAATGTCGGGGAGACGCGGCCACCACGTCATAGCCTTCCAGGGATTTCCGGTAAACGTCCAGAATCAGGGACGATTCAAAATCCATGGTGCAGCTGTCGAACTCAAAGATAAAATCTCCCACCGCCAGATCCCTGCCTGCGTTCATCGCCGCCTCCACACCCTGATAATAACTCAGGTTGATCAGGCTGACCACATGGCTGCCCCCGTCCTCCCGCAGAAAGTTCCGGGCCTGTTCCAGCGTATCGTCCACACAGCCGTCATTCACACATATGATCTCATATTTTTCAAAGTTTTCCTGTATAATGCCGCAGACTTTGCTCATAAAATCCCTGACGCGATTGCCGTCATTATGAAGATAGACAATACAGGAAACAAAATTTTTTTCTCTTGCCACAGCCATCTTTATACCGCTCCAAATAAATCGTCATTCCAAATATTCGTCCAGATCGTATACCGTGTTGATCTTTCCCGACAATACGCTCAGGAAGACCGGCTCCGTCGAGGCATATCTTACCACCGTGGGCCTGGAGTCGTCAATCTCCGAAGCTTTCAGGATCGGTTTCATGGAAAACAGCGATCTCTCATACTCGAATGCAAATTCATCCCGAATGTATTTGCGGGCCAGAGCGGACATGTATTCCCACGCGCTCTCCGGCCTGTTTTCGCAGAGATCGCAGTTGCCCAGCCCGGCGCCGTCGCAATAAGCGGGATCCCGCAGCCCCGCGGCGCAGGGGAATGCAGGTAACGCCTCGCAGCATGTGCTGTGGGGCGTAAAAGTCACGGAAGTCAGCGAGTGGAACCCGGTCTTTCCAAAGGGCATAACGGAGAAAAAAGGGCCGTCCATCACCGTCAGTCCCACGTCCCGCAGCGCGTCGTTTGGCCTGCACAATATAATCTCACACAGCTCATACTTCAGCGGGAACAACTCCGCCTCCACGCCCTCCAGCAGTGTCAGCACCTGATTTACGGAGGCATAGGAAACGTTTAACACAAAGGGCGCCTCCCATCGCTGCTCCTGCCCCTGGGCCCGGGTCAGGATCTCAAAATGCGATTTTCTCTTTATGATCCTCTGGATCCGCTGACCACAGCGAAGCTGCGCGTTGGGGTAAGCCTTCAGTCTTTCCAGCAGACAGTCCCGCAGGATATGAGCGTCATAGGTGTATTCCCGCGCCAAAAACGCCCCGTCGCAGACGCCCTCCCTGAAATACGTCCCCACTGGGACGTCGGTGCAGGGGATCCCGGCGTCCCGGCAGAATTTCCGAAACTCCCCGGCATCCGTCCAGGAAAAAAAGCTGGATGTGGCATAAATCTGGCTGAATGCAGAATGAATGCAAAAGCCGTATTCCTCGGTAAACCTTTTGAAATATCCCGCCGACTTCATGGCTGTGGAAAGGGAACGGGGATAATGATACCCCATGTGTACCCTCGCCTGGTTGACATAAGTGGCCCTGGTAAAGGGCGCCTCCTCCTGCTCCAGGATCACCACGCTCTGCCCTCTTTCCGCACAGAATAAAGCCGCGTACAGGCCGTACAGCCCCGCTCCAATGATTATCTTGTCCGGCATGCTTATCCCTCGATCAACCCGGCAAAAAGCTTATACGCCTCCTCCAGCGCCGCCCTCTGAACTGCCACCTGCTCCCGGTCTACCTCCTCCGCAGCCTTGCCCCGCAGCAATTCCGTGAGCGCAGACGCGGGCCTGCCGATGGGATCCAGCCCCAGATTGGCGCTCACGCCCTTGAGGGTGTGCGCATATTTAAACGCCTCCTCATAGTTTTCCCCGTCCAGGCTATTCAACAAACCTCTGTAGTTTGTGTCGTCTTTGAATTTCAGGAGAAATTTCAGATACAGAGCCTCATTCCCCATAAATCGATGCAGGGTGCCTTCCACATCCGCGCCGTTCTCCGCCAGTCTCTGTTTTAATGCCTCGTCCATGATTTTTCATCCTTTCCTTGCTCATACTGCCTGATTTTATATAGATTATATAGGAACACCGGACGCATTGCAATAGTCAGGCTGGATTTATTGGGTGTACTGCGATATAACGGTCTGGCACACGGGAGGCCGGGGAATTGCCTGAGCCGATGGGGAAAAAGTGATCATCCGATCCGCTCTGTCAAACACTCCGCCGCAAAGGGTTTTACAACAAAGGCCTCCGCGCCAAGCTGCAGCGCAAGTTTCACGTTGTTCTCTGAGGACAGCGCCGACAGCATGACCACTTTCAGCTGCGGATACTCTTCCTTTATATGTTTTAAAGTCTCCAGACCGTCCATGACCGGCATCCCAATGTCCAGCACGCATACGTCTACCGACTCATTCTTTAATATGTGCAGACATTCTCTGCCGTTTTCCGCCTGCAAAACGCTGTGGCCATGATGGGTCAGTATATCCTCCAGCATCATCCGCATAAAATCCGAATCGTCAACGACCAGGATCCTTTTGCTCTCTCCCGACCGCGGGACAGGAATATAATCATATATGCTGTCCGCCTGGCTCTGGTTCAGCACTTCTCCCAGCGGGGCCGCGTTCTGCCTGGCAATACCCAGCAATTCGTCGGCGCTTACCCACAGGGCCTCCGAGATTGCGGGCACCATGGCTATATCCGGGTAGGAGACACCCATCTCCCACCTTGAGACAGCCTGGGGCGTGACGCCCAGCATCTCCCCCAACTCCGCCTGGGTGAGATTTCTCTTTTGCCGTTTGCTCTTTATTACCTCTCCTATATTCATCCCTTTTCTCCTCTCTCTGCACTGCCTGCGCGGCGGCGCGAATTTGGTTTCACCGGTGATGAAATAAGTTTAGCACGATGAAAAAACATACGTCAAACAAGTGGTGATTGCGCTGTCATAACGGATCCCAACCGGCAGAACATCACATTTATCCCCTCTGAGAATCTTTTGTGCCGATCAACACCTCTTTCCCGCAAAAGGCAAACCCATACTTCCTGATGTGTTCCCCGGATATCCCCCTTGCCGTCAGAAATGTCTGATAGCCCTTCTCCTCGATCTGTGCCAAGGCTGCGGATACGGTATCGGACAGATCCTTCTCTTTCGAGCTCTGCACTTTAAACTCCATGATAATGGCGTCGTCCTTTGCCGCATTCCGGGGTTCCAGCATCACATCGTAGCGGCCAAAGCCGCTCTCCCGGTTGGACGTGACGGTATACCGATCCGCCAGATTCACCATCAGCCCCAGTACAAATCCATGGTAAAACCGCTCCGGCTCTCCGTATGGGCTCTTACCCGTGTCAAAATAGCTGAACATCTCTCCTGTCACCCGGTTCATATAGATGTTCATTGCCTCCACGTCTCCCAGCAGCAACGCTTTGATAAAGTCATTGTAATGGGAAGAGGGGCCGTCAAACCAGCCGCGCACCATGTCCCGGAACATGACACGCACCTCAAAGTTGGTCAGCTCCAGTTCATAGTCTTGCCGCCACTCGCCATACTCCGCCACATATGCCTTATAACTCTTTACTTTCAAATATCCGCTGGCCAGCAGCAGACTCCATATGGCATTATTCTTGGTGGATAGCTGGTTATAAACGATCTGCTCGTCCAGTTCCGTCTTCAGCGTTTTCCCACATAGCAGCTCTTCAAAAGTCTGCTTGATCTCAGGGGTACTCTCCCGGAGCAGCTCGCTGGCAAGCCTGTTGGAACTGGTGTTGACCCAGTATGGCCCAACTTTCCTTTCGTCCAGAAAATTAAGAATAGACCAGGGATTATAGATATCCTTTATGTCGCCAAAAATAAATCCGTCATACCAGTCCTTGACCTGTTGTTTCTGATCCGCCAAACCAAACTCCTCCAGTGCGGCAAATACCTCCTCTTCAGTAAAGCCAAAACAATCCGCATACTTTTCTGCCGTAATAGTCACCACTTTTAAATTGTTCAAATCAGAAAGCATAGACTCCTTGCTCACGCGGGTAATGCCAGTCATAAGGGCGCGCTCCATATAGGGGTTTGTCTTGAAAGTCGCGCCAAACAAACCTCTGGTAAACGCCACCAGCTCCTCCCAATACCCGTTCACATAGGCCTCCTGCATGGGTGTGTCATATTCATCCAGCAGGATAATTACTTTTTTACCATAGTGCTGCATCAGATAACAGGACAGCGTTTTCAGGGAGCCTGCCTCCATGCGGTCCCCCGTTCCTGTCTGAAACTGTCGGTATATCATTTTCTCACTCTCGCTTAAACGGTCGCTCTCTGCCAGAAAGCTAAACTTGTTGTACAGATCCATAAGAATCTCGGAGATCCTTTTTCTGGCGTCCTGATAGGTTTTCTCCTTTATATCCGCAAAACTGAGCGCAATCACCGGATAGGTTCCCTGCAGCTGACGGTATTTCTCCTCCTGCCAGACGGAAAGCCCATCGAACAGATCGCCGCGTCCGGCGTAGTCCACCGAGAAAAACTGCTCCAGCATGCTCATATTCAGCGTCTTGCCAAAACGCCTGGGGCGGGTGATCAGCGTCACATTGTCCCCGCTTTCCCACCATTCCCGTATAAAATGGGTCTTATCCACATAAAAATATCCCTCTTTTCGGATCGTTTCAAAGTCCTGGTTCCCGATTCCTATTGTTCTGGCCATTTTTCACACCTCTCTCTGGCATATGCCTTTCCCCATAATTACAATATATCTGTTTTTCACTTCTAAATCAATTCATTTTTGCCTCTTGTATCAGATTCTTATACCGCAGACGGGCTGAGGCGATAGCTCATTTAAACGGCCGTGTCCTCTGTCCCCTGTTTAGGATCAATCCCTATGACGCAGATCAATTTCGCTTTTCCGTTAGAAACCCTTCTGACTACCTCCGCCAGACTGCCGCATATATTTCCGCCCTCCCCGGCCAGCCTCGCGTTATGGCAGGCATATCCTCCCTGTTCCCTGGAAACATTCACCGTGTGCACCTGGGCCATTATATCGTCCCTGTTATTAAAAAACGTGATTATGACGGTTCCGCATCTCTCTCCCAGTTCGTTGACTTCCTCCTCCGACGTGCCGGTCGCCATTTCAGCGCGATATCCATTACTGCGAAAATACTTATAAATTGCCGCGGGAGCCGTCCCGAATATCCCGCCCAGAACAGCGCCGCGCCTTTCAAACGACTGGATCAATTCCGCCATCTCCTGCGCCGCCATCTCTTCCCCCAAGGAGAGCCTCGCGTTATACGTTGCCATGATTTCACATCCGGCATATGCCATGTCCGTAATTCCAAACTCTATATCTTTCCATTCACTCTGATTTTCTATATATGTATGCGGCTGGTAAAATGCCCCCGGTTCCCCCGCCTTTGCCTGGCTTGCCGCCAATAATTTCTCCATATTTTTGCCATGGTGGGTACGGATGATTTTGGGGGGAAACTTTATCCATGTGCTTAAATACAGGAAACCTAAGACTTGTCTGTTGGTGGCGTAATGCGGGATCAACGATCTGACCCATTTTCCAAACTTATTCTTTTTAGGTTGCTTTTTCTTGGCGATGTTTTCTTTCTTTTCCGGCTGTTTACCGTTGCTGCTTGTTTGGGTTCTGTCCATTTGGGTTCCGTTCATTTTTGTTCCCCCTGCATTACTCGCCGCCATAATGACATTCGACTTTTCTGATTTATTTTCCCTAATACAATATACTACATTTTCATAGAAAATATATACTTCTGACGAATTGCCCTTGTTGGAATCCCTTTTTCCGGCAATTCTTTTTGCTGCAATTCCCTTCGCTGTAATTCCATTTGCTGCAATTCCCTTCGCTGTAATTCCTTTTGCTGCAATTCTCTTTGCTGTAATTCTATTTGTTGCAATTCCTTTTGCTGTAATTCTCTCTGCTGTAATTTTCTTTGCTGTAATCTTCGGTCCGTAGCCCCCGGCTAGGAGCGAACTGCAATTTAACGCTTTTGCTCTCCCGTCCGCATCCCCTGATCCTGTCAATATGCCTAATTTCCATCCCATACATGATCCACATTCTTTTCGATCCAGTCCGCCACGCCGTCCTCATCGTTTGACAGCGTGATGCAGTCCGCAGCTTTTCGGGCCTCCTTGACAGCGTTGGACACCGCGACGCCCGTGCCGCAGATTTCCAACATCTCCACATCATTTGCATCATCCCCAAAGGAAACGATATGATCCAGCGCTATATGCAAGGATTCTGCCAACTCCATAATGGCCTCCACCTTACCGGATTTTTCCGGCAAAAAAGCATACCAATTTTCTCCCCGATAGCACTGTAGGCGGCAGCGGTTTCTGTGAGCGATATCCACCGCCGTGTCACGGTCTGCAAGTTCCGCCACGATCTTATTTGCCGCCAGGGACAAGGGATTCCTAAAATCATGGTAAACAGCCTTGTGCAGTTTCCCGGACTCCGCTATGTGGTCGCTGTTCCAGAAGACCTGCCGCCCTGCCGCCACCGTTATTTCTGTTTGGGGACTGTGTTCCATTAAATCTCGTATGATCCGGTCTGCGCTGTCCGCGTCCATGCAACGGCTATAGATCTGCTCTCCCCTCCTGTGTATCAGCGTCCCGTCCGTTGTGATCTCATAGTCCGGCTGGATTTCGTCTATGTATCGCTCCGCGCCTATCCAGTACCGGGCAGTGGCAATCACCACCAGGATCCCCAGATCCTGGCATCTTTTCAGGACACGCTTTGTACGCTCTGAGACACTGCCGTCGGAACGGAGCAATGTTTTGTCGAGATCTGTTAAAATCATCTTAGGTTTCATGGGGGTAATCTCCTTTCGCTGGTCTGCAACTTATAGGCGTTTGCGAAACGCCAGAACCCACATAAATACGGGATTCTCTTTGTCACAAAATAAAACAACTCCTCACTGGTCTGTGGTAAAATTGAGATGCCGAGTAACAATCAACCATCCACCAGAAAGGAGTTGTACCTACATGATACCATACAAACAGCTCTCTTTGGCAGATATTTTTACCGATTGCCAAAATAAATTTGATAACGATAAAT
>CAJUAH010000009.1 GCA_910584375.1 uncultured Acetatifactor sp.
TGGGAGAGCGATACGTTCGCAACGTATAGGTCACGAGTTCGAGTCTCGCTATCTCCATTATTTTTTTGCCTGTCTGCCGTTTGGGCACACGGGCTTTTTTATTTGGCGATTTCGGTTGACATTTGGATTTTTTATGGATTATACTGGCAGGAGGAAGGGCGCGGCAAATCCGCGCGGAAAAGAGGTACATATGGTTAAGCAGGAGATATCCGAGATCAAGAAACTGTTCACGCAGAATAACTGTTCTGTTACACGCATATGCGGCTGCTATGTGGATGGGGAGAAAAATAAGAAGGCTCAGTTTAAACAGGCTTTTCTGGCTCTGCCCGAGGAGGAAATGTTCAAGTATTTTGAGATTTTCAGAAAGACGCTGTCCGGCTCCATAGGACGCAATCTGCATACGTTGGAGTTCCCTCTTAAAGCCGAGGAGGAGGGGGGCACACAGGAACTGCTGCTGCGGCTGCGGGACAGCAAGCTGAAAGACGACGATCTGCTGGATGCTTTTTACACCAATATTATAGACTCCTATGAGTTTGTGGGCAACTATCTGATCCTGGTGATCCATGACGCCTACGACGTGCCCGGGCGGACCCGGGACGGACTGGAGATGGAGGACGCCTCGGATGAGGTCTATGAGTATATCATGGTCAGTATCTGTCCGGTCAATCTGTCCAAACCCGGCCTGTCCTATGACGCCCAGGAGAACGGTTTCCATAACAGGATCCGGGACTGGGTGGTGGGCGCTCCCGACACCGGATTTCTGTTCCCCGCCTTCAATGACCGCAGCTCCGACCTTCACAGCGTCCTCTACTATTCCAAGGACGCGGAAGAGCTGAAAGAGGCTTTTGTGGATCTGATTCTGGGCTGTCCCCTGCCGCTTTCCGCCGGGGGACAGAAGGAGACCTTTCAGTTGTTGGTGGAGGAAACACTGGGGGAAACCTGCAGCGTGGAGGCGGTAAAAAATATTCACGAAAAGATTGCGGAGATGGTGGAGGATCACAAGGAAGACGCCGCTCCTCTGGTTCTGGACAGAAACGAGGTCAAGACCGTATTCGCGGACAGCGGCGTAGCCAATGAGAAGATGGAAGTTTTCGATCAGTACTATGACGCCGCCGCAGGGGATGACGCCCTGCTATATGTGAGTAATGTTTACAACAGCCGTTCTTTTGACGTCAAGACTCCCGAAGTCGTGGTGAAAGTCGATCCGGGACGCACGGATCTGATCTCCACCCGGGTCATAGACGGACGGGAATGCCTGGTCATCGAGCTGGGGGCAAATGTGGAAGTGAACGGTATCGCGGTGCGGGGCGGCATGAACGTCCAAAACGATGTGGAAAGCTGACATCGCTCAGACTTGTTTTCATCTTTTTACAGAAAAATCATATGCAGAAAAAACCCCGTCCGCAGCAGCACATATTACAGATCATATTGGCCACACAGAGTTTCATACACATATTGCCGTCGCCCATGGTGGGATATCCGTATCCCGCCTGGCGCTGGCGGTACCAGCTGCCGCCGTTCTCCAGCGTCTGCAGCAGTTGTCTGTAGTCTCCGTTTCCCGGTTCCAGGGACGCGGCCTTTCTGGCGTGTTCCAGCGCCGCCACATTGTTGCCCAGACTGGAATGGGCAATGGCGCTGTAATAATACCATCTGGCGTTTCGTTCGCCGCTTTCCATCTGATCCAGCGTAGTCCGGGCCTCCCGGTAGTAGCCGTTGCGGATATAATTGCCCGCCGCCCGCAGATGGGGCTGCTCCTCATAACCGGTGTTCTGTCTCTGTCCGTATCCGTAAAAACCAAAGGGACCAAAGCCAAATCCGGCAAAGGGATCTTCCTCCCGACTGCCGCCGCTCTGCCCGTATCCCCCGGCATAACCCCCGGTCTTCTCTTTCATCACCTGCTGGTATGCCGCCTGGATCTCTTTAAATTTCTCCTCCGCCTGGGCTTTGTTGGGATTGTTCACATTGGCGTCCGGGTGATATTTTCGGCTCAAAGCGCGATATGCTTTTTTGATCTCCTCTTCCGTGGCGCCGCGGGGCACCCCCAGCACCTGATAAGGGTCGCTCATACTTGTTCTCCGTCTTTTATTTCTTTGTCTCCGCCTTCCGCCTTCTGCCGTCTTCTGTCACATACGATCTTGTAACGGCTCCATACGCCGGAATACAGGATATTGCGCAGAATCTCCACATTGTCCAATATGGGGAGCTGCTCGAACTCCCGGCAGCAGGCCGACATCATCATTGTCAGGATATCCTGACAGCTTTTCTCAAAGTCGGGAGCCTGATACCGATCCCGCAGAGGGTTGTAGCGGTTCTTTTTGATGTCTTCCTCCAGATCTTCATAGGCGTCCAGCAGATAGATAAATTTTCCCAGATAGAATCCGAAACGATACAAAGTCGCCGCCCACTCGTCCTCGCGGCAGGTTACGACCTGGGCCATGATCTGTCCAAAGCTGCCCGCCATCCGATCCAGGTCCGTCACTCCCTGTTCCTCCGCCTGGGAAAGTTTGTCCATGGAGGCGGCGATCTGCTCCAGCTTTTTGGCGTACCGCCGTCTGCTCTCCCCCGTCCTGCGCTCCAGAATCCGGGCCGTCAGCAGGCGCAGACGCTTTCCGTCGTCCTTCCAGTCGTCCAGACATTTGTACTGTGCCAACAGCATATTCATATCCGCCGCATATTCCGTCAGTTCGTTGCAGCGATACTCATGCTTTTTGCCCGGATGCATGACGCAGCGGCTTTTTCCGCAGACCGTCTCCGGCTCATAGAGTCCCGAGAGCAGCATCAGTACGAATGTCATATCATAGCTTAGAGTGGTCTGTCCCACTCTTCCGTATTTTTCCTTTAAGATCCGGCACAGACCGCAGTAATAGGAATGGTATATCTCCCACTCCCTGATGCGCAGTTCCGGTTGATTCACTACAATGTATCCAAACATAGGCGCGTCTCCCCGGTCAGGTCTTTTTGATAAACTCCGTGCCGCATTTCCTGCAGGTGATGGCGATGCGCCCTCTGTTTCTGGGAACGCGGATCTTCTGTCTGCAACTTGGGCATTTGTAGACGCGGTGCGTTTTATTCTGGGCGAGAGCCTGCTTTCTCCTCTGCCATTTGGCCCGCAGTTTCCACTCCAGCCGCAGATATTTCTGATTCTCCGCCGCGCGTTTGCCGATCTGCCGGGAAAACATGCGGTAATATGTCAGCAGCAGGATCACCAGACCCAGCGTGGAAATAAAGGGGATCCTGAACAGGGACAGCACCAGACAGACCATCGCCAGTATCAGCATCACCTGTCCCAGCCTGTCGTTTCCGTATCTGCCCTGCATAAAGCGCATCATTTTCTCTCTCATACAGTCTTCACTTGCCTTCCGATTTTATCTTATGACAGCCATACATGCCGCCTTTCTATCATCCTACGCTCAAATCCCGGCAAATACAATGTTTTCTTTCTAAACATTTCTAAAGAAAACATAAAAAGCGCCACTATCGGTTTTGAGGATAGCGGCGCATGCCTTTCTTATACGCTTAAGCCTGTGCGACGTCTTTCATGGAGAAACTGATACGTCCCATCTTGTCCTTGCCCAGACATACCACAGTGACTATGTCTCCCAGAGTCAGCACATCCTCCACGCGGTTGATCCTCTCTCTGGCAATCTTGGAGATATGAACCATCCCCTCCTTGCCGGGAGCGAACTCGATGAACGCGCCGAAATCCTTGATGCTGACTACCTTGCCCTTGAAGATCTGGCCCTCCTCAAAGTCCGTGACGATCATCTTGATCATCTCCACAGCCTTGTCCATCATATCCCTTTCGGTTCCGCATACGGATACCTTGCCGTCGTCGGTAATATCGATCTTGACGCCGGTGCGGGCAATGATCTCATTGATGGTCTTGCCTCTCTGTCCCACCACGTCGCCGATCTTCTCCGGATCGATCTGGATGGAGATAATCTTGGGCGCGTAAGGGCCAACCTGCGGACGGGGCGCGGCAATAGCGGGTTTCATGCAATTGTCCATGATAAACAGTCTGGCCTCACGGCAACGGGCGATAGCGCCCTCCACGATGGGTCTGGTCAGACCGTGGATCTTGATATCCATCTGGATCGCGGTGATACCCTCGGTTGTACCGGTCACCTTGAAATCCATATCTCCAAAGAAATCTTCCAGTCCCTGGATATCCGTCAGCAGCACGAAGTCGTCGTCCGTCTCACCTGTCACCAGGCCGCAGGAGATACCTGCTACCATCTTCTTGATGGGCACGCCTGCCGCCATCAGGGACATACAGGAGGCGCAGGTGGATGCCATGGAAGTGGAGCCGTTGCTCTCAAAGGTCTCGGACACTGTACGAATAGCGTAAGGGAACTCCTCCTCGCTGGGCAGCACGGGTATCAATGCTCTCTCCGCCAGAGCGCCGTGACCGATCTCCCGGCGTCCCGGTCCTCTGGAGGGCTTGGTCTCGCCCACGGAATAGGAAGGGAAGTTATAGTGATGCATATATCTCTTGCTCACCTCGTTCTCGTCCAGTCCGTCCAGTTTCTGCTGTTCGGACAGGGGAGCCAGCGTACAGACATTGCAGATCTGGGTCTGTCCCCGGGTGAACATGGCGGAGCCGTGTACCCTGGGAATCAGGTCTACCTCGGCGGCCAGAGGACGGATCTGGGTAATCTCGCGGCCGTCGGGGCGCTTGTGATCTTTCAGAATCATCTTGCGCACGGTCTTTTTCTCATACTGATATACAGCCTCGCCCAGGATAGCCAGCCATTCTTCGTTCTCGGCAAATGCCTCCTCGAGTTTGGCTGTGATCTGGCGGATATTCTCTTCCCGGGTCTGCTTGTCGTCGGTGAAGACGGCTACCTCCATCTCCTGGGGAGTAACGATCTTCATGATCTCGTCAAACATCTCCTGAGGGATCGCGCAGCTGGTATAGCTGTGTTTGGGCTTGCCCACCTCGGCCACGATCTTATCGATAAAGGCGATGATGGTCTGATTGATCTCATGAGCCTTGTAGATGGCCTCGATCATCTTTGCCTCGGGAATCTCATTGGCGCCCGCCTCGATCATGATAACCTTCTCGCGGGTAGAGGCCACGGTCAGGTTCAGATCCCCCTTCTTCCACTGCTCCTGGGAAGGATTGATCACCAGTTCGCCGTCAATCATGCCCACCTGGGTCATGGCGCAGGGACCGTCAAAAGGAATATCGGATATACAGGTGGCGATAGCCGCTCCCAGCATGGCCACCAGCTCGGGACGGCACTCCGGATCCACACTCATGACCATGTTGTTCAGTGTCACGTCATTGCGGTAATCCTTGGGAAACAGAGGACGCATGGGCCTGTCGATGACACGGCTGGTCAGCACCGCGTTCTCGCTGGCCTTGCCCTCTCTCTTGTTAAATCCTCCCGGGATCTTGCCCACAGAGTACAGTTTCTCCTCAAATTCCACGCTCAGGGGGAAGAAATCAATGCCCTCCCTGGGCTTTTCCGACGCCGTAGCGCAGCTCAGCACCGTTGTCTCTCCATAGTGCATAAACGCACAGCCGTTAGCCTGTTTGCCCACTCTGTTGATATCCACCGTGAGAGTGCGGCCGGCCAGTTCCATTGAATACGAATTATACATTTTCAGCCTCCATTTTTCTATGGTAATCTTCTATGGCAAAAAGGCGGAGTGCCGTATCCGGCTGCTGCTCCGCCTTCCCAAATTCTTACTTTCTCAGACCTAACCTGTCGATCAACGCACGGTATCTCTCGATATCCTTGCTCTTCAAATAAGCCAGCAAACCACGTCTCTGACCAACCAGTTTCAACAGCCCTCTGTTGGAATGGTGATCCTTGGGATTGGCCTTCATATGCTCGGTCAACTCTTTGATCCTCTCAGTCAGAACTGCGACCTGCACCTCCGGTGAACCGGTATCGCCGGGTGTTCTCGCATATTCATTGATGATTGCGGTTTTTTTCTCCTTAGAAATCATATCTTCTTCCTCCATATTCTTATACCTACCGCACACTAAGACCGGGCCGGAGTGTCCCGTATCTGAGTGTCGGCGAACTCATACCGATATAGAATAGCATATCCTGCGGCATTTGTAAACACCCAATTTACATTTTCATCAGTCTCGCAGTATCCTCACATATTTTACCGGGGTCCGGTAATTGTATTTGTTGATCCTGATACCGCTCTTGGGGTTGCTGGCGCTGATCACCTTTCCGCCCCCTATATATATGGCCACATGGTTAATGGTGCCGCTGCTGTTGGCATAGAACACCAGGTCGCCGGGCTGTATGTCGGAATAGGAGATCTTGGTTCCCTCGTTGGCCTGGGCCCGTGAGCTGTGGCTTAAGGAGATACCGAAGTTCTTGTACACGCCCATTACAAATCCCGAACAGTCCGTACCTTTGGTCAGGCTGGTGCCGCCCCATACATAGGGGTTACCCAGAAACTGCTTGGCGTACTCCACCAGATCCACCCTGAGATCGGATATACCCTGTCCGTACAGCAGCTCCGCCATCGTGACAGCGGTGTCCAGCCGCTCCTCCACATGGGAAAATTCTGCGGACACGTACAGGTTGTCCCCATCTATGTCCACCTCGTACCAGCCCTCCAGAGTTGCTACATAATCCATCTCCTCATGCTCCGGCACCTGGGTGTATACGGCTCCGTCCGTGCTGGCCTCATCCCGCACCCGCAGGCCGTCCGTATCCGCCACCACCACGGTACGCACCAGATCGTTGGCCCGCAGTTTGGCCTCCGGCCCCATCAGCAGAAATTCCGTACTCACATAGCCGTCCACCTCGCCGGACTTGATGTGCGCCCATCCGATGTCCGAAAACACCTCCAGCACCTCGCAGGCCGAACCCTTGGGCATCTTTCCCACCACCTTGCCGCTGGTGGACGCCTCGGCCCGCACGTTCAGATTGCCCGATTCCACATTGGCGATACCGATATTGGTATAGCCCCAGGATGCTCCCTGGGCCTCCTGGGCCGCCGCTATGTACTCCTCTTCCGTGAGGGATACATCGATCATGGACGCAATACCCGCCTGCTGCAGTACATCCCTGGCGCTGCCGCTCTCCGACGCCTGTACGTTCATCGGCAGCAGCAGACAGGCCGCCAGGCAGGCGCTTACAGTCATTCTTACCATCTTTTTTCTTTTCAGCATGTCTTCCTCTTTTCGCATTTTGAAAATCTTGCAAACCGTTTTCAAACTGGTTACATTCATTACAAACTTGTTACAAATTTATTAACTGTTTGCATTATAAACTCATTTCTGCCCGTTTGTCAACAGTTTCCGCGAATTTCCTTGTTTTTCCTGCAAAAAGCAATCAGACGTTTTCCTCGTCCCGGATCGCAAAAGCGATATTGGTGGCGTGATCCGCCACTCTCTCCAGACCGGAGACAATATCGGAGAAGATCATGCCCGCCTCGGGAGTGCACTCTCCCCTGGCCAGACGCTCCACATGGCGCTGCTGCAGCTCCCTCTCCTTGTTGTCCACCTTCTCCTCCAGCACGATCACCTCGTTCATATGGCGGTCGTCGCTCTTGGCGAACATCTCTATGGCATACTGAATGATGGTATTCACCATATCCAGCATCTCGCCCAGCTCCCGCTGGGCCTCCTTGCTGATCTGTACGTCCCCCTCCCGGCGCTGTCTCGCGGCGTCCGCCACATTCTCCGCGTGGTCGCCTATGCGCTCGATGTCGTTGACCACATGGAACAGCGCGCCCAGGCTCTTCAAGTCCTCGATGGGCAGCGTGGTCTGGTTGATCTTGACCAGATAGTTTGTGATGGCATGGTTCAGGAAGTTGATATTTTTCTCCACCTCATAGACTTCCTCTATATCCTCCTCGTCCAGCGTGATCAGCGCGTTCATGGCGCGGTTTAGATTCTCGCTGGCCAGGGACGCCATGCGGTCCAGCTCCTTGATCACCTCAACCACCGCCGTAGCCGGGTTGAACACCACTTTCTCGCCTATGTAGTTCAACTGGTAGCTCTCTCTGTAGCCCACCTTTTTGTCCTCTCCCGGCACGGTGACGCTGGCCAGTTTCACGATGGCTCCCGAGAAAGGGAACAGCACGATCACCTGGAACACTTTTATGATTGTGTGGGCGTTGGCCACAAATCTTCCGTTGTCCGCGGAGATGGACTGTATCATATGAATAATGGGCTCCCTGGCAAAAAACAGGATCACATAGATCAGCGCCGTTCCCAGGACATTGAACCAGAAGTGGATCAGAGCCGCCCGCTTGGCGTCCTTTTTTCCCGGCAGGGAGGCGATCAGCGCCGTGGCGCAGGCGCCGATATTGCAGCCCAGAATGATATACAGACATATCCCCAGATCCAGAAAACCCTGATTGGCCAGCAGCAGAACAATGCTGACCGTGACAGATGAACTCTGGATTACCGCCGTCAGAACAGTGCCCACCAGCGTGGCAAACAGCGGATTTTTCAGGGATTTCATCAGCTCCACCACTTCCGGCACATTCTTCATCTCCGCCATGCCGCTTGACATGGTGCTGAGTCCGGTGAACAGGATGCCGAATCCCACGATCACCTCTGCGAATTTCCTGACTTTTTCCTTTTTGCTGAACATCATGACCAGCACGCCGCACAGCAGGATTACCGGCGCCGCGGCTGAAAGATTGAGGGATACCAGCTGGGAGGTAATGGTGGTGCCGATGTTGGCTCCAAAGATTACGCCCGCCGCCTGATACAGATTCATAAGTCCGGAATTGACAAAACTGACCACCATCGCCGTACAGGCCGAGGAGGACTGAATGATCCCGGTAAAAACAATACCCACCAGCATACCGGTGAAACGGTTGGTGGTAAATATCTCCAATATACGGCGCAGCCTGGCGCCCGCAACTTTCTCTATGGAATCGCTCATCAGATCCATGCCGAACAGAAAAAGCCCCAGACCGCCGGCCAGCGACAGCAAAATGCGTACGTTCATATATTTGTTCCCTTCATTCGTATCAAAATCCTGTTTTCCCCGTGATCAAATAGAAACACATACGATTTCATTTTAAGGGATAATATGAAAACTGGCAACCTGTTTTTTATAATTTTTTAAGAATTATGACTTTTTTCCCAATATAACCTGCCCGCCTCCCGGTCCGCCCACAGCTGACGTTTCAGCGCTGTCACCGACGCAAAGCGCCGCTCCGGCCTGTGAAAAGCCAGGAGCTGTACGGAGATACGCCTGCCGTACAGATCGCCCACAAAGTCATACAGATATGTCTCCACACCGACGCGCCCCTCGTCCGCGACTGTGGGCTTGCAGCCCACATTGCTGATGGCGGCGTAACTTTGATCCCCCAGCAGCACCCGTGAAATATAGACGCCGAAGGGCGGGAGAAGTCTGTCCTTCGGGAAGGGCAGATTGGCTGTAGGCATACCGAATACTGCGGCTCCCTTACCCGCTCCGTGAACCACTCCCCCCTCCACGGTGTAAGGCGCTCCCAGCAGCAGCGCCGCCTCCTCCATCCTTCCGCTCTCCACACATTTGCGCACATACGTGGAGCTGACTTCCCGACCGTGGATCCGGATCTTTTCGATGGTCTCCACCTCATAGCCGCACTGCGCTCCCATCTGTCGCAGCAGCCGCGCGTCTCCCGCTCCCCGGCTGCCGAAGGACACATCTTCCCCCGCCGCCACATAGGCGCACCTTAGCCGCTCTACCAATATCTCCTGTATAAAGAGCTCCGGAGACATGGCGGCGGTTTCTCCCGTCAGCGGGAACTCGATCAGTACCTCCACCCCCATATCCTCGAAGGCACGCCGTTTCTCCCGGCGGCTCATCAGTTCTTTTCCGTCGGAAAGACCGAAAAGCACGGCGGGAGACGGTTCAAAAGTAAACACGCAGGGGGCAAGTCCCCGGTCTCTCTGTATGAGAATCCTGCGCAGGAGTTCCCTGTGCCCCACATGCAGACCGTCAAACTTGCCCATTGCCACCGCCGTATCCATATGCAGTTGAAAATCCAGTGTATTCGCTATTATTTCCATCATGTATTCATTCCAAAAACATCTTCACGGGCTGATATCTGTGTTTTTCCCCATCGTAGGCATAGATGCCCGCAAAACGGTTATCCGGGCGGCATACCCGCACCCGGCGCCCCGGCGCGTACTGCACCTTTTCCGCCGTCTGCTCCACCGTCAGCGGATTGCCGTTCTCCAAAAGACCGGCCAGGTCATATCGCACATGCAGCACGGGGCAGTTCTGAAATACACTCTCCACCGGCAATACTGCCTGCGAGAGCTGCCCCTGGTCTTTCAGCTCCTGCAGCCGTGTCAGAGTGGACGCCTCCTGCAGGGTAAAGTTCCCCACACGGGTGCGCTCCAGGCTCTCCATGGCTCCGCCGCACCCCAGTTTCCGCCCTATATCCGCGCACAGTGTACGAATATATGTACCCTTGCCGCACACTACCCGCAGATGCGCCACCGGCAGACACAGATCCAGGATCTCGATCTCTTCGATGCGCACCTCCCGGGCCTGACGCTCCACCTCTTTGCCCTCTCTGGCCAGTTCATAGAGCTTTTTGCCGTTTACTTTCAGCGCCGAGTACATGGGCGGCGTCTGCATATAACTGCCCTGAAAGGACAGTACGGTCTCTCTCACCTGTTCCTCACTGACCTCCACCGGACAGGTGGACAATACAGTCCCGGTCATATCCTGGGTATCCGTTTCCACACCCAGACGCAGCGTAGCCACATATTCCTTGTCCCGATCTGTCAACATGTCGCAGAGCCGGGTACCGTTTCCCAGACATACAGGCAGCACTCCCGTAGCCTCCGGATCCAGCGTGCCGGTATGGCCGATCTTTTTCTGCCCGCAGATTCCCCGCATCTTAGCCACCACGTCATGAGAGGTATAACCCTTTTCCTTAAAAACGATCACAATACCATGATACATCCCCTGTTACTCCCGCCCGGAATTTTTGTCCATCTCCTCTTTGATATGAAGAGAAAGATTGTTCACACAGTCGTGGAAAGTGCCCCGCATGGTGCAGCCCGCCGCCCGCATATGTCCGCCGCCGCCAAAAAACGCCGCCACTTTCGACACGTCCACCAGCTCGTCGGAGCGCAGACTGACCTTGTACTCCAGCACATCCGTCTGATGCATAAAGACCGCGCAGTGGATTCCCTTGATATTGCGCAGATGATTTACGATCCCGTCCAGATCCTTATGATCCACATTGTAAAAATCCATGGTTTTGCGGTCCAGACAGCTCACGATACAGCTGCCGTCCATGAATCGGATGCTCTCCAGCAGTACCCTCCCCAGCACCTGACTCTGCACATAAGTTCTCTGATAAAAAGTCTCCAGGATCAACTTCGGAAAATCAAAACCGTATCCTATCAGCTGCGCCCCGATCTCCATGGTCCTGGGGGACGTATTGGAGTACTGAAACACACCCGTGTCATGGATGATACCTATGTAGATGGCCATGGCTATATCCGCGTCCATCGCGCTCTTGTCCATCAGCTCATAAATCAGCTCCGCCGTGGAACTGGCCTCCGGCACCACCCAGAACAGGTCGCCCGCTCCCGCATTGCTGATGTGATGGTCTATATTGACGGTCTTTTTCGCCTTGTCATATATTTTTTTGGCCGGCTCCATCATGCGATCCGGCACACTGTCCAGCACAAAAAAGACATCATAGGGATCGGTGTCTTCACACACGCTGTCTATTTGGTCATACCCCCTGATCCCGGAAAAAATATCCGCAGGCCGTTCCAGATACACCTGAACCAGAGCCTGGGGCATCATCTTTTGCAGATATTGAAAAAGCGCCAGGCAGGAGCCCACGCAGTCGCCGTCAGGCCGGACATGTCCGGTGACGGCGATGCGGGACGCTCCCTGGCATTCCTGTAAAATATTCACGTATTTCCTCCTGCATTGCCTCCCGCGCCTGCCTCTTCGTCGGCGCTGATCACCTCGTCGATCCTCCTGGACATGTTCACACCGTACTCGATGGACTGGTCCATGACAAAGGTTATCGTGGGAGTATTGCGTAAGTTAATGCTTCTGGCCAGCTGGGAGCGGATGTATCCCTCGGCGCTCTTAAGCCCCTGGTAAGTGGCCTGCCTGGCCTCGTCGCCGCCCAGAACGCTGATCCACGCCTTGCAGCTCTTAAGGTCCGGCGCCACCTCCACAGCCACTACGCTGGTCAGAGGACTAATGCGCGGGTCCTTGATGCCGCTGCGGATGATTTCGGCCAGAGCGCGTTGAACCTCCCCGTTGATACGGGTATTTTTAATACTGTTTTTTCTCATAACTGTCTCCCTAAGTTCTGGGCACCTCTACCATGATATACGCCTCGACGATATCCAGCTCCTGCATCTGGTCAAAGCCGTCAAAGACAAGACCGCACTCGAACCCGGCCTTCACTTCCTTGACGTCGTCCTTGAATCTCTTCAGGGATGCCAGACTGCCCTCGTAGATCTGCTCTCCCTCCCGGGTAATGCGGATCTTGCATCCCCTCTGGAAGATACCGTCCAGAACATAAGAGCCCGCGATATTGCCCACTGCGGAAGCCTTGAATATCTGGCGCACCTCGGCATGACCGATGACTTTCTCCTCAAAGACGGGATCCAGCATACCCTTCATGGCCGCCTCGATATCCTCGATGGCCTGGTAGATAACCTTGTACAGTCGGATATCCACTCTCTCCCTCTCGGCCGTAGCCTTGGCGGTAGCGTCCGGACGCACGTTGAAACCGATGATAATGGCATTGGAGGCGCTGGCCAGAGCCACGTCCGACTCGTTGATGGCGCCCACGCCGCCGTGGATACACTTCACCACGATCTCCTCGTTGGTCAGTTTCGTCAGAGACTGCTTTACGGCCTCCACACTGCCCTGTACATCCGCCTTTACGATCAGGTTCAGCTCCTTTAAATTGCCCTCCTTGATCTGGGAGAACAGATCGTCCAGAGACATGCGGGACTTGGTGTCCTCTATCATTTTTTCCCTGTTTTGCGCTAAATATGTCTCCGCGTAATTTTTCGCGGTCTTATCGTTGTCGTGGGCGATAAACACTTCGCCCGCGCTGGGTACGTCGTTAAGTCCCAGGATCTCCACGGGAGTGGAAGGAAGGGCTTCCTTGACCCGACGCCCCTTGTCGTCAATCATGGCGCGAACCTTGCCGTGGCTGGAACCCGCGGAGATGAAATCTCCCACCTGCAGACGTCCTTTCTGCACCAGAACCGTAGCCACGGGACCCCGGCCCTTATCCAGCTCCGCCTCGATGACCAGACCTCTGGCTCTTCTGTCGGGATTGGCTTTCAGCTCCAGGATATCCGCAGTCAGAAGGATCGTCTCCAGCAGATTTTCGATGCCGTCCCCCGCCTTGGCAGATACGGGTACAAACTCGGTGGTTCCGCCCCAGTCCACGGGAATCAGCTCATGCTCTGTCAGTTCCTGTTTTACCCGCTCCACATTGGCGCCCGGTTTGTCAATCTTGTTTACGGCAACGATGATCTCAATGCCTGCCGCTTTGGCATGGTTGATCGCCTCTACGGTCTGGGGCATCACGCCGTCGTCCGCCGCCACCACCAGGATCGCGATATCCGTTGCGTTGGCGCCCCGCATACGCATGGCGGTGAACGCCTCGTGACCGGGAGTGTCCAGGAACGTGATCTTACGGTCGTTAATGGACACCGTGTACGCGCCGATATGCTGGGTGATACCGCCTGCCTCCTTATCCGTGACATTGGTCTTACGGATGGCGTCCAGCAGAGAGGTCTTGCCGTGGTCTACATGTCCCATAACGCAGATAACAGGGGGACGTTCCACCATGTTTTCCTCGGACTCCTCATCCTCCTTGAGCAGCTCCTCGATCACGTCCACCTTTACTTCCTTCTCGCAGAGGATATCGTACTCCATGGCGATATTTTCCGCATCCTCGTAGGAGATCTCCTGATTTACGGTGACAATCTTGCCCTCCAGGAACAGTTTCTTGATGATGGCCGCGGGCTGCAGTTTCATCTTTTCCGCCAGTTCCTTGATGGTGACGGACTCGGGCAGAACGATGACCTTGATAACCTCCTCTGCGGCCTCCTCCCGTTTCTTTTCGGGCTTTATGAAACGACCGGGCTTATTCTTCAGCGCCTCGTCTTCCTCGTACATATAGTCCTTACGGTTGCGCTTATCCTTCTCCTGGCTGATCCGTCTCTTTTCTTCTTCTCTATGCTTTTCGTTGTCCTTGCCGGGGGTATCCGTGGCAAAACTCTTGCCGCCCTGCTGCTGGCCCCGGAACTTGTCGCCCTGGCCGGGTCTTCCGCCTCCAAAGGAGCGTCCGCCGTTACCGTCCTTGTTAAAGGCCGGTCTGCCTCCGGGAGCCGCGCCCCGTCCGCCGAACTGACCGCCGCCGGGACGGCTGCCCTGGAAATTGCCGCCTCTCTGACCGTCTCTGCCGCCCTGGTAGCCGCCTCTGGTCTGACCGTCTCTGTTTCCCTGACCGTCACGGCCGCCCTGATAGCCGCCTCTCTGGCCGTCGCGGTTTCCCTGGCCGTCTCTGCCGCCCTGATAGCCGCCTCTCTGGCCGTCTCTGTTTCCCTGGCCGTCACGGCCGCCCTGATAGCCGCCTCTCTGACCGTCGCGGTTTCCCTGGCCGTCTCTGCCGCCCTGGTAGCCGCCCCTCTGACCGTCTCGGTTCCCCTGGTAGCCGCCATCCCGGCGTTCCCCGCCACGCTCGGAGTTCCTCTCCCGCTCTCTGTCAGCGCCTCTGTTCTGCTCCCTGCGGTCGCCATCCTGCGCGGGCGCGGGTCTGCGCTCCTGCACCGGCGTCTCCGTCACATTCTGCACCGGCGCCGTATTCTGCGCTGCCGTTGTCTCCGTGGCCTGCTCCTGTTCGGGGCGCTTGGGCTTGGGCTGCGGTTTGGAGACCACCATCTGTACGCTGGGAGTGGGAGACGGGGGGGTCAACGGTTTGATCGGCGTTCTGGGAGCGGGTCTGCCGCCGCCATTATTGCCGCCATTGTTGCCGCCGCGGCCGCCCTGCCCGGATCTTCCCTGTCCCTGCTGGCCGCCTCCTTTGCCTTTCTGTCCCGACATCTTGGAATTCTGCGGATTGCTGACAAAGATAATGTTCTTTTTCTTTTTCGGGGCGTTCTGCCGCTCCGCCTGCTTTTCCGCTTTCTCCGCGGGCTGTGCGGCTTTGCTCTCCGCTCTGGCAGCAGCCGGCGCTTTGTCCTGCGCGGCTTTCTCCTTATTGTCCTCCTTATTAGCCTCTTTATTGATCTCCTTATTGACCTCTTTAGAGGCTTTCTCACGAGTCTCTCCCACCTGTGTGTCTCCCTTTCCGCCAAAAGCCTTTCTCACCAGCTCCGCGTTCGCGTCCTCCACCGAACTGTTGGCCGCCTTGGCTTCTATTCCTTTTTCCTGCAAAAATGCCACAATTTCTTTGCTTGACCTGTTTACTTCCTTCGCTAACTCATGTACCTTCATTTTTGCCATGCTCACTACCTCCCTTTACCTGGCAGACACCTTCACCGTCCAGTGCCCTCATGACCGCCTGTGCCAAACCTGCATCGCATACTGCCAGAGAAGACCTCATTTCCTTTCCTATAGCGCCGCCCAGGCTCTCTCTGGTCCCGTAACAGTACGCCGGGACGCCGTAATAGGAACATTTGTCTGTAAAAAACTTTTTGGTATTCGCTGACGCATCCTCTGCCACGATAACCAGCATAGCGTGCCCGCTCTTTACTGCGTTCTCCGTCTGAAACTCACCGCTTACCAAATTGCGCCCTCTGATTGCCAGTCCGAGCAATGATAATACTTTATTTTGCCTCAATATCTTCAAACTCCTTATTCAGGTTCTCATATACTTCCTCGGGGATACTCATCTTGAAGGAACGCTCCAGCCCCTTATTTTTGCGGGCTAATTGCAGGCATTCTCTCTGTGTACAAATATATGCGCCCCTGCCGTTCTTTTTTCCTGTCACATCCAGGCTGATCGTCCCGTCCGTGGCTTTCAGGATCCTCATCATTTCCTTTTTATTCTTCATCCCGCCACAGCCGATACACTGCCGCAGGGGAACCTTCTTTACCATCGCGCCGCCCCCTTACTCCTGATATCCGCCATCCTCGGCATACGCTCCGTCTTCAACATATTCTCCGTCTCCGGCATACTCTCCGTCCTCGCCCTCATATTCCTCTATATAATCCTCGTCGTCGTCATACTCGTCGTCCATATAATCCTCATAGCGGAAACCGGGAGCGTCCTTGGCCTGGGTCTCGGACTTGATATCGATCTTGTAGCCTGTCAGCCTGGCGGCCAGACGGGCGTTCTGCCCCTCCTTGCCGATGGCCAGGGACAGTTGGTAATCCGGCACCACCACCTTGGCAGTCTTCTCGTCGGGATCCGCAAACACGGCTACGATCTTGGCGGGAGACAGCGCGTTCTGGATCAGATTGCCGGGATTCTCGTCCCAGTTCACGATATCGATCTTCTCCCCCCGCAGCTCTTCCACGATGGCGTTGACCCTTGCGCCGTTCAGGCCCACGCAGGCGCCCACCGCGTCCACATTGGGATTGTGGGACCACACCGCCAGCTTGGTGCGGCTGCCCGCCTCCCGGGCAATGCTCATGATCTCCACCGTGCCGTCCTTGATCTCCGTCACCTCGGACTCAAACAGCCTCTTGACCAGCTCCGGATGGGTGCGGCTCACATTGATACGGGGACCCTTGGGAGTGTTTTTCACCTCCAGCACATATACCTTGATGCGCTCCGTGGGCATGAACACCTCGCCCCGCACCTGCTCGCTCTCGCTGAGCATGGCGTCCGCCTTGCCCAGATTGATGCTGATATTGCGCCCGATATAGCGCTGCACCACGCCGGTCACCACATCCCTCTCCTTCTCAAAGTACTGGTTGTAGATGACGCTGCGCTCCTCCTCGCGGATCTTCTGCAGGATGACATTCTTGGCGTTCTGGGTGGCGATGCGCCCGAACTCCCTGGACTTGATCTCCACATTCAGGATATCGCCCACCTGGGCTTTCTGGGAGAGTTCCCGGGCGTCCTCCAGCGCGATCTGCAGCACGGAGTCCTCCACGTCCTCTCTGGTCTCCACCACTTCCTTTTCCATATAGCACAGGAAATCACAGGTCTCCCGGTCGATCTCCACCTTGACATTGTCCGCCTTGCCGAAGTGGTTCTTGCAGGCGGTCAGCAGCGAGTTCTCGATCGCCTCAAACAGCGTCTCCTTGCTGATCTCCTTCTCTTTCTCCAGAATGTCCAGTGCCTCCATCAGTTCCTTATTCATTTTCTACTTTTCCTCCATTCCGCCCCTCGGGCATATCCTGTTTAAAAGTCAAGCGCCAATCGAATCACCGCTATATCGTTCCTCGCCAAAACACGTTCTCCCGTCCCCTCTGTTATCACGACATTTTCCCCGTCAAAAGATTTCAGCACGCCCGCGTACTCCTTGGTTCCGTCCAGCGGTTTATACAGTTTGATCTCCACTTCCTCGCCGATGCTGCGCGCCAGATGCCTGTCCTTTTTCAGCGCGCGTCCCAGCCCCGGGCTGCTCACCTCCAGGATATAGGCGTCGGGAATAAAGTCCTCCCGGTCCAGCGCGTCGGACAGCGCCCGGCTCACATGCTCGCAGTCCTCGATGTTCACGCCCTCCGGCTTGTCAATATAGGCTCGCAGATAACAGTCGCCGCCCTCTTTCACATACTCCACATCATAGATCTCCACGCCCCGCGCGGCGGCTATGGGCTGTAACAATGTTTCCGTCCTGGATTCGTAGTCTTCTCTCTTTGACATACTGTTTTCCCCTTTGGCTATAACATCAAGAAAGAGTGGTCAGCAACCACTCTCACCCTAGTAACAATCTTTAATTCTACCTAAGTATATGCCTTCGCGCAGTGCTTGTCAATAGGTTTTTTCACTTTTGTTTGTCCATGGAAATCGCCGCAGGTATATCATTTACTTTAATTTTCATTTAGTTTATGTTCCATGAAGTCAAAATTTTCCTACATTCTATAATTGTATTCCATTTTTTAAAAGATGTGCTATAATATAACAAAGTCCGACAGGAAACGACTGTGTCAGGATCATCTATTTTGGGGAATACCGCGGAACAGTCCGGGGTATACGGAAACGAGGGGAATATGGATTTTGGGGAAAAACTGTACCGTCTACGGGTGGAAAGAGGGATTTATCAGAAACAGCTGGCCGTATATCTGCATGTGTCGATAGGCACTATATCCAATTACGAAAACGGCATACACTCCCCGGATCTCAAGACTCTGTGCAAACTGGCCAACTATTTCCACGTATCGGCGGACTATCTGCTGGACCGCACCCAATATATCGCACCCATAGACAGCCTGAACCGGGAGCTGGTAGACCGCTACACCGCCAGCGATATCATGAACAGCATCATCGAGTTGACGCCGGACAGCCAGCAGGATCTGGTGAAGTATCTGACCATGCTGTCCATGTGCGACAAAAAAGAACGGCCCGCTCTGCCGAGATGGGAGCCTGCAGCGTCAGAATTTTAGATACGGTAAAAAATCAGGGGCCCGAAGGCCCCTTTCGTTTGTCTCCTTATCGCTCCGCCCGCATGGGACTGCGCAGGAAATCTTCATATGCCAGGCGAATGCCTTCCTCCAGTTCCGTGCGGTACTGCCAGCCCAGCGCCCTGGCCTTGCTGACATCCAGCAGCTTTCTGGGCGTTCCGTTGGGCTTGCTGGGATCCCAGCGAATCTCTCCCTCATAGCCCACGATCCGGGCCACCGTCTCCGCCAACTCCTTGATGGTCAGTTCCTTGCCCGTTCCCGCGTTCACCGTCTCATTCCCGCTGTAATGATTCATCAGGAAAACACAGAGCTGCGCCAGATCGTCCACATAGAGAAACTCCCGCAGAGCGCTGCCGTCCCCCCAGCATGTCACATGGGAAAGCCCCTGCTCTTTGGCCTCGTGAAAACGCCGTATCAGCGCGGGCAGCACATGGCTGTGAACCGGGTGATAATTGTCGTTGGGCCCGTACAGGTTGGTGGGCATCACGGAGATATAGTCGGTCCCGTACTGTCTGTTCAGATACTCGCAGTACTTCAGACCCGATATCTTGGCCAGTGCGTAAGCCTCGTTGGTCTTTTCCAGCTCGCTGGTGAGCAGGCAGCTCTCCGGCATGGGCTGGGGCGCCAGCCGCGGATATATGCAGGACGAACCCAGAAACTCCAGTTTCCGGCAGCCGTTCTTCCAGGCGCTGTGTATCACGTTCATCTCCAGCATCATATTGTCATACATAAAATCCGCCTGGGCGCTGTCGTTGGCGGCGATTCCGCCCACCCTGGCCGCGGCCAGGAACACATAGTCCGGTTTCTGCCCGGCAAAAAACTCTTCCACCGCCCGCTGTTCCCGCAGATCCAGCTCCCGGTGCGTGCGGGTGATGATATTCCCGTAGCCCTGCCGCTCCAGTTCCCGCATGATGGCGGAGCCCACCATCCCCCGGTGTCCGGCCACATATATCTTCGCATTCTTGTCCATCATAAAAACGGCACCATTTTCCTTCCTGTTACTTTATTTCCCCTGCATTTCCACAAAAAACGCGATTTTCTACGCCATTGTCATCATAACGGCGTTCTGTTCACAAAATATTAAGCCCTGTGAGAAACAATAAGATCTTTTTCTTTCCCACAGGACTTAATATATCCTTATCTATGCAAATTGTCAAGACCCGCTCTGCCATGCCCCGTCCGTAAAGCGGACGCTCCGGGCCATGGCGACAGCCTCCTCTCTCGTATAGTACCGCTCGGAAAGGAACAGGATATAGCCGTAGGGCACATCCTCCCTGGCGAAACCGATATACCAGATATTGGCCGTGGTCTCCTCCTCCGGTACCGGTCTCCCGGCCTCCTCCAGGTCAGCCAGCTCGCTTAACGTATACAGGTCATGGTTCATGGACAGAAGGATCGCCTGCTCCTGACAGCCCTCCAGGATCTCTTTCTGTCTTGCACTGTCAGTATTTTCATCACTGTGGTTACTCATGATCCGCATATCCGTGAGCCGTCCGTCCGCGTCAAAGAGAAACGGCGACGGCCCGGATCCCTCCATCTCCTCCTCCCGCCATACCCGCGAAAAGCCTCCGGCGCTCTTCCACTCCTCGGGCGCCCACATCTCCTCCAGGTTACGGCTCTCCTCTTTCCAGGTAAACAAAACGCCCCCTCCCAGAAACAGATCCGCCCGGTAGGGGCTGATCTCCACCTGTTCCCCGTGGGGAAGTTCCCAACCGCTCACCCAGTCGCCGAGCTGCCTGATATCCCGCCGAAAAGCGTCGATCTCCGTAAAGCGCCAGAGTCCTCCTCCTTCCGCCACCCGGTCGTCGTACAGCAGCCGCACATCCCGGTCGCTCTCCCGATGCAGATATACGCCGCCAAGCTCCAGATCTTCCTTATCGTAATATACATCCAGACGGTAGCTCTGTCCGCTGTCCGTATCCTCCAGGTTATAGATCAGGCGACGGCTGAGCCCCAGATCCTCCTCCGGCCAGGTCGCCCCCGCGTACCCGGCGTAATCTTCCAGTTGGGGATTCTTTTGCTCCACCAGCGTCTGCAGCAGTTCCCAGGTCATCTCACTGCCCCGGTCCATCTCTTTCAGACTTTCCAGACCGTCCAATGGCTGCTCATCCAGCGCGCCGTCCTGCTGCGGGTGATAGACGACAGAACCGTCCTGTTCATCCACGCCTGTCGCGTCGCGCTCCCACACGGCGGAGCCTGTGCGCTCCGGTTCCGTCAGCTCCCGCTCCTCCAGGTGGCCGTCCGCGGCCGCGGCATCTCCCGCCCCCGGCAGCTCCTCTGATACGGGCTGGCTCTCCCCCGCGGGTTGCTCCTTCGATACGGGCTGGCTCTCCCCTGCGGGCCGCACGGCCTCATCCGCGCCGTTCTCCTTCACATCGGTCATCAAAAACAGGCCCAAGGCCACAAGCAGCGCCGCCAATATCACGCCCGTACCGATCCTCACACCGCGGTACGCCAGAATATTCTTTACCCTCCTGCGGATATCGTTCTCCCCAAAGCCCAGGGGCGTGACGGTCAATACCCTTCTTCCCGCAGCCTCCCCCGATGCGCCGGATATGGCCAGCAACGCCTTGGAATAGGCCTTTTTGCTACCCTCTCCCAGCCGCCGTATCACCCGCTCGTCACAGGACATCTCCATGTCCCGTGCCATCAGACCATAGGCCAGCCACACCGCCGGATTGAACCAGTGCAGGGACACTGCCAGCCACGCCAGCGTCTTGACCAGATAATCCCGCCTCTTCAGATGCACCAGTTCATGGGCGAGCACATAAGCCCTCTCCTCCTGGGGCAGTCCCACAGGCAGATAGATGCGCGGGTCAAAAATACCCAGCAGAAAGGGGGTATGAATCCGTTCGCTCTCATACACATCCTCCTGTATCCGCACCGCCTGTCTCAGCCGCCCGCGCAGCAGCAGATAGGACACCAGACTGTATCCCAGCAGTACGGCAGCCCCCGCTCCCCAGATCAGGCTGCCCACGACCACCCATGTCCGCTGCTGAAACAGCACCTCGCTGCGGCTGTACCGTCTGCTGACCGGCGCCTCGGCTCCCGGGAAACCGCCGGCCGCCCGATCCATACCCGGATACGGCTCCGAGACCGTCGGCGCCCCGCCCGATCCTTCCTCAAAAGCATCCGCCACCGATGTCTCCAGTCTTCCATGGCTCACGGAAGTCTCCACCGTGCCGTCCTTGCGCACCAGCATCTGATACCGCGCCACTTCCCGCTCATAGGCCGCATTCTCCAATCTCTCTCCCATATTGCCCAGATCCAGGCCGAAATAGCTGCTCTGCAGCGTAAAGGGGCACAGCAGCCGCAGAAAGACCGCCGCCCACAACACATAGGAAAAACCTCTGGGTTTACTCCGCAGGCACAGGCGCAGCGCCAGCACGATCACAATACAGGCGCTGCCCGCCAGACTCATCTCCAAAATTTTTAAAAACAGATTTTCCATACCGCTCCCCCCTGTGGATCGCCGCCACGCCTGTCTATCCTCTGTACTCCTCGATCAGCCGCCGAATCTCCTCCGCCTCCTCGGGCCGCAGTTTCCTGCTCCTGGTAAAGGCGGCCACAAACTGCGGCAGGGAATCCGAAAAACTCCTGGTGACGATCTCCTGGCTCTCCGCCTCCTGCACCTGTTCTCTGGAGATCAGGGAAGTCACCACGGCTTTCTCCGATCTGACCACACCCCGTTCCGTCAGCCGCTTGATGACCGTGTAGGTAGTGGACTTCTTCCATCCCAGCCGTTCTTTGCACAGCTCCACCAGCTCTCCGCTGCCGATGGGCTCCTTCTCCCACAGAATTTCACAGAAACGATATTCGCTCTCAAATATTTTAGGTACGTCCATCTGTCTTACTCCTTTTTTATACAAAAAAATTCTAATGCGTTAGACCTAATATAAGTCTAACGCATTAGACACTCTTTGTCAAGACCGATCCGCCATATTTGCTATTTCTTGCGCGATATACTCTATTGCTGCCCCGTTGGGCTCCAGTTCCCTGGCCTGCCCTGCCAGCGCCGCCTGTATTTCCCGCAGGTTACGGGCCGCTACGGCCGTCCTGTCCGTCTCCCCGTCGGAAAACTCCCCTTTGATCACCCTTTCCATCCGGCCGCAGAGCTCCTCCAGCGCAGCCCGCTGTTCCCGGTCCAGCAGCGCGCCCATTTTCTCTATCTCTCCCTTCAGGTAAAAGAGCAATATCCCACCCTGGAAGACCATGTCCTCATAGGCCTTGGCAGCCGTCCGCTCCCATGCCCCCGCGCCCGCGCTTATCTCTCCGGGTACGCCCACGGTATCCATGGGCAGATCCCGGAAAAATTGCAGCGTCCTGTCCAACTGGAGCCTGAAGTCCCCGATGCCGTCCAGCAACTCCCTGTGCTCCGGCGCGCGCCAGCCGTCCAGAGTCCCCGCCGCCCCGATGATATCCAGCCGGATGCAGTAATCTTCCAGGCGGTTCACATTTACTTCTCGCAGGGGAAGGCTCCCCAGCTCTTCCGCCAGTCCCCGCACTGCCTCCGCGATATAACCGTAGGGCAGTTCCGGATCCCCGGACAGTTTTTCGGCCGCCGCCCGGCCGCTTTCCACCGCCTTTTGCAGGCACTGCGCCGCATTTTCCCGCATGTCCCGGAAGATCAGCTCCGCCAGTTCCCCCAGAAAAGCCGCGATTCTGCCCGCCCGCGTCCCGGCGTTCCGGGCCAGGCTCTCATACCGCCCGCATATGGGTTCAAAGGCGCTGCGGTGCTCCGGCCTGGCCCGGGCCACGGTAAGCCTGGTCCGAAACGCGGTCAGCCGCAGCCAAAACGCCGCATCCTCCACGGCCTTCAGGATCATAAAGCGGGCGGATATCTCGTCGGGCCTCTGGGCGATGGCTGTGACCTGCCCCAGAGTCTTCGCCAGATCATCCGCCACGGCCTCCGCCCTGCCCGCCGTATCTCTCCAGAACTCACCGTAGGTTTCCTCGCCGGACACATTCCGGTTTTTTTCGGTAAAAGACGCTGTCTCCCGAACCTGCACAATCAGGCCGTTCAACTCCCGAATGATCTCGTCTGTGTTCTTTGAATACATCATTGCACTTCTCTCCTTTCGAGTCTGGGGAAGTCCTATGGAGAAGTGATACTTCCGGTATTCCGCCGGAGTCACCCCCATATGCGTCCGGAAATTCCGGGTAAAACCCTCATGGGAGTCATACCCGTACCGCAGGGCGATCTCCAGGACTGTGGCGTCAGTCTCGGCAAGCTCCCGGGCCGCCAGGGCCATTCTGCGCCCGGCCACATACCGCATCACGCTCTCTCCCACCGCCTCACGGAACAGTCTCTGATAGTGATATCTGGAAAAATGAACGCTGTCCGCCAGTTTCTCCACAGTGAGTTTCTCCCGGATCCGCTCCTCAATCACGTCCAGAGATTGAAAAACCGCCTCAAAACGATCCAACTCCTCCACCTCCCTTCCAAATTTACATCCACAGTATACCGCCCCCGGCTGCCCACATCTCGACCAAAAGTGCTTTACCCACAAAAAAATGCCCGAAACAATCTGTTTCCGGCACTTTCGGGTTGGGCTATTCTTTTAAAAGAATAACAGCTGATAGGGGAATCGAACCCCTGTTTCCGCCGTGAGAGGGCGGCGTCTTAACCGCTTGACCAATCAGCCATAACTGTTATCCGCGATACATTTTAGAAAAGAAAGCAGCTGATAGGGGAATCGAACCCCTGTTTCCGCCGTGAGAGGGCGGCGTCTTAACCGCTTGACCAATCAGCCACAGCTGCCATTTTCGTGGCACTTGTTTACTATAATATATTTCCACGAAAATTGCAACCTTTTTTTTAGTTTTAAAAAAAATTCTACAATTTAGTACCGCATCCGGGAATTTTCAATCATTTCACCGAAAGTCAGGCCCTGCCGCCCACCAGATGATAATAGGCTCTGGAGGTGATACGGTACACGATCACATAGCCCACGCCGAACAGCAGATAGGCCAGCGCCGCCACCCACACCAGCAGCCAGAAATTGCTGAAACCGAAGAGCATCAGCCCTCTGTAGAGGAACGGGAAGGCAAAACACAGATGGATGCCCGCCGCCGCGAGGGGCAGGAAAAACACGGTCATCACCTGGCTGTTAATGCTTTTTCTGACCTCCCTTTTGGTCATGCCCACCTTTTGCAGGATCTCGAAACGCCCCTGGTCTTCATAGCCCTCCGATATCTGTTTGTAGTACATGATCAGCGTGGTAGCGGCCACAAACACAATGCTCAGCAGGATTCCCAGGAAAAACAGTCCGCCGTATATTTCCGCGAAATCCCCTCGGTTCACCGCGATGGACTCCACGGTACTGAGCAGCGGAGATCCCTGCGCAGCCAGTTCCGCCAGTTTCCCCTGAATCTCATAATAGATGGTTCCCTGCTCCTCCCCGGAACAGTCCAGGTCAAAGCCGTAGAGCCAGTCATACTGCAGCAGCGGGTTTCCGTAAAAACCTGTCTGCTGCGACAGCGGACGTACAAAGTCCTCCACATCCTCCACAAACAGGAACATGGTGGGAATGATCTGCATGGTGTCCACGCCGTTGTCCACAAAATCCCGGGCCTTTTCCACCTGCCATACCTGCTCCGTCCCCGCAAACCGCAGACTGTCCTGCCGATACCACATCTTGGTGGTGTACATCAGCAACTGCCCCGGCTCCAGCGTCTCTTCGGTCCCCATGAGACGGTTGTAATCCTCCAGGGACACAATTATGATCTGCCACATAGCCTCATATTTCACCTGAGCGGCGCCAAATTGGTCCGTGACCTGGGTTTCCATGACGCCGTCCCGCAGGATGCCGGTCAGGCTGACACAGGCATAGTCCAGAAAGTTGTCCGCCCCCGCCGTCTGCCTGTGGGCATCCAGCACCTCCTCGATGGCGGCGCGCACAGGGGCATAGTTTTCCTCGCGCAGATCCCCGTAACTCCCCGCCTCGTTGTCCGTCATGATGTTCCGGGGATAGCGGGAACGCAGACTGCTCTCCATCCCCCCGTACAGACATACCGTGGAAGAGAGCATCACCAGCACCATGGTACACAGGATACAGATGGACGCCAGCCCGGCGCCGTTTCGTTTCATGCGGTACACCATGGAGGACACGGACACAAAATGGCTGGTCTTATAATAGTATCTCTTATTTTTCTGCAACGCCCTGCACAGCGCCACGCTGCCCGCCACAAACAGCAGATAGGTGCCCCCGATGACCAGCAGGATGGCCACAAAGAACCAGAGCATGGACGACACCGGATCCTCGATGGAAACCGACAGGTAATAAGCGCCGCCCAGCAGCACGGCTCCCGCCAGCGCCATGGGCCAGTTAGCCCGCGGTGGGCGCTCTCCGATGTTCTCACTGCGCAACAGCTGTATGGGATCCGCCACCCGCACCTGCCACAGCGTCACCGCCAGGATCAGGATAAAAATGGTCAGATAGAGCCATACCGTCTGCAGCACATTGTCCGGGCTGATCCGCATGGCATAGTCCACATCACTGCGCAGGATCAGGCGCATCAAAAGTTCCGCCATCTTGGAAAACACGATTCCCAGGATCAGGCCCAAAGCCAGGCTGATACCGGCCACCGTAACGCTCTCCCATACCATGACCCTGGCCAGATTGAATTTGTTCATACCCAGGATACTGTACAGGCCAAACTCCTTTTTGCGCCTGCGGATCAGAAAGGAATGGGTATAAAAGAGAAAAGCCACGGAAAACGCGCCCACCACAAAACGTCCCAATCCCATCAGCATCGCTATTACCGAGCCGCCGCGCACCGACGCCATCAGCGAGCTGGTGTGCAGATAAGTCACAATATAATACATCATGATCATGCCTGTACAGGTCAGCAGATAGGGGATATACAGCTCCCTGTTTTTCCGTATGCCCGACCAGGCAAGACGGGGATAAAAACCGATCTTCATCGCACTCCCTCCTCTCCGGCGGGTATCTGCGCCGCCTGAGCAGGCACAGCCCCCTGTTCGGGTCGAGGCATGGCGGTCGTCTGGCTGATAGCTCCTGCCGGGCCGGGCTGCGGCATGACGACCGTTTGGCTGACAGTTCCCGCTGGGCCGGGCTGCGGCATAACAGTTGTCTGGCTGACGGCTCCTGCCGGGCCAGGCTGCGGCGGCACTGTTTGTCCATGGATTCCCGCCCGCCCCGACCTTGTGGCCAGCAGCGTCAGCGTATCCGATATCTTCTGATATAACTGCTCATTGGTGCTGCTGCCCCGGTAAATCTGGTGAAATACTTCCCCGTCCCGGATAAAGAGCACCCTGCCCGCATGGCTGGCCGCCTTCACGGAGTGGGTTACCATCAAGATCGTCTGCCCGCTGCGGTTGATATTTCCGAACAGCCGCAGCAGCTCATCCGTAGCTTTGGAGTCCAGGGCTCCCGTGGGCTCATCCGCCAACACCAGCTTGGGGCCGGTGATCAGCGCCCTGGCCACCGCCGCCCGCTGTTTCTGTCCGCCGGATACCTCGTAAGGATATTTTTTCAACAGTTCCACGATCCCCAGTTCCTGCGCGATGGGCTGGAGCCGCGCACGCATCTCGTCATAGCGTTTGCCCGCCAGCACCAGCGGCAGATAGATATTGTCCTCCAGCGTAAAAGTATCCAACAGATTGAAATCCTGAAACACAAATCCCAGATTATCCCTTCTAAACGCCGCCACCGCAGACTCCTTGATCCGCCCCAGCTCCTGTCCGCCCAGCGCCACGCTGCCCCCGGTGGGCTTATCCAGCGCCGCCAGGATATTCAGCAGCGTGGTCTTGCCGGAACCGGACTCGCCCATGATCGCCACATATTCTCCCTGTTCCACGCTGAAGGACACATTTTTCAGCGCCTCTACCCGGTTGCCGCCCAGGCGTGTGGTATAGATCTTTTTTACTTCTCTCACTTCCAAAATACTCATATCCTGCCTCCATATTCCTTAGTCCGCGTACCGCCCGTGGGTTTCCGCGCCTCTTGATCATGGATCCATTATAAAAAACCGGGGAAATGCGCGCCATCGAATCGGCTTACATTTCCCCCGGAAAAACTTACATTTTTGTCACAAGTGCCCGAGGGACACAAATGCCCTGGGACATAAATGCCCGCATCATTCTGTCTCCAGCACTTCCCGGCCCAGGCCGATGCGCACGCAGGTGCCCTCCCCCGCCGCGGAGTCGGCGGTGATGGTATGCCGCAGGCGGTCGCAGATCTGTCTGCACAGATACAGGCCCAGTCCGGTGGCCTTTTTGTCGCTGCGCCCGTTATATCCCGTATATCCCTTCTCAAAGATCCGGGGCAGATCCTCCGGCGCGATGCCGATGCCCGTGTCCCGGATGCACAGCGTACAGGGCGGTTCCAGATAGATGCTGACGCTCCCGGCCTGCGTGTATTTCAGCGCGTTGGACAGTACCTGTTCCACCACAAAGGCCAGCCATTTTTCATCTGTCAGCACCAGGCAGTCCGTCTCCTGGTAGTCCAGCGTCAGATGCCGCCGGATGAACTGCCCGGCGTATTTTTTGATGCACTCCCGCAAGAGCCTGTCCAGATTTACATGCGTAAACACATAGTCCGTCTCCCCGCTGCCCAGGCGCAGGTAAGTCAACACCATATCCACATACTGCTCTATCCGTTGCAGCTCCCCGCCCAGGCTGCGTGAGTTCTCCGTATCTTCCTGCCGCAGAGCCAGCCGCATGGCGGAGATGGGCGTCTTGATCTGATGAACCCATGTCGTATAATAATCCACCATATCCTGTTCCCGGGCTTTTGTGATGTCCAGCCACCGCCTTCTCTCCCGCAACAGCTCCGAGATCATATCCCGGTAAAAACCACACTCCCAGCTCTCCTCCCGCTCCTGCTGTTCCAACAGCTCCTGCAGGATATCCCAATCGCGGATCTCCCGCTCTCCCTTTTCCTCCTCCAGGGTTTCCGCCGCGCGGCGCATGAGCGCGTAGCGCTTATAGCCCCCGCGTATCTCGGCAGCGGTAAAGACCAGCCAGACCAGAGCCAGCAGCAGAAAGGGATACAGCAGCGCCGCAGGAGGGAGCTGATACAGCAGAAATATCAATCCGAACAGCACACAAAACAGCAACAGCAGCAGATTCCGTTTCTTCTGCTGCCTGAAATATAAAGCCATAAAATGTTTCATAGATACCCCGTTCCCGCATACCGCGGCAGGCCGCGATCACGCGTCTGTATATTTTGAGGAGCGTATCACTGGTCGCAGATCAGATAACCCACCCCGAATTTTGTGGTTATGAAATCCTCCAGCCCCGCCCCCTCCAGCTTTTTGCGCAGCCGGTTTACATTGACGGTCAGCGTGTTGTCGTCTACAAAGCTGTCAGTCTCCCACAGCTTTTCCATCAGCCGCTCCCTGCTCACCACCTGTCCCTTACTCTCCAGCAGAGTCAGCAGGATCCGATATTCGTTTTTGCTCAGGGGGATCTGTTCTCCCCGGTAAGTCAGGGTATTGTCCCCGGTATTCAACAGGGCCTCCCGGTGTTCCAACACCGGCAGCGTACCTCCGAAATCGTAGGTGCGGCGCAAAACGGCCTGCATCTTTGAGATCAGCACCGCCATGTCAAAGGGCTTGGCGATAAAATCATCCCCTCCCATATTCATGGCCATGACAATATTCATATTGTCGGAGGCGGAGGAGAGAAAGATGATGGGCACCTTGGACACCCTGCGGATCTCGCTGCACCAATAATAGCCGTTGTAGAAGGGCAGCATGATATCCAGCAGTACAAGCTGCGGATCAAACGCCGCAAACTCCTGCATCACCCTGTGAAAATCCGTCACGCAGCAGGGCTCCATATCCCAGCTCGCGATCTGCCGGGACAGAGCCTGCGCGATTCCTTCGTCGTCCTCCACAATCAGTATCCTGTACATATATGTTCCCCCATCATCTGTCCTGGCTCCCGGCCCTGCGCAGAGTTCCTTGCGAGCACGGTATCCGCATGAACTTTGCCTTGGCTCTGCTCATCCCGCGAATTGGCTGTTATACAGTTCTCTGTAAAAACCGCCCTGGGCCAGCAGGCTCTCGTGGTTGCCCTGCTCGATGATATTGCCGTCCTTCATGACCAGGATGATATCCGCCTCCCGAATCGTGGACAGCCGATGGGCCACGATAAAGCTGGTTCTGCCCTCCATCATGCGGGCAAAGGCTTTCTGGATTCGGATCTCGGTGCGGGTGTCGATGGATGATGTAGCCTCGTCCAGGATCAGCATGGGCGGCAGGCACAGCATGACCCTGGCAATGCACAGCAGCTGTTTCTGCCCCTGGGACAGACTGCCGCCATCCTCCGTGATCACCGTGTGATAGCCCTCCGGCAGACGCTTGATAAAGCTGTGGGCATGGGCTGCCTTCGCCGCCGTCACCACCTCTTCCTCCGTGGCCTGGGGTTTCCCCATGCGAATATTGTCCAGAATCGTCCCGGCCCGCAGCCAGGTCTCCTGGAGTACCATGCCGTAACTGGTGCGCAGGCTCCCTCTGGTCAGATCCCGGATATCCCTTCCGTCCACCCGGATACTGCCGCTGTCCACGTCATAGAACCGCATCAGCAGATTGATGACCGTGGTCTTGCCGCAGCCGGTGGGGCCCACGATGGCAACTCTCTGCCCCGGCTGTACACACAGGTTAAAGTCCTGGATCAGCTTTTTATCCGGTACATACTGGAAATACACATGCTCCAGCTCCACATTGCCCCGCGCGTCCGTGAGCGCCTTCGCGCCCGCCGCGTCCGGAACCTGCGCCTCCTCCTCGATCAACTCGAATATACGGGCGGCGCAGGCAATGGCGTTCTGTAGCTCCGTGATCACGCCGGATATCTCGTTAAAAGGCTTGGTGTACTGGTTGGCATAACTCAAAAAGCAGGACAGCCTGCCTACGCTGAGACCTATCCCCCTTGTCTTGATAACCACCAGCGCGCCGAAAATACCCACCCCCGCATACACCAGGCTGTTGACAAATCGTGTGCATGGATTGGTCAGGGAGGAGTAAAAAATAGCTTTCAGGGAACACTTTTCCAGTCTCCCGTTGATCTCCCGAAACTGCTCCGTGACTGCCTCCTCCCGCGAAAAGGTCTTCACGATCTTCTGGTTGCCCACCATTTCCTCCACCAGAGCGGTCTGCTCTCCCCTGGTCTCGGACTGCTCTTTAAACATCCTATAGGTCCGGGTGGCAATAAATTTCGCCACCAAAAAGGATACCGGGGTGATGCAGATCACCACCAGCGCGATGGGCACATTGGTGATGAGCATGAAAAACAGCGTGCCGAATATGGTCAGGACGCCGGTAAAGAGCTGGGTAAATCCCATGAGCAGACCGTCGGCAAAAGTATCCACATCCGCGATGACTCTGCTCACAATATCTCCGTAAGACCGGGCATCCAGATATCTCAGCGGCAGATTCTCCAGCTTGTGAAAGGCATCCTGCCGGATGTCCTGAATCACATGATAAGTGATATAGTTGTTGGCGGTATTCATAACCCACTGGGCAACGGCGGTCAGCAGCATGGCAACGGCTATCTTGACCATTATGTCCAGAATCCCGGGCATATCCACCCGTCCCCTGTCCACGATCAGATCCACCGCATTTCCCGTCAGTATGGGCACATACAGCGTCAGCGCTACGATCACGGCCGCCAGCACCAAAGACAATCCCACCAGCAGCCAGTATCTCTTGATATAATGCAGCACTTTTCTAATGGTTTCCATTTGTCCTACACGCTTTTGCTTATTTTCTGCCATATTCTCTGTCCATCCTCTTTTCCCGCATGATCGCTGTAACAAATTCTGCGGATGTGTACCTGCGCATACCGCAAGCCTGCCCGCAATACCGCCACACTTATCCTCAAATATAATGCCATATTTACAGGAGGTGTGCAAGTCCTTTTTCCATCCGCATGGGCCGCCCCGACGCCCGCCCAAAGCCGTTGCGAAGCCATCAAAGCCGCAACGGAACCGCCAAAGCCGCTACGGGGCCGCCAAAATCGCTATAGGGCCGTCAAAATCGCTATAAAACCGGCATTTCCAAGAATGGCAATTTTTGATTTCCCCTGTCTCCGGGGTTCTCAGACCGTCTCGCTGTGTTCCATCTGCTCCAGCACCTTCTCATAATACTGCCGCTGGTACAGCAGACACTGCGCGATCATCTGTCGAGCCGTCTCTGTGCCCGCTTTCTGTTCCAGACGCCAGCCGATCCAGTCCAGTTTCTCCCGGAGCCATTTACGCTTGTCCTCTATTTTCAGATTGCGGAAATCCCCGTACTCCATGGCGTCATAGATCCTGTAGGCTCCAAACCTGTCCACATCGTCCGCGTCCCCGATACTCAGGGCAAAGGCCGTATCCTCCCCAGAAAAATCCGCTTTTCCGTCCACATGGATCGCAATACCGTAACAGATCTCCTGTACCCGCTCCACTCCCAGGTCAAGCCCCTCCAAAAAAGGCCGGGCCAGCCGGGCCGACATACGCCCATGCTCTACCCAGTTATCCTCCGACTCAAAGAACAAACTGTAGCCCACGTCATGCAGCAGACCGCCGATCACCAGACCCTCCTCGTCCAGACCCTCTCTGCGGGCGATCTCCCGGGCCGCATGGGCCACCCGGTAGGAATGCTGCAGGCGGTATTCCCCGTCGACGGGATGCTCCTTAAAATAGGCGCATTTTTCAAACTGCTCCCGCAGAAAGATTTCTGTTTTCTCAATGTTTGTCATGCTTTTGTCCTTTCATTCGCAAGACCCCTTGCGTTGCAGGCGGGAATATGCTATATTGTAAACAAAGGGAAAGCCAGAGATGCGGCTCTACCCTCAATGTTTTAAGCAGTCACTGCTAAAAGCAGTCAGCCGTCACTATTTGCGGTAGTGGCGGCTATTTTCTTTTTTCCTTAAAGATTGTATAACACAATCCTATAAAGGCAACGATGAATATTCCTGTCTGGATCAGATCAGAGTATGTAATCATCAATGATATCGCCCCCCTTCCTTGCGTCTGGAGGGGCATGCCCCTCCGAACGGAGGGTAAAGCCGCCTGTGGCTCTCTGGTTCCCCATATGGGCAGTGTACCATAGGACTCTTTCTGGCGCAATGAGTTTATGCTTTTTTAATAAAAAGCCTTCTATATTATTTATATTGTAGAAAGGACCGATCTGTCATGAAGATCCTGTTAGTCGCCGTCAATGCCAAGTATATCCACTCCAATCCGGCTGTCCACTCCCTGCGTTCCTGCGCGGGTGAATACAAGTCCTGCACAGAGATCGCGGAGTTTACCATCAACCAGCCGACCGGGTTTATCCTGCGGGAGATCTATAAGAGACAGCCCGACGTGATCGCCTTTTCCTGCTATATCTGGAATCGGGAAGTGATGGACGCGCTCATTCCCGATCTGCACAGGATCCTGCCCCAGGCGGATATCTGGGCCGGAGGGCCGGAAGTCTCCTACGACGCCGCTGAGACCGCCGCGAAGTGGGGACTGCGGGGCGTGATGACCGGGCCGGGGGAGGCCGCTTTCGCCCGCCTGGCGGCGGCCTACGGGACTGGCACATCCCGGGAACTGCCCACCGTTTTGGATGGGAACAACATGCCGAGGCTTTCGCTGGATGAGATTCCTTTCTGGTATGAGGACATGAAGGACTTCGAGAACCGCATCATTTATTATGAAAGCAGCCGGGGCTGCCCGTTCTCCTGTAGCTACTGCCTCTCTTCCATCGACCGGACCATGGACTTTCGCCGTCCCGAGCGGGTGTGCCGGGAGCTGGATTTCTTTCTGGAGAAAAAAGTGCCCCAGGTAAAATTCGTTGACCGCACTTTCAACTGCAAAAAAGAGCACGCCCTGCCCATCCTGCGGCACATTCTGGAGCATGACAACGGCGTGACGAACTTTCACTTTGAGATCGCCGCCGACCTGTTGGACGAGGATTATTTCGCCGTGCTGGAAAAGCTGCGGCCCGGCGCCGTACAGCTGGAGATCGGCGTGCAGTCAACCTGTGAGGAGACGATCGCCGAGATTTGCCGCCAGATGAACTTTGAACGGGTGGCCGCCGTCGTCCGGCGCGTCTCCTCCTGGGGAAATATCCATATCCATCTGGATCTGATCGCCGGACTGCCCTTTGAAGATCTGCGGCGCTTTCAGATCTCCTTCAATGATGTATATGCCCTTCGTCCCCAACAGCTACAGCTCGGTTTTCTCAAGGTGCTGAAAGGCTCGCGGATGGAACGTCAGGCTCCCGAATACGACCTTGCATACACCAGCCGTCCCCCCTATGAAGTATTGTCTACCCGGTGGCTTTCCTATGAGGATGTCTGCCATCTGAAACAGTTGGAAGAGACGGTGGAAATCTATTACAACAGCGGCCAGTTTACCCATACGCTGGAGTGCATGCTCCCCCTGTTTGAAAACGCCTTTTCCATGTATGAGAGCCTGGCGCAGTGGTATGAAAAAAACGGACTGTTCGGGATACAGTCTTCCCGCATACGCAAATACGAGATTTTACTGGAGTGGGGGACTGCGCAGATATCGCGCTGCGGACAGGCACAGGCAAAGCGCCTGCTTTCCGCATTGCGGGAATATCTTCTCTATGACCTGTATCTAAGGGAAAATATGAAAAACCGCCCTGCCTTTGCCCCCTCTCTGGAGCCATGGAAAGACGCGATCCATGACATACTGCACCGGGAATCCGAGGAGCATACGCTGTTCCCGGAGCTGGCGGAATATAATTACCGGGAACTCACCAAAGCGTTGCACGCGGAGGTGTTTACCGCCGTCTTTGACGAACCCGCGCTGGCGCTGTTCGGATATGCTAAGCGCGACCCGCTGACTGGCAACGGAACCGTGGCAATCCTGCGGGATATATGACCCCCGCGGCATTCGCCAGACGCGCGCGCAGGCGCGGCACTATACGCATTGCTGACAGCAAAAGCAAAAGGGGCCATTTAACTGGCCCCTCTCTAAAATCCAATCAATAATTTTCCGCATGCACCTCAAAATAACTCTGAGGATGATTGCAAGTCGGGCAAACCTCGGGCGCTTTCGTCCCCACGACAATGTGTCCGCAGTTACGGCACTCCCATACCTTTACCTCGCTCTTTTCAAATACGGTTGCAGTCTCCACATTTTTAAGCAGCGCGCGGTACTGCTCCTCATGATGCTTTTCGATCTCGCCTACCAGCCTGAACTTCTCGGCCAGCTCGGGGAAACCCTCTTTCTCGGCGGTCTTGGCAAAATCCTCATACATATCTGTCCATTCAAAGTTTTCACCCTCCGCGGCCGCGGTGAGATTCTCCCTGGTATTGCCGATTCCGCTCAGCTCCTTAAACCACATCTTCGCGTGTTCTTTTTCATTGTCGGCGGTTTTCAAAAACAGGCCCGCAATCTGCTCATAGCCTTCCTTTTTTGCCACGGACGCAAAATAGGTATACTTGTTCCTGGCCTGGGACTCGCCCGCAAATGCTGCCTCCAGGTTCTTTTCCGTCTGTGTACCCGCATACTTTGTCGCTCCCATATCGTTCCCTCCTGCTACTTTGGTTTTGATTTCCTGAGCGGAACCCCTATTCCCCTTGCCGCCCCTTGCATTAAAACTATACTTATTATAATACATTTTCGCTATTTGTCCATAGCATCCGTCAAATTTATGCAAGCGCTGTCACAATAGAAATTCCCCCCATATCGCCACCAGCTTATCCAGGGAAAAGGCGGCGTTGGCGGGGCTGGTGGAGGGCAGCTCAATCAGCATCCGCTGATAGGCGGCGGGCTGGTAAGCCTTAAAATACTTTGCCGCCGTCCTGCCGTTTGCCAGTATCCTATCAATCCGAGATGTCTCCATGATGGCCCGGATATCCGCCGCTTTCACATTGCGTATGCTGCTGTCGCTGGAGCCCTTGATCTCACAGCTCTCGATCACATCGTAGACCGCCAGGCCATGACGCAGCAACAACGCCTTTTTTTCAGGGATATCGCCCGGCGTGGGTTCCCGATAGACCGCCGCCAGCATGGGCCAGAAACGGTTCCGGGCATGTCCGTAATAAAAGCCCTGCTCTCTGGATTTTACGGAGGGCAGACTGCCCAGGATCAGTATCCGTGAATTGCTGTCATACACCGGCGCAAAAGGCTGCGCCACCTGTTCGTATTCCGCCATATCGGTTTTTCCTCCTGCCTGTTCTCAATTCACCTTCGCATTTGCCGCCATATCCGTCAGACTCAGATAATCTTCAACATTTGAACCAATTTATGCCGTTCCTGTTTCGGGCTGTTAGTCTCCCTATACCCAAATTGTTTGAAACCGTTCTCCTGTTGATAAAAATTCCGCAAACTCTCGTTATCTTCAGATTCCAGAAATACAACTGTGCCCCCAGCCTGATATTGCAGCTCCCTCACCTGATCCAACGCTAAATCTAACAATTCTTTTCCTGATATTGATTTATCCGCGTCATGCGCAAAATTCTTTCCTAATTGCGCCACCAAATAAGCAGCCAAACTGTATGTCTGCGTTATCTCGTCATACTCTCCCGAACGCGATAATTTTCTTTTCATATGATTGCTGAAATTTTTGGCGTTAATAATGATCGGTTTAACCGCTATTGTGAAATAACCCAGCAGTTCCGCGTTTATATTTGAAAATACCAGATATGTAACAGACTGATCCTTTAATGTAAACTCTATAGCCTGTTCTCTCAGATACATTTCAACATCTTTGTTCACAGGACAAGAATACCCGAAGAGGAGCTCCCTTAAATCGTTTTCCTCCTGCGCACTCTGTTCCGGAGAGAGATACAGGCGAATATTGACTGTAGAAAACTTATCCCCCATTCACTCTGTTCCTTTTCATCATTAATTTTTGTAATTCTTCCCTGCTCTGTACCTTGTTGACACTGATTTGAGCAGGCGGTTTCCGCTCCTGAAAAGACAGTTCAACCGCGTTGGCAAACGCCTCTGCCTCTTTTCCACTGAGATAAAAATTTTTCGTGATACTCGAAGTCGCCATACACACCCCCTTGAACTCAATGTTATATATCATCCAAATATATTTCCCATCCTTAGCGTATTTGTATTTAACAGTTTTTGCAAGACCTATCGCAAAAAATTAACAAAATTTTTATAGGATCCCCCGTCTGTGGGCCTCCGCCAACAGACGGGGCTGTATCTCGGGATATGTCCATCGGTTCGGCAGTTCCTCCGTCAGGAGGATCTTCTCGATCTCGCTGTGCAGCTCCGGCTCAAAGGTCTCGATCCGGGCAAAATACAGCATGCCGAAACTCTCCTGCGCGTCGGGCTCGCCCGCATCCGCCACAGAGTACACGCAGACAGGCTGCAATGTGTATGTCAGCGCGCCCGTCTCCTCATACAGCTCACGGCGGGCCGCAGTCTCTATATCCTCTCCCGGTTCCCGGTGTCCGCCGGGCACCTCATAAGTATCCCGCTCCCGGTGCTTACATAATACCCATTTATCCCCTGTCTTCGAGATGATCACCGCAAACCGAAGCAGACTGTCCTCCACGCTGTCGTAAAACCTTACCATTTTCATGACATTTCTTCTTTCTATATATAAAATTCCTGCCTGCATTATACAAGCGGTTCTTCAATTGTTTCCAGCCGGATCGCATCAAAACCGGAACACGACCCCCACCACTGCCGCCGCCAGCAGCCATACCGCCGGATGCAGTTTTTTCAACGGCTTTATCTGCATCAGCACAAATACCGCCCCGCACAGTAGCAGCGGCTTTACCGCCAGCGTCCCGTCCTCTGTCACCAGAACTACCTTAAAAAGCCCCCCTATAGCGACGGCGATCAGCGCCGTGACCGCCGGTCGCACCCCGGAAAACACAGCTTTTACCATGGGATGCTGACTGAAATTGGTCAGAAATTTCGCTATCAGGATAATGATAATAACGCTTGGCAGCACCAGAGACAGCGTAGCAGTCAGGCCGCCCAATATCCCCGCTGCCCGAAAACCCGCATAGGTGGCCATATTGACTCCCAGCGGCCCCGGCGTGCTCTCCGACACAGCCACCATATCCGTCAGATCCTGTAGCGCATACCAGTCGTATCTCTCCGCCAGCTCCATCAGAAATGGCAGCGTGGCCGGGCCGCCGCCCATAGCGAACAGGCCGATCTGAAAGAACTCCCAAAAGAGGTGCAGGAAAGTCATGTTCTTCGCCCTCCCTCTCCCGGATCTCTGCGACGCCACAGCTCCGCCGCCGCGCCGGACAGTCCTGCCAGCACCACGATCATGACGGTGGGAACAGGGGTAAACAGCGCCAATACCAGGGCAGCCGCACAGACCAGCACGCTCATCAGATTGACCAGGCTTTTCCTGGCCAGCGTAATGACCGTGTTCAGCATCAGCGCGCAGACCACGCCCTTGACGCCCATGATGGCATGCTGAAAATATGCATTTTCCACAAAAGCCTGAAAAAAGGAGGCGATCAGCGTGATCAGAACCACCGAAGGCGAGATCATGCCCAGCGTGGCGGCAATCCCGCCGGGGATCCCCTCTCGCTTATATCCCACAAAAGTGGCTGTATTGACGGCGATCACACCGGGCGTACACTGTCCGATGGCATAACAGTCCAGCAGCTCGTCCTCGCTGACCCAGCCCTTTTTCGCCACCAGCTCATGCTTTAACATGGGCAGCATAGTCAGGCCGCCGCCAAAGGTCAGACCGCCGATGCGAAAAAAAGTCAGATACAGCTCCCTCAATCCGTGTATTGTCATCTGTCACCTCCAACCCTTATCCTTGCGGCCTGCTCATCCCGCCGTCCGGCGTCTAAAAAAGCGACACTGATACCGTAAGAATCTACAGTAAAAGTCTCGCTTTTTACCAACATATCCCGAGGAATCATCTTCCTGTGCTGACGTAAATATGTCACATACCAAGGTATGCAAGCTACTCCCTAATACATAATCGGATTATAGCAAACGCAGTGATGCAAGTCAACGGCTGTTTCCGCACAATCGCCGGATTTTACACAATTTTTACTTTTTCTTTACAGCATCGTGTCATCCCGGAGTACCTCCGTTAGACTGATCCTGCGCAGGGAGCGCCAGCCAAGGCGATACGCCAGCGCCACGCTGCTCCAGATCGCCAGCATAAAGAAAAGGATCGGCGCCAGCGGTGTCTCCGCGAAGAATTCTTCCGCCCCCAGATAACTCATCTTCAGCATGAACCCCACGGCGACAACAGCCAGCGGCAGGGTGATCAGCACTGGACGCCCCGCCAGAACCAGAGCCTCCACACAGAACATCTTTCTGATCTCGCCGGGCGTCATCCCCACCGACATATATCTGGCAAATTCCCTTTTCCTCTGGCGCACAAATCCCACCGTGTTGGTAAAGACGTCGCCGATCCCAATGACGGCGAGCAGCACGCAGAAACCGCCAAATATCACCCGCATTCCCTGTATCTGCCTGCCGTTCGTCTCATACTCCCGAATACGGTTCTCGCTCTCCGTCCCGTAAGTCTGCCTCAGCAGTTGATCGATCCGGCTCTGCAGCGCGTCCAGCTCCTCCAGCGTCACATGCTCCCCGCCTAGGACGCAGATATGGAAGTCCGGCTCCGTTCCCCCTATCTGCCCTTTGATTTCTCTCCACAGAGACACAGGGATAAAATGCACCAGTTCGTAGTAATCTAAAGTAGCGTATTCCTCCCGCAAAACAGGAACCTTGTCCGTGTATGCCAGCACCGGGATCCGCGCCGCCGTCTCCGTATCGCCCTGCCTCCTCAAAACGCTTGCGGCATTTTCTTCGCTGTCTTGCGCATGGATATAGGGCATGTACTCCGGGTGGCGGAAATCAGGGTTGGTCACATCGCGGATCCGGTTCAGCACCACGGCTCCGTCTGGCTGCGGGATCGCTCCGATCTGCTCGCAGTACGCCATAAAGCTGTTATCGTCCAGTATGATGACCGGAGCATTCACCAGCCATCCGCCGTCCGCCTCTGTCACATACTGATCGGAGGCATGGGTAAAACCGCCCAGAGCCTTCATCTCCCCGCTCATCTCCCCCTCTGTAACGATCGTTTTTGCCAACGCCTTCTGATAGACGATGGCGCTCTCTACTCCGTTAAGCTCCCGGATGGCTCCCGCCATTTCAAAGCCGTCCATCTCCGCGCCCCTCACCGTGACCATGATATCCCACGCGTCCTGATACCTTTCAAAATAGGTCTCTCTGGTACTGATCTGGACAGTCGCAAAAAAGCACTGCATGACCGTGAACGCCATAAACGAAAATATCAGGGACAGAGTGGCCGTGCGCAGGGCTTTTTTCTGCGCTTTCAGCGCGTTTCCGGCCAGCTCGCCCTCCACGCCGAACAGACGGGCAAGGACGCGGGAATTGTTTCTGCGCTTTAACTGCAATTCTCCCGTGCTGCGTATGGCCTCAAGCGGCATCAGCCTGCTCAGCTTTCTCGCGGGCAGCCACGCCGAGATCCATACGGTGAGCGCGGTTGCGCAGAGCGTCAGCGCCAGAACCAGCGGATGATAGCCAAAAGCCGCCTCATGCCGCCCCGGTATGTCATTTCCCAACAATATATTGGATAACCGTATCACGCCCATACTGCCTGCGATACCCAGCAGATTCCCTACCAATATCGGCGCCGCGCACAGGACTGCGGCCTCCTGTAAGAGACACGCCCGGATCTGTTTCGGCGTGGCCCCGATGCTGGCAAATATACCGAACTGATGCATCCGCGCGTTCATGGATACCGCAAAGGAATTGTGTATAATCAGGATCAGCGAGACGGAGGCCAACAGCAGTATCGCCACGAACATCGGAAACAGCAGTCTCGGCGCCGTATCCTGCGGACTGCGGATCATATACATGGCCAGCAGCGCATAATTATAGTTGATCTGTTCCGGCATGACCCCGAACTGGTCGGCAATGCGGGGCGTGTCCGAAAAGACTGCCCTGTAATCGTCAAAATAGAGCTCCATGACCGTTTCCGCGCCTTCCCCGTCACGGATCGCCGCCTCCCTGATATTGGCAAAATTGCGGGCTGTTTCGATATCCTGCCGGTCAAATGCGCCGGTCAGCCGGCTCTGCCAGCCGCCCTCCTCCAATTCGATCCTCTCCACCTCATACTTCCACATATTATAGAACGATCCGCATAGCAGGGATAACAGTACCGCCGAGACAAATGCCGCGATCATGACGGATACCCCCGATGAGCGGTTGTTTTTGATATAGTCCGAAGAATAAGCTTTCCACATATCCGTCACCTCCGCCTCTCGTCGCTGATGATACGCCCGTCTTCCACGGTGATAACGCGCTGCGCCTCCATAGCCACCTTTTCGTCGTGGGTAATCAGCAGGATCGTCTGCTCCAGACTGCGGCCCAGGAGTTTCAGCATGTCGATGATCTCCTTGGAATTCCTCTGATCCAGATTACCGGTGGGTTCGTCCGCCAGCAGCAGGGCGGGGCGATAGATCAGGGAGCGCGCGATGGCGACCCTCTGCTGCTGTCCGCCTGACAGCTGACCGGGCATTGCCTCCAGTCTGTCGGCAATGCCCAGGGAGTTGACGATCTGCTCAAAAAACTCCTGGTTCGGTTTCTTTTTATCCAGCGCCAGGGGCATAAGGATATTTTTGCGCGCTGTCAGAGTGGGGATCAGGTTGTAAAACTGGTACACCAATCCCACTTTCCTGCGCCGGAAGATGGCCGCCTGCGTCTGGTTTAACCGGGAGAGCTCCGTTCCGTCGATCAGGACTTTCCCCTCGGTGGGCTTGTCCACGCTGCCGAGGATATGCAGCAGAGTGGATTTTCCTGAGCCGGACGCGCCGACTATCGCCACAAATTCCCCCTTGCCCACCGACAGATCGATGCCGTCCAGCGCCACCACCTGTTTGCTGCGCTCGCCGTATACCTTCCTGACTCCTTCGCATTTTAAAATCTCCATTCTATTGCTGTCTCCTTTCCTGTAAGGGCGATTGCGAAACCCGGTTACTTTGTCCGGGTCACACAATCTGTTTCATGATTTTTATATACATATTATATCATATGAAAGTTACAGCTTAGTGACTGTAGAATCGGATTTCAAACAATGCTCCGCCGTCCGGTCTGTTCCTGGCCCGTATTGTTCCGTTTTGACGCTCTATGATCTCCCTGGCCAGAGACAGGCCGATTCCTATGCCGCCCTCCCCCGCATTTTTTCCGCGGTAAAACCGTTCAAAGAGATGGGGGATATCCTCTTTCTCAAAGCCTTTTCCCTCGTCCCAGATCAGAATCTCCGTACATAGCGGATTTTGCGCGTATGAACAATAAACAGTGCCGCCCGCATTGTGTTCCATGCAGTTTTTCAGCACATTGATGACTGCCTCCATCGTCCAGTCCAGATCGGCTATGACAGCCGCCTCCCCCAGCTCCGGTATATCCACGCGGCTGCCGGTGTCCGCAAACAGCTCCTGCAGATTGTCTGCCGCCAGGACGAGCAGGGTGTAGACGTCCACCTCCTCTTTCTTCAGCGTCAAAGTCCCCGCGTCCATTCGGGACAGTACCAGCAGGGTTTCCTCCAGATGCATGAGCCTCGACAGCTGCTTTTCCACCTGCTCAGGGTATTTCCCTCCCATGTCCTGCCGCATCATCTGGACAGACAGGGATATGGCGGTGATCGGCGTCTTGATCTGATGCGCGATGTTCGACAGATTTTCCGCGTAACCATCTCTGGCTCGCACCGCCATCTCCCTGGTATAGTAGAGATAAGTCACCGTCTTGTATATCTCATCCTCCAGTTTGGAAAAGTCATCCTCTCCGGCGGGGGAGAGAATGACCGCCTTGCCCGTATTGACCTGTTCCAGGTAATCGGTCAGAGCCTGAATGCGCATGGCCTCCTGCCTGTTCCGATACAGAAAGGCAGCGATAAACAGAAAAACGCCGGGCAAAAGCCCCGCCGCCGCAAACAGCATATTTTGTCTGACAGGAAGACCTGAAAAATCGGATATCCGATATCCCAGGGCCGTTAAGATATCTTCGTCTGCCTTTGTCGCCGCCCCTGCCGAATATTCTTTCAGGGCGGCGGCGATAAGCCCCCTTGTCTCCGGAGCCCGCTCCAGCACCTTGCCGCAGACAGCATTCAGCAGATCGAACTGAAAGCGGCTGTAATAGAAAGAGACCAGTAAGACTGACGCTGCGGAGACGATCAGGCTGACCGCACAGACAAACCCAACAGTGACAAATATATTTTTCCGCCCGCTCATATCCTGTCCTCCATACGGTAGCCCACAGATCTGACCGTCCTTAGGCACTCCGGCGCTCCCAGCTTATCCCGCAGCCGTTTCACCGTGACGGTCAGCGTGTTATCGTTCACATAGCTGCCGTTTAAGTCCCATATCTGCTCCAATATTTTTTCTCTGGTAACGGTCTTTCCCTTGTTTTGCATCAGATATAACAGCAATTGATATTCCGCCGGACTCAGCGTGACCTCATCCCCATGGCAGGAAAACGTCTGGCGGCTCCTGTCGATCACGATCCCGTCGCAGGAGAGATACTGTCCGGTCACATTGCCCGCTCTGCGAAGGAGGGCCAATATCCGCGAATGCAATACTTCCAGCGCAAAGGGCTTGACCACATAGTCATCCGCCCCGTTCTGAAATCCGCGAACGATATCCGCGCTGTCCCCCCGTACTGTGAGAAAAATGATCGGCAATTCTTTCCGGCTGCGTCGGATCCACTGGCACAGGCTGTCCCCGCGTCCGTCCGGCATGTTCCAGTCCAGCAGCACCAGCGCGGGCACACGCTCCTCAAGCGCCTGCCTTGCCTGGGACAGCGTCGGGCATACCGTTACCCGAAAGTCCCTCTGTTCCAGATATTCTTTTACGATACCGGCAATATTGGGATCGTCCTCTACATAATATAAATCAACCATAAACCGCATTCATCCTTTCTTTTATGAGAAACCGTTATGCTTTTTCTCATAAGATATATCCCAGGAACTAAAACTTTTCCTGGGATTAGATTTACGGCGCTTAATCGCGCCTTTTATGAGAAACCGCTGCGCAGTTTCTCATAAGCTATATTATAACAGAAAAAAGTTACAGATAAGTGACTGCGAAAACCTACGTCGTCGAGTGGGAAAAAAGGCCCTGAGAATAGAAGTAGAGTTTACGATTTAGCAGGGAATTCCTGCCCCCTTATAGACAGCTAACACCCTGTCATACCATTTGTCACAGTAGTCCACCTGGCATCCTTCGCAAAGCATGTTGATCTCTTCGGCCACACTCCGCGCCAATTCCTCATTTGCACAGTGACCAAATATAATTTTCTGAAGAAGTCCCCTACGGTACTCAAGATTGGAGCATACAGAAACGGGAAAGTTTTCTGAAGTCCTGCGCATGTCAATTTCCCGTTTCACTCTGTCATATTCTTCCCTGTATCTCCCCGTCTTTCGCTTTTTAAGCAGTTCATCAATCTCTGTTTCGCCCAGTTTTCCAAACAACTCATCCCTGTCAATACATGTTCTGAGACGGTACCAAAGTCCGAGCGCCGTCTCTCCGATCGGCTCAAATCCGTTCGCTGTCAAATATTCATCCAACAAATCAAAAAAGAGCCACAACGCTTTCCCGTCATCCGTCTCCTGTGCAGAAATAACAGATGAATAACCTCTTGAATCATGAATACCATACTTTTCCTGTACAAAGTTATGAAACCTCCAAGGCAATACGCAGTGGTTTTCTTCCAATCCAAGTGTTTGCAGAGCCGCCCTGTAACCGCCCAAAAAGCTGATAAGTCTCTGAAAGGAATTGGTTCCCAAATACATACCGGGGCGGGCTCTGAGCTTTCTCAGGAAATCCCGCTCCTGCCCCGATATGTCCCTGATCTCCTCATCACCGCCCATAACTGCTCTCCTCCAGTCACTTCCTCAACAGTTCCAATACTGCTGTGCGATATGTCATCTCAAGGCCCTCACTGCCCCCCTATCTCATACGCGTCATACACACGGTCCAAATGATACCCCAGCTTTTCGGCCAGCGCCACCGACCAGAGGTTGTGGGCGTCCCAGCTCGGGTACAGCCCGCGGGCGCAGCACTCCAGGATCAGGCGCGCGCCGCAGACGTAGGCCAGCCCCTTTCGGCGGTAGTCCTCCCGGGTATCTATCTCGATCTCGATGCCGCCCCGGTAAGCGGAGTAGGAGGAGGCGCCGGAGACGATCTCCCGGCCCCGAAGAACTACCGCTCCCAACCCCCACTCCCGATATAGCCCGTAGGCGCGAAACTGGGCCACCAGATCCCGGCTCCATTCGCTTTCCCTGCACTGACCAAAGAGCTCTTCGTCTATCAGGCGCAGCTCGTACTCAGGGGGCAAAGCCGCCACCGCCGCCCGCAGCCTGTGCATTTCCCACACCCCCGGCTCCTTTTTGATGGCGTAACGGGTCACCCTGCGCGCTTTGTCACCATAAATCTGCCGAATCGCTCTCCCCCAGGTTCGACCGGCAGGATATGGCGGGCCTGCGGGTTCGTCGGTAGTATTCTGTGATCGCTCCCGCGGAACCAATATCCTGAAATCTCTGTCCCGGCCCTCCGGCGTAAAGGCCGCCAGCTCCGCATCCGGCTCCCCCGCCAGGAAACAGAAATCTCCCAGCATGGCCGCGGCAGAGAGCGGCCGGGCATCCGTGGGGAAAGTATCCGCCTGTAATATCTTGCCGCAGGTTCCCAAAGCCCGCGGCTCCGATATATAGATTTCCCCCATGATCCCCTGCAGGCAGGACAGGATCATGGTCTCCTGCCAGCCCGCGAACAGATGCGCCGCCATATGCGGATGATCCGGCTTGTAGATTCTCCCCATCATATATTTTCTCCGTTGTGATTCTCCTCATCATTTTTCCCGTGAATCAGGCATATCGCACAAGCCATTTTGACCGGATATTCTTTTGACACCCGAATCAGGTAATTGCAAAACGACTCTTTTCTGAAACAGGGATTGGACAATGCTGACAAATAAAAGCCGTCCTGGCGAACCTCCCCATACCACGGAGCAACTGTCCGTGTAAGCACGGCCTTTTCCCTTATTGCCCGCTGTCATACAGCCGCGCCAGCTCCGGGAACACATACCCGCCGTTATAGTCCAGATACAGGCGATATACGGGTTTTTCCTCTTCCCCGGCATAAACATAATAGAACTCGCAGGAGCCGTGGGTGAGATAGCCGTTCTCATATACCAGCCGTTCTCTTTCGTCATAAAAGCTGTCCCTGCCGCAGAGGTTGGAGCCAAAGGTGCGGGCGTCATGGTGATACTCTCTGCAAAACAGGGCGCCGTCCTCCCGGTATATGAAGTCGATCTCCACCAGATTGCCCAGCCTCTGCACCCCACAGTCGTCCATCATCCCCTGGGCCAGAAAGTGATCCGGCCTGCCGCTCTCCGTATATTCCACCGTCTCCCGGTATCCATCCTCCGCTCCCCCGGCATCGCCCGCAAATGGCAGGGCAAAGGTCTGTCCCTCTTCCCACCGCTCTTTCCCAATGCCATGCCCGGCAAATCCAAGCATATCCGCCACCGGCTCCAAATCACTGTTTATACGGTGTATGTACGCTATGCCGTAATATCTCTGTTCCTCCTCATCCAGATACAGCTCCAATTGGAGATTCTGAAATCTGTCATAATACTGGTAAAAGGGAGCCTCCCCCGCATAGCCGCAGTTTTCCAGAAAAGCCGTGCGGCTCTCATACTCTGCCGCGCCGCTGTCCTCCCACACCCTGACGGCGGAACTGGCCGAATAGTCCCAGAGCAGGTCGCGCCCCCGCCAGAAGAGACACTCATAATATTCCCGATTCCGCGGCTCCCCCTCTTCATCCAGAGCAATCTTTCCCTCAAACAGACATTGCCGCCGCAGACTGTCCCATATCCTGAGTATACCGCTGCCCTGCTCCAGATTCCATCCGCGAACCTCCTCGACCCGATTCCTGAATTGGTTCAATTGATAGATCTTTTTCTCCTGCACATCCCCGCTCTCCGATACGGTGAGCATGGCCCCCTCGCGAACCTCCGCATACCGTGGAATCCGAACCGGCTCTTCCGCAAACCACTCATCTTCCCACAAAAAGAGCAGCCCTGTATCAGAATCGGCGGAAAATATCTCCAAATCCCTCCAGGAGCCATATGCTATACCATCGTAGGAGAAAGTCACCGGCTCCTTGAGCTTACCACAGGGAATCTGCTGCAGGATCTGCCTGTCTCCGTCCCGAAACAACAGCACATATTCGCCGCCCTCCGCAACAGCCAGGGCAAGGGTATAATCGTCTGTCTCATAAAAAGGAAAATCAATCGGGATCTCCTCCTTTCTGCTGCCGCAGCCAGACAGCCACAGGAGCATGACCGCGGACAGAAAGAGCAATCCCTGATTCAGGATCCTTTTCCAGACATTCCCCAGTCTGTGAAGTATTGTATCCAAACTCATTTCCTCCAAAATTTATTGATTACATGCGTCAATCCAAATTATATTTGCTCCATGGGATGAATTGGCCGCGCCCATGCACTCTTCGACACTGTCCCAAATACTGTCTCCGACCACCTCGTAATTTTCGTCGCAACTGAATAAATAATATACCCCATCGTTTCGGTATCTGCCAATCGCCAGATATCCGACGCGGTCCGCAATATCCCCATTTTCATAATAAATACAGCCATATTCATCTTTCGGGGTATAGTATAAGACCTTCGCGTGATCCAACTCCCTCGGAAACATATCTTCACTCCGTCCCGGCGATTGCCGTCTCCGTCTGTCCAGGCGACTTTTCACAGACTAAATCAGTCCGTATTCCCTATACTTATCCAGCATCATCTTGTAAAGCATACGATTGCCCAGATACTGGCGATACGTTGCGGACTTTTCTTTTCCTGCCGCTTTCAGCTCCTCCATCTGGGCAGTCTCATAATCAGCCTGCTTTCTGAGATCAGAAAGCATCTTCTCAAAGGCCTCTAACCGTTCCATAATCCCTCCTGTTTTTCTTCACTCCCCCGTCAGATATTATCCAAAATATCCAGCGGCGACTCGAGCTGCCGGAATCCGTCCTTTCTCCCTGAGGGCTGGCATGTTCCCTCTTTCAGATACCACGCCGCCTGCAGCGCCCTCATGCCAACCCTTTGTGCCGCCTCCAGCTCGTCACTTCCCCCATCGCCCACATACAGACAGTCTACGGCCTGTACATCCAACTTTTCCAGACACCTTTTATAAATAGCGGGATCGGGCTTTTGCAGCCCCTCGTCAAAAGACAGGCACACGGCGTCAAAATAGGGATACAGAACGCTTTTTTTGATGATCTTTGTCTCCTCTGAGAAACAGTTACTGATCAGTCCGACCAGGATTCCCCTGTCTTTTAATGCCTTTAACATCGGGAGGATATCTCTGTGAATATGCTCGAAGGCCTCCTCCTTGCTCCGGATGCGCCTGCCGACGATCAGCTCCATTTTCTCTTCCGAATAACAGCCATTCGTCCTGAGAATGCTTTCCACAACCTCCTCAAAAGTTATTTTCCCTGTTGTCCTGTCGGTTTCCGTCGCCCGCCATATCTCCAAAAACTGCCCCTCTTCCATGCCCGCGTCAGCCGCCATCTGCGCCCCAAAATACAGCGGACTTTCAAAAAGGGTTATCAGCGTTTCATACATGTCAAATACTACTGCTTTTATCATTTCTACTCCTCGCCAGAACGGCTGCTTAACTCAGTTTGATCCTGTCTATCCCTGCGATATTGCGGGAGGAGATATACATAAAACCGTCTTCTATTTGCGTGCGCCCGGACAACTGTAACGGGACGTCCATTTTCCTTATTTTTTCCAATGTATCTTTGTTCCAAAAGGCGATCTCCGAGCAGGGAAAAGACACGGTGACCAGCGCATCCTTCCATATCCCCGCGCAGACAAACATTTTCCTGTGCGCGTTCTTCACGCAAGCCTCCACTTCAAAGGCCTCCAGACCGATCCTGAAAAGTTTTCCGTCGTGACTTGCGGCATACAGGGTTTCCCCGTCCACATAGAGGCTGCCGATATTTTTCCTGCCCAGGACAAGCTCTTTTTCCGGGGAAAGGGTAGATTTATCCAACAGCAGCAATTTCCCGTCCACGGTTCCGCATACCAGATAGGGGCCGTATATTTTGACGCTCCACATGCTGCTCTCGCAGACGGTATGCTCCTTTACCAGGTGGGATTGCCTGTTCAAGGTAATGATCTTGCCGTTTCGGATGGAACAGTAGACCGTATCGCGGTCAGCGGCCATCCCGCATATGTCGGAGCGCAGATCGTCGCCCAACTGCCATCTGCCGATCAGCTCATAATCCTTTTGACAGAATACATACAGCGTACAAAAATCATATATAATAAGCTGCCCGTCATCCGCGATGAGTTTTCTTGATAAGCCCTCTTTTTCAAAAACTGTCTTTTGCGCGATAATCTCCCCGGAACCTCTATCGACCTTCACCAAATCTCTTCCGCATATACAGTCAATGCACTGCTCCGCAACATGAAAACCCGTTACAGTTCCCCCCAGCTCTGCCATGTGTTCCATACCCTGTCCCCCTGTAAAATCTGACCCTCCGCCGCCAGCTGGTTTTTACAGTCGGTCACATTTTCATTGGCGTTTTCCGGGATCTGCCCCTCCAGCAGATATCCCTCATAGCCGGAACTTCCCTCCCGCAAACCGATAACTGTATTCTCAATTTCCTCCATACTCAGCTCTCTGGCCGACAGCCAGGAAAAAACATCCAGTATCTTCATGATTCCCATTTCCTTTCGTCTTCCGCCCCTGCGCAGGTCTCTGTGAAGTTCAGTATAACATATTTTGTCAAAATCGAAAATAAGTTGAGAAAAATTTGAGAATTATATGAGAAAATATTATTGCGGTGATTGTGAAAGGAGGCAGCCCCATGCGCGAAAAGATACTGCTGGTCGACGACGAAAAAGGCATCGTCGACGTCATGAAGACCTACTTTGAGATGTCCGGCTATCAGGTGTTCGCGGCCTGCAGCGGACGGGAGGCTTTGCAGAAGATGTCCTGCCAGCCGGATCTGATCCTGCTGGATATCAACATGCCGGATATGGACGGCCTCGCCGTCTGCCGCGCCATCCGGGCCCATATTGCCTGCCCCATTCTGTTTCTCACCGCCCGGGTCGAGACAGCGGATAAGATCAAAGGATTCTCCCTGGGCGCCGACGACTATATCGTCAAGCCCTTTGATCTGGAGGAATTGGGAGCGAGGGTAGCCGCCCACCTGCGCCGGGAAAATCGGAAACAGGAGCAGTCCACCCTGCGCTTTTTTCACAACATGGTCATCGACTACGCCGGGCGGAAAGTCATCGTCGGCGAATCCGACGTCTCCCTGTCCAAAAAAGAATTTGATATCGTGGAGCTGCTCTCCGTCAACACCGGACAGATTTTCGACCGGGAGAGGATCTACGAGACCGTCTGGGGACTGGAGGGCGACGGCAGCAGCGACACCGTCATGGAACACATCCGGAAGATACGGGCCAAATTTTCCGCCCTGACGCTGCACAACTATATCGAAACAGTCTGGGGGGTGGGTTATAAATGGAACGGATAAAGCAAATGAACCTGAAGAGAGCGCTGTTTGCCATCGCTCTGTTAAACAGCGCCGCCGCCCTCCTCCTGTCCCTGCTCTCCTTTTGGGGCTGCATGGAACTAAGCTGCGCCCTCTCGCCCCAGGGTGAGGGCGGCACTTTCATCATTTATTCTGCCCCGGAGACCATGACCGAAAACATGCCCCCGTCTTCCCCTGCTCCCCGGGGGATCGTCCACCTTTTGTCCGTCCTGCAGATCGCCCTGCCTGTACTGATCTACACACTGGCTCTGCTCTCCACCTCCTGCATGTTCTACCGACTGAAACTCCAAAAGCCGCTGGAAACCCTGAAAAGGGGCGCTGCCCGCATTATGGACAGCGATCTGGATTTTACCGTGGAGACGGACTCCCGGGACGAGCTGGGACAGCTCTGCCTTGCCTTTGAGTCCATGCGCAGAGAGCTGGAAGACAACAACCGCAGACTCTGGCGGCAGGTGGAGGAACGCAGACGCCTGAACGCCGCTTTTTCCCATAATCTGCGCAACCCGGTAACCGTCCTGAAAGGCGCTGTCAAGCTGGCCGGACGGGAGATACAGACAGACGCCCCGGATCCGCGCCACCTCGCAGCCCAGTTGTCCCTGATTGAAAACTATACCGAACGAATCGAACGCTATGTGGAAACTATGAGCAGCGTCCAGAGATTGGAGGACATCCCCCTGCGCCGGGAGCCGGCGATCTGGAGCGATATTGCCGCGGAGCTTGCCGATATGCTGCGCTTTATGGAATCGGACAGCGGAAAACAGATCCTTCTTGACGCCGAATCATATTCCGGCACTGTCCTGATCGACCGCTCCATCCTGTTCCAGATCGCGGAAAACCTTGTGTCCAACGCCCTGCGCTTTGCCGAAAGCCGGATCCGCGTCTCCTGCCTCACGGACGGCGAGCGTCTCACCCTGTCCGTGGCGGACGACGGCCCCGGCTTTCCCGATAAACTGCGCAAAAACGGCATACGGCCTTTTCAGAAAGGCACGGAGGAGGCGGAACATTTCGGCATGGGCCTGTACACCTCCATACTGCTGTCCTGGCGACACGAAGGCAGTGTGACGGTCCAAAACCGCGAGGCAGGCGCGGAGGTCACTGCCATCCTGGGGCTTGGATAAAAAGAAAAGGAATTGCAGTCACATATTAGATATGCTATAGTAAATCCATGGGAAACCATAGAGTCAAGGCGGCTACCCTCCCATTCGGAGGAATGACCCTCCAGACCGAAGGAAAGGAGGGGATGGCAATGATTACATACCAGGATTTTTTCCTGTTCTGTACATTTGTTGTTGCCCTTATCAGTCTGATATATCAGATTTTTAAGGACAGAAAAAAATAGCCGCCACTACTCGCACTAGTGACGGCCATCCGCTTAAAGCGGTATAGCTGTTATTGTTCGAGGGTAGCCGTCTCTATGGCTTTCCCTTTCTATATTTATAGACTATCATACGGCCACAGCTTTTGCAAGACTTTTTACACATCTTGAGCAATTCTTGAGATTTACCCCTTACACTCTCCTTATCGCAGATAAAAGACATCTCTGCGAGGAAAGTGAGGAGTATTATCTTATGGAAATCCAGGTTAAAGAAATCTCAAAGCTCTACGGCGCGGACGAGAGCCGGGTTGTGGCCCTGCACGCCGCGTCCATGACCATCCGCGAGGGAGACTTTATCTCCATCATGGGTCCCTCCGGCAGCGGAAAAAGTACCCTTTTACACATTATCAGCGGACTCGACCGCCCCACCTCGGGCGCTGTCCTCTACGGAGACACCGACATCCACAACGGCAGCGACCGCGAGTTGTCCGCCTTTCGCAGACGAAAGATCGGCTTTATCTTTCAGCAGTTCAACCTGCTCCCTGTACTGACTGCCCGGGAAAACATTCTCATGCCGGTGCTACTGGATAAAAAGCAGGCGGACGAAACTTATCTGCAAGAGCTCGCCTCCCTTCTGGGACTGGAAAAACGCCTCTCGCACCTGCCCCACGAGCTCTCCGGCGGACAGCAGCAGCGGGTGGCCATCGCCCGGGCGCTGATCGCGAAACCGGATATCATATTCGCCGACGAGCCCACCGGAAATCTGGACAGCAAAAGCGGCGGCGAAGTGATGAAAATGCTCTGTGAGATCCGTGAAAAGATGCGCAAGACTCTGGTCATCATCACCCATGACCCACGGGTGGCTCAGATGGCCGAGCGCCGTTTCACGATCGTGGACGGAGAACTTTCGGAGGTGACTGCATGATGAAAACCTATCTGTCTCTGGCTGTAAAAGAATTAAAGGCGCAAAAGATCATGGCACTGCTCATTCTGCTGGCCGTGATCCTCTCCAGCGTTATGACCACCGTTGTCAGCGGCTCGCTGGGCATCTTGCAGAACATGCGGATGGAGCAGGCGGCGTCCCTCAACGGAGACCGCTACGCCACCTTTCACCAGATGAACTATGAACAGATGACACAGTTAAAAGATGATCCCCGCCTGTTTGATGTAGGCCCCATCATCACCGTGGGCTATGTGGAACTGGGAAACAGCGGTCTGACCCTGTTTGCCCGGGAATATCTGGACAACGCCCTGGACGCCTATCCCCAGATAGGAAAACTAAAGGAAGGACGGCTCCCCGCCTCCCCGCTGGAAATCGCCCTGCCTGAAAATGCCCTGCAATACCTGAACCCCGATATACGGGTAGGCGACCGTATCACCCTGACGGCCAGCATATCCCCCATGAGCGGACTTCTGCCCGCCTATGTGTATACCGAGGAATATACAGTCTGCGGCATATTGGAAAGCAACTATATCGGATACTCCACCGGAACTCTGGACGCCGTGCTGGGCCCCGGCAGCGCCTCCGCACTGCTGCCAGAGGAATACCTGCTCTACTCCGCCGATTTCAAGACCCGGGATACCGCACATTTTCAGACCACTGTGGACGAACTGGCGGAGCGTCTGTCCCTGGACCCCAAGAATATACAGTACAACTGGATCCTGCTCGACGCCCTGGGCATCTCCTATAAGGAATCGAAGACCTCCCAGTCAGGCAGCGGATTCTCCTTTATGGCGCTGGCCATGTGCCTGGTAGGAGTGCTGGTGCTGTTCGCCGCCGGACTGGTCATCTATAATATCCTGAAGATCGCCGTGACAAAGCGCATCAAAGAATACGGAACCCTGCGCGCCATCGGCACGCAGCGAGGCCAGCTCTACCGCCTGGTCTCTCTCCAACTGCTGATCCTGTGCGGTGTGGGCATCCCCGTGGGACTGCTGATCGGCACATTGTCCGCAAAGGGTATTCTGGCGGCTGCCACTGGAATACTCAACCCCTCTTTGTTCATGGCGGACGACGCGTCCCAGCTCAGCGGAGCCATCCGCGCGTCAGGCGGCGGCAATCTGTTTCCCTGTCTGATAAGCGCCGCAGTTACACTGCTGTTCGCGATGCTGGCGGCATTTCCGGCGGCGCGCTATGCCGCCCGCGTCTCCCCCACCGTCGCCATGTCCGGGCAGAACATGAAGATCATACGCCGCAGCCGCAGAGTCAGGAAGATCCGCAGCTTTGAGGCCTACTATGCCCGTCTGAACCTGCGGCGTGGACGGGGCAGAACCGTAATCACCGTCCTCTCTCTGGTCATGAGCATCACCGTGTACGTGGCCCTACAGGGCTTTACCGCCATGCTTGACACCGGCAGCGACGTAAAAGACATGCATCTGGGAGATTACTCTGTAACAAACGAAAACGACGGGATCCGGCCTGAAAGCGTGCAGCAGATCCGGGAAAATGAATGGGTGGACAGCCTGGCCGCCACCAAGTTGTCCACCTACACCCATGACGAAAACGGCGATCTCCCCCTGGCGCTGGATCTCTCCCTGCAATCCTGGGAAGCATTTCATATTGCGGGAGTGGACGACGCCCGCCTGACATCCTGCGCGGACAGACTCTCCGCCCAGGATCTACAGGATCTGCGCGCCGGGACGGCTTGTATAGTGAAAAATCCCATTCCTTTCTCCTATGAGGGAAATACTGTGGAGACCACCGCCTTAAAGCCCGGCGACACCGTCACCGTAGGCGGCCATACGCTGCGCGTGGCGGGTATCGCCCAGGCCCCTGTCACCATCAACAACGAGGGCTATATAAACGGCGTGCAGATCATTGTAAGTGAAGAAATGTACCGTAGCCTGACAGGCGACGACCGCTACTCGGAGGTCTATCCCACACTTCACTCGAACGCGGATCAGGAAAGATTCACGCAGTGGCTAAACGATTGGTGCGACGCGAACCCCGGCAGCCACTGGCTCTCCTATCAGCAGACTGACAGCCAGCTTGCGGAAAGCTTTGAGCAGATCCGTATGCTCTGCTGGGGGCTGATCCTCTTTATCGGACTGATCGGCATACTGAACATCATCAACACCGTTTACAGCAATATCCACACCCGCATATCCGAAATCGGTATGCAGCGAGCCATCGGCATGAGCGTGGGCAGTCTCTACCGGACCTTTCTGTGGGAAGGGGCCTATTACGGTTTGATTGCCTCTGTGGCCGGCGGGCTGCTGGGATATATCTGCACCATATTTATCAACGCCGCAACCACAGATATCCTGCAGCTGACGGCAGTCCCTTACCTCTATATTCTGGAAGCCGCGGCCCTCTCTGTGGCAGGCTGTCTGCTGGCTACTGCCGTTCCCCTGCGGGGCATAGCAAAAATGGAGATCGTACCCTCCATCGAGGCAGTGGAGTGATCGCTGCCCGGCACGGCAGCAACAGCCGTCGCCTCGGGAATCACCGCTACGGATATCCGACAGCGGAAGGATCGCTGCCCAATCAGAAGACAGCGCCATAAAGACATGACAAGAGCGGCGGTCTGACCGAAAAGAGACATGTACCTGCCAACCTGACAGGAGACATGTCAACAGGCAAACCGCCGCTTTTTACACAAACCGCGCTCTACACAGTAATCAGCTCATACTCCTTGGTTCCATACCCCAGCTCCGCCGCCGCGTCTATGGTGTGAGTGCCGTGCCTTGACTCTACCCTCTGCAAAAAATGCTCCCTTCCCCTGTCCTTGGACCAATAGATCTGATCCATACACGCCTGATCCAGCGCCACCGGATCTAAGGAGGACAGAATGCCGATATCCTTCATACAGGGATCCTCCGCAATGGCACAGCAGTCGCAGTCCACGGACAGATTACACATCATATTGACAAAGGCGGTATTTCCTTTGAAATATTCCATAACGCTCCCGGCGGCATCCGCCATGGCCTCGCAGAAAGCGTCCTGCTCCGCCACCTGGTCCCACACCGCATTTTGGTCCGCCGTAGTACCGCCGGAATGGATCAGGCATTTCCCTGCAGTGGAAGCACAGCCTATGGACAGCTGTTTCAGCGCCCCGCCAAAACCGCCCATGGGATGTCCCTTAAAATGGGAAAGTACCAGCAGGGAATCGTAATTCACTATATTTTTGCCCACATGATTCTCTTTCAGCACCTTGCCCCCGGGTATGGGCAGCACCAGATCCGGCCCTTCCCCGTCCAACAGGTCCACCTGAAAATATCTGCTCCACCCGTGTTCCATCATCAGCATCTTATGTTTCTCCGTGGAATTTCTGGCCCCGTCGTAAGCCGTATTACATTCCACCACAGTGCCGTTTACTGCCTCCACCATGGGACGCATAAACTGCGGGCGCAGATAATTCTGATTGCCCTTCTCGCCGGAATGCACCTTTACCGCCACCTTGCCCGGCAATTCCTTTCCCAGCAGCTTATACATCCTGATCACAGCCTCCGGCGTGATCTCCTTTGTGAAATATACCTTTGCCTTCTCCATATGTCTCTCCTCTCCGCATGTCAGTCTGATCAGGCAATTCAATCAGTTCCCGAGCAACCCGCCTGCTCTTGACATCCCACATGAAAGTATATAAAATAGCTTTGAGCATAGTATACTACTTAAAGTGTTGTTTAAGTCAAGATATTTTTTCTGCATATACATCTTATGACTAAATAGATTTTTCACTAAACACTCTTCTGATAAGGATAAGGTACAATTACTGCAAAAAAGGAGGAGACCATGCTGTACACTGTGGGAGAAATGGCAAAAGAATTGGGGATTCCCGCCTCAACGCTCAGATATTACGACCAGGAGGGGCTGCTGCCCTTTCTGGAGCGTTCCAGCAGCGGAATGCGCATGTTCACGGACGCCGACTATGAGACATTGATGGTCATCGGCTATCTGAAAAAATCAGGGCTGTCCATAAAGGAGATCAAGGCTTTCATCTCCATGGCCGCCGTGGGGGACGCCTCCATCGAGAAACGTCTGGCGCTGTTCCAGGGGCGGCGCGTCGCCGTCCAGGAGCAGATACGGGGACTGCAGGAGACGCTCTCTCTGCTGGAATACAAATGCTGGTACTATGAGACCGCCCGGAAAGTCGGAACCGAAGACGCTGTCCGCAATCTCCCGGACGACTCCATCCCTGAAAAATACAGGGACGCAAAATGCCGGTTAAACATCTCCCATCCCAGAACCTGAACGGCGGGGGATGACCAGCAGTACGCTCAGGCGTACCGTCCTCTCCCGCCGCTCCAGTTCCAGGCTGCCCTGATACTTCTCCGCCACCGCCCGCATGTTGGCAATCCCCCTCCCCTCTGCGATATGCGCCGTACCGTTGCAACTGTTCTCCACCTCCAACAGGATCAGCTCTCCCTGCACCCTGCCCTTCACTTCTATATACCGCTCCCGCCCTTCGATCCCGCGACATGCCTGTATGGCATTGTCCAGGGCGTTGGACAGGACAATCCCGAAATCAATATTGCTCACCCCGCAGGGATAGGGCAGCTTAAGCCTGCAGGATACCCGGATCCCCAGTTCCGCCGCCAGCCCCAGTTTCGCCCCCAGCAGAATATCCAGCACCGGATTGCCGGTGGCGCAGGGAAGATCCGTCTGCGCCCTGACTTCCTCCGTCTCCTCCAGATAGGCGAGAGCCTCCCCATATTTTTCCCTGCACAGGAGCTCCCTTACCACAGCCAGATGGTTGCGGACATCATGCCGGAACGCGGCAGTGCTCTCGTACTGCCGTTTTGCCTCCTCCACATACCGCCCCATACTGTGGGTTTCCTGCTCCAGCAACGCACATTCCATGCGCAGCCGAAAGCCCTCCGCCGCCTTTTTATCTGCATAGAGGATACAGAAAAGACTGGCGATCCCCAACAGCTGCATGGCCAGCAGAGGAAGACCCACGACACCCTGCACACTGCCATCCGGAAACACGGAGACGGTGTTCCCATATATTTCCGCACTGATATACCTTCCCACCAACACCAGCAAAAGCATGGGTACCAGGGGCAAAAGCACACTCCCCCGCCCGTTCTCCTCCCCTGCGTCCAGAAAGCGCCGCCGCGTAATCCGGCAGCACAGCCCGAACAAAAGCAGAGCCATCAGGCCGCCCAGCACCATGAGCCAGACTCCGGCTGTGGCAGGATGCGACGGGTATAACACCGGAAACAACAGAAAAGATAAGGAGTCAAATATGCCAAAGCAGACCTGCAACAGTTCCACCGTCACAACACTGTACAGCAAGGCTTTCCCGCGCGCAGCCCCATAGAACAGCCCTGCCGCCGCCAAAGAGATTCCAAACAGCAGGATCCCCGCCCCGTCCTTACCCCCAAGCACCCACAGGGGAATGCCCACCGCCGCCAGGCAGAGCAGATAGTGAGCGGCCCTCGCCCGCCTCCCGATAAACCGGGTAAAGCAGTGAAAACCCACCAATATCTCCAGGCCCGCCAATGCCGCGGGAAAATACTTTACAATCACGTCCATCTCTATACCCCCGCATACCGCAATCCTGTCTGCGCCAAAACACACACCTTTATTCCTACTTCAAGTATTGCAGAACGACCTGGGCGAACTCCCTGTTTTTCAAACGAGATATAGGAACTTCCACCCTTCCGCCCCCATGGCTTTCCAGAACGGCTCCCCCTGCCCGATAGCTTTGCAGATATTGCAGATTCACCAGATAGCTCCTGTGGCAGCGGTAAAAACGCCTGTCCAGTTTCGCCTCCAGCCTCTCGATCCGCTCATAATAGTCCACCGTTTCCCCGGAGCGCAGATGCAGATATACCTTGCGATCCATCACTTCACAGTAGACGATCTCGTCAAGCGTCACAATACGGCTCTCCGTTCCCCTTTGCACCAACAGGCTCATCCCCCGGCCGCTCATGTCTGCCAGCAATCGCTCCAGGGTACGGGCAAGCTCCTGAGCCCCGATGGGTTTGACCAGGTAGTCAAAGGGCGACGCCACAAAAGACCGAAATACCTCCTCCCGCAGCGCCGTGGTAAAGATCAGATAGCCGTCGAATCCCCTCCTGCGCAATTCCGCGGCCGTCTCCAGTCCATCCATGGATCCCATGCGGATATCCAGGAACAGGATATCTATTTTCCGCTCGTATGCAAGCAACTCTTCTCCGCTAAAAAACAGGCAGACGGCTGTCTCCCTGTTTTTACCGCGAAAAAAATCCGCCGCCATCTTCCCGATGGCGTCCGCCATATATCTCTCATCGTCACAAACCGCCACGTTGATCACCCTGATTCCTCACCCCCATATATCCTGACGCCCATTGTACATAAGCCCATAACGCCGCGCATGATAAACGCATGGTCCATTCGCCGGAGATACACATTAAACGCATTACCCTGTACTCTGTCCCGTTGCCCTCTCCTGTCATGATACCATAACCCGGCTCATATATCCACACCGACGCCGCAGAATGCGGTTTTAATGACATGAAATGCCCACATAAGCAAAACACTTACGGTTTCACGGTTCACGGATTTACCTTCCTGATCGGCAGCCAGAATTTATACTCCGGCAATATCTCTTCGGGATGCCCGGAGGTAAACCACTGTTTCTGGAATACATGTTCCTCCAGATAGTTTCGGCCGTCAAAGTCCATCTCATACCCGCCCATATTGACCATACACTCGTAGACCGTCATGGAAGAATTTTTCATGGACAGACCGATATCGATGGTTCCGTCCTCAAAATATTCGTTCAGCGCCACGTCTCCCACCAGGAACACGCCCCGGGGGGCATCGGCCACCCGCGCGCCAAAAAAATTCTCCTCATTTCCCTCGTCACCGTGCAGGATCATCATGGCACAGTATGCATGGGCGGTTTCCTCCGGCCCGTCCGGGTGATGCCCGCCGGGAGCGTATCCGATATATCTCCTGGCCTCATAATCCCTCAGATTCCTGACCGCCCATTCCCGCATCAGATTCCAGGCCCGGGTCTCCGGCTCCGGACAATTCACCGTAAATACCACGACCCGGCGGCCGCTCAATTCCTCCATGCGCACCAATGGCTTTTCTCCCAGCATCGTGCTGCCCTCCCGCACTGTGATTTCCAGCGAGAGCGGCGGATATTCCCTTATACATCCGCCTTTTCTGGCCGCGGTAGGCGCTATCCCGTGAAACGCCCGAAAGGCCCTCGTAAATGCCTCCGGGGAATCATAGCCGTATTTTGCCGCCAGATCTATGATCTTTATCTCCGTGTCCCGCAGCTCCCGGGCCGCCAGAGTCATCCTCCGGCAGCGCACATATTCCCCGACGGTCACATCTGTCAAAAAAGTGAACATCCTCTGAAACCTGGTCAGAGAACAGCAGGCGATCTGCGCCGCCCTGCGGTGATCGACCGTTCCCTCCAGATTTTCCTCAATATAGGCCAGCGCCTCATTCATTTTAGTCAACCATTCCATAGCCTGACTCCTCCTGCTTTTTTTACCAGCATACCATTTTTCCACCCTCCAGTCCTGACTGAAAAAGTAAAATGCGGCAAGCCCGTTCCCGCTGTGCTCATGCGTCCCGCTCTCAGGACAGATAATTCACCGCAAGGATCGCCGCGCCCAGCACCGTCAGCACCGCGCCGGTGGCCCTGTTTAGCGTGACGGCGCTGGCTTTGTTGGCGAACTTGGCGGCGATCCGGGCCCACAGTAGCGTGGACGCCACGCAGAAAAGCAGACACCACAGATCCGGCTTACCCCCGATGGCGAAATGACTGACCGATCCGGTCAGCGCAGTGAATGTCATGATAAACACGCTGGTTCCCACCGCCGTTTTCAGTTCGTACCCCAGCACGCTGGTGAGAATCAGGAGCATCATCATACCTCCGCCCGCGCCGATAAACCCGCAGATAAAGCCCACCACGGTTCCGCAGATTACAGACTGTATGATCCGCTTTTTCCCGCTGACCAGGTTCATGGATTCCCTGGTGGTCATAACGGGTTTTACGATAAACTTGATGCCCAGCAGCAAAGTCATAAAGACGGAAAAGCTGCCCATGGTGGTATTGGGAACCCTGCTGGCTACCCAGCTTCCGCCCAGCGTAAACAACAGCACCGTCACCATCATCACCAGGCCGTTTTTGATATCCAGATTCTTGTTTTTCCCGTAAGTATAGGCGCTGACAGCGCTGGCCAGTACGTCGCTGGCCAGTGCGATCCCCACCGCCTCATAGGCCGGAAGTCCCAAAAAAGTAATGAGCATGGGGCTGATCACGGCGGCAGCGCTCATCCCCGCAAACCCGGTGCCCAGCCCGGCCCCAATCCCTGCCAGAAAACAGATTATAATTTTGAAAAGCATCCCTATGTCCTCCTGTGATTATCTTTGTTTTCCCCCCAGCTTTCACCAAAAAAATAACTCTTGTACCCATAACAGTTCTTGTGGTTCTTGTGATTTTATTGCTCCCAGAATCTTCAGTCACTCTGCGCTTTCAGATAACCGTCGATATTTTCCCACATACGGGCAAAGCAGTGTTTCATACATGCGCATTCCTCTTCGCTCAATCCCTGCAGCATGACGGAAATGAACTTCTCCTGCGCCTCTCTTCCGTCCGCGATCACAGCTTTCGCCGGATCGCAGATCCGCAGATGCGCCGTCTTTTTATTATTCTCGATATACTCCCTGCGGACATACCCCCGCTCCTCCAGCGTTCTGACCGAGGAGGACACCTGGGACTTGGACAGATACCGGATCTCCACGATATCCGTAGCCGTGTCAAAGCAGGGATTGTTCGCCAGAAAAAGTAAAATGTCCAGCTCCATCCGAGTGATTTCATGCCGGACACATACGCTCTCCACACATTTGGAGTACAAAGTCTTGATCGCATTCTGATGTTCCCATGGGTTCAGTGGAATCATAAGTCCTCCTGAAAAAATTGTTCTTTTTAGAACAATTTTAATACAAAAAGCAGTTTTGTCAAGAGAAAAGTGAAAAACCACAAAAGATCTGTAAAGTCATACACACCTATCCAGCCCATATTTAAGATTGTGGGCCTATGCAGAAAAATTATCCTTCTGTACCCATATCAACCGAAAAACAAGGCAATTTAGGACGTTCTTTTGCCGTGTATGGGTCTATAGAGAAAAATTTACCTTTTATACCCCTTTTTTTACTTCTTAAAGGGGGTATAAAAGGCATATTTCTGTGCATAGGGCCACAAAGACCTAAAAACGAAATTTTTTTCCTATCTAAATGGGTATAAATATGCAATTTTTTTCTATAGGCCCATCCTGGCATGGGAATCCCTAAAAACTATATTTCATGTCTCGAAAACAATTCGCGAAATCAATTCGTATACGAATTTCCGCGCTTGGTTTTTGCACATACATTGAACTTTGTTTTATGATATGTTATAATTTATCAAATTTGCATTGTGTATGTTGGCGTTTATTAACGTATTTAGTCAGGGGGGGGATTCCATTGCATTATTTATAAAACAGATCCAAAATATATGAAAATAATAAATCAATTTGCATTTATGTGAAAAGGAGATACCCATGAAAAAGATTACATTTATTGCCCTGATTATTTGTTTTGCTTTTTGGGGAGCGTTATCCACAAATGCAGCTGAAACGCGAGCTGCGGCTTGCTTAAATCAAAATTGCCCCGGTTTTTTAATTACCAGAACTGAAAATGAGCCGCTGGAAAACAGTTCCGCAGAATGCCCTCTTGGCTACGGATGCATTATTACTTATAAGGATCGAGTAGCGCATATAAGAATTACTGTTTGTTCAGAATGTAATACAGAATATAAAAGAGAACTTTTAGGAATATCTCAGACACAATCTCATTCCAGATTGCATTAGAAACACACCGACAAGATCATTCCACGTATCATAAAAACCTCAAAAACATTTAAAAAAAGGAGTTATCAACATGAATAAGAAAATTTTCACACTGGCATTATGTCTTATCCTTATTGGGATAAGCAATAACCTATCTATATCTGTAAATGCTACCGAGGCACGGGCCGCAACCTGTGCAGACCCAAATTGTCCGGGTTTTTTATTAACCAAGAATGTTGATGAACCCCAACCAAACTATTCAGAAGAATGTCCCCTGCATTACGGATGTACAGTTACTTTCAAAAATGTAGTGGCACATCTCGTAGTCACATATTGCTCGGAATGCGGAACAGTGTACTCAAGACGGCTTCATGAACTTTCATCCACACAGATTCATTCAAAACCTGCGGTGATTCCCTCCATGGCAAAGCATAAATAATCACCATACACAACCGTAGTATTTAAACTTTCTACGCTGTATAATAAATTTTTATAAGTCCAACGTTCTATAGAAGTATACACGAGAGGGAACATGAATGAATAAAATCCGGATTCTCATTTCACTTCTGGCCATATTGTCATTGACGGCCTGCGGCAGACCGGGCGGTCGGGAAGGGGCGGAGACGCAGTCGGGCCCGGTGGCGGTGGCCAAGTTTCAACAGATGAGACTTCCCATACAGCTGGAGGCTCTGGAACAATACGCCACCAACGGGAAATGGTTCTACATAACAAGGAGTACCCCAGGCGCGGCCTATCAGATCCTGCGGGGAGAAATCGGCAGCGCGTATGAGGGGGCGGTCTATGTGACCAACGAGACCGCCTTCTGTCTGGCGCTGGCGGCGGACAGAGAGAGCAATTGCTTTATCCTCTGGAAGGAAAAAAGCGGCGTCTATCTGGAAAAATATGACGAATCCGGCAAACTGCTGTGGCATACGGATCAGGACATGTCACTGTGGGAAGGTATCGGCCGTAACAGTGTCAGCGACATGTCCATAGCGGGCAGCGCCGTCACAACAGACGGCAGGCTGGCGCTCTACACCCAGGGCACGGACAGCCTGGTGATACTGTTTGACAAAAACGGGAATCTGCTGCAAATGACCGCCCCCGGGCTGGAACGCCTGGACGGCATCGCGGCAGGGAGAGATGACCGTATCTACGGCTACTGCGTCACTGGCGAGGATGACCCTCTCCTGGTGGACGTCGAAAATCCCGAAAACCTCTATGTCCTGCCGTTTAGACCGCTCAAGGTATTCGGCGGGCAGGAGGAGGGCGTCTATCTGACTACCTCCGAGGGACTGTGGATCTATGACCCGGAGACAGAAAGCTGTTCCTTCAAGTGGGAATGGACGGACGAATATATGAATGTGGACGGTCAGCAGTTGCAGGAAGTAATCTGCGGAAAGGAGCAATGGTATCTGCTGTGCCATACTTCCGATTCTCGCCAGCTATCCGGAACCACCAAAGTAACCGTGGCGAATGTCCGAGAGGAAAACCGCAGGGAGTACGGCGAAAAGGAAGTCATCACCCTGGGATATGTGGACATCGGCGTGAGCCAGGATATGAAAGCGCTTGTAAATCTGTATAACAGACAGAGCAAAACTTACCGCGTGGAACTAATCTCCTACGGAGACGGGCAGGAAGACGCAGTGCAAAGCTTAAACGCCTTTGCGTCTGTGCTGCTGAGAGAAGACGGCCCGGATCTAATGGAAGTGGGTGATGTCTATGTGGGAATCCTGAATGAAAAAGGAGTTTTTCAGGACTTGTCAGACTACTATGCCGGGAGCCGGAAGGTCACTGCGGCATCCATCCTGGATCCAGTCTGGAACAACATGCAATACAGGGGAGAAAATGTGTTGGTGATCCCCTCTTTCAGCCTTATGGCGCAGGCGTGCGAAGAGCCTGTGGCCGCAGAGGACTGGACGCCGGAAAAGCTGATCCAGTTGGCCCGGGAGCAGGAGGCGCTGTGGTATTACGGCACTCCCTCCAGCATGCTGCTTACAGATTCTCTGGGACGTTTCGGCGAGTACGACCGCTATATAGACTACGAGGAAAAGTCCGGCCATTTTGACTGTCCCGAGTTCCGCCAAATACTGGAGAACTGCGCCCAGGCCGGAGGAAAAACAGAATATCGCGAATCCATCACCGTCCGCAGCGACCAGGCGCCCGCGTTTCTGTTTGACTATTATATAAGCGATATGACAGAATATCTTTGGCACAGTAAAAACCTGAAAATCACGGGCTGTAGCTGGGTGGGATACCCGAGCCAGGACGGCGCCGTGTATCTGATGTCGCCCACCAGCATGTTTGCCATGAACAAAAAATCATCGAATCAGGAGGGATGCTGGGATTTCCTGGAATACATTTTGTCCGAGGAATGCCAGGATCAGATCGACTGGGCCTTTCCGGTGAGGAAGGACAGTTTTGAACGGTATCTGCAATCCACTTACACCAGCAGGGAGGATGCCGAGACAATGCGGAAAGAGTTCGCCATGACCCTGGACTCATTTGCCCCCACGGAGGCGGACTTTGAAAATATACGGTATATGGTGAACCATTCCACGGTCAGAAAAGCAACCGGGCAGATCGCGGATATCCTGTATGAGGAGGCCGGGATGTATTTCGCCGGGGACGCCACACTCGATGAGACAGTGCGCAAGATAGACAACCGGGTGACGCTGTATTTAAATGAGTGAGAACTGTTATGGGCGGGAATCGCCATATATATGAATTGCCCTGGGCAGGAATTGCCATGGGTGGAAATTACCATGCGCTACACACCTGCAGTATCTGTAAAGCTGCTATATATCCTCCGCCAGCACCTTCCTGCGCTGCCAGACTCCCGACAGGAAATAGAGCATCCCCGGCACGGCGCAGCCGTAGGGGGCAAGCCCATACCCCAGGACAAACCCATAGAATCCCCAATCCAGCACGATCCCAAAGAGCCAGCTCAAGCCGATCCGCAGCACCACGCCGTCCAGGAGAGACAGCACCATGCTGAGTTTCGCGTTGCCTATGCCTTGGACAAAGGCGTTGCTGCCGCGCATGACCGTCAGCGCCGGGAACATCCACAGGATGGCCCTGATAAAAGTGCCGGACAGGTCATGCACTGCCACATCGTCCGAGAACAGCATAAACAGCTGTCTGCCAAAGATAACATACAGCGCCATGAAAAACACCGTCAGCACAAAGGCGAACAGCCAGACATACAGCACCACCTGTCTGGCCCTTTTCTGTTCCCTGGCCGCGATGTTCTGACTGATCATGGGCATGGCCGCAAATTGCAGCCCCTGAGATATCTTGTTGACGATATCGTCGATCCGCACGCCCACGCCGAAAGTGGCGGAGGCCACCACTCCCACATTGTTGACCATGGCGTTGACATACAACATGGACAGATTGATGCACCCGGACTGGATGGCCATGGGCGTGCCCAGCTCCGCAATCATCCTGACATACTTTTTGCGGGGCACAAAACTCTCTGGCTTAAAATCAAAGCCAAAAGCCTCCCGATTCCGGTAGAGAAAACAGAGGGAGAACAGAAAGGACACCGCCTGTCCGATGATCGTGGCCCAGGCCGCTCCCGCCACCCCAAAACCCAGGATCCCCGTAAACAGGATATCCAGAACCAGGTTTACGGCGGAGGCTATGCCGATAAACAGAAACGGCCGCCGGGAATCCCCCATTCCCCGCAGCGCCGCCGACACCAAATTGTAGCCCGCCGTAAATACGAGTCCGCCGCCGCATATGATCATATAGTCCGCCGCCATGTCCCGGGACTCCGCAGGGATATGCATGACATTTATAATCCAGGGCCGCGCCAGCAAAATGACACAGGACAAAAGCAGGCCCAGACCCAGGATCAGACAGAACAGAGTGCCTATGATCTCATTGATCTCCCTGCGTTTTCCCGCCCCCAGCGCCTGGGATATCAGTACCTGCCCCGCATTGGAAAAGCCCAGGCATACCATGGTGGCAAAGCTCAGTATCTGACTGCTCTGGGAGACGGCGGACAGTCCCGGAGTGCCCACAAATTTTCCCACGATCACCATATCCACGGTGCTGTAGAGCACCTGCAGCGCATTGGACGCCATAAAGGGCAACGTAAACAGCAAAAGCTGCCATACAATATTTCCTTTTGTAAAATCCTTAGAAAGACTGGCCGTACTCACGATTCGCTCTAAGCCTCCCGCTCCCGCAGGCCCTACAGTCCAATTTAAAAGGTCTGCAAACGCCTCTTTCAATATCTCTTCCGCGTTCTCCCGAAACAAGCCTTGCAGTTCGACTCAAAAGGTCTGCGACGCGCCTCTCAATATCTCTTCCGCATTCTCCCACAACAGGCCATACGGTTCGACTCAAGGGGTCTGCGACGCGCCTCTCAATATCTCTTCCGTGTCCTCCCACAGGGCTTGCGGCCTGCGGATATAATCATAAATCTGCTGCTGCGGCATATGCTCCAGCATATAACATCCCAGCCAATAAGAAATGGCGTATGCATCCGGCAACTCCTGGTAACGGAACATCAATTCTTCCCGATCACGGGGAAGTTCCACCGGGGCATACTCCTGCCCCGCCAGATTGGTGGCCAGCGCCTCCCAGAACCAGATGCAGCCGTAGCAGTTGGGTTCCACCTGCTGCTGGCAGATATGCACGAACTCATGGACGATCAGGCGGGTATACTCTTCCCTGTCCATCCCGGCATGGGAAGGGCAGCCCCTACAGGCCTCCAGGGACAGTATATGGATCCCGCCGTCAAAAGTGTCCGCTATCATCCAGTCATAATAACTCTGCCCGCACTGCTCTACATGTGAAATGTAGGCGTCCGTATCCGAATATAGAGTCACGGATATCTTGTGTTCCAGCCCGTCAAGCCGGAAAAATCCCATAATCCGCTCCATATTTTCCCGGAGCGTCCCGGCGATCTCCCCCACCAGGTTCTCACAGTCCCGGCCATAACGGATCGCAAAATATTCCGTTTCATACATCAAATCTTTATCCATGATATTTTCTCCCACGCACGCGGTTATCAAATTCAGCGCCTGCCTTGTCTGCGGTACTGTGTCAATCAGCAACCGAAACGTCCTCGCCGAACACATTCCCTCCGTATCGCTCAAACAATTCCAGATACCGCCTCTCCACCTGTTCAAAAGGAAGTACCGCATAGGAAAAATCTGTCCGCATCACAGGAGGTTCATGCTGGATACGCTCTTGCAAAAGATGCAGCATGTCATAATACAGCATGTCATTGTCCACCTGCTTGACCAACCGCTCCTCCTCTTCTGTCAGTGCAGAACCCAGATATTTGATATAGACCTGCTCCAGCAGCCGCTCCTCCACCGCCCTGTACCCAGGCATCCCGCTCTTGACCGGACGGGGCACGTCCGACAGATAGCACTCGCTGGCGTCGTGCAGCAAACAGGCCAGGATCAGCCGCCGGGAGTACCCCCGCGCCTGCGCCTCCAGGGCGCAGTGGATGCAGTGCTGCCCCACGGAGAAAAAAGTCTTCACATGCCCGTTGCCCCGGCAGATCATCGACAGGGCATGAGCGATGTCGCGGATATCTATTTTTTCCCGGTTCGGCTGGGCCGGATCAAAATGTTTCCCCGTATAGGTAGTGATATAACTCATCTTTTCTTCCTCAATTCTATGCTCACGAGCGGTTTGATTTTCCCTCCTGCCCGCCGCATAGCGTTCGATTACGCGAACGCACCGTTCTCACAAGCCCTATATTTTACAAATCAAAATGCTCCTGAATCAGTTCCGCCACGGCATCCGGGGAAAGACGGGAATTGTCGATCCGCAGGTAATTGGCAAATGGGATCTCTCCCTCCCGGCTCACCAGGCGGTGGTTGGCGTCCTCACTCCGTATAAGACTGGAAGAAAACTCCAGATTCCGTTTGGACGCCTTATTATTCAGCCGATTCTCCGTGCGGTTGCGCTGCAGCCGGATCTCCTGGGAGGCCACCAGTTCCACGCAGTAGATCTCAGCGCCCTTTTCCTCAAACATCCTCGCCAGATCCATTATATACTCCCGTTCCGAAGGCATGTCAAAGGCCCACATATAGGTAAAGATCATGCCCGCGTAGCCGCCCTGCACAAATTCTTCCAGTATGACCCTGCGCAATCCGGTCACCACGCTCCCGCGATATTCGCCGAATATCTCGATCACCGGCTCGATCATCATGTGGTTGTGAAACAGCCTGAGTCCCGTCCTCTTCATCAACTCCTGCCCCACCGTCATCTTGCCCACGGCGCCGCTGCCTATAATCAATACCAGTTTCATATCCATTCCTTTCGCCTTTCATATCCTGTCGAAAACCGGATTATGCCTTTTCCGCGCGATCTCACTCCGCGAAAGAGCCTGCCTCTCCTCTGTATTTTCATCGGGCCGATCCGAGTAAAAGAACCGCCTGCTGCCTGTATTCTCCTGCCTGCATTTCTCCGCGATCAGATCCAGTTTTTTCACATCCGACTGCCACAGAGCATACTCCGCCCGGCTTATTGTATAGTACTGATCATAATACACAGCGCCCGGAACCGTTATCACCATCAAATACCTGTCCAGATCCGGGCAGTACCCCACCGTATAATAATGATCCGTTCTGACTTTTTGCCCTTCGAGATACATACGGGCACCTATATTTTGAGCGTAGTGCCCGTGGGCAGATACTCGATCTGTTCCTTCATTTCCTCCCGCAGCAGGGCATAGTTATCCTGCCCGGTACAGTGACAGGTGTAATACAGGATGTCCCGTACTTTCAGACGCTGCGCCAGATCCCGCACCGTCTCCGGGGACTTATCCTTCCAGATATGGAATCCGCCGATCACATGGGTCGCATCCCCGCCCATGTCGCGCTTTGCCTTATTCAGTATATTGACGATGCCGCAGTGGGCGCAGCCCGCCAGCAGCACTCTGTGCTCGCCCTCACGGATCAGCAGACTCTGCTCGTGGGAAAAATCGTCCCGCACCTTTTTCCTGCCGTCCAGCATATACAGATTGCTGTTGGAAAGGGGATACAGCTCCCGCTCCTTCACATCCGTCAGGATCGTCAACTCATCGTCCAGTTCCAGATTGCCCTCGGTAAAAACGATCTGCCCATTCCCGGCCAAAGATTCATCCAGACCGATATTTATGTACAGACACAACGCTTTGGAAAAATGTTTTTCAAAAGCCCTTCTGTGGAGATAAACCTTCGCCCGACGGTTGCGCTGTAAAAACAGGCCCAGCGCCCCGCCGTGGTCATAATGGCCATGGGAGATCACCACCGTGTCCACATCCTCGATCTTTACGCCCATCTTCTCCGCGTTTTCCAGAAACAGCTTATCCGGCCCCAGATCAAATAAAATCTTGTGCTTTTCGGTCTCTATATACAGGCACAGGCCATGTACTTTTCCGTATTCCTCCGAGACCGCCGTGTTTTCCACCAGAACTTTCACGATCATTACTCTGTCCCCCTTATCCTTATACTCACTGACGATTAGTTCTTCCTTTCCGCACCATGTATGTTGCCTGATCAGGCGACATGTTACGTTCACAAACCGTTCATTTTATTCCCGATAATACCGCATATTCTCAGTTCATATGCATCCCCATGGCCGTCACCACCGCCACCAGATTGCCCAGTCCGTCCGTGATCTGCGTCTCATAGTAGCAGGCCCTCCGGCCGTCCCTGATCTGCCTGCACTCCGCCACCAGCCTGTCATCCTTGGGCATACTGATATAGCTGATGTTGCTGGTGGCCGTCACTGTGGTCTGCCCGGGAGGATTGGCCGCCACGGCAAACGCGAAATCCGCCATGGTAAACAGCGCTCCCCCCATCACATGGTGATGGGCCGCCAGATGCCTGTCCTCCACCTGGAGACTGCAGCGGGAGTACCCGTCCGCCACCTCCTCGATCACGATCCCCGTGGTCTGGGTCGCGAATATATCTGCCTTGAAAAATTCTCTCGCCTCTTCCAGTCTTGTCATTTCTTCACCTTTCCCGCGTACCTGTGGTTGACCTGTCAACTGCCGCGCTGTCTGCCTTATTGTCCGTTTTGGTCTCTATTACAGATCTGCCTGTCGGCAAATATCACATCGGCGCTTCCACCACCGGCGTAAAATCCTCCGTGTCCCCGCAGAAAAATCCCCCGATCCTGCCGCAGATATGTTCCATCACAGCCCTCGCCCTCTCGTAGTCCTCCGGCTGAAACGTGACATAGCAGAGGAACCTCACCTGGCGGCTGTCCAGAAAAGCGTCCGCCTCTTTCTCCCCCAGGCGGGGATCTATAACTTCCACGTCCATGGAACTGCGCTCTCCCAGAGCGATCTCCAGCACCTGAGCCTCTTCCCAGTACTCCACGCCGTAATCCGTATCCGCCAGCGCGTCCCTGACCGCCGCTGCCGTCAACTCTTTATCGGACATATAAAACCAGCCCTCCGGCATATCCGCCGCCGGAACCCTGTTTTTCTTCATATAATCGTTCTTTGCTCTCTTTCCCATAGATTCTCACCTCCACATGCATACCGTTGGCCGCGGGCCTGTCAGAGTGTCTTTGTCCTCAGCGCCGCGCGGCAAAACCCTACAGACTGCCCGTTGGCCGAGAGCAACTCCGTTATATCGCATGTTTTTATTTTATCACGAAATCCCGAAACCGCAACCAAAAATATATATGAGCCGTCACTCTTCCGGAACGTTTATGCGGAAGACTTCTTGGGCAAAGTTGTCTGATATCACAAACGCGTTTTCCCGCCATTCTGCCTTTGCATACAAACGGCTGCCCAATCTGTTTATATACCGAGTGTCTTCATCAATAGCCGCCTGATAGCGGACACGTTTCTTCCGGTCTGTGATTTTGATATGCCATCCCTCTCCCGTTTCGGCGGAAAGCACCCGATATACATAAGCGGTCAATCCGGTATTTTTAGCCCGCTTTGTGAGTTTTTCAATACGTTCTTCCCGCACAAAATGACTGTCGGCAATGCGTGCAAATGCCTCTTCCATTTTCTCTGCAACATCGCCCGGGCATCGGTTTCGCCGCGCAATATCCATCAGAGAGTTTTGCAGGATTCTCCAGATGACCGTCTGCTCCGTATCAGGATCCGCCTCCTCAATCGCATTTATTTCCTCCTGTTCCAGATAATATATTGAAACATGAAAATTGCGGTCGCATATATACTTTTCATCTCCCGGAGCAAGGCGAACCTGATGGGCGCAAATCGTTATTCTACCGCTCCCGTCTATGACCAGCCCTTTGAGTTCTTCTTCGATCATACGGCACAGGTAAAAACTCCTGTTGTGTAAGGGGGGCCGACTCTCCAGCCTTTTGCGGCGCAAATAGGCGCTTGCGGTATATACGGGCAAGTGCGCCTCTTTCTTTGTCTTTTCAGCCTCCTTATCTCCTTCAAGCACAAGCATGTGAAACTGCATCGCAATCCCTCCCTTCACATATTGTAAACCAAATCTTCCCTGCTGTCCACTGCGGCAACAATCGAAATCTAGTATTTCATTCTGCTGAGTACCGCCAGAATCTCATATTTTCGGGGAAGATCCATCCATCTTCCGCACTCCGTAAAAAAAGGGGAATATGCAGATTCCAGTCCTTCTCCTTCGATCTCTGCCAGCAAACGCTGAACCTCCTCTTTCCGGTTAATCCATTTCGGCGGTATCTCCCCCGATTCTGTTCCTCCTTCCAAAGCAAATTTCTGATACCGATCCAGAGGATTCAACTGCCCTATCAGTCTGCGAACCAGAAAAGCAATGGCATTCAACTGAGGAAGGCTTGCAATATCGTGAAGCATCCGAATATCAATCTGTTCTTCCCCTAAGATAAGAAATCCCAGCTCTGATACCTTCAGCACCTCCGTGGCGGATCCCTCGGGCCTCGTGCTCAAATAATTGGCATCCACTTCATCCCTGTTGTTAAAATCCGCAGGCTCCGGCTTTGGCCCGGACACCCCCATGGGTATGGCATATCTGGTCTGCAAACTCTTTGCGGCAGCCGTCACCTGACAGATCAGATAATCTTTCATCATATAGATCCGGTCAGCCGTCTGTAGATACTCGCTGCTGCCTCCGATTACCAAAATGGTAGAGACCTCCTTCTGCCGGACCAGCTCCTGCACGCGGTCAACAAAGGGCGTGATGGGCTCCCTTTCAATCATTCGCCTTAAGCCATGCCCTGATGGCCTCCTGTTTCTCATATAAATCCACGGCATGCCGCATCCCCTCGAAGTAAAATTCCTCCACAAAGCGGTTTACCGCCTCCGGCAGATCACTTGTCAGCATCTGCGCCGCCTTCTTGTGTTTTCCAGAAGGAAGCTGCACCTGGATCATCATGCTGACGCACAGATAGGCAGGAATATCTCTTATCCCGTCCAATGTCTCAATTGTACAGGTCTTGCCCGGCACAAAGCGGTTCACCCCCCGGTCCCGCAGACCGTCAACAGATTCTATGGTATTGCCGCTGATCAGTTTATAATACTTTTGAGGGACCATTTTCGTTGTTATCACATTTCTTATGAGGATTTTATTGTTCGGCTCATAAATGTAATAGTGGCCATTTTCCCTGTGCGTGCGTTTCCGATTGTCATTATTCTCGTTAAGCCCTTTAATATAGGGAATAAATGCACGAAACGCATAGTCCAGCTCCGCAAGACCCATCTTCTCCATTTTCAGCAGTTTCAACGGAATGTGAACAGTAACCGTGGGCTTGGACAGCTCCAGCCGGTTGCTCTTGGTTATCTCGTACCCGATCTCTCCGTCCCAATATACAGCATGGTTGTGTATGATGGGATCTTTGTCCATAAAAGTCTCATACATTTTCCCCTCATACATCTCTTCATAGGTCTCGCTGGTCGGTTTCATGTTCAGTATAAAGTATTTCAGTCTTTTCATTCTGGATTCTTCCTTTCCCGGTACTTCTGTACCGTGTACTCTTGTATCGTGTGCTCCTGTACGCTTAGATTTTCCCATATTTTTGCGTACAAAAAAGACACACCGTTATGATGTGTCTATTGTTGACAGTGTCATAAAGGCCCTAAATTCCGGCGCATAATGCGCCCCTGTTCGGTTATAAGATGTGTTCCCTTCTTCTGTTGTCTCTCATATTACGATACCTCCTATAACTGAATTTTTTAGCGACCGCTATTAGTATAGCATTCTCAAGGGAAAAAAGCAATGTTTTTAAAATATTTTATAAAACACCGATTTTATCCATCCTCTGCCACTCGGTAGTGTCAACAGCATAACTTGTTATCTTAAAATTCCCATTGGCAAAGCTGAGATTAAATGTAATCTTTATTGGTTCATATGGCAAAGAATTTTCTAATTCTATCTGCGGTACAACATACATTTGAAATGTATCGGCGTCAAATTCCATATTGTCCCCCCAGTTTACAACCCCTGTATATGCATACCTATCGCTCCATTCCGGCAGTTGTTCTTCCCACAAAACATTACCCTTTTTATCCAAAAAGGAGAATAACTTATTTTTGTCATAATATTTATACTCAATTTCTGCATTAATATCTTTTAAATAATTGCTATACATGTAAATATTCCACCCCTCTTCCTGATCACAGACCAGCATGGCATATCTACTTATTGTACCTGTCGCTGTTCTAAGGCTGATAAGCACCTCGTCCTCTCCATCGCTGTCAACATCACATACATTTAACTTTGGGCTTTCTTGATAGAGATTTTGAAAAGAAGGAAACGGATCTTCTATTAATATTTTATCTCCTTCCATATAAAGAAACATTGCCGTCTGTCCATCTACGTTTATCCCATACAAACGTATATTTATATTAAATTGATTTAACAGAACCAGCGGATCATTCCAATATGAATCCGATGAAGTATACATCTCAACAGTGTTTAACATATCATCTGTTATCATGCAAAAAACCGTTGTACACTTCCAGATTATTCTTCCGCTCCCCAACAGAAAATATCACTTGAAAATTCCTTTTCTACTATTCTTTTACATAATGCATTGCTCGGATCTGCTTGTGGCTCTTCCCTACCCTCTCCACAACCACTCAAATCGCATACAACTATAAATAGAAAAAGCCAAAGAGTAAAATCAAATAATTTCCTTTTATTCAACTACCACGCACCTCTTCCGTTTATGGTCTGTCACTTCCTGTCCATCTCTTGGCCAATCTCTACTCACCTGCTTTTTGCACCTGAGATATCCTGTGGCTGATCTCGCTTTTTGTCATTGGTGTTCCCCCTTTCCATTCTGTTCCAGCCATTGGGCCATCGTCTCTTCCGAATAATAATAGTAGCGCACCCTACCGTGGCTCCCCTTCTGGTAGTTCTCGACAGGTTCTATCCTACAGCCGTCCTCCTCAAAGGCCGTGATTCTTGCGTATCCGGTGGGGGACAGTTGTTGATACTTTGCCCATAACACGCCATCTGTTGTGATATCCAGAGCAGCATCCAGAGGATAGCCATATATCTCTCCCTCCCTGTAATGCAGGATCCAGGTGACATCATAATAACAGCTAAAAACCAGTTCAGGGGTTCCATCCCCTTCCATGTCTACCAGACTGAAATATATAGGCAACACTTTTTGCGGGTGATCAAATGTTTTGTCTATCACAAAAATCACATCCTGCTCCCCTGTCAGCACCTTGGCGTACAGTTGCAGCGCCTGTTTATGCTCCCGGTAATCCGGTTCACTTTCCAGCATGTCTTCTTTGGGAATCCGTTTCACAAGGGTGATTTCCTGCTCAGAGAGTTCTCCCAAAAGATAACTGGCAAGCATGTCTTCTGTATAATCCATAGGCTCCACCTCTCTGTCTAATATGGTGTCTACATACGCATAAAACTCCTCCTCTGTCACCTCTTTTCCTGCAATTTCATAGTCCCCTATATGACGTTCTGCAAGTAGTTCGTATTCATACCCGTCTTTGTTTAGTTCTGTAAGCCTATAAAATGTGTAGCCTTGTGCTCCATCGCTCGCATCATAGATTCCATCTTCACTAATGGTAAGCATCCCTCGGAGCCCGAACTGATAGCCATATACTTCCCCGTCCTCGTAGCGGAGAATATGTTTTGTCCCTGGGTCACACTCCAGCACAATCTCATCCCTCCCATCCCGATCCATGTCAACGATCATAAATCGGTAGGCATTATACTCATTCCATGGCTTTTGCAAAAACCAAAAATATTCATTCCAGAAAAACTTCTGCCCTTCCTGATTCACGCTGATAAAGGTTATTTTATTATTCAGTACCAGCCAGTACGCCAGCATATCCTCAGGTATGCCCAGTGCCGCTATTTCCTCTTCCGACGGATACTCTACTTCCTCAATGCTTTCCTGTTCCGACGTTTCCTCTGTTGGCAGGCTTTCCAGTTCCACACTGCTTTCCATCTCCAAAGAGTCTGCCACTGGCGGTTCTTCCGGTTCTTCGCTGCTTTGCGGTTCCGTCGGCTCTTCTGCCAGCAGACTTTCTGGCTCCTCGCTGTTTCCTGGCAATACCACTTCTGTCTGTTCCATATATTTTTCACTTTCCACGTCAGCGGATCCATGGTCAGAAGAGGAGGAGACAGCACATCCGCATGTCAGGCATACCACTGTCATATACATAATCACAACCACGCACTTTCCTGTTTTCATTTTTCCCTCACTTCTGCTGAAACGTCGTAACATACCAATTTTCAATGTGATCTGCAAACTTTATATGTTCCGCTAATGCTGTTTCATAGTCCGGATTTCCTTTACCCAAAAGGCTGTTTCCCGATATCAAAATGTCACTCCAAAATCTTTCAATGGCCGCGTTTCTATCATTTTCTTTTAGAAAATCCGGCCAAATTCCACTGCATTTCCCTTCTTCCATCTCATACTGAAAATAACCTAGCTGAGTTTCCAAATCATGCACCGATCCATCTGTATCATTTGCGTATTTTAATAACGCTTCCTTTCTCGTTTCATATGTCCACTGAAGAATACCGTAACCGACACTATCACCTGTCTTAAATTCGTAATCATCATACAATCCTTTATAACTGCTCTCCTGCGCATTTGTCGCTGAAAACCTCGACTCCGCAAAAATACAAGCCATGACCGCAATCATATGATCCTTGGATATCTCCATTTGCCCCAGCTTATTCCAGCAGGCGACAAAGGTTTCCCTCTGGGTCTGGTCCATACGCTCCCCCATGTCCAGCCCTTCCAGATCCTCTATCGTTATATCCATCTTGTGCTTGTTGTAATAATCCATGGTGGCGCTGAATATCGCCTCCGCATCCCCGTTGCCCTCCCTGACAGCCCGGTACAGATCCTGCGGCATGGAGGGCTGCTTTTCCAGCAGCTTGCCGTATATTTCCTGTTGCTCTGCCGGATCCGTGACACCATATTTCCCCAGGTATTCCTTAAAGGTCATTTCTATTTTGCGGTCGGTATAGTATTCTATGATTAAGTTATACATTTCACCTGTATCCTCACTGCCACGAAAATCAGCCATATACAGGTTTTCCAGCATATAGGGCTGCTCCTTTGCGATCAAGTCGCATACCTCCTGCTGTACTGTGCTGTCCGTGATCCCCCTCGCCTGTAGGTGGTTCATCAGAACTCGCCGTCCGCTTTCAATCCGCTCCTCACGGGAACCCTCCGGTTGCGGGCGCATGCCATGAACCAGCGCCTTTATGTCCACGCCGGTTCTGTTTGCCGACTGCATGACCTGCAGCATCGTCTGTACCGTCCTTATCTGCTCCCGCACCGTCTCCGCATGTCTGCGGAATATCCCCGCATACCCCCGGTCAGCCTCCGCTGCCCCTTCAAAGGCAATGTCCATCTGTCTTCTCACGTCGTCGTTTATTTCCCGGATCCTGTTCTGGTAGTCGTCTATCTGCCTGGTATAAGAGGAAATCCCCAGCCTGTCCGCCCAGTCCCCAAACCCGGCGGCCCTGCCTCCGCACCATTCCATGAAGGTCTTCCATTCCCCGCCGTCGATGGACTCCAGGGCCTTTTTAATCTCTTCCCTTTTTGCCTGTGTGAAATCCCGTATCATCTGTGGTCCTCTCCTGCAGTAACTGTCTTACTTTCATCCGCGTTCCTGAAGTCCGTGAGCATGTTTATTAAATACTCTTCCGTTTCTTCTATCAGCCTCTCCCACGCCCCGTAAAAGGACACATACAGGTCGGCAAGCTGCTCCATCTCCGCGACTCCTTTTCCACCGCCGGACGCGGAAACTCTGCCCACCGCCGGATAACGGTTCCGTATCAGGCGCATTTCACGGATACCTTCCTGCACTGTTTCATAGTTTATCTCCAGTCCTTTCATAGTCTCCTCCTACTGCACTCGATACTGATCCCGTGCGTCAATCTCCCCCCAATAATCTGCGGTGGCATCCCTGATCTGCACAGCCGTAGACGCGATGACACGGTTCAGCTTTTCCGCGTATTGCAGAAATGCCCGCAGGGATTCCGCAGTTTCGCCCCTTTTGATCCCGCCTTCCACTATCCTTTTCATGGCCTTGATATAATCGTCCGACATCTTCTGTAGCTGCTTTCCCTGCTTTTCAAAATATTCCGCCATCCCGTTTATGTATTCTTCATCAAAAACCAGCTCTGTATCCTGCATTCTCCGCCTCCTTGTCCACATTGGCAAGCTGCTGTCTCCAGTAGCCTATACTGCCGTTAGCGCCCGCTATCCGACCGTTGCACTCGTTTATGGCCTGGCGCTGCCTCTCGATCTCCCGGCTGATTTCTGCCCTGGCCGCATCCATGCTGCCATATGCGCGGGCATACTCCGCGCCGTTTAACTGTTGCCCCATCGCGGCCCCGTATACGTCCACAAGCCTTGCCTGTCCGGGTATCCCGCTGAAGTCCTCCAGTTTCCCTTTTCTCACGATTCTGACCGATTCCAGTTCCGCCTGGTAGGCATTGCAGCAGGAGCTTAACGCCTCCAGCTGGCGTATGTTCTTCTCCGCGCCTGCCCGCCTGCTTTTTGCGCCTGAGATATCCCATTCCAGCTGGGATATCCTGTGGCTGATCTCGCTTTTTGTCATTGGTGTTCCCCCGTTCCATCCTGTTCCAGCCATTGAGCCATCGTCTCTTCCGAATAATAATAGTAGCGTACCCTGTCGCAGTTCCCCTTCTGGTAGTTCTCGACAGGTTCTATCCTGCAGCCGTCCTCCTCAAAGGCTGTGATTCTTGCGTATCCGGTGGGGGACAGTTCCTCCTCATCCGTATAAATTACACCGTCTGTTGTGATAAGTGGGGTTTCTAAAAGTGATGGCCTTAAATGATATCCAAACACTTTCCCCTTGTCACAATGCAGGATCCAGACAACATCATAATAACAATTAAAAACCAGTTCAGGGATTCCATCCCCATCCATATCTACCAGACTGAAATATATCGGCACCGTCTCATCCGCATACTTATATGTATCCTCGGTCACAAGGATTACATCCTGCTCCCCTGTCAGCACCCCGGCGTACAGTTGCAGTGCCTGTCTATGCTCCCGGTAATCCGGTTCACTTTCCAGCATGTCCTCTTTCGGAATCCGTTTCACAAGGGCAATTTCCTGCTCAGAGAGTTCTCCTAAAAGATAGCTGGCAAGCATGTTCTCCGTATAATCCATACGCTCCGTCTCTCTGCCATATATGGTTTGTGCATACGCATAGAACTCCTCCCATGTCACCTCTTTGCCCCCGATTTCATAATGCTCTCCATGCAGTTCCGCAAGTAGTTCTTCTGTATATCCGTCTTTGTTCAGTTCTGTAAGCCTGTAAAAATAATTATCCTGCGCTCCATCGCTTGCATCATAAATGCCTTCTTTACTAATCCTAAGCATTGCCCGAAACACAAACTGATAGCCATATACTTCCCCATCCTCATAGTGAAGAATATGTGTCGTTCCCGGGTCACACTCCAGCACAATCTCATCCCTTCCATCCCGGTTCATATCAACAATCATAAATCGGCGCGCACTATATTCATCACACAGCAACGCCGTCTCCCAGAAGTACTCATTCCAAAAAAACTTCTGTCCTTCCTGATTTACACTGATAAAGGGTTTCTTATTGTTCAGTACCAGCCAGTACGCCAACATATCCTCCGGTATGCCCAATGACACTATTTCCTCTTCCGACGGATACTCCACTTCCTCAATGCTTTCCTGTTCCGTCGGTTCCTCCACTAACGGACTTTCCGTTTCTTCGCTGCTTTCCGGTTTCGTCGGCTCTTCTGCCAACAGACTTTCCGGCTCCTCACTGTTTCCCGGCAATAGCACCTCTGTCTGTTCCATATATTTTTTACTTTCCACGTCGGCGGATCCATGACCCGAAGAGGAGGAAACAGCACATCCGCATGTCAGGCATACCATGGTCATAAACATAATCACAACCATACATTTTCTTATTTTAATCTTCATTTTTCTCCCATCCCTTGCTGTTGAAACGTCATATCATACCAGTTCTCAATATGATCCGCATACTCTATATGTTCTTTCAGCGCTTTTTCATACGTTGGATTTCCCTCTCCCAAGCCACTGCTGCTTGATTTAAGGATTTCCGTCCAAAAATATACAATTGCTTTTTTTAGGTTGTTTTCTTTTAAAAAATCTGGCCATTTTCCTCTACATATCCCTTTTTCCATCTCATACTGAAAATAACCTAGCTGAGTTTCCAAATCATGCACCGATCCATCTGTATCATTTGCGTATTTTAATAACGCTTCCTTTCTCGTTTCATATGTCCACTGAAGAATACCGTAACCGACACTATCACCTGTCTTAAATTCGTAATCATCATACAATCCTTTATAACTGCTCTCCTGCGCATTTGTCGCTGAAAACCTCGACTCCGCAAAAATACAAGCCATGACCGCAATCATATGATCCTTGGATATCTCCATTTGCCCCAGCTTATTCCAGCAGGCGACAAAGGTTTCCCTCTGGGTCTGGTCCATACGCTCCCCCATGTCCAGCCCTTCCAGATCCTCTATCGTTATATCCATCTTATGTTTGTTGTAATAATCCATGGTGGCGCTGAATATCGCGTCCACATCCTCGCTGCCCTCCCTGACAGCCCGGTACAGTTCCTGCGGTATGGAGGGCTGCTTTTCCAGCAGCATACCGTATATTTCCTGTTGCTCCGCTGGGTCAGTGACACCGTATTTCCCCAGGTATTCCTTAAAGGTCATTTCCGTTTTTCGGTCGGTATAGCATTCCATGATCAAGTTATATATTTCACCTGTGTCCTCACTGCCACAAAAATCAGCCATATATAGGTTTTCCACCATATATGGCTGCTCCTTCGTTATAAGGTCACATATCTCCCGCTGTACTGTGCTGTCTGTGATTCCCCTCGCCTGCAGGTGGATCAGCAAGGCCCTCCGTCCGCTTTCAAGCCGCTCCTCACGGGAGCCCTCCGGTTGCGGGCGCATGCCATGAACCAGCGCCTTTATGTCCACGCCAGTTCTGTTCGCCGACTGCATGACCTGTAGCATTGTCTGCACCGTCCTCATCTGCTCCCGCACCGTCTCCGCATGTCTGCGGAAGATCTTTGCGTATCCCCGATCAGCCTCCGCTGCCCCTTCAAAGGCAATGTCCACCTGTCTTCTGACGTCGTCGTTTATTTCCCGGATCCTGTTCTGGTAGTCGTCTATCTGCCTGGTGTAAGAGGATATTCCCAGCCTGTCCGCCCAGTCCCCAAACCCGGCAGTCCTGCCCCCGCACCATTGCATGAAGGACTTCCATTCCCCACCGTCGATGGACTCCAGGGCATTTTTGATCTCTTCCCTTTTTGCCTGTGTGAAATCCCTTATCATCTGTGATCCCCTTTTATGATAACTGCCTTGCTGTTCCCCTTATTTTTCCAGCTATACGAACCGTCTCCCACCATGTGATACCTCTGATATCAGCCACGCCTCTGCACGACTTCCCCGAAGTGTATGGATGTCTGATTTTCCTTTTCACGGGAATATTTTATTTCCGATTCATTGTTTATATTACAATATCATAAATTGCATTTTTTGTCAAAATTATTTCTTGCCCAGGCTTTACAAAATTATTCTGTTCAAACTCCCCCGCTATTTGACCGCCAAGACCAAACTGCCCGTAAAATTATCGCCTCTCAGCACCAGGAAATTTCCTCCCGCATGTAATCTGAATCCATACACGCCTTCCTCTGAGGCGGAGGCGATGATCTTTTCCTCATCGCCGTCCAGCCAGAAAAGCGCCGCCGTACCGGAGGTGACCGTCAGGGAGTAAACAGCCTCCAGTTCGCTGCCGCTCATGCGTTTCAGCGCCGTACCGCCGAAAATATACTCCTCGCCGGAAAAATCGCTGTAGTCCGCCCTGTAAGCGCCCACATAGTCGTCGGCTCCCCTCTCCCGCTCTCCCACCAGGGATTCGTCCCCGGTGATCTGGCGGGTGGCGGCAGCCCCGCTCCAGTCATTGATCTCCTCCAGCAGCACATCCACAAGTTCATGTATCTCCTGTCGAATGTCGTCCCCGCTGCCTTCCAGCTCTTTCACCAGGCCGTCCTTAAGCTCTGTCAGTTCCTCCAAAATACCGCCCTTATTCTCCTCAAACTCCTTTATGATCCCACGTCCTATGCCCATGCCGCAGCCGGTAAGGCATACGGCCATCAATAAGACCAGCATAGATATCCCGATCCATCTGCGTGCCATATTATCCATTCCTCCTTCACTCGGAAATAAAGTATATTCACATATTTTTACCTGTTTACGCCATGTCGTCCCGCAGCGCGTCTATGATATTTTCCCTCTTGATCCGGCTCACCGTATAGAGGGTGGTGATCAGTATGAGCAGGAACACGCCTCCAAATCCGGCGGCGATACTGCCCCAGGGCATGGTAAAGGTGAGCCCTTCCTCGCCGCCGATCCTTGCCCCGGCTATCCCATAATAGATCAGTCCGCAGAAAATTCCCGACAGCGGAAGGGAAAACAGCAGGGTTTCCATCCCGTACAAAAAGCATTCGCAGGTCATCATTCTGTTGAAATCACGGTCAGACATCCCGATGGAGCGGATCATGGCGAGCTCGCGCCTGCGCAGCCTGATATTGGTGGAGATCGTGTTAAACACATTGGCAACCGCGATCAGCGCGATCATGCCTGAAAAAATAACGGCAAACACATTGACGACAAACAGCATATTGCGGTTTTGCTCCAGCATTTCGTGATAGTTTCGGAGCTCATACCCGGAGGCGATGCCCGCTCCGTCCAGGATTTCCTGCATCTGTGCCACGGACCGCCCGGGATTGTGGGAGCAAAATGTCATCTCCCCCGCCGCGGTCGCCTCTCCCGGCGTCTGCCAGTCGCTCTCGTACACGCCGTCCACATTTTTCATATTCTCATAGAGCATGAAAAAATCTTTTTCCTCCATGCCCGTGGCGGAGAAGGAGATATCGTAATCCAGATCCACAATGGACTGCGCCGCCTCCTGTTGCATATAGATTCCAAACGCCCTACAGGATACAAAGAGCACCACGCTGAACGTGAGCGACAGCACGACGCTGCGGTAACGCCGTTTGCTCCGCCTGAAGTTTTTCAGCGCCAGCACACCCTCCAGATCGCACAGTCTCTCAAAGAGCCCGGATATCTCAACATCCTTTTCCTCCACCTTTATCTCGCCGGTCTGGCGAATGCATTCCATGATGGGAGTGCGGAGCGCTTTTCTGGCAGGAATGTAGGCGGAGAGCAGGATCGTGGCCATGCTGACCGCCACGGCGACGACCAGAACCGCCGGAGAGATCACCTGCCGCAGGGACACGTTATTGTACAACACATTGGCGAAATTGCGCTCCACAAAGGACAGGAGCAGCCCTACCATGGGCAGAGCGACCCCAATACCCACAGGAATGCCCGCCGCGCCGATACACAGGCCCTCAAATACCACCGAATTGCGCAATTGTCTCTCTGTAGCGCCCACCGACAGGAGTATGCCAAACTGGTGTATGCGCTCGCTCAGCGAGATATGGAACGCATTGTAGATCATAAATATGGAGCCGATCATGATCAGCAACACCAAAATGCTCCCCGCAGAGTACAGCAGCGTGTTGAACAGCTTATCCTCCGAAAGCCCCATGAAACGCAGCACATTATCGTTGAGCATGCTGTCCGCACCCTGCGTATCCTGCCTGTAGGCGCCAAGCTGCGACGGATTTTTCAGTGTCACAAAAGCGGTCAGGCTGGGGGCGTCCATGTCGTCCTCCGCAGCCGTCAGCAACGTATATCCGGGAGCGGTCCGCTCCTCGAAAGCGGGCCGCCGGTAAAGCCCCACCACCGTATATGTTTTTTCCGATACCGCCTCCAGTCTCTCCTGCCCGGCCTCTCCCGTCCGATACGGATCGTGCTGATTTAATATTTCTTCTCCCATACGGCGCTGCCCTATGGACAGACTGATCTGGTCGCCCACGGAAAAACGCACCCCGCCGTTGGACGCCACATGGGCGGGAACAATGACTTCGCCGCTGTTTTCCGGCAGTCTCCCCGCCAGCAGATACACGGGCAGCGCGTCAAAGCACTCCGGACTAAACGCGGAGATAAACAGATAGGGCTTGTGGGCGTTGACGCCCCCCTCCAGCGGGGCATACCCTATGTTTTCGGCGCACAGTACCTCCTCAACCCTTTTATCCTCCGCCTGTTCCTGTGCAAAAGTAAGGGATGCGTCCGTAAATCCGATATGCCAGCCGCCGTATTTATCCACGGCTCCGTTGATCATATAGTTTTGCAGCGATACAGCCAGGCCAAACACCGCCGTGATCAGGGCGGCGGACAGAACCACGCCCGCTATCGTCACAAAAGTGCGGCTTTTATTCTGCTTTAGCCCCTGTAATGTGACCTTATGAAATATATTCATCCCTTGACCACCTGCCTTTCATCCCGCAGGACTTTGCCGTCGGAGATGGTGATGATACGGTCCGCCTGCAGGGCGATGTTTTCGTCATGGGTGACAATGAGCAGCGTCTGCTGATAGATTTTATGGCTCTCTTTTAAGAGCCGAATGATCTCCTGCCCGTTGCGGCTGTCCAGCGCGCCGGTGGGTTCGTCGGCCAGCATCACGGCGGGGGCGTTCATCAGCGCCCGTCCGATGGCCACCCGCTGCTGCTGCCCTCCGGAGAGCTGGTTCGGCAGGTGTTTTTTCCGCTCCTGCAATCCCAGCAGATCCAGCAGATCATTCAGCCTCTCCCGGTTCACCTTCCGCCTGTCCATCAAGACGGGCAGCGTGATATTCTCCTCCACATTCAGCGTGGGGATCAGGTTGTGGAATTGATAGATCAGCCCCACCTGCCTGCGCCGAAACACCGCCAGCCGCTCGCCGGTCTGCGCGTAGACGTCCTGCCCTTCCAGATAGATCTTGCCGCTGGTGGGCACGTCCACCCCGGCTATGGCGTGGAGCAGAGAAGATTTGCCCGAGCCGGAGGAGCCGATGATCGCCGTAAAGTCTCCTTTTTCGATGGAGAGGGACACATGATCCAACGCCGTGACCTGGTTTTCGCCCTTGCCGTAGATTTTGCACACATCCTGTACCTCTAAAAAATCCATTTTCTGAGCCTCCTGTTTAGAGTTCTGCACTTCACTGTCCTTATCATATAACCTGCGGTTTACAGCAAGGTGACTTTCAGGTGACAAATCTGTTATGCTGCGTTTTTTCGCTTACTTACTTATGGAAACGGAGGATGAACATGGCTCCTCCCCGGGGATGGTTCTTAGCGCGGACCGTCCCGCCCTGCCGCAGGAGGATGTTTTTGCAGAGGGCCAGTCCGATCCCGTATCCCGCGGTATCAGAATTTTTCCCGCGGTAAAACCGCTCAAACAAAAAGGGCAAATCCTCCGCCGGGATCCCCGGCCCGCTGTCGTGGACGACGATCTCAGTAAAGAGCGGATTGTCCTCGCAGCCGATCTCGATCCTGCCGTTGTCCCCGGCGCTCTCCGCGCAGTTTTTCAGGATATTGCGCAGCGCCTCGGCCAGCCAGCCGGGATCCCCCTGTATCTCGATATCGCCCGGCACGTCCGCTTCCAGCGCGATATTGTGAAGTTCCATGGAAAACAGCAGGGGGCGCGCCGCCTCCCGGATCAGGCTGTCCGCCCTGACCCTGGCGCTCTGAAACTCCACCACTCCGGCGTCCAGACGGGACAGTTTCAGGAGCGACTCGATCAGCCATTCCATATGCGCATACAGTTCCTTCGTCTCCGCCAGCAGGGTCCTTCGCTGCGACGCGCCTGGTTCCCTCTCCAGCAGGCTCAGGGTAAGATTGGCCGCCGTCAGAGGCGTGCGCAACTGATGGGCGATATCGGCCAGCGAGTCGGCCAGATGCTCTTTTTCCCTGCGCAGAGCCTTATTCTGCTCCCGGATGCGCCTTGTCATCTTGACGATCTCGCTCTGCAGGACAGACAGTTCCCCCTCCTGGGACTCGGCAATCAGCAGATGCTCCGAGTTGTGGAGCACCTGGTCGATCTGCTCCGAGAGCAGGTCTATATTTTTGTATCGGTATTTGGTGAAAATCCAGAATAACGCGATATAGACGATAGAAAGCAAGAGGATAAGCGCTCCTGCCCTGCGGTCGATCCAGGCTCCCCCCGTCGCCGCGGCTGCCGCCGACAGGGAAAAAAAGATTAGAAACCGGCGAACTTCCTTATTGCGCAGCATGTCCGTCACCCAGGCGATAGCCTATGCCCCGCACCGTCCGAATGAACTTCGGATCGGCGGGATCATCCTCGATCTTTTCCCTGAGCCGCCGGATATAAACGCTGAGCGTATTGTCGTTCACAAATTCGCCCGCCGCGCTCCACAGCTCATCCAGCAGGATATTCCGGGTGATGATGCTGCCCGGATTGTTGACAAACACCAGCAGCAGACGGTATTCCAGCGCCGAGAGCATGATCTCCTCGCCGTCTTTGTGGACAGTGCCCCCGGACGTATCCACCCGCAGCCCCTGCAACGCAAAGACAGAGGGCGCGCCGCCGCTTTTCCGCAGAGCCGCCCTGATCCTGGCCGTCAGTTCCCGGGGGCGGAAGGGCTTGGTGACATAATCGTCCGCTCCCATATTCAGCCCTGTCACGACGCTGGACTCGTCGCCGGAGGCAGTCAGGAAGATCACAGGGATATCCTGTTTTTCCTTGATCTCCGTGCAGAGCATGTATCCGTTTCCGTCCGGGAGCAGGATGTCCACCAGCGCAATATCAAAAGTGTTGCTGCCCAGCATGGCCAGCGCGTCGGCACAGGTAGCGGCATGGGAAACCGCAAAGCCCTCGCCGCGCAGCAGAAGTATCAGATTCCTGGCGATCTTTCTGTCGTCCTCGATCAAAAATATCCGTTCCATGGCATATGTTCCTTTCCTCTGTCGGTATCCCGCAATCCGGGGCCGCCAATTTACTTGTAGCATATTTTTCTTACCGGCGCGTGACTTGGAGATGACGATTTTGTAAGAATCAAAATATGCCGACAATCTTTTAAGTGGATTTCAGTATATGCATTTACGGTACTTTTGTCAATGGTATTGCCGCCGCATCCAGGGAATGCCCCGTCTGAAAAACAGCCGGAAGATATTATTCGGATATGGGATAGATGTGCCGCGCTGCGTATTCTGTCTGATACTGCCTCGGGGAGAGCCCGGTATGGGCGCGGAATGTGCGGGAAAAATGAGAATAGTTCTGAAACCCCGCCATATAGCAGACTTCGCTCAGAGAGCGGCCCTCCCGCAGATATTGCTGCGCCAGGGCCACCCTTTTTAAGATGATATACTGATTGACCGTAGTTCCTGTGATCTTTTTAAAGCATCTCCCTATATAGGAAGAATTGTGATGGACAGAGGCGGCCAACGAGTCAAGGCTGATCTCCTTCGTCAAATGGCTGTTGATATAGGCAAAGGTATGGGTTACAAGATCAGGCATGATACAGGGCTGTCTGGAGATATCTGTGATGCCGGAATGCCTGCCGATCAGAATGAGCAGCTCGGTGAGCAGAGCCTGGGAAAGCAGATCGTCTCCCCATTCCTGTCCTTCAAGCGCCTGTTGGAGCCGCCGGGTCAGGGGGACGAGTCTCCCCAGCTCTTCATCGGAAAAATGCTGCCAGTTTGGTTCCCCCTTAACCTGACCGGAAAAAAGAGGGACAAAGTCGGTTCGATCGCTGGAGAGCAGGGGCAGGAAAGACTCTCTTATATTGATGCAGATTCGGTCATAGCAGCCGGGCGTTTGCAACACAGCTCCGTGAAAAGCGTATGGCGCAATGCATGCAAGGTCTCCGCGCGTAAGTTTCCTGCCTCCCCCGTCCCAGTATAAATCAAGCTCTCCGTCAAGCAAAATCAGCAGTTCATAGCCGTCATGGTTGTGAAAAAACAGGGATGTACTGATGGCCTGTTCAACCGTTTTATACATGCAGATTATTTCGTTATCTAAAATCTCCAGTTTGCGACCCCGCTCCTTCATCCGTTATCTCCTCCTGCCTCCACCGCTTACCATGCGCCGTCAAATGCGCCGCGTCTGTTTTCTCCAACTCTCCTTCGGCCCCAGATAGGACTCCGCCAACGCGGCTCCCTCCTGCCAGAGTACGATCTTTTCCAGCACGATCGCCGGACTTGCGGCATAAAAACGCAGCGTGTTGATCCCTTCCCGGCATGTCACCGTGCTCTCCGCAAGCTTTATATTATCATAAGCCTCCTGCTCCCACTGGGGGCTTGTGAAAAACTGCCGGTCTTCCCGCACCGTGTTTTTGATCTCCGTCTCCCCGCCGTTCACCGCAAAGGCGATATACTGTTTTGCCTCATAGCGCACAGGGGTGGAAGGCGCCATATAAAAACGGATACGATAACTCCCCGATTTTTGGGCGAGAAAACGGTATTCCACCCATGGGCGCTCTTTTTCCCTGTGAAAATCTGCTGTGACCGGATAACACTTGACGGCGTTTCCGGTGCGCCCATAAGGTTCCAGGATGCGGAAACGGCCTTTTTCGGTGGGAAACTCTGCCTGAAAATGGGCCGCTTCCATGCAGATATAACCGTCCCGCTCCAGAAATACATCCTCCGGTATGGCTGCCGTACCGTTCTCCACATTTTCCGCCTCCACGCCGATGACCGCCGTACTATCCCCCACATTTTCCGCCTCCACGCCGATGACCGCCGTGCCGTATCCCACATTTTCCACCGAAAAACTCCCGCTGACTTTTCCGCTGAAACGCTCCCGGTGAATGCGCAGCGCAATCCTCTCCGTCTTAGCTGCCACCCCCGCCTCCGAGGAAAAGGAGATCCACGGACAGTCCGTGCGGATGCGGTATGTCACGCTCTGACGGCTGCCGCAGGCAATATCAAAGAAAATCTCCTCCACGTCGGGCCGCAGGGCGTCCCGCCAGACCATGGGTCTGTCCGACCAGCCTCCCCCCGTCACATACTGTTCGTCATCCGCTTTTGCCACGATCATCCGGGGAGTTCTGAGCGGATGCACCAGACGGGGCATCGGATATCGGTTGTTCTCTTCGCACCAGGTGGTAAAGCCGATATGCTCCGACAGGCCGAAACCGTAAAAATACCTGTCGTCCACGCTGTGGTACTCCTGTGTCAGGCAGTCGTCCCTCTCCAGACAGTCCGTCACCTCCCGGGCCAGATCGTTGGCCTCCACCCGGTTCTGCGCCGCGTACAGCGCGTTTCTCCCTGTCAGGATCCACATGCGCATCAAATTGGCGGTGCCGCAGGCCGGATAATAAACCAGCGAGATAAACGCCCCCAGGTAGTTTTTCGGACATTTCGCCTTCAGCTCGTCGCAGACGGCGAGTATCCTCCCGCACCGATCCAGAACTTCCTGCGCCTCTCCGAAATGTACCGGGTGGTACACCTTCTCATGCATCACCTCATGCTTTCGCCGGGCCAGCAGTCCCGTATAGTCTTCAAAGACCCCGCACAACCGATCCAGATCCTTTTCTTCAAACACGCCGCCGAGCTGTCTCTTCATCCACTGACGGGTGTATCTCACCGTTACCGCCGCGTCTTCGCCGCCCCATTTTTCCACATCATAGGCGAGATCCAGAAAATAGGACAGGCCGAACTCCTGCGTCCCGATATCCCCGATATTCGTCACCCATATCTCCCGGACGCCATATTCATAGGCCATGGTCATCTGCTCCCAGACCCTGGGCAGATAAGTCGAGCCGATCCACTGAAAAGAATGGGCTCCGCCGTGCATATCCATATGATAATACATTCCGTAGCCGCCTTTATGCCCGCGCATCTCTTCCGTGGGGAGCGTCCTTGTATAACCGTGGTTGTTGTCAGACAGCATCAGCGTCACACCCTCTAACTGGGGATCGTCCATAAGCCCCGGTGTGGAGGCGTTGCCGTAAAAAAATTCCTCCACCTCGGTAAACAGCACCATCTGCCTTGGAACCTGTTCCAGATCCTGGTTCACGCATTCCTCGATCAGCCGGTTCTGCGTGCTCAGCACACTGCGCAAAAGCTCTATATTGTCGGAGAGAGAAGCGTCCTTTCCCAGTATCGCGGTATCGTTTTCTCCCCGCATCCCCAAAGTGATCACATTTTCAAAGGATCGGTTGCGCAGCAGCCCATCCCGCCAAAACCGTTTGATTCCCTCCGGATTGGAGCGAAAGTCCCAGGCGTCCCCATAGACGGAGCCTTTGCCGCGCAGCTTTCCGTACTCGTTGCCGCTGCGCATACAGGGCTCATGATGGGAGGTGCTCATCACTACGCCGTACTCGTCGGCCAACTGCGCGCTCAAAAGTCCCGGCCCGTCCAGACTGAAATCGGACGCCCACATGGCGGGCCAGAGATAATTGCCCTTGAGCCGCAGCAACAGTTCAAACACCCGCTCATAGCAGGCGGCGTTGATCCCCCCAAAATGGGTTTTCGCCCAGTTTCCAAAGGCCGGCCATTCGTCATTGATAAAAAATCCCCGATATTTCACAGAGGGTTCCTTGGATACTATGTTTTCCTTCTCGGTCAGGATCACCTGATCCCGATGGGACGGCCAGACATGATTCCAGTTCACAAGCGGCGACACGCCCAGAACCTCCGACAGATGGTACAGCCCGTATATAGTACCCCGCTTGTCGCTGCCCGCGATGACAAGGGCGTTTTTGATGGCAGGGGCATTTTCCACGCCGTCCAGGGGATCGCTGACCGCGCAGAAAGCATAAACCTCCCGTTTTCCCCGCACGTCGCGCAGAGACAGCTTGCCAGCCCGCTCCATTTCCTCCAGAAGGGGACTTTTGCCCACTGTCCCATATATAACGGCGTTGGGATACCGGCTCTCCATGGCGGTTTCCGCAAAGAACGTCCCGCCGCCGTCCGCGGCTCGGCCGGACAGAGCCACCGCAATCGCCCCAGGCGTCCCTCCTGTCACCAACTCTATATCACGCCGCACGTTCGCCGCGGTTTTAACAACCCCCGGCCATGCCTCCCGATCCTCCAAAAACAGGGTTTCCCCATCGATACATATTTCCCGCATCCTCATTTTCCGCCTTTCCTTCCCGATTTATGGCATTGCCGCCAAAACAGATCTTCCATGATCCGCTCCTACGCAAATTATGGCAAAAAGGCGTCGCGGTGGATACACAATGGCATACATTTTCTTTGCAAAAACAGACTTTTCAAATATCTGTTAAAACAGATCCTTTCGCACATATTTCACGCGGGCGGTTGCCAGCGCCAACAGCAGCACCGCCGCTCCCAGCAGGACGCTCCCGGCGGCGATCTCCCCTGTGCTGAGTATGTCCGATGCGTTGGCATAGGAAAAAGGACTCAAAAAACGACATTTCTCCATCTCCGGCGACACCCTGCTCATCAGGTCGTAGGCATAGAACAGCAGTACCATCCCCAGTCCTGCCCCCAGGCGGTTTTGCCGGAAAAAGGCGGACGCGGCAAAGCAGATCCCGGCCATCTCCAGCCCCAGCAGCAACTGCATGGCATGGTACAGCAGCAGTTCCTTTCCGGGAATCCCCTCCCCCAACAGCACAAATCCCAGACCGTAGAAAGCAGTGCAGAGCAGATGAAACAGCAGCAGATCGGTGCAGATCACGCACCATTTTGTAAAAACCACCTTTCCTCTGGATATGGGCAGGGAAAACAGGTATTCGCTGGTATGTCCGTCCTCCTCCTTGGAGAGCATGGTCATACTGATCACCGCGGCGAACATGGCGCCGCCCAGCTCGTGGATGGTTCCCACCTCCGTGGCGTAAAAACCTTTCAGCGTGGCAATGCTCAGCCGATCCATGCCAAAGGCCGCCGAGAAAGTCCCCATGGCGGCAAAACTGTCCGCCATGCCCTCCATCTCCTCCTGCATGCCGGAGTACAGGAGGATGCAGCCCATTCCCATGCCCCCCACACATACAGCCCACAGCAGCAGAGTTTTCCAGTATTGTCTCATTTCATGTCCGTAAATATATCGCATACTCTATTCTCCTCCCATAATGCTTACTCTATCGGCCAATTGCGACTCTCCGCAGTTCTTTCCGCGTCGTTGCACACATTGTAAAAGCTGGCGCGGACACGCTCTGACTTTATGAAAACACAGTGTCAACAGACGGTTTAGGTTCTGTAGTACCGGATAAAGACCTCCTCCAGAGACGGCTCCTCGATGAGCAGCTCCCGGATATCGTGTCCCATCAGCTCCCGGTACAGCTCGTTCAGATCCTTCTCGTACAGAAATTCTTCCTCCACGCCGTCCCGTATCCATTTGATCCGTTTCGCCCTTGCTCGGGTCAGCTCCTCCACCGACTCCACGCCCTGTAACCGTCCTTCCTTCATGATGGCCACCCGGTCGCAGTAGCGCTTTACCTCCGGCAGCACATGGGTGGACAGCATACAGGTGGCCCCCTGGTCCACATACTCCCGGATCAATCGGAAAAACTCTGTCTGCATCAACGGATCCAGGCCGCTGGTGGGTTCGTCAAACACGAAGAGCCCTGGCCTGTGCTGCATGGCGCAGACAATGCTCACCTTTTTGCGGTTTCCCAGAGACAGCTCCCGTATTTTCTTTTCCGTATCCACCTGTAACCGCTCACAGAGCATTGCCGCCTCTTCGTCGCAATCCATCCCCCGCACCCGGGCCGCCAGGCGGATGACTTCCTTCACCTTCATGCCCGGATAAAACATGGCCTCCGAGGGCATATAGCCCACCCGGGCCAGAATCTCCTCCCGTCGGCGGCAAATATCCTGCCCGAACAGCCGTATGCTGCCCCGGTCAAAGCCGATCAATCCCAGCATCGCCCGGATGGTGGTGGATTTTCCCGCCCCGTTGGGGCCTAAGAACCCAAAGATCTCCCCCTGCTCCACCGACAGGCTTAAGTCAGTCACGCCCCTGTGTTTTCCATAGCTTTTTGTCAACTCCTCGATTTCTATAACCTTCTCTGTCCCGCTCATCTTCGCTCCCTCTCCTTCCTGTCCTCCAATTTATCCCTTTTCTGTTTGTCAACGGCCATCTCTCTCCTGGAACGCCCGCAGATCCTCATTTAACTGTTTGGCGTCCAGTACCCTTTTGATCTTGTAGACCAGAAAACCGCAGAGATAGGCCAGCACCATGAACAGGGCAAACAAAACGGTCATGAGAACGTCTCTGTCAAACCATTTCCCCAGCCAGGAGACAGCAGTATGGATACCGGTACAGAGCAGCAGATATGCCGTCTCCCGGATTCCCAGCCGTTCCCCTTCGTCAAATCTGTCGAGTACATACCATTGCAAATAGCCCATTCCGTAGGTCAGCAAAATCATCTCGCCCATATGCAGGATCTCCGCCTCCCTGCTCCCGATGAGCAGACGGTACATGGAATAAAAGAACAGGATACAGAAAAAATAAATGCATGCCTTGAACTCTATGGCGATCTCCACCACCAGATAGCGCTCCAGCAGAGACATCTTTTTTCCGTCCCGTTCGCCCTTTCCCAAATTTTTATTTTCCATGCTTATGCCCTCCTTCCGGCATCTTCCATAATTTTCCTGTAACCTTATCCCGGCCGTTTTCTCTATTTTCCCTTAAGCCTTCTGCGAAAATCCGACGCGTACGTGCGGGAGATCATGATATGTTCCCCGTTGCACATCGTAGCGTCGATGCGGTTGTTCGCCCTGCTCTTAAGCTCCCGCACCCTGTCGATATTGATGATGACGGATTTGCTGCACCGGAAGAAATTTACAGTCCCCAGCAACTGTTCCAGCTGCAGCAGAGAGTGCTCCAATTGCAACACGCTGTTTTCCGTATAGGCGAAAGTTCTGCCCTCCACACTCTCCAGATACAGAATTTCCGCCGGTTCTATAAGAATCTGCGCGCCGTCCCGGGTACCAAGCAGCCTGCGGTTTTGGAACTCCAGAAACCGTATCAGCTGTTCCATCTCCGGCGACGGTCCCGCGCATCGCAAAATCACTTCATTCTCCCCCTGGGAGATGTGTTCTATGGTATATTTCATACGGCTCCCTTCCACCCGCTGCGCGGGCACTGAAACCATTGTAACAACTCCTCTCCCAAAGAGCAATAGACCCCGGGTCGAGTGACACTTTTTTCCGCCCAAGAAACACATTCATTGTATTTTAATCCATTCCCGGACCCGCTGCGCAACCGATTTTCGTATTGTCACATCCCTTAGATTGTGCTAAACTGAGACTGCTCCGCAAAATTGCCGGACAGATCGACGATACCATGACGCGGGCTGGCGGGATATCCGTTTCTGCCGCGTGGAAAAGAGGAAATCATGTTAAACGGACAAAAAAAATCCCGGATATTATGGTATATATCTCTGGGCGTTATCACTGCCATCATTCTTTTTCTTCACCTGTACAGGCTGGCGGATATCCCCTACGGACTGAACGTGGACGAGGCCGGCTCCGCTTATGACGCTTACTGTATCGCCAACTTTGGCGTTGACCGCTACGCCAAAAGCTATCCCGTATATTTTACCAATTACGGCGACGGACAGAACGCGCTGTATACTTACATGACGGCCCTTTTTTTCCGGCTGTTTGGCACTTCCAAGACAGTGATACGCATGGGGATCGCCCTTTTTTCCCTGGCTGGCGCGCTGTTTGGCTTTCTGTACGCATGCGAAAAATGGAAAGGGAAAAAAGTTCCCCTCCTTTTCCTCTGCCTGTATGCTATTCTGCCCATTTTTACCATGACGCAGAGATTCGGCCTGGAGAGTCACCTGATGCTGTCCGCCGGGATCGTTACCCTCTATGTATCCATGAAGGTTCTGGAGACGGGTAAATGGCAATACTATCTGCTCGCGGGGATTGTAATGGGGATTTCCCTGTATACCTACGCGCTCATTTATATCGTGATGCCCGTCTATCTGCTCCTGTGGCTCTCCTATGGCCTATACCTGCGAAAGATACAACTGCGGAAACTGCCCCTGCTGTTTCTCCCCCTTGGCCTGTTGGCCGCGCCTCTGATCGCGGTGCAGCTTATCAATATCTTTTCCCTGCCGGAGATGTATATAGGTCCCTTTACGCTCACCCGGCTCCCCAAATACCGTTCCGGCGAGCTGGGCCTGCGGGACATATTCCGCAATCTGAAACAGATGTTTGCCAATACCATGCTCCATGATGACTTATCCTACAATACCATTGCCCGATACGGAACCATGTATTATTTTTCCCTGCCCTTCCTCCTTACAGGATTGGCAGGGTCTGTAAAGGACGCGTATATCTCCTTTAGGCAGCGCCGTTTTGACTGTTCTGTCCCCGTCCTCTTCTGGCTGCTGGGAGTATTTGTCATGGGCTGTCTTCTAAAAGGCTGGTCCACTCCCAATACCACCCGAATGATCGGCATATATATCGCATACCTGTATTTTATCACCCATGGCATCTATTCCGTCTGGAATCTGCTGCCGAAAACCTGGCTGCGGAGAATTTTTACCGGCATATTGACAGGGCTTTACGCAGTCTCCTTTTTCTCCTTTGCCCACTATTATTTCACGGACTACAACCGTGAGGCTTTCCCGCTGAACTGGCTGTTCTATGAGACTTACGAGGAAATATCCGCCCTTCTTGAAGAGCACCGGGGGGAAGAATGGGCCTCCCGCCCAACCTGTTACCCCCACAATTATATATACTATCTGTGGTCGTATAAAGTAAATCCCTATGAAATGAATCTCCCGCTAAACGGCCCCGATACCTTTGGGGAAGATCATATAAATGAGCTGCCCCCCAATGCTTTGGCCGCCTGCAACTATGTGATCTTCCACACGGATCAGGGATCCATAGACCTGTTGACGGAGATGGGTTATACCCCCATGGAGACAGAGAAATTCATATTCTTCATCTGCCCCCTGGAGAACTATGATCTGACGGTGCAGCAGCAACAGTACTTCTATATAGACAGTCTGAAAGTTATAGACGGCACGATCCAGTTTTCCGGCTGGTGCGTAGACGAGAAGACAGATCTGCCTTTTACTGAATATGTTCTGGAGGCGGATGACGAGCACATGGAGGTTCTGATATCGCAGCGGCAGGACGTGGTGGATGTCTTCGGGGATGAGGCCTTTTTAGAGAGCGGATTTTATGCCCGTCTGCCTCTGAATATATTCAAAACATGTGATTCCTTCACTTTTACCGGGATCCGGGCAGACGGTTCCAGAGAGATCATATATCAACAGCTCCGCAAAAACGGCGGGATCTGAGAGTCCAGAGGGGGCCGCCGGAGAAACGCCAAAAAGGGACTTCCCATGACCGGAAGTCCCTCTTCTTGCCTTACTGCAAATACGTCTTGAGGCAGGACAGCGCCGCCTCGTCCTGCGCTTTAGCCTTAAGGATCAGCTGCGCCAGCTGTTCCCGCACTTTTCTGTCCGCCAGGTTTCGGAGCATGGCATCCATGTCTGACCAATCGCCGATCAAGCTGCTCATCTCTCCTGCGGTGACGCTCACATTCCGAAAATGCTGCGCCGCCTGCTCCAGTTTTTGGTTGTCTTCCCCGGTCTGCTGCGCCGTCAGTTCCAGCAGGTATCTGGCTGCCTGCTCTCTGCCGTCCGCCAGACACTGAGCCGCGTCATTCTGTACCAGCAGCTTGGAAAAAAGGCTTTCATAGACCTCGCTGGCAAAATGGCTCTCCTCCAGCAGCATCTCCCGCCATGCGTCATAGGCCAGTATCCCCTTGGCGTAAGAGTGATCTTTCCTCCCCTCCAGGGCTTTGACCGCCTGTTTCAATATCTCCCTGGGAGACATGCCCTCGCCGTTTATGGGACCTAAACACATCACTGCCTGGGTGTCCGTGTTCTCCCACCAGTTCCTGCTGATAAAATATCCGTTCTCCGCAGTGCATCCGCCATCCGCGTGTTCCGGGTCATTCTGAAAAAAGTTCCAGCCCAGCAGGCTGTCCCCGTTCCTCTCGTATCCCGCCACGATACACGGCTCCGGGGGGCCTATGATCCCCAGCGCGATGCAGGGATACCCTTCCGCCAGATGTTCTCTGATATATGTCAGAAACTCCTCTTTGGAAGTGGACTCCTCCCGTCCCAGGAAAGAAAATTCCCTGCCCAATGCCCTGGCTCCCAGCCCATACACTTGATTGGACTCGGTGAAAGTATGGTAGATATCCACATTGCTCAGATCCCACTGCTCCGTGTTCCACACCAGCCGAAATGCCGCCCCGGTGGCTGCCATAATATACGGGTAAGATACGTCGTCTCCCAGATATTCCGACACCGCCTTGATACAGATGGGAAAAGGCGTGGCGCTTCCATAGCTGCCGAATTTCACCTGCTGAATGTCATATAAAATGATACTGTCCTGATTATCCTGTCTCATATTGCCCATGTCACTCCTCTTTTCTTTCTCCTGGAGCAATTCAAGACCATACACGCCGGGCCGCAGAGACACCTTGCCTAAAATGGGTCTGGCGCTGCGGAACGCGCTGGGAGACATGCCCATGACTTTGGCGAAAGCCCGGGTATAAGCCTCGTGAGAACCAAACCCCCACTCCAGCGCAATATCCAGTATATTCCTGTCCGTACGCAGTAACTGCGCCGCCGACAGAATGATCCTCCGCCTTTTATAAAAACGCATGATGGACATACCCACCTGACCCGCAAACAGTTCCCGGACATAATTCTCCGAAAAGCCGAATTTCGTCCCCATTTGCTTAATGTCCAGATGGGGATCCGCCACATGGCTCTCCACATAGCTGACCATGGCCCTTGATATGGTTGAATAGCTCATTGACTGGTTCCTCTCTCACTGCAGTGTAGGTATATTGTAACAGGATTCTCAGACAGATTCTTGATCTTTTTGGGGATTGTTGTCTGATTGCGGAATCTTTTTGTCATAGACCGCCTTCATACGCGCAAGGAGCGTCCTCATCTCCTCCCGGATCTCCTGCGGTTCTATCAGCTCCACGCCGTCCCGAAACGCCAGCAGCCAATCCGTCATATATTCCCGATTGACAAAGCGGGTGCGAAACAGCAGTCTTCCGTCCTCCTGCTCCGCATAGCAGTGCGGGCCGTATTCTTCCACAAGTTTCCATTTATATTCCGGCTGAAACAGCGCCTTGATCTCCACTCCCCCCGTGAAAATGCTCACGTCCCGCAGGTCGGGCGCCGGACATTCCCTTGGTTCAAAAGCATGCCCGCCGCACTCGATCTCCTCCATGCGGTTCAGCTTGAACAGGCGAAAATCCTGTTTCTCCTCACACCAGCCCCAGACATACCAGCTGGACCATTTAAAGATCAGATAATAGGGTTCTATGTGCCGTCCGCTCTCCCCTCTGGGGGAATAATAGTGAAATGTCAGTTTCGTTCTGGAATCGATGGCATTTCTGACCACCTCTATCTTGGAGGAGATTGCATTTTGATACCAGGAGGACAGGTCGATCAGCACCGATTGATTTCCCGTCATAAAATCGGAGGAACCTACGGACAGTTTGTCCATAAGCTGCGCGTACCGCCTGGTTCCATTGACACTGTCCAGGCTGCGGAGTCCGGCCAGGATATCCTGCATCTCCTTGTTCGTGAGCAGAGTACGGTCCATCTTATAGCCTTCCATTATAGAGATGCCGCCCCCCTGTCCCTGGGTGGTGACAATGGGGATCCCCGCCTTACAAAGCTCCTCAATATCTCTGTTCACAGTCCGTCTGTTCACCTCAAAATATTCCGCCAGCTCCGGAGCGGTCACTTTCTCCTTTTGCAGCAGTATGGATAATATTCCAACAAGCCTGTCTATTCTCATCTTTTCTCCTTGTAGTTGACAAGTAAATTACAGCTCTTTCAGACAGTATAGCAAACCGAACATGACTACTGTACGCCATGTTCAAAATATGCAAATGCGGATGCTGATTTATACTTAATCATGCATCCGCACCAATCATACGTTTATTGCTCTCCGCTGCTCATGCGCAGCTGCGCGTTTACCAGCCCATAATAAATCCCCTGCTTTTCCAGCAGCTCGTTATGGGTGCCGATCTCCGCCACGCCGTGCCTGTCGATGACCACCAGACGGTCGGCATCCCGCAGCGTGGACAGGCGATGGGCGATGGCAAAGGTGGTTCTGCCCTTTACCAGACGGTTCAGCGCCTGTTGTATCAAAAATTCGCTCTCCGTGTCCAGCGCCGAGGTAGCCTCGTCCAGAATCAGGATTCTCGGATTGTTCAGGATCGCCCGGGCGATGGCGATACGCTGTCTCTCACCGCCGGACAGATTGTAACCATGCTCGCCCACATAGGTGTTGTAGCCGTCCGGCGTCTTACAGATAAAGTCGTGGGCATTGGCTGCCCTGGCGGCCATGATAACCTCTTCCAGTGTGGCGTCCTGCTTGGCAAAGCGGATATTGGCCAGTATCGTGCCGGAAAACAGAAATGTCTCCTGCAATACCACACCGATCTGAGAGTGCAGGCTTTCCATCTGCACATCCCGCAGGTCATATCCGTCCAGGGTGATGCGGCCCTGATCCACGTCATAGAGCCGCATGATCAGATTGATCAGCGTGGATTTTCCCGTGCCGGAAGCGCCCACCAGGCCGATCATCTCCCCCGGCTTTACCTCAAAAGAGATATGCTCCAGCACAGGCTCATAGGTCTGATAGCCGAAGGACACGTCCTCAAAAGTGAATGCGCCCTCTATGGGAAACGCCTTGCTCTCCGCCTTATCCGCCAGCATGGGCTCCTCGTCCAGCACGTCGTAAATACGGTTTAAGCTGGTCAGCATCTGCATCACGGCTCTGGGCAGATGGGTCATCCAGCTTAAGGGGCCGAACAGGCAGCCGCTGTAGGTCACGAACTGTACCAGCTCTCCCACAGTCATGCTGCCGTCCAGCACCTGTATTCCGCCGAAATAGATGGCGATGTAAGTACCCACTCCCAGCAAAAAGGTCATTATAGGGAAGAAGACAGCCCAGAATGTCTCATTCTTTTTCTGAATCTTTGCAAAAGCCTCCGTTTTCTCCGTAAATTTGGCGCTCTCTCTCGCCTCCTTGCCAAAGGATTTGACAATGCGCATTCCGGACAGGATATCCTGCAGGTTGCTGCTCAGATCATCCGCCCGCAGCCATTGCTTATGATAGATAGTGTAAATATGGCGCCAAAATATTCGTACGAACAACAGTACCGCCACCACAAAGACCATAGACAGCAAAGTCATCTTCCAGCTGATGATCAACATCATAACCAAAGCCACTATCATTGTCACCAGCGTGGAAAACATATCGCCAAATACATCCTGCATGAATGTCCTGATCTCCCGGGTATCCCGAGACACCCGGTTCATCAGTTCGCCGGGCTTACGGTTGTTGATAAAGGACAAAGACAGCACCTGGATCTTGTAATACAGTTTGGCACGCAGGCTCATGCTCAGAGAGGCTCCCAGCTTGACACAGAGCCAGTAGCGGTATATCCAGCAAACCATTCCGCCCGCTGTCAGCACAAAGCTCAGGCCGATAAATATCCACAGATCCTTTGCCGTTCCCCGTCCGTTTGCAAGCGCGTTGTCTATAAAATATCGCTGTACCGTGGGGTTAAGCATATTGATGGCGGCCAGCAGTACCAGCAGCAGGGAGATTACCACCAGGCTGCCGATAAAATCCCCGCACAGGGCCATGAACTTTTTCAGAACCTCCGATTTTCCGTCGCAGTACATGCATTTGCTGGTACCCGGCAGGGCGCGTCCACATTTTTCACAGTACTTTTCGTATTCCCGGCTCTCCACCCGGCTGACCATCTTCAGGCCTTTTTGCTCCTGCATGGCCTGCACCAGCGTCTGCGCTCCCCTGACGGCATAAGCCACCCGGATGATATGGCGCATGGAGAAACGGGCGATGCACTCCGGCCCTCCCTCCTTGGGGAACACGGTCACAATACCGCAGCCCACCTGGTGCTCGCACTTTATTTTCTCGCAGTCTTTCAGCAGATATTCGGAGGTCTTCTCCTCCCCCTTGAGGGTCATCAGGCGATCCTCGGTGACTACGATCCAGGTCTGATCCGCATAGCTGATGCGGGCGCTGCGCGCTCCGTTGTCAAAGTCCAGATCCACCGGGACGCAGTACCAGATCGTCTCCCCGTCCCGTAGGGACAGCGCCTGCTGCTGGGACTCCTTCAGTGTGTATAATAGTTTCATGAATAGTTGCTCCTTTTTTAAATAAACAGATCCAGTTTTTTGCGCTCCATCACTGTCAAAGCGTACAGATCCGGCAACTCATAACGGTTGCCGTCTATATCGGTGATCTGGTAGCGGGCCTCTCCCAATGATACCACGGCGTCGCCTCCCATATGGGTGGTAAAGCGGCAGCTGCCAAAGTCTGTCTGCACATGCCAGTAGGCATAGCCGTACTCGTCCTTGACTTCCATGACCCTGCGAATCACAGGCATAAAATACCGCAGGCGCACCTGTTCCTGGATCATGTCCTGCACATCCTTGGGCATATCCGACAGGGTACGGATCATGCCGATCTCCCTGGCCTTCTCATCCGCCTCCCGGATGGAGATGTATTCCTGAGGATTGGTCAGGGGAAATGTCAGATACACGCCCACTCTGTCGTAGGACTTCCCGTCAAATTCCAGCGCCAGAAACCCTCCGTCCGTGCGGGTGAACACTGCGTTCTCCGCCGTCAGCATCCGCATCTGTAACACTTCCTCCGATTCTTTCTTTAAAGCCTCCTCGTCAAACTCCTGTAAGTCCAATAAGTCGGGCATATTGTTCTCTCTGTTGTCTTCCATATGGTTTATGATCCCTTCTTCGTTATTCTTAATCGCAATTTTTTGTATAGTTACCTGCAAGTCACGCTCTGGGCGGGGGATTATTCCTGTACAGGGACGCTCTCGCTCGATTGAACACGTAGCAGGTGCTAAGCTCGACAGTACCTCGCTAAGCACTGACGTGTTCACACGCCCTTCCCAGGAACAATCCCCCACCCAGAGCTGTATCCCGGCAATGTTTTACTATATATAGTTTACAATACACAAATACCTTTTCAAACCTGATTTATACCTGGTTCAAACCCGGTTCAGTCCAAACTCAATCTTAAAAAAGGCTTTTTTATTCCTGAATTAATACCGATTCAATCCTGATTCAGTCCTAGTTCAAACGCCTTTACAAAACTGAGTTAATCCCAGTTCAATCCTTATCCCGTGAAGAATATCCCCCTCAAGGGGATATTCTTCGGGAGTTGGTTAGTACTTCTTAGGCGGTGTACTTTACCGCCTTAGAAATACTCCAATCTCCGGTACTCCAATCTCCACTAGTCCAATCCACGCATCGCCAAAGCCTTGGTTTGCAGTTCGCTCAGTTTGTAGAAGGTTCCTTTTAAGGCCATCAGTTCTTCGTGGGTTCCGGATTCTGTCACTTTGCCTTCGTCCAATACGATCAGATGTGTGGCGTTGCGCAGCGTGGACAGGCGGTGAGCGATGGACAGTACGGTTCTGCCTTTTTCCAACTGCTCCAGAGATTTCTGAATCGCCAATTCTGTCTCGGTGTCTACCGCTGAGGTAGCTTCGTCCAGGATCAGGATCCTGGGATCCGCCAGGATTGCCCTGGCTATGGAAATACGCTGTTTCTCACCGCCGGACAGGGATCTGTTAGAGTGGCCCAGGATCGTATCGTAGCCCTGGGGCATCTTGCAGATAAAGTCGTGGGCGCTGGCCTGCACCGCCGCGTGAATGATCTCCTCCCGAGTGGCGTCAGGCCGGGCGTAGGCGATGTTCTCCGCCACCGTTCCCATGAAAATATAGGTCTCCTGAGATACCATGGCCACGTTTTTTCGCAGTTCGTTAAAGCCGTACCGTTTTACGTTTACGCCGTCCACCAGCACCTGCCCTTCCTCTGTGTCATATAAGCGGGAAATCAGGTTTACCAGCGTGGATTTCCCGGCCCCGGATCGGCCTACTATGCCCAATACCTCCCCGGCATTAACATGGAAACTCACATCTTTCAGGATCGGCTTGTTGGGTTCGTAGCCAAAGGTTACATGCTCCAGTGTGATCTCTCCCCGAAGCTGCCCGGGGCGCACGGGATCGGCGGCCTCCCTTACTTCCGGCACCGCGTCGATGATCTCAAAAAGCCTTTGAGCCGAGTTCATGGCGTTGGTATACCAGCGAATGATCCTGGACATAAACTCCAGTGGACCCTTGAGCTGTCCCACATAGCCGCTGAAAGTGATCAACAGGCCCAGCTCCATATTAGAGCCGCTGATAATCAGCGCTCCGCCCACTGCCCATACCAGAAACGTCAGCATATCCTCCACAAATATATACAGCGCCGTAAATCTGCAGTCGTACCTGGACACATCCAGTTCCGCATCCCGCACCTTTTTATTGTTCTTGCTAAAGCGGGTCATCTCCTGCTCTTCCTGACCGAAAGCCTTGACCACTCTGGCCCCGGTGAAGTTTTCGTTCATCTGACTGTTGAGCCTGCGGTTGGCCCGGTGGCGCTTGCCATAATAATGCCACAGCCTGGGCATCAGCAGATAGCTGATAAAAAACAGAATGGGCATCAGCACCACGGAGGCCAGCGCCAGCACAGGGCTTAATATGAACATGATAATGCAGGTGGCGATGATTGTCCCCACATTGATAAAAAAGTATGGAATCCCGTCAATGAAAAAGCTGGAGATCTCCTCCGCATCGTCGGATACGCGGGTCATCAGTCCTCCGGTCTGTCTTCTGGTAAAGAAACTGATGGACAGCTTTCCCATGGAGGCAAATACCTGGCTCTTGAGTTTCGCCACCACCTCCGGAGCAATATGGGCCGTCAAAACGCCCTGCAATATCCCCAGACCCAGGAGCAGTAACTTGGTGCCGATCATGACCAGCACCAAAATCCCCAGCGCCAGCACAAAACGCCCGGCGGGCAAATGTGCCCACGCAAGGAACCCTTCGTCTTTTGCCAGCACCTTGTCGTACAGCACCGTACCGCTGAGATAGGGCCATATCAGATTCAGCCCCGCTGTGGCCAGGTAGCAGAACATCATAATTACCAGCCGAAACTTATAGGGCTTGAAATAGGACACCACCCGCAGCAGAATGGAGCCTTTGTCCATACATTTGGGACAGACCTTGCGCTCCTGGTCGGGATAGATCATGCCGCATTTGGGGCAGCATTCCTTGCCCCGTTTCACATCCAGGTCATCCTGGGTGATCTCCTCCTCCTTTTTCATCTTCTCCAGCAGGCGGCCGATCCGCATAAAGGCCTCCATCCTGGTGTTGGAGAACTGGCACAGGTATCTGTCCACGCCGCCGATCCGTCCCATCAGGATCCCGGTGCTGACCTGACGGATCACCTCCAGCTTTTCCACCTCGGCCAGATCGTACAGCAGCACCGCCGGTTCCTCCATGCTCTTTTCCTGCTCCAGGGACCAACTGTTGTAGCCGCCCAGACGGTACTCCTGCTTTTCCCTGTAAGGATATCTGGCGACAATCAGTTTTTCCCCGGTCAACGCCACAATGGAGTCCGCGAAACGCTGTTCCTCGTCCAGATCTCCCGTGGCGGCAAATATTACATCCTTTTTGTCAACGCCATACTTTCGTATGACGTCCGTAAAACTTCCCGGTAAATTCATTTCTTCCTCATTTCCGCGTACCCGGACTTTCCGGGACAACGCAATATCTCCTCTCCCTCGCGCGTTTCCAGACAAAGAAAAGGCATAACCTACAAATGTATGTCATGCCCTCAGTCTATCTATATATGCGCATATGTATACGGCCGATACGTTCAGATCGGCAGTACCACATACCTTCGGGAGACAATACCGTTTAAACTTGTGTTGGTTCTCATTCCATTCACTAACAGCTTTAACATCTTGCTTGCCTCCTTTCTCAATTTTGACTTGGTTTACGCTACATTAAGTACTATATACGCATTTCCAGCATCTGTCAACTATTTTTTAGGCAAAATAACGCCGAAATATATTCCCTGATGCAGCGGCCAGTGCGGGACGCGGGTTCCATCAACAGGCCGCCGACGCTCCCCTGGTACACCAGAGCGCCGCCCTCCGCCCCGCCGCCCGTGCCCAGGTCAATTATGTGGTCCGCCTCCAACATCAGGTCGATATTGTGCTCGATCACCGCCAATGTGTGCCCCTTCTGTTTCAAATCCTTCATAACCGCGACCAATTTTTCTGTATCCCTGGGGTGCAGGCCCGTGGTCGGTTCATCGAACACATACAGGTTCCTGCCCTTTTTACCCCGGGAAAGCTCCCTGACCAGCCGGATCCTCTGGCATTCTCCTCCGGACAGTTGATGGAGCGGATGCCCGATGTCCAGATAGCCCAGTCCGATAGCGCTCATCGCCCGCAAAACCCTGTATACGCCGGGCACATCCCGAAACAGGGGCAGCGCGTCGTCACAGGTGGTATGCAGGATATCCGTGATGCTCCTGTCCCTGTATTTCACCTCCAGCACATTTTTATTGAAACGTTTCCCTTTGCATACCGGACACTGCACTTCCATGGTCGGCATTAATACCATGTTTAACGCCACCGTTCCCTGGCCTTCGCAGCGTTCGCACCGCCCGCCCCTGACATTGAAGGAAAAATCTTTCTTATCCAGTCCCAACGCCTGGGCTTTCGGCTGTTTTTCAAATAGCTTTCGGATATCCGTGTAGATATCCGTATAGGTCGCTATATTGGATCTTGCCCCCCTGCTGATCGGCTTTTGGGACATACAGATGACATTGTCAATCTCCTCGTACCCTTCGAGATTTTCGTCCCTGACGCCCTTCTTATAGTAGTTCTCCAGCGCCTCCACCAGTACGTCGAAAACCAGAGTGGACTTTCCGCTGCCGGAAACGCCTGTGATTACATTAATTTTATGTAAAGCAATATGGACGCTGATATCTTTCAGATTATGTTTCCGGGCGTTTTTTATTTTTATACAACTATTTAAGCAATTTTTTGTGCCGTCCCCCTGAGAAAGATCCGTATCTTTCATTGGATCTTTCATTGGATCGCAGTACTTTGGATCGTACTTTTTCAGCAGATAGTTTTTCATGATGGAATGCTCTGCCTTTAACAATGCGTCCACAGTCCCGGCAAACAGCAGTCGTCCCCCGTTCGTGCCCGCGTCCGGGCCGATTTCCACGATATAGTCCGCTTTTCTGATCAAGTCCACGTCATGCTCTATGAGGATGACGGTGTTGCCTCTCTTTTTTAACGCGGTTATGGCGTCCATGATCCTGTCGTTGTCGGCGGGATGCAGGCCTATGGTCGGCTCGTCAAAGATATAGATCATTTCCGTCAAATTGGAGCCCAGAATATTGGCCACACGCAGCCTCTGGTGTTCCCCGAACGAAAGCGAAACGACGGATCTGGACAGCGACAGATAGCCAAGCCCCAACCCGATCAGTTCGTCCAGCTTTCCCTTGATCGTTTCCACCACTTCGCCCAAAAGTTTATACTCCATCCGGTTTTCACAATAGGCTTTGTAGCCTAATATCCAATTTCGTACTTCGCTGAGCGGATACAGCATCAGCTCATTTATGGATACCCCGTTGACCTTCACCGTCTCCAGATCCTTTGACAGCCTGCTGCCATTGCACGCCGGGCACTCCACCCGGGTCATAAAACGGCCGAAACGCTCTGTCCAGTCCTCATTATCCAACAGTCTCTCATATTTGCTCTCCATATCGTTTATAAATCCCATGAACAGATATTGCTTTTCCTTCGGTCTTGCCGTATGGGGATAATATTTCGTAAAACGCGGATCGTCGTTGCCGTAATAGAGAAACGCCTTTGCCTGGGGCGAAAGATTCCTTATCTTTTCCTTCGGATCAAATGTAAATCCGTAATAGCTGCCCGCCGCCAGGACTATGGGGACGTAAACCTTGATCTCGTTTTTTCCCCAGCTTTTAAAAGCCCCGTCATAAACCGACAAGTCCTCGTCGACCGTAACGCTTTCGTTTACGCTGTAGATCTGGCCGATACCGTGACATTTCGGACATGCGCCGCCGGGGTTATTGTAGGAAAAATCGGACATTCGGAATTTTCTGACCTCCTGGCCGCAGACAGGGCATCTATCCCTTAAGACCTCGGACGGATCGTTCACGTCGTCAGCCAGCTCAAAGCCGCTCTCATACTCTGCGAGCAGCGGAGGGATCGCAGTCCTGCAATGACCGCATTCGCGCACTCCCGCCTGGGCAAACAACAGCCTGATCACCCGGAGAAGGTCTGTCGCCGTCCCCACAGTGGACCTTGGATTCCGATTGGTGATATGCTGGTCTATATAGACCACCGGGGACAGGCCCTCGATGCTGTCTACCAGGGGTTTTTTCACCTGATTCGGGCCGCCCATGGTATCGAAAAGCTGCCGCATGCTCTCCTTCTGCAATACGTCTATGATCAGGGAGGACTTCCCCGACCCCGAAACCCCAACCACTGCGGTGATCTTATTTCTGGGGATCTCCAGACTGATATTTTTCAGATTGTTTTCTTTTGCGCCCTTAATGGATATAACTTTACACATTATCTATATCTCCCCGCCTGCGTCTCAAACATTTTTGCGTATAATCCGTTGTTCTCCATCAGCTCGCTGTGGGAACCTTCCTCCGCCACCCTGCCGTCCTGGATCAGAATGATCCGATCCGCCATTTTCGTGGTGGACAGCCGGTGGGAGATGATGACCACCGTCCTCTGCGGCAGCATATGGAACACGAGTTCATTGAATTCGCTTTCCGCCCTGGGATCCAGCGCGCTGGACGGCTCGTCCAGAACCGCCAGTGTTTTACCGCCAAACAACACCCTTGCCAACGCCAGTTTCTGTCTCTGTCCCCCTGAAAATACGACGCCGTCGCCGTTAAATTCTCTTGAATAGTCGCTGTCTCCCCGATCGGGCAGACGCGCTGCCGTATCGTCCAGACCGACCATACCAAGCGCCTGATCCAGAGCGGCGCCATCCGCTTTTTTGTCCACAATATCCATTTTGACATTTTCATACAGTGTCAGCGCGAACAGTTGAAAGTTCTGAACCAATATGCTGCATATGCTCTTGCGGTAATATTCCACGTCATAATCCCGGATATCCGTTCCGTTCACCAGGATCTTACCCCTGTCAGGATCGTACAGCCTCAGCAGCAGCTTGACCATTGTGCTTTTTCCGGCCCCGTTGCTGCCCACGATCGCCACTTTTTCGTTTGCCCTGATCTTCAGATTCAATCCGTCCAAAATTCTGTGTTTTCCGTCATAGGAGAAAGACACATCCACAAACTCGACCGTGATCGGCGAACCGGCATTGCTTTTCAGGCCCCTGCCCGATACGATACCGTTTTCCATTTCCATGAAACGGATGAATTTTTCGATGTATATACTGTTATTGTGTAACTCCTTTACAGAATCTACAAAATGATTCATATTTCCCTTTATGGCGCCGTAAGCGTTCCACAGAGCGGTCATCACATCGAAAGTATATGCGCATTTCACAAGCACCATATAGGCGAGATAAAATAATGTCAGAAAATCCCCGAGAATTTTCTTCATCAGATTATCACCGGAGCGGACGATCGCCTTTTTTGTCCCGTAAGCGGCATGCACATCCATGAGTTTTTTTGAGGAGGAAGTCAGTTTATCCAGCAAAACGCCGCCAATATTTGTCATCTGCATGTCTTTCGCATTTTGTTTCAGGAAAAATATGCGGTTCACATAGTCGATCTCTTTTATGCAGGGCACGGTTTTGTCATAAACCTCACCGTTCAGCTTATTGATCCTGATCTGATGCAAAAAGGAGAGAATGTTGATCCCCACCGCCAGGACAAAAACAACGAAATCCAACGTGCTGACGATATAAAACAGCGAGAGCAATACCAGCAGATTTTCCACCAGATTGACAAAATTCCTGTACGTGTTCCAGGCTCTCGGGGCGGACTCACTGTTGGCGGCGACCAGATCGCTGTAAAACTTCTGGTCGTCATAGCAGGCAAGATCGATGGAAACGGACTTTTCAAACAGCATTTTCGCAAAAATGTGATTGACTCTGATCTCCGCGCTCTTCTGCAAGCTGTTGTTAAACAGTCCCTCAATGACGGTATTGAACGCCAGCGCCAGCCCATAATAGATACAGGTCACAGCGATCAACCGCGTCAAAATTTCCGGTGTTTCCTGGGGGTGAGCAATGGAAAACTCCACCGCCCTGACAATATACTGTATGAACAGAACGTTTCCCACGGTGTTAAACAATATGCCCCTGGCCGCGATCGTCAACCCGTAACCGATGGCATATAGAGGCGCTGCCCGGAAAAATATTTTCAGCATATACAGATTGTTATGTATTATTTTTTTCACACTGTCCTCCATGATTCTGTATCATCCCTGTAGTATTTCGCCTGTAAGTTGAACATATCCGCATATTTCCCGCCCAGAAGGAGCAACTCGTCATGCGTACCCTGCTCGGCGATCCGCCCCTTCTCCATAAAATAGATTCTGTCGGCGATCTTAGTCGCCGAAAATCTATGGGAGATATAGATAACCGTCTTGTCCGCCAGATATCTGTTGATCGTCTCAAAAAACTCTTCTTCCGCAATGGGATCCAGCGCGCTGGTAGGCTCGTCCAGAATATAGATCTGTTTTGACGGATCGATAAAGATTCTGGCCAGAGCCAGACACTGGCGCTGGCCCATGGAAAGCACCTCGCCCGACTCGGACAATTCATGGGTCAACTGTGTGTTGAATCCGTCTTCACAGCGGTTTATCTTTTCTTTCAAATGAAGAGAATCCATGACCTTTTGCATCTCTTCCTCCTGGTAAACCTTCGTGTCCATCGCGATGTTTTGGCCCACGGTGGCCGCGTACACATGGATGTCCTGAAAAACGATCCCGTATTTGCCGCGATAGTTCTTTACATTGTAGTCACGGATATTCCTGCCGTTATAAGTGACGCTGCCCCGATCCGGATCGTACAGGCGCAGGATCAGGTTAATCAGCGTGGATTTCCCGGCTCCGTTGTACCCAACCAGCGCAATCTTTTGCCTGGGCTGGATCTCCATACAGATATCGTGCAGGGTATAGCGATCCTTTTCACTGTATTTGAAGTATAGATGGTCTATCTTCATACCGCGGAAAATCGCCTCCACCGGTTCCTCCCTGCGTGATACGATCTTCGGTTCATACCGGTAAAACTCATGGAATTTGTTTAAATAGATATTATCATTCAGAATACCTGTAAAACCTTCGATCACCGAAGACGCCCTCCAGGTAAACTGCGCGATCGCCCCCATGAGGGGCAGGAACACCGCGACCGTCACAGTCCTGTCCACCAGGAGCCGGTGGAGCGAGAGGAGCGTTGTCAAACAGGATACGACTCCAAATCCGAAAAATACCTGTACGCTGTCCAGCACCGTTATTTTTCTGTAATACTTTTTCAGGAGGGCCGTCAGTCCTCCGAACGCGCCGTCCAGCATTTTGTGCAGAACATTTTTCACATTTGTGGTTCTCAGCTCCTGGGCGCATTCCGCCTGGATGGAGATTCTTTTCACATAGTCGTATTTTCGTTGATACTTCAGACTCTCCTTCGTATGATTGTATCGCTGCTTATTGACAACCGGTTCAAAGAACAGTCCTGTCAGCACGGAGATAAGGCAGATCGTCACGATGGCAGGATCGATCTGCGCAAAATATCCGATCAGCACGATAACGCAGCAGGAATGGGAAATGAACTGGGCTATATTGTTCAGAATACTGTTCACCCTATTGTACAGATCATTTAGAGCGAAGGTAACATTGTCATAGTACTCCGGGGTATCGAAACATTCCACGTCAACTGTCAATATTTTCTGATATATCATATTTTTTAAAAACAGGGAAAGCCTGACATCGTTTTGGGGTATATAAGCCTGGGTGTAACAGGAATGAAGTATTTCAAACACAATGTTTATCAAGATAAAAACGATCAGTACTTTACCGATCTCGGCGATGCTTTTCCCCTTCTCCACCGCGTCCATAAAATACGCGAAAAAAAGCACATTGTACAATATGGAAAACAGATCGTTTACCGTCGTAAAAAATATATGCAGCCAGACCCTGGACGGGGACGCCTTGCATACGGTCTTCAGCATAAATCTGTAATTATGGAAAATACTATTCTTCATAAATGCTCCCTTGGCCGTGTATTCCTGCTCTGCCCAAACAATCGCCTTCTGGCACAACAAGCGCAGTGGAACCTGTCCCATTCCCCAAAAGTCCCACACATTCCATCACACATATTCCAGTACAGTCCCCCAGGAACTGCTGTTTTACCAAGCATAACATATGAAAAAAAAGTGGTGTACAGATAGAAGGTTAGAAGATTTTATACCAGGGACGCCCCCTGGCCTAAAATAAAGATTTACCATAGAATTATAGGTGTAAATGCCAGATTTTCCCCTGGCCTTCATATATTCGGACTGTCTGCCGCCAATGCGCGCAGTTGCAGCGTTTTGTCCCGCAGCTCACGAAGCGCCTCCAGATACCGGTCCGAGCGGTAGCGAAGTTCTTCGCTTTCTTTAGGATCCAGCAGCAGGAACCGGGCCTCCCCCGCCCGGCCGTTTATATATTCCTGCATAAAGCTCCTGATGGCCATCATACTGTAGCCAGTGTCCAAAAGCAGACGGATCACATACATGCGGTTTATAAGCGCCTGTCCGTAATACCGCTTTTGATATGGCTCAAACACTCCCAACAGACCGTTGCGCTCCCAGTTGCGGATCGCCTCCGGCGTTACACCCACCGCGGCGGCCGCCTCCTTCTTGGTATAACGGCGCTCTTCTGCCGCCTTCTGCCCCATCCGCTCCATGCAGATTGCTATGGCCTTTTCGGTTCTGTCTATGTCCTCCTCCACGGCCCTTCGGTAGTTTTCTACCGCCTCCCCATAGGCCGCCATATCCCAGCGCGCCGCCGCGTCCAGGACTTTCATGCTCTCCCCGCGCAGCCTGCGGTTCACAAATCCGCCGAACACCAGCTTGCAGACGCACACCTGAAAAATGTGCCGTTCATCGTAGACCCGATAGTTATTGGCGCTCCTGCCCACCGGCCCCACAAACCCGCACTTCTCATAGAACCGGATGGTTCCCGCCTTCACTCCCGTGATCCGGGCGATCTCGCCGATCCGATAGACCGTGCCTGTTTTTCCGCCTTTATCCACCTTGATTACTCCTTCAAATCAAATACCCAACGGGTTTTACTGCTATGGTTCTGGAGTACCGATCAGCACATCTTTCCCGCAAAAAGCAAAACCATACTTTCGTATTCGCTGCGCAGGAATTCCCTTTGCCACCAGGGACGCCTGATAACCTTTTTCCTCAATCTGCCGCAGGGCTTCGGATACGGTGTCCGGCAAACCCTTTTCTTTTGCTCCCTGCACCTTAAACTCCAGGATAATGGCATCGTCCTTTGCCGTATCCTTGGGCTCCAGCATTACATCATACCTTCCAAAACCGCTTTCACGGTTAGATGTGACGATATAACGATCTGTCAGTTTTACCATCAGCCCCAATACAAATCCGTGGTAAAATCGTTCCGGGGCATTGCTCCCGCCCCGCAGCTCTTCTCCTTTTACACCACTGCCCGTATCAAAGTAGCTAAACATCTGCTGTGTCACCCGGTTCATGTACAGATTCATTGCCTCCACATCGCCCAACAGCAACGCCTTGATGAAGTCGCTGTAACCGGATGAAGAGATATCAAACCAGTTTCGGACCATATTTCGGAACATGACCCGCACTTCAAAGTTAGTCAGTTCCAGTTCATAGTCTTCCCGCCAGTCCCCATCCTCCGTGGAATATGCCCCGTAGCTTTTCACTTTCAGATACCCACTGGCAAGCAGAAGGCTCCATATAGCGCTGTCCGTCACAGAAAGCTGGTCATACACGATCTGCTCATCTATTCCTACAGTGATACTCTCTCCCTGAAGCAGACACTCAAATGTCTTCTTCACCTCCGGGGGACTTTCACGGAGCAGCTTGCTGACGAGCTTATTGGAACTGGTATTCGACCAATAGGCGCCCGCCTTTTTCTTATCCAAAAAATTTATGATAGACCAGGGATTATAAATATCTTTTCTGTTGCCAAACGCAAAACCGTCGTACCAGTCCCTGACCTGCTGTTTTTGATCTGACAGGCCGTATTCCTCCAGCGCGGCAAACACTTCTTCCTCCGTAAAGCCGAAAGAATCCGCATACTTTTCCGACGTTGTCGTCACCACTTCCATGTTATTCAAATCGGAAAACATAGACTCTCTGCTTACCCTTGTAATTCCTGTCATGACGGCGCGTTCCATGTAGGGATTAGTCTTGAATGTCGCGTTAAATAATCCCCTGGTAAACGCCGCCAGCTCGTCCCAGTATCCCCCGACATACGCCTCCTGCATAGGTGTATCATACTCGTCCAGCAGGATAATCACCTTCTTGCCATAGTACCGCATCAGATAATTTGACAAAGCGTTCAGGGAATCCATGGCAATATAATCCGCCATATCATCCGATATTTTTTGGAACGCCTCTTTTTCACTGTCATTCAGCACTCCACCATCAATGAGAAAATCAAATTGGTTATATAGATTCTTTATGATCTGACATATCCTTTTTCGGACATCCGAATAGGAAGTCTCTTTTACCTTTGCAAAACTAAGGGCGATTACCGGGTATGTCCCCTGTAGCTGGCGGTATTCTTCCCTCTGCCAGATGGAAAGCCCCTCAAACAGATCGCTGCGGTCGGCATAACCCACGGAAAAGAACTGCTCCAACATGCTCATATTCAGTGTCTTTCCAAAACGCCTCGGGCGGGTGATCAGAGTCACATCATCTCCCTCTTCCCACCACTGCCTGATAAAGTCTGTTTTGTCAATATAAAAATTATTATTGATCCGGATCTTTTCAAAATCCTGACGCCCTATACTTATTGTCCTCGCCATGATCCACCTCTTTCCGACACTCTCCGGCACCTGTCTTTCCCCATAGTTATAATATATAGTTTTTCCACTCTTAAAGCAATAGGAAAAGCAGGAAAACAATAGGTTTTATGTTTTCCTGCCGCCTCTACTGTAACAATATTTTTCCTCATTTGACAGCCTTTTCAAACTGAGAATAATATATCTCCTGGTAGACCTCGCAGTTCTCCAGCAACTGCTCATGAGTGCCCATACCGGCGATCATGCCGTCGTCCAGCACGATGATCTGATCCGCGTGGCGGATCGTGGAGGCCCGCTGGGACACGATAAAGGTGGTGGTGCCCTTCTCCACTTCCTTCAGCGCCAGTCTCAGTTTCGCGTCCGTGGCATAGTCCAGCGCGGAGGCGCTGTCGTCCAGTATCAGGATCTCCGGTTTCCGAACCAGCGCCCGGGCAATGGTCAGACGCTGCCGCTGGCCGCCGGAGAGGTTCTTGCCGTTCTGGGCGATCTTCGCGTCCAGCTTTCCCTCCTTGCCCTCCACTACCTCTCTGGCCTGGGCCGTGTCGATGGCCCGCCACATCTCCTCCTCCGTGGCGTCAGGATTTCCCCACTGCAAGTTGCTGCGGATAGTTCCCTTGAACAGCACGGCCTTCTGCGGCACCACGCCGATGCGGCGGCGTAGCTGCTCCGGCGGCATGGTTTTGATATCCTGCCCCTCCAGGCGGATCGCCCCCTCCGTCACCGGATAAAAGCCGGGGATCAGATTGACCAGAGAGGACTTGCCGGAACCTGTACCGCCGATGATGCCGACGGTCTGCCCCTTTTCCACTGTAAAATGCATATCCTGCAAGGTCTTGTCTCCCGCCCCCTGATAGGTAAGGGATACATGGTCAAACTCCAGATACGGAGCCGACTGCGGCGGCGTTTCTCCTCCAAATGTGCCGGATCCAGCCGCAGAATCTCCGGCAGATCTCCCAGCCACGTCGGTGCTTTCCGCCGCCGTCTCCCCTGTAGGTGTCCCAGACACGTCGGTGCTTTCCGTCGCCGTCTCCCCTGTAGGTATCCCAGACATGCCGAGTCCTTCCACCGCCTCTCCGGCTGGAATCTCCAGCACGCCCGCCACACGGTCGGCGCAGGCCAGCGCCTTGGTGACCGTGACGATCAGGTTGGCCAGTTTCACCAGCTCTACCAATATCTGGGACATATAGTTCAGGATCGCCACCACTTCTCCCTGGGTCAGATTGCCGATATTGACCTGGATCGCGCCGGTATAAATCAGGGCGATGATCGCGCCGTTGACGATCACATAGGTCACGGGATTCATGACGGCGCTGATCCTTGCCACCGCCGTCTGCATATGGGACAGAGCGCTGTTCTGTTCCCGGAAACGTCTCTCCTCTATCTCCTCCTGGTGGAAAGCACGGATCACGCGCACGCCGGTGAGGTTCTCCCGGGTGATGCCCAGCACCCGATCCAGCGCGCTCTGCACCTTTTTGTACATGGGCATCGTGACCGTCATCACGCCAAATACCACCAGCGCCAGCAGAGGGATCGCCACCACAAAGATCAGCGCGCACTTCACGTCAATCGTGAAAGCCATGATCATCGCGCCAAACACGATGATCGGCGAGCGCAGGAACAGCCGCAGCACCATATTCACCCCGGACTGTACCTGATTGATATCGCTGGTCATACGGGTGATCAGCGTGGAAGTCCCCGCCTTGTCTATATTGGTAAAGTTCAATCCCTGAATATGCTCAAACACCGCCTGGCGCAGCTTGGTGGAAAATCCCACCGCCGCCTTGGCCGCGAAGAACTGGGCAGTCACCGAGCTGGCCAGACCCACCGCCGCCAGCGTCAGCAGACACAGCCCCATTTTCGCAATATAGCCCATGTCCGAATTGCTGATCCCCTGGTCGATGATGCTGGCCATGACCAGCGGCACAAACAGTTCAAAAAAAGCCTCCAGCAGCTTAAAGAGCGGAGCCAGAACGGATTCTTTCTTATAATCTTTTAGAAACACAAACAGCTTTTTCATTCTTACCTCATCCTATTTCCCCTGCGCCGCATCCCGCCTCACTGCACACGCAGACGCGGTAGCCGGGTATTTCACTGTATTCATACAGACGCGCGTCCACATCCTCTAACATATTACGCTTTAACACATCCTCTGTCAAGCCTGTTCCCCTGAGCTTTCCGTATGCCTCCTTGCGGCACCAGAGCATATAAAAAAAAGCCGTTCTGTCACCGTATGCCGACTCCCGATCCGCATATAAACGCTCCCCCGGCCCCGCCGCTGCCCCTGTACGCTCATAGGCAGCCGTTTCCCCTGTTCGCTCATAGGCAGCCGCCTCCCTCTCCGCAAAAAAACGCCTCACCAGCGTATCGCGATAAGGACGCATCTGCTGGATATCGATCCCCACCGGTGCGTCCCCCATCGCCAACGCCACATAATCCCCGGAGTGAGACAGGTTATAATGCCAGGGCACATCCGCAATATAGGGTTTCCCATGGGGCCCATAGGCCGCCTGCAGCGGCAGCGGAGCCCATATATTCTCCAGCAGCCGGGGGTAGGACAAGCGTTCCCAGGTGATGGCCCCGTTCGTCTGCCGCTCCCCGTCTTCCCCGCCCTGCCGCTCCCGCAATAGGGTTCTCCTCCTGTGCGCCCCGTACTGCAGGAGCAGTTGGCCGCCCATGGACAGCGCTCTCGCGCCGGTCTGGGCGCGGCGGCATATCTTCTCCTGTTGCCAGGGAGCCAGTACCTCCCACCCCGGCAAAGTCTCCATATTGAACCTTCCTCCGTCCAATACGGTCTGCCGGACTCTGTCGCCGCCAGCTCCCTCCGGCGTTTTGGGAGCCTTCCCTGCCGACATGATTTCCTCCATCCGGCGGCGCAGTTCGCTTACCGCCAGCAAATATACCTGAATCATACCTTCCTCTTATTTCCGCTGCGCTTTCGCCTGGTCTCTCTGTTCACGCCCCGCAAAGCCCTACTGACGATTTCCCGCCGCGTACTCGCCCATGCAGACGTCCAGCACCGTCCGCGCGGGGCCCACCAGGGCGTCCTCAAAGTGACACTTCCACTGGATATCCTGGGCCAGATTTCCCTCGGCGATCCCATCGATGGTATCGCCGTCTTTGATGGGACAGTTGTTGTTCAGAATATAGGAGGCCATATTGTAAGCGTGGTTTACCACCCAGTTGGGATCCATACCGTGAAAATGATACTGTAAGTCCTCCACATAGAGCAGGCTCAGCCCCAGCGTGTCGATCACATGGTCGCTGGTGCCGTTGATATTGAAAAGCCGCACATTGACGCAGAATCTTATGTACCGGTTCAGCCCCTCTCCTGCGCTGCTGCGGATCTCGTCGGCCATGATCATTTTTCCGGAATTGTGGCACAGCACCGCCTCACAGGAAGGAAACAATTCCAGCAGCGCCTCCACATAGTCCATAAGCATATTGGCGCGCACCTGGGTCTGCAGGCCGCCCCCCAGCATGTCATTTGCCAGAACGGCGTATTTGCACTCCGACAGGATACGGTCGCGCTCCCCCTGGCAGTCCCACATCTGGCTGCGCTGCATCTCGTCTATCTGCCCCCCGTCAAAGGGCTGGCAGTCCAGAACACAGAGCTGCACCGGCACTTCCCGGTCGCTGAACCCGGCCATATAATCCAGCGCCGCATAGCCCCGAAAACCCTTCTCATCCTGGTCGCCAATACTCTCGATCCTGCCCAGATGCCGGGACAGCACATCCTGCATCCGCTGGGGACAGGGCATATCGCACTTCTCCCTCATCAGCAGTTTCACCACAAAGACGCCTCCCGGACGGATGGCAGGGTCAAAGTCCCTGAGCCGATCCACCGCCTCCTGCCGCTTGTCCTCCGCTTTTTTTTCTCTGGATTTAAAAAGTCCCATCTCCGCCTCCTTTTTCTCATATCGCATATCTCATCCGCGATACGGCCACGCGATATAAATCTCTCAACCGCCTGTCTTTTCATATGTCCTGTGAAAAATATTCCCCTCGATGACATAGATATCATGCAGATCGTCCGTGCGAGCCGCCAGATAGTCTCCCGCTTTTCCCAGCATATACTTTTCTTCGTCCCAGGCGGTAAACACCTTCACGCGGCGCTCCAGCTCCCTGGCGTAGATATGCACCTCGCCGCTGGAGATACATCTCTTCGCGTAGGGGATCAGAGATACGTTCCTGCCCTCCATCACGTCCTTTACCACAGGCGGGTACTCCCCCGAAAAAACATAGGGAACGTCCAGCCTGTCATAGCTGCGCTCAAATTTAGCCCTGTCGTTGGGGTATACTTCCCCTCGGATCCCGATCATTATATACAGATCCTCGCTGATACGCACGTCCAGATCCCCCTCCAATGTACGGATACAGACCCGGGTCCCCACGGGAAAGACCCTGGCGGCCTCCACATATCCCAGGGGGATCTTTTTCTTTGCGTACTCTGCCATCCCGTCCATATCTATGGCATAGTCCTTTGCGTACAGGATCTGTACCCCGTCAAAATACTCTTCCATCCGGTCGAGCAGATACTTTCGGATCCGCCCGCTGACGCCGTTTTGCATGTCCCCGTCACCGTTGCCTGCGTCCCCGCCCTGGGAGCCGTCCAGACGCGACATCGCCTTTTCCAGCAGCTCCATCTGGATAAAACCGCCCGCTTTCTCCAGATGACCGCCCCCCGAGCCTATGCCCTCCGTGATAAATTCCGCCAGTTCGCTGGCCTTGACCTCTTTTACACAGCTCCTGACCGAGATCTTGACGCCAAAAGGCAGCACGCTGTACACCAGGCAGGTATCCACCGTATCCACCTCCAGCATCAGATCGCTGATCATGCCGAGAATATTGGGGTCGCAGGGCTCCGCCATAGCCACCGCGAAACGGTGTTCCTCGTGATAGTGGTAATTCATCAGCGCCGCCCCGGCGATCTCCAGTTCACGCAGGGAGAGATTGGCATTGCGGAAACGGACCAGCAAACTCCTGTCAAATGCCGCGTCGTCCCGCAGATCCTTATCCAGTGGATGGGAGATCTCCGTGAAATTATTGGTATCCGTCAAAAGCCCGTAATAGAGGGCTGTGGCCAGTGTCTTATCGTCATTGATATCTATTTCTTCCAGCTGCAGGAGTTCCCTCACCACAGTGGAACATGCCCCCAGGTTGCTGCGGACTTCATTGAGGGCGGGCAAATCTCTGCTGACCTGGTGATGGTCGATCACGGCCACTGTACCCGCGTCAAACTTCGTCACATTCCCCTCCCCGTACTGGCAATCCACCGTGACTAACAGCTCCGGGGCCTCCAAAGCGTCCACATGTTCAATGGGGATCTCCAGCTCCGTTACCATCAGGACCAGATTGCTTTTCTGAATCAGAAAGCGGCCTCCGTAAACAAAGCGCACATCCTTTCCCCTATCTTTCAGATAGGTATACACTCCATAGCCGCTGGCAAGGGCATCCGCATCCGGGTTATCATGGCACTGCACTACGATCGAATCATACTCCAAAAGTTCGCTTAATCTCATTCCGTTCCCCCTCCGGTACGCCGGTTTGCTCTCCGGCCCGTTAGTCTACATTGTACTGTGTGCGCTCCAGCTCCGTGAGCTGTGCGTCGCCAAACTGCGCCCGCTCTTCCGCCAGCAGCATATCCAGCGTCATATACGGAAAGCGGTACAGCGAACCATATTTTCTGCAAAATACCGCTCCCCGCCCCTGCAGATAGGCGAGTCCCCCGTCCATCTGGGCCATCCTCTCATAGCTCTCCCCCTCTAAAATGATCATATCCGATGTTGTAGCCAGACTTATGGCTCCGGATTCCTGATGGATATCCGCCTGCTGGATCGCGTTGTACTGTACTGCCGCAATATGAGAAAAGCTCTGCCGCTGCAGATCAAATACCCGGAAATAGTAATCGTCCCCCTGGAGCATCACACTGCCCGCGTCCGCCGTAAACCGGATAAATCGGTGATACGCGCTGGCAAAGGGAACCGTCGCCACCGTCTCGCCCTTTTCCACGTCGAGGACACGCAGATTGCCGTCCACGCAGGCGGCCGCCAGCAGTCTGCCGTCCGGGCTTAAAACCAGCGTACCATGGTCTTCCCCTCCCTGGATCAGCCGATAATCATCTGTCCCGAGTGGCTCCACACTGCCGGAAGACGTATCCACAACACTGAACCCGGCATCGCCCAGATTGCAGTACAGTCTGCGGCCGTCTTCAGAGATGACTCCGCTATGGATATGCGCGCTCAGTTCGCCATTATACAACAGTTTCCTTTGTCTCAGATCCACCACATAATATTCTCTCGAACCATACAGTAACGCCATCGACCCATTCCAGTCGAAGTCCGGAGATATTATATCCGTACCTATATCCAGCCGCTCCGTCTCCGCCGTTTCCACATTATAAAAGGCGATCCCGCCCCGGGTATGTACGAGGACGAACTGTGTATCATCCAGAAATCCATAAGCTCCCAGATATCCTCTTTCTTCCTCGCTGGCCCACTCCCCCACAAAGGAATCATCTTCTGTCCGGTAAAAATATACCTTTTCCGGCTGGGATACCCCGTGGACTTTCACCGCATAATAGCTTTCCCCGACGGAGTATACCAATTCCTCCACTGTGTTGTCGTAGGTTGCGATCTCCTGTTTCCCATACCCATCGTGATATTTCATCACAGTGAGTTCGGGCGACGCATAAGCCCTGACCACCAGCGCTCCGTTCTTAATACTCATATCCGCTATATACTTGCCGGTCTCTATGGCGTGGGAGGTGTAATTGACGCCACTGTTCATATCTACAACGTTCACCGTTCCGTTGCTCTCGGCCAGATAGCCGAAACATCCGTTCCTGGAGGCCAGAAAAGCCCTGATGCCCCCCGTGACCTTTATCTGAGCCTGCGTCTCTCCCGTGGCGGCGTCCCATGTATACGCGCTCTGATCTACGGACAGAAGTACCTGGTCAAAACAGTCTCCCGTCGTCTCGTCCTGATACGCCCTGCACTGCAGTACCACTCCGGCAGAGTCCATCCCCATGACCTGATATGCAAATTCCTGGATCCATAGCCGTTCTCCGCTCCCACAGTCGATTTTTTCCACAAAGCCCGTCTCCACATCTCCTATGGAAATCGTTTGAAAATCATACATTTTGCCGCTGACCGCGATCAATCCGCCATCCGCGTTGAAGTCCACCGCGGACACATAAGATGCCTCTACCGCATAGTCCTGCAGGGTTCCCCCGTTAAAACTATACACGGTGACACAGCCTTTCTCGGCGTCGCGGTCAATATGGGATACGGCAAATTTTGATCCGTCGCCGCTAAACGCATAGGCGCTGCTGTAAGAACTCTCCTGCCCATTGTCCATACTCGCCAGCATTTTACCCGTGTCGATATCATAAAAGAAGACTTTCTCATTGGCGATGCAGGCGATCATGCCAGCCTCCGCATCCATCTCGCAATACGAGCATCTCTCCTCCGTATCCGCCCGCCACTCCACGTCGCCGGCAAAGGTCAGGCTGCGTATTCCGTACGTATCGGCAATCAGGATATGATCTCCATGCACCGTACCGCCAAGCGGCTTGATAACATATCCGCTGTCGTCAAGCTCCGGCCGGATCCTGGCCAAGAGCGTGCCGTCCGCCACCTCCCATACATAGACCGTCCCTCCCTGATCGACAGACAGTATCCTGTCCCCCGTTTCGTCAAAGGAAAAAATCTGCACCGGCAGATCGTGCTTCAGACTTCTGTCCATGCCGATGGTTCTGCCCACGTCATAGCAGTTTAATGCCGCGCTCAGGGCATATTGCGCACTGGCCACGTAGGGTCTGTCCTCCCCCGGAACAGGCAGCGCCTCCAGCGCCACCAACGCGGCCGTCTGTCTGTCTCCCTCCTCCAGAAGACTTAAGGCGGTGGACGCCAGATATTTTGATTGATTGATCTGTTTTTGTCTGTAATTTTCACGGATCATCGCCGCGTTGTAGGCGCTGTATGCTCCGAACAGAACTCCGGCCGCCGCCGTCAGGGACGCGGCAAGAATCGCCTTTCTCATGCGGCGCTCCCTCCACCAGAATAGCAAGAATATGCTCCCGGCCGTGCAGACTGATAAACGTGTCGATCTCTTTCTGCACCCAGTAAGACTCCGGCGTTCTGGGCGAACAGACGACAATCAGGTACTCCGACTGCTCCAGCGCTGTCCTGATATTGTCCCCCAGATCGCTCCCTATGGGCAATTCCTCCTGGTCGCGAAACACGCGCTCTATCCTCTTTTTTCCCGTTTTCTTAGTTATCCCCCGAGGAATCTTCAGGGTTTCCAGACCTTTATGGACTTTTTTCGCTATGTACATATCCGGTTCGGTATGACGGTAACTGATAAACGCATTATACTTCATCCTGTTAATCTCCTCACTGGTCGCATATCCCGGGGTTCAATATCACAATTTTACCATTATCTCCGATAACCGGCAAGGCATAAAATAAGACGCTCCGCTACCGCACCAGCAGCAGCGTGCCCACTCCGATCAGCACACAGCCAAAAAAAGATTTTACCGTGAACTGCTCATGCAGAAACACAAAAGCCAGCACCAGCGTGATCACAACGCTCAATTTGTCTATGGGCACGACTTTGGATACTTCCCCGATCTGTAACGCGCCGTAATAACACAGCCACGACGCCCCTGTGGCAAGGCCGGACAGGATCAGGAACAGCCAGCTCTTCCTGCTGATGGCAGAGATTCCTCCCTGGACGCCTGTGAGAAACACCATGCCCCAGGACATGACCAGTACCACCGCCGTGCGGATGGCGGTAGCCAGGTTGGAATTGACGCCCTCTATGCCCACCTTGGCCAATATGCTGGTCAGCGCCGCGAACACCGCCGACAGTACCGCAAGTAGCAACCACATAAGCTCACACCTCCCTGATCAGAAAATAGTCGTCCTCGTCCATGGAATTAGTATTGACAAATCCATGCTTTTGATACATTTCCATGGCCGCCAGATTGTCTTTCTGACAGCCTATCACTATGGGCCTGGGACCAAACTCGCCGTAAATCCGTCCTATTACCTCTTCCAGCGCTATAGAGCCGATACCCCTGTGGCGGTACTTTCTGTCTATGACAAAACCCAGGATCCGGTAAAAGGGCCGCCCCGCAATCTGCGGCGGGTCTATCTCCCAGGGGATTCCCTCGCCCATGAGGATGATCCCCACGCAGCTATCGTCCTCCCGGATCAGATAGGTGTGGCCTATGTAGCCGTGTTCCTCGCCGTACCAGGTCTGCTCCAGAATCTCCTCTGTGGAATCCACCAGATCCAGGCTGATATCGGCCCTGTCGATGCCCAGGGCCTGCGCCTGATTTTCCCTGTTTAATATCTCCAATGTTATCATTTTTACCCCCTGACTGTCGCTGGCCTTGCCCGGCTGCCGCAGCCCCTGTCCGCCTGCTGCATGTCGCCGCTCCTGCCCGCCTGCCGCACGTTGCCGCTCCTGTCAGCCCATTGCATGTCGCCGCTCCTACCTGCCTACTGCATGTCGGCAGGCTGTATCTCAAAATCTTCCGACTTGAAATTGCTGTAATATCTACCCTTTACCGCCGTAAATTTGAGCACACAATAATCCGGATCTGTCACGCCCTCCTTATAATACATGGTATCGCCCCTCTCCCAAATCCGCTCTTTCGCCTCCGACGTCTCCAGCACCTCCACCGTGCCCACCAGGCTCACGCCCCGGAAGAACCGCCTGTCCACAAAGTAAACGCCGGCCTTATTGTTGGCCTTGAAACATTTCACCTTGTTGGAGGACGTGTTCGTGCTAAACCACAGCTCCCGGATCCCGTTTCTCTCCCTGGGCCTTAACATCGCCTTGGTGACGGGAAAACCGTCTGCGTCAATATACGACAAAAAGGCGTTGCCCGCCCTGTCGATCATTTTTCCTACTGTTTTTTCCGGTTCACGCATCATTCTCTCTACCTCCCATGGTTTTGTTCATTATTTTGGAAAAATATTTCCCAATATCCAAAACACTTTCCCCCGGCGGACAATATGCACATTATCCTTCAATCTGTCCATCGCTCTTTGAACTGACGAAACAGAGGTCTGGTGTATTTCAGCCAGTTCCTTTAAATATGTATATTTTTATACAGATTACATAATCTCCAACCACTTAACAGTTCAGTTCTATAATCCGGAATTTGTCAATCAGAATTTCTTATTTTTCTTATATTGTGATTCATTAAATGTCTGCCTAAATTTCTATATAGAAAGGCTTTAAATACTGACATTTCTTGGTGATGTTCTTTAAGTAAATCGTCTGGACAATCATATATTCCGAAGTCCTGACTAATCCCTTTGCTTTGAATATAAGTATTGTTTCGCTCAAAATCAATTACAGGATTACGGAAATCTTTTACTGCAACACCATATCCGCAAAAAGCACCTATACAAGCGGCATTTATACTTTGTAATCTTGAGAGGTATCCTTTATCCAAGATAAATGCCTCAAGTTCATACCATACTCCATCCAAATAAACTTCTACCCAACTATGGAAAATATCTTTAGGTGCATTTTTATATACAATGCCAGTCATTGCACCTTTTTGTAGTTTTTTATCAATTGTAAACCCATGTACTCGACATGGAACATTTACTCCACGAAGTAATGCCATGAAAAGCGTTCCTTTTGTATTACATTGTCCATATCCATCAGACAAAACTTCTGATGCTGAAATACTGTCATCCACATTGTACCCAAATAAAATTTCATCCCGCACAAAATTATATATCTGTTTGATTCTATTATATGAATCCATATTTCCCCATTGTCTATCATATATTAACTGCTGTATATTCGTGGCTGAAAAATTTAACATGGAGGTTTCTCTCAAATATTGCTCCATAGATTTCTTTCTCCTTAAATCCCGGTTTTACGCTCTATTCAGGTCGTCAGTAAACTGACAGTTTTATCAATCTATTCGCGTTCTCCTGGATGTCAATCCTGTTGGGCCTATACAAAAAAAATGTCATTTTATACCCACATCCATCCCATATGATCAAGTTTTTCCATTACCTTTACATCCCCTGTGGGTCTATGCAGAAAAAATTACTGTCTGTACCCCCTTTTTGTTGCAAAACAGGGGGTAAAAAGAGTGAATTATTGCATATAGGCCCATCCAAGCCCCAAAGCAAGAGGGTAATCCTCAAAAAGTGGGCACAAAAATGATATTTTTTTCTATATGCCCACCAGGATCAAAAAAACATTGTCTAATGATATGCCCTGCACTTCAATGACACCGATATAAATCATCCCATCCTGCGCATTGGCAAAGCCGCACACCCATTTCCGGTATTCATCCCTCTAAGACTGCTTATATTCGATGTTTTGACTTTCCGCGATAAAATCTCAGTCTTCTTGCCTGCGATACTGCTCCGCAAGCTTATGTAAATGCTCTACTATGTTCGGATTCCAATGGATCACGGAGGTTAACTGTTCGCAGGGAAACTCGCTGCATATGCCGCAAAACCGCGCGCCGTGCTCCCTTGCGCAGGCGTGTACTCTGCATCGGCCGGAGCCTGCCCATTCCGGGACATAGCCGTCCGCCTCTATACAGCCCTTGCATTCTCCGCTCACTTTTTTAGAACAGCCATTGCAGCATTCGCCGCAGGCCGTTATGGCAGTAAAATCTATTTTTGCGGTGTCCAAAGTCTCTTTCCTTTTCTTTCCCCGTATGTCTGCGGTCTGTGCCAAGTCCGCCGCCGTATCCCAATAAGGCGTTCCGGGTATTCCCGCAGACAGGGCACAGGTGCATTGCCCTCAAAAAAAGCACAGAGGGAGTTGCAAACGCTCCTGCACAACTCCCCTCTTTCAAGTTACACGCTATGGTTTTCAAGAGAATCCTGCTCCGGCAGTTTTACCGCCAGACACAGCTCCTCCAGCTGCTTTTCATCCACTGTATTCGGCGCTTCGGACATCAGACAGGAGGCGTCCTTCACCTTGGGGAACGCGATCACTTCCCGGATGCTTTCCGCTTTTACCAGCAGCATCACAAAGCGATCCAGACCGATGGCCAGTCCGGCATGAGGGGGCACGCCGTATCTGAACGCGTCCAGCAAAAATCCAAACTGCTCATGAGCCTTTTCGTCCGTAAAGCCCAGCGCCCGGAACATGCGCTCCTGCACGTCGCTCTGGAAGATACGCACGCTCCCGCCTCCCAGCTCCACACCGTTTAACACAATGTCATATGCCTTGGCCCGCACGCTGCCGGGATCGGATTCCAATCTCTCCAGATCTTCCTCCATGGGCATCGTGAAAGGATGGTGCATGGCTACAAAGCGCTCTTCCTCATCGCTCCACTCAAACTGCGGGAACTCCGTCACCCACAGGAAATTGAACTTGTCGTTGTCCACCAATGAAAGCTGCCTGGCCACCTCACAGCGCAGCGCTCCCAGCACGGCCCACACGGTCTTTAAGCGATCCGCCGCAAAGAGCAGCAGATCCCCCGGCTCCCCCTGCATCGCCGCCACCAGATCCGCCAGCTGCTCCGGCGTCATAAATTTGGCAAAGGAGGACTTATAGCTGCCGTCCGGCATCACGGACAGGTAAGCCAGCCCTTTGACCCCGTACCCTTTGGCAAACTCCACCAGCGCGTCAATCTTTTTGCGGGGCATCTCCGCCTGACCCTTCACATTGATGCCTCTCACACTGCCGCCGGACTCCAGCGCCCCGGTGAACACGCCGAAACCGCAATCTCTTACAACCGCAGACACATCCCTAAGCTCCATGCCGAAACGGGTATCCGGCTTGTCGGAGCCGTAGCGGTTCATGGCCTCGTCCCAGGTCATCCGCGGAATGGGCAACGCTACTTCCAGGCCGATGGCCTCCCGGCACACTTCCGCCACCATGCGCTCGGTAGCGTCTATCACATCGTCCACGTCCACAAAGGACATCTCCAGATCCACCTGGGTAAACTCCGGCTGTCTGTCAGCCCGCAGATCCTCGTCCCTAAAGCACTTGGCAATCTGGAAATACCTGTCATACCCGGAACACATCAGCAGCTGCTTAAAGATCTGGGGGGACTGGGGCAGCGCGTAAAAACTGCCCGGATGTACCCGGCTGGGCACCAGATAGTCCCTGGCCCCCTCCGGCGTGGACTTATTCAGGATCGGCGTCTCGATCTCCAGAAAACCCTCCCGGCTTAAGAAAGCCCGTATCGTGGTGGCAATCCGGCTGCGCAGCATCAGATTGCGCTGCAAGTCCGGCCTGCGCAGATCCAGATAGCGGTATTTCAGACGCAGTTCCTCCTTGGTCTTGGAATCCGCCTCAATGGGAAAGGGCGGCGTATCCGCCTCCGCCAGAATACGCGCCTGGGTGGCCCGCACCTCGATCTCGCCGGTGGCAAGGTTCTCATTCACCGCGCCGCTGCGCTTTTCCACCTTGCCCACCACTGCAACCACAAACTCACTGCGCAGCTTTTCCGCCTTGGCGAAATTCTCCGCGCCGCAATCACTCTCCTCAAAGATCACCTGTAAGATACCGGCCCGGTCCCGCAGATCCACAAAAATAATACCGCCCTTGTTGCGCTGTTTCTGCACCCAGCCCATGACGGTGACTTCCTCCCCCACGTTGGCGAGGCTCAGTTCACCGCACCTGTAAGTCCTCTTAAGCCCTTTCATTGACTCTGCCATAATTCATCCCTCGATTCCGCCCTGCCCGGGCTCCTATTTATTATTTTTCTCTCTGTCCTGCCGTATCTCATACTTCCCACTGATTCGTACAAAGGCAATCATTATCGCGATCACCAGTAACATGCTCTCAAATATCATCAGAACGCCCGCTGACGGTTTCTCAGTTCTTCAGCGCCTCCCGGTAGAACTCCTCAAATTCCTCATAGCCCTGTGCCATGAGCTGCTCCTTCTGGAACTTCTTGTTCTTGTTCATGCGGGCCACCAGCACTTGCCTTCCCTCCTGACGGGCCTTCTGGGCCTGGGCTATGATATCGCACAGCGTCTGTCCGCTCACGCCCTTCTCGATCAGATAAGCCACTTTCTCAGGCCGTCCGGGCACCTTGAAACCATTTTCCATCAGCAGCAGGATGATCCGCTCAAATCCGATGGAAAAGCCGCAGGCCGGGACGTCCTGCCCGGTGAATTTCCCCACCATCCTGTCGTACCTGCCGCCGCCGCCGCAGGCCGCGCCGAACTGGGGCATGGAAATCTCAAAGATCGTCCCCGTATAATAGGACATGCCCCGCACCAATGTGGCGTCGAACACCAGCTTAAAATCCGCCGACCTGGTGGCGTTGACACTGGATATGATCTCCTGCAATCCCTCGGACACTGTGGGCTCCAACACGCCTTTCAAGGTTTCCGCCAGATAGGCCACTCCGTCTTCCTGCCGCGCCAGCTCCTGATACAGCGTCAGGTACTTGTCCACACAAGTCTTTTCAAAGCCTTTCTCCAGCAGTTCCGCCTCCACGCCCTCCATGCCGATCTTGTCCATCTTGTCCAGCGTGATAAACACGCTGTCGTAAGCGTCCTCGGCAAATCCGCTGTAAGCCGCCATGGCTTTCAGGATCTGCCTGTCGTTTATGCGGATCTCAAAATCTCTGAATCCCAACTTGCCCAGCGTGGTGGTGGTGGCCAGTATCAGCTCGATCTCCGCCAAATTGCTGGGCTCCCCAAGAATATCGATATCGCACTGCATAAACTGGCGGTAACGCCCCTTCTGGGGCCTGTCCGCCCGCCACACGCTGCCCATCTGCAGCGCCTTAAAGGGAGAGGGCAGGCTGGCGGCATTGCACGCATAGTACCGCACCAGCGGCACGGTCAGATCATAGCGCATACCGAAGTCCACCACGTCCTCCTCTGTTGTAGCCTCCGCCACATTCAGCTTTTCGCCTCTCTTGAGCACTTTAAAGATCAGTTTCTCGTTGTCGCCGCCCTGTTTGCTGGTCAGGTTGGCGATACTCTCCATACAGGGCGTCTCTATGGCAGTAAATCCAAACTGCCGGTAAGTGTCCCGAATCACACCCTGCACATACTCCCTGATCTCCATCTCCTCCGGTAAGATATCTTTCATGCCGTTTACCGGCTTTTTGATCAATGCCATATATTCCTCCCTCGTTGCCACGCGCGATAAAACCCTCTCCTGTCGGTTCAGTTCCCGGCGCAGTGTTCTCTAACAGTTTACTCCATATCATCTTAAAAGTTTTGTTCCCTGCTGTCAACAGTTTGTTTTCTGCATCTTTCTCTCTCTGCGCCCCTGTCTCTCGCAGATGTCTTCCGCGTCCCTGTCCCTTACTCCGCATCGCGGCCGTCAATCGCTTAAAAGCCGTTCCTTCCGCTCTATCATCTCATCGATTCTCTCGATATACTGGGCGACCTCCTTCACATTCTCGCACCGCTCGATGCGCCCGTCGGGGTACACCCTTTTGGTAATCGCCCCGGCCCCTAACGCCACAATGGTCTGCACTTCCTCCATGATCAGAATATTGTAAAGCCCGTATTTCCCATCCCTTGCATAGCCCACGTTCTCAAAATTCCCGGACATATTTTTCTGCCGGTAGAGATAATAGGGATGCATGTTAAGTGCCGCCGCACCCGCCGCCGCGATCTTCATGGTCTCGTCCGTATTGCGCAGCGTCCCTATGCCGTGCTCCTGAATCCACTGATTCAGACGGGAGGCACGCTTGATCGCCAGAGAATGCACGGTCAGGCTGTCCGGAGACAGATCGACCACCCGGTCTATGGTGCGGCGTACATCCGCCTCGTCCTCCCCCGGAAGACCCAGTATCAGATCCATATTGATATTGTCAAAGCCCGCCTCTCTGGCCAGTTCAAAAGCCTCCACCACCTGTTCCACCGTGGCCTTGCGCCCGATGATATCCAGCGTATCCTGTTTCATGGTCTGCGGATTCACGGAGATCCGGCTCACGCCATAGCGCCGCAGCACTTCCAGCTTGTCCCCGGTGATACTGTCCGCCCGGCCCGCCTCGACCGTAAACTCCTGCACCGTGGAAAAATCGAACAATTCCCTTAAGCTGCCCAGCAGCCGCTCCAACTGCTCCGGCTCCAGAGTGGTGGGCGTTCCCCCGCCGATGTATACGGTATCCAGCACTTTATTCCCCCAGGCCTGAGAAACATACGCAAGCTCCCGTATCACACAGTCAATGTAGCGCTCCACCCTCTCCCGGTAAGCCGCTATGGGATAAGAGGTAAAGGAGCAGTACAGACAGGTGCTGGGGCAAAAGGGAATCCCGATATACAGGCTGTATCCCCCCTGATAGTGTATTTTGGACAAAAGCCGCCTCTCCCGGCGGGCGATATCGATACTCAGTTCACTTTTCTCCCGACTCACATAATGATTCTGCCGCAGCCAGTCGATGATCTCCCCGTCCTCCTTCCCCTCCTCCAGCATGGCGTAAGCTATCTTGGTGGGGCGGATTCCCGTCAGATTCCCCCAGGGCAGTTCCCTGCCTGTGAGTTCCGCCAGCGTTCTATAAAAAAAGCGTTTAAATCCATCCTTAAACGCTCCTTGCTCCTCCTCGTTCCGCCATGTGATCTCCCGGCCGTCCAGCAGCATATGCGCCGCCGGCTCCTCGATCCGGATGCTCCACTCCTGCTCGCCCTCCCGAATCTCCTGCTCCCGGCTGGCAGGCGTGATGATCCGCAGCGGCTGCTCAGGATAAAAGGACCTCAGCAGCGCCTGGATATCATATTCATAATTTTCACGGTTCAGCCTGACAGCCAGCATTCTCTCGAACCCCCTTACGCCGTAAACGGATTGTACCGCATCTCATGTTCTATGGTGGTGCTGTCCCCATGCCCCGGATATACCTTGGTCTCGCCGGGCAACGTATAGAGCTTATCCTTGATGGAGCGCACGATGCTGCTCATACTGCCGGTGGGGAAATCCGTCCGGCCCACCGACTCCGCGAACAGCGTATCCCCGCTGACCACAAATCCCGCCTCGGGAAAATAATAGCAGCAGCTGCCAATGGTATGTCCCGGCGTGGCAATGACCAGAAAATGCATCCCCGCCAGCGTCAGCTCCTGACCGTCCCTCAAAAACTCGTCCGGCGTCACCGTATAGGGCCTGCCCGCCATATCCGACACGTTGTTGTGGGAGTCCTCACACAACGCCTTCTCCGCATCCAGCGCATACAGTTTGACTCCCGCCATCTCCCGCAGTTCTTTCGTTCCCCATATATGGTCAAAATGCCCATGGGTCAGCAAAATGGCCTCCACGGTTATGCCGTTTTTCTGCAAAGCGTCATAAATCCTGGCCCCCTGATCCGCCGGGTCCACCACGATCGCCCTCTTTTCATCTTCCCTGTAAATAAAATAGCAGTTGGTCTGGCAGGAGCCCAGCACCATTCTTCCGATCTTTGTCTCAGCCATCAGCCCGTCGTCCTTTCTATGTCGATAACGCTCTCTATATTGCGTATCTTGTCTATGATCCGGTTTAATTCCTCTCTGCCGGAGATCTCAAAGGCCGTCTGCAGCGTCGCCAGCCCCTGCTTGTTTGTCTTGGTGTTCATGGACAGAATATCGATGTTTCTCTCCGTCAGCGCCTTGGAGATATCCGCCAGCAGGCCGTTGCGGTTATTGGCAAAAATACGGATTTCCGCCATATACTTGCCCTCCTGCGCGCCATCCCCGTCGCCGGTCTGCCACTCCGCGTCGATGAGTCTGGCCCGCTCCATCTCCGGCAGGCTCAGCATGTTCACGCAGTCCGTCCGGTGTATGGAGATCCCTCTGCCTCTGGTCACAAAACCCACGATCTCGTCACCCGGCACCGGGGAACAGCACTTGGAAAAACGCACCGACAGATCCGCGATCCCCTTGACCACGATACCGCTCCTGGAACGGCCGCTGCCGGGACGCATCATCATGGCGCCGTTTTCCACGATGGTCTGCAGTACCTCCTCGTTGCTCATCTCCTTCTTATGGTCCCTGTCGTAGAGTTCCTGCATCTTATTGATGATCTGTCCCTCTTTCAGAGCGCCGTGCCCGATGGCTGCCAGTACGGAATCCCAGTCGCGGAAACCGTACTTGCGCATAATGGCCTCCATATAGGTATTCTTTATCAGATCGGATATATTGATGCCCTTGGCCTTGCAATAAGCGGCCAGCAGATCCTTACCCTTGACTATATTGTCTTCCTTTAATTCGTTTTTGAACCATTGATTGATCTTATTCTTGGCCTGGGTACTCTTGACCACATTCAGCCAGTCCCGGCTGGGCCCCTTGGAGTTCTGAGAGGTGATGATCTCGATACGGTCGCCGTTTTTGATCACATAGTCAATCGTCACCAGCCTGCCGTTCACTCTGGCTCCCACCATCTTATTGCCCACCGCCGAATGGATATTGTAGGCAAAATCTATGGGTGTGGAACCCGCCGGCAGATTCTTGACCTCCCCGGTGGGAGTAAAGCAGTACACATTGTCGGAAAACAGGTCCAGATCGCTCTTTAACAGATTCATGAACTCCCGGTTGTCCGACATATCCCGCTGCCACTCCAGAATCTGCCGCAGCCATACCAGCTTTTCCTCCTCCTGCCCTTCCACCTTTTTGCCGTCGGAGGCCTCCTTGTACTTCCAGTGAGCCGCAATGCCGTATTCCGCTGCCTTATGCATCTCAAAAGTACGGATCTGCACCTCAAAAGGCTGCCCGTTTGTGCCGATCAGCGTGGTGTGCAGGGACTGATACATATTGGCTTTAGGCATGGCAATATAATCCTTAAACCGTCCGGGGATGGGCGTATAACGCTCATGAACCAATCCCAGAACCGCATAACAGTCTTTCACGGAATCCACGATGACCCGCACCGCGAACAGATCATAGATCTGATCCAATGTCTTATTCTGATTCTTCATCTTCTTGTAGATGCTGAAAAAATGTTTGATACGGCCATCCACATGGGCACGGATGCCCTGGGCCTCAATATACCCCCGCACCTCGTCCACAATGCTCTGGATATACTTCTCCCGCACACTCTTTCGCACGGCAATCTTATCCACCAGATCGTAATACACTTCCGGCTCCAGATACTTCATGGACAGATCGTCCAGCTCAATCTTGATCTTGGATATACCCAGTCTCTGGGCAATGGGGGAATATATCTCTCTGGTCTCTCTGGCAATACGGACCTGGCTCTCCGGTTTCTGGTATTTCAATGTACGCATATTGTGCAGTCGGTCCGCCAGTTTGATCATAATGACCCGGATATCCTTGGCCATGGCCAGAAACATCTTCCGCAGATTTTCCGCCTGCATCTCCAGTTTGGTGTCCGTGGGATCGTCCGTGCCTGACAGCGGAATCTTCTCCAGCTTGGTCACTCCGTCCACCAACAGCGCCACGTCCTCACCAAATTCCCGGATCAGATCTTCTTCCGTCATGACGGTGTCTTCCACCACATCATGAAGAATACCCGCAACGATAGTCTCCTTATCCAATTCCAGCTCCGCCAGGATGATCGCCACATTCAGCGGATGGATGATATAAGGCTCGCCCGACTTGCGCCGCTGGTCCTTATGGGCCTCGCTGGCGATATTGTAGGCCTTTTCGATCATGGAAATATCATCGCTGGGGTGGTATTTTTTGACGCAGGAAATCAGATCCTGATACAACTGCTCAGGAGATGTAAATTCCGTTATCTGACCGACTCTTTCATCGTCGTCGAATATCACATCTTTTTCATCCTTCATAACGTCTCATGCCTTTCTGTAACCCCTGAACCCACAGGCCCCCAATGCCCGGCAGGAATATGTATAAGTACCTGCTAATTGCCGGGATACGTTATGGCCGCCTCCAGTCGGTAATCCGCAATCCGCTCCCGGCCCTTTAATCCGGCCAGTTCCATCAGCACCACAACGCCTACCACTTCTCCGCCCAGGCTCTCGATCAGTTTAATCATGGCCTCGGTGGTACCGCCTGTGGCGATCAGATCGTCCACGACCAGAACCTTCTGACCGGGCTTGATGCTGTCCTTGTGCATCTCGATCGTAGCCTGCCCATACTCCAGATCATAGGTTTTCTCCACTGTCTCACAGGGCAGCTTTCCCTTTTTCCGGATCAGCACAAAAGGCTTGTGGTTATTGTACGCGATAGGAGTTCCAAAGATAAATCCTCTGGACTCCGGCCCGGCTACCACATCATACTCCAGATCCCGTATCTTGCCCTCCATGGTATCGATGGCCAGGCGCAGACCGTCCGCATCCTGCAGCACACTGGTCACATCCCTGAAAATAATGCCTTTCTCCGGGAAATCCGGAATACTTCTCACATACTCTTCCAAAGCTTTCATGTTCGTACCCTCCATTTTAATTCTTTATATACCTTCTGACACGCATTGCCCACAGACGATATCCGGCCGCCCCGCCCATTGACAAAATGTGCCTTTATCAACAATTTGTTCCTATTATAGTATTATTTGTGCGGAAAGTCAAAATATTCTTTCGTATTCGCTCCTCCAAATGCATTTTATGTAGCGATACCGACATTTGTTCCCTGTAAACTTCCGAAACATGTCCCGTAAACCTCTTTTTTCCGTCCCCGGATCCGAAAGCTCCGATACCAAAAAGGAGGCGTCGGGATATCGCAGTTGGGGATCCGTGTAAAGACAGTGTTCCAACAGCCGTTGCATCCTTCTCCCGATCCCGCTGTGTCTGCAGCAATAGTTTTCCGTGTCATAGGGCGGCTTACACGGATCCTGACCGGTCAGCATATAGGCCAGGAGCTTGCCCACCCCATAAACATCGCAGGCGGGCGAGATATCCGCTCCGTTCCAGAACTGCTCCGGGGCGCTGTAGCCGTAGGTTCCCGCCCTGACTTTACCCTGCGCCCCCGCCGCGCATACCGCTCCCAGATCCACCAGTCTGACCCGGCCCTGGGGCGTGATCATCACATTGTCCGCTTTTATGTCCCGGTAGACGTACATGGGCCGGGAGCCGTGCAGGCAGGCCAGTCCCATCGCCACTTCCCGGGCGATGCCCGCCGCCGCTCTCTCAGGCATCCCCGCCGGATATTTATCCATCAGTCTTCCCAGCGTCATTCCGGGTATATATTCCATCACCAGATAGGCTCCCTCCGACAGTACGCCGTCCCCCATCCATCGGGGAAAACAGGGATGGCTCAATCCCCGCAGGAGCACGGCCTCGGCCTTGAGCCTCTCCGCATCGTCACTGTATTTCAGAGCGCAGACCCGCCCCGTCCCCTTCTCCTGGACACGGTACACCCGCGCGGTGACGCCGCTCCCCAGTTCCTCCAGTATCTCATATCCCGCCATATCTCCCGGCGGATGATTCCCTTTTCTCTTTTCCATAACTCGCTCCCCGCAGATTAAGTATCTCTCCCTTTACAGCACCTGTAAGTAAATTCCTCCAACAGCTCCCCTGTTCCCCCGGCTGCGTCCCTCCCGGTACATCTCTCTCAGCCGTCTGCCAATGCCCTCCTCCTGATCCAGCCCTTTTCCGTGCAGGATCTGGCACACTTCCTCCCGCAGGAGATTCCCGGTAAGCTCCGGCGTATGCAGCAGCAACCCCGCTCCCCGCTGGATCCTGCCGTACAGCGGCGTTTCCAGCCTCTTCATCCGCGGACGGTTGTATCTGTAATTTATAAGCTGCGCCGTCACATCCCCCCGGCCGAACAGACAAAAAGCGTTTCCCACCAACATGGCCGCACAGTATCCCCAGGGTTCCCGCCAGGGCAGCTCCCCGCAGAGGCGGCGCAGCTCCGGCTCCAACAGTTCCCAGGGAGCGGGCGCTGCCCGGCTCTCACAGGCGGGGAGGCATATGCGGTGAAACCATTCTGTCAACTGCTCCGTCAGACTTGCCTCTCTCTCCTCCGGACTGTGGCAGACGCCAAAAAGAGCGATCTCCCTTCCCCGCACCTTCACCTGCTGCAATACCAGAGACACCGGATTGGTCCCGCCATCCGCAGCATTCTCCCATATATAGTTTGAAATAATACTCATTACACCCTCCAATTCTAAGCTCTGTATCCGTCATTTCCATGCCGATACAGGTAAAATAATTCCCCTGCGCCGTCAGAACATTGCCTGTTAAAATGTTAAGTCCTTGAAATGTGGGGAGAAATCCCCAAAAACTGTTCCAGAATAAGTTTGCTCCCGCCGGTCAGAGAAGACTCTCTGACCCGGCGGAACCGCAACAGGAAATCAGAATCCGAAAATATTCCGTAGATCGTTGAAAAATACCACTGCCATCAGGATCATAAAGAACACCAGACCGATAAAGTGTACCATGCCTTCCTTTTCCGGCGGTATCGGCTTGCCTCTGACCACCTCCACCAGCATAAACACCAGTCTGCCTCCGTCCAACGCGGGGATGGGCAGCAGATTCAGGATGCCCAGATTGATGGTCAGCAGCAATGTGATATATCCCATGTTCAGAGCCACCGTCTCCCAGCCATACTGCTTTGCCTGGGTATAGGTCTTGCCCACCACATTGACGGCAATCCCCACCGGGCCCGCCACCTCGTCCCTCTTCACCTGCCCGCGCAGCATCAGGCCCAGGCTCTGCCATGTGGAGCGGACGCAATACCGTATCTCGTACCATGCGTATTTCAGCACGTTCAGCCCTTCGGCTTTCAACGGCTCGCCTATATAGATGCCCATAGCATAGCTGCCGGTGGACGCATTCAGCGTTGGAGTCATGGTGACCGTGTAACGCTGCCCGTCCCTCTCATATTCCAGCGTAAACTCCCTGCCATTGTTGACACGGTTAAACAGTGTCACCTCATCCCGCAGATACACCTTTTCTCCGTTCAGCGCAGTGATCACATCCCCGGCCTGAAGCCCCGCCTGCTGCGCGGCTCCACCGTCTATCACTTCGGATATCACCGGGTCGTAGAACACCATCACCCCCGCCAGAATCAGGGCGATAATAATCCCGAGAATAAAGTTGAATACCGGACCGGCCAGCACGGTGGATATCCGTGACCAGACCTTCGCGTGAAGAAAGGAACCTTCCGTATTCTCCCCCTCCTGCGTATTCAATCCGTCCTCCCCCTCAAACATACAGGCGCCGCCTAAAGGCAGCAGTTTGACGGAATACTTGGTCTCTCTCTTTTTCCAGGAAAATACAGTGGGCCCCATACCGATGGCAAATTCCACCACATGTATGCCGTTGGCCTTGGCGATCAGATAATGCCCGAATTCATGGGAGATCACCACCACGCCAAATATCAGGATAAATAAAACAAACGTCATCAATGTTGTCATACCGTTCTCACACCAGCTCTCCTATATAGTCATATACGCTCTGTTCAGCTGCCAGAATCTGATCCACATCCGGCGACTCCACCACCGTATGGTGTTCCATACAGCGCCGTATCAGCTCCGGTATCCGCAGATATCCGATCCTGCGATCCAAAAACAGCGCTACAGCCTTCTCATTGGCGGCATTGTATACTGTGGGCATGCTGCCCCCCTGCTCCAGCGCCTGATACGCCAGTCTCAATCCCTGGAACGTCTCCATGTCCGGTTCCTCAAAGGTCACACCGCCCAGGCCAAAAAAGTCAACCCGGTTACCCCGCATCTCTCTCCTGTCCGGGTAAAACAGAGCATACTGAATGGGAAGTTTCATATCCGGCACTCCCAGCTGGGCAATCACCGCCCCGTCAATGTACTCCACCATGGAGTGAATGATACTCTGGGGATGCACTACCACCTGTATCCGGGAAGGCTCCACGTCAAACAGCCACTTGGCCTCCATGACCTCCAATCCTTTGTTGACCAGCGTGGAAGAATCTATCGTAATCTTTTTTCCCATGTTCCAGTTGGGATGTCTCAGCGCATCCTCCGGCTTGATCTGCTCCAGCTGATCCCTTGTCTTTCCGCGAAAAGGCCCTCCAGAGGCCGTCAGCAGGATCCTGCTGATCCTTTTCCCGGGTTCCCCGTTCAGCGATTGGAAGATGGCGCTGTGTTCGCTGTCCACCGGCAATATGGACACGCCCCGCTCTCTGGCCAGCGGCATGATGATATGTCCCGCGCACACCAATGTCTCCTTGTTCGCCAACGCGATATCCTTCCCCGCCTGGATTGCCGCTATAGTGGGTCTGATACCAATCATGCCCACAATTGCCGTAACCAATACCTGCACCTGAGGCATGACCGCGATCTCCAGCAATCCTTCCATACCCTGCAGCACCTGTACCGGGCAGTCCGCCACACGGATCCGCAGTTCTCTGGCCGCCTCCTCGGACCACATAGCCACCGTTTTTGGTTGAAATTCCCGAATCTGTCTCTCCATCAGCGCCACATTGCTGTTCGCCGCCAGAGCTTCTACCGCCAGCTCCTCCCCATTGTTTTTCACAATCTCCAGAGTCTGGGTGCCTATAGAACCGGTAGAACCCAATATCGCAATCCTTTTCATACTATCCTCTTCCCCGCATACCGCCGACTGTACCGACGGCATCGCGTCCTTCCCCGATTCTCTCTCCCGCATACCGCCGACTGTGCCGGTGTCACCGCGCTGTCCCTCATCTCGCCGCATGCAGCATAAGTACCGACAGAAAATAGATCATGGGAGCCGTGACGATCACACTGTCAAACCGATCCATTATACCGCCATGCCCCGGCAGGATCTTCCCGTAATCTTTGATCTCATAGTTTCTTTTGATGGCGGAGGCCGCCAGATCACCCACCATGGACATCAGCGCGCCCACGGCGCAGATGAACACAATGACCCACAGCACCTTTTCGTCCGGAACCACCGGCTCTATGACAAAATAGGCATAGAGTCCGCCCAGCAGCGCCGACCCGGCCACGCCGCCTATACAGCCCTCCAGCGACTTGTGGGGACTGAGGATCGGAAAGATCTTTTTTCTGCCGATCAGCTTGCCCACGCAGTAAGCGCAGGTATCGCATCCCCAGGAGCTGATCAGGATCAGCCACACCAGATAGATACCCAACCGTCCCGCTCTGGTCATATACATAAAGGAGAGCATCACCGGTGCGTACAGAAAGGAAAAAACCGCCGCCACCACCTGCCGCGCGTGATATCTGGGAAACAGCGCCACATACAGAAACATCTCCGCCATAAACACCAGGACGATGCACATCAGCATTATTGTAGTATCCTGCCAGATATACATGGCCGCATAATAGAGTACCACACCGGCCAGGCCCGCGATCTCCAATCCGTTGAAACCTTTTTCCGCCGTATTTACCTTCTGTGCCTTTGTCAGTTCCCGATATCCCGCCAGGGAGATCAGCAACAGTATCCCTGCCAGATAAGGCCCGCCCAGCCACATGGTCGCCAGCGCTACGACCACCATGACGATACCGCTGAAGAGTCTGGTCCAAAACATTTGTCTGCCTCTTTTCCGCATACCGCAGTCCAGCCTGCGATTCCGCATATATTTCGTATTATAAAGTAATAGAAATCACTCCTCAGAGACCCTGCCGTATCTCCTGTCCCTATGATTATATGCCTCCACGGCCTTGACCAATTCTTCCCTGTCAAAGTCCGGCCAGGCGACCGGCGTAAAATAGAACTCCGTGTAAGCCAGCTGCCACAGCAGGAAATTGGATATACGCTGTTCGTTGCAGGTACGGATCAGCAGATCCGGCTCCGGGATATCATGGGTGTCCAGATAGTCGCCGACCGTCTGCTCTGTGATATCCCCCGGATCCAAAACGCCGCTCCGAATATCCTGCCCCATATGCCGCATCGCGCGAACGATTTCGTCCCGTCCTCCATAGTTGATCGCGATCTGGAAATGCAGGCCGTCGTTATCCTTCGTCGCCTCCTCCAGCTCCTGGATCCGCGTCCGAATATCTTCATCCAGCCGGGATTTTTCCCCCAGCACCCGAACGCACATGCGGTTTTTCTCCGCCGTTTTCAGACAGGTCTTCATATAATTGCGCAGCAGCCGCATCAGCGCGTCCACCTCATCTCTGGGCCGGGTCCAGTTCTCCGTGGAAAAGGCATACACCGTCAGGTATTGGATCCCCATACGATATGCCTCCTCGCAGATCACTTCCACGGTCTTGGCCCCCTCCACATGTCCCATATTGCGAGGCATTCCTTTGGCCTTCGCCCAGCGCCCGTTGCCGTCTAAAATGATTGCCACATGTCGCGGCATCTTCAGATCTTCTCTGCCATTTCCTGCCATACTCTCTCCACTCACTGCCATACCGCCCTCCGCCCCCGGGTGTTTCCGTAAGGAACTGTGCGTAAATACATGGAAAGGGAGCAGTCCTCACCCTGTCGGATGATGACTGTCCCTCCCCTCTATCCATTGTACTGTATTACATCGCCTATACGGTCATAATCTCCTTGGATTTTACCTCCATCAGAGCGTCGATGTCCTTGATATACTTGTCTGTCAGCTTTTGCAGGCTATCCTCGAGCTGTTTGATCTCGTCCTCGGATATCTCTGTCTTGGCAAGTTTTTTGAGAGAATCGTTACCGTCTCTGCGGATATTGCGCACCGCAACCTTGCCCTCCTCCGCTTTCTTCTTGACTTCCTTGACCAAATCCTTTCTGCGCTCCTCGGTCAGCTCGGGAAATACCAGGCGGATCACGCTGCCGTCGTTGGAAGGGTTGATCCCCAGATCGGAGGTCTGAATAGCCTTTTCAATCTCCTTTAACATGTTTCTCTCCCATGGAGAGATCTGGATGATCCTGGCCTCCGGCACCGTCACATTGCCCACCTGCTGAATCGGAGTGGGCGTGCCGTAATAGTTCACGCGTATCTTGTCAAGCACATGAGGATTGGCGCGTCCCGCCCTGATCGTACCATAATCGGACTCCAGATACTCATATGCCTTTCTCATCTTATCGTCATACTGCTGCAATCTTGCATCCATACTTACCTCTTTCCCGCACAATACAGACCGGATCTGTATTATGGCATTTGTTATTAAACGGTGACTTTGGTACCATCAAAACTGCCTCTCACGGTATTCACAATACTGTTCTCCTGCTGCAGGCCAAATACCCACATGGGCATCTTGTTATCACGCGCCAGGATGGAAGCCGTCATATCCACTACCTGCAGATTCCTGGCGATTACCTCGTCGATTGATACCTGATCATATTTTTTCGCGGCCGGATTCCTGCTGGGATCGTCGTCATAGACCCCGTCGATGGACTTGGCGAGCAGGATCAGATCCGCATCCACCTCCACAGCCCGCAATACCACGCCGGTGTCTGTGGAAAAATAAGGATGCCCCGTGCCTCCGGCAAAAAAGACCACGATACCCTTCTCAAAATATTTGACCGCCCTGTCCTTGGAAAAGAGTTTGGTGAAGGAGCCGCATTCAAAAGGCGTCAATATCCCCGTCATCATTCCGACGGAACGAAAGATCTCCGAGACATAGATACAGTTCATCACCGTCGCCAGCATCCCGATTTGATCGGCCTTGGTGCGGTCGATACTCTCGCTGGAACGTCCCCGCCAGAAATTGCCGCCGCCGATCACGATGCCCACCTGGATACCCTCGTCCACCAACTGTTTTACCTGCAATGCCACGCCTCTGACCGTCTCTTCATCGAACCCGGTCTTTTTTTCTCCTGCCAGAGCTTCGCCGCTCAATTTCAACAAAATGCGCTGCATACTTTTCCCATTCCTTTCCCTGAACCGACGTGCTGTGGACACATATGCCGTATGCTATTGCTTTTTACTTTTTTTGACCTCGGGCTTATAGTCGTCGAAGAAAGATATCGGGTTGACTTCCGCGTAACACTGGGAACACATACCCTCGATCACCGCGCCGTTATTGATCTGTACGGACTTGGACTTGATATTGCCCATGACGATGGCAGAAGTATCCAGAATCACAGGGCCATGTACGTCGATATCGCCCTTGACGGCGCCCGCTATGACCGCGCTGGCGGCACAGATATTGCCGATCACCACGGAGCTGGAACCGATCTTCACCGCCCCCTCGCTGACGATTTCGCCGTTGATCTTGGCGTTGTCCGCATATATTTCCGCCGCCTTGGAATTGCCGTTGATATAGCCGGTCACATTCAGTTTGCCCAGTATCTCAATATTGCCGTTTATACAACCGATCAGGTCCATGGAACCCTCGCTTATCACATCGCCGTTGATTGTCATACCTGCCGTTACGGTAGATGTCTCGTCTGAAACCATTCTCGCATTAATCATCTCTGCCACTTTTGATTCCCCCTTTGTCTCCTTCTGTTTTTCGGTTACTGTTTCCTCTTCAAATGCGGATACGGTATTCACGTCGTTAGCCGCCAGCGCGCTCTCCAGCATCTTTTCCAGATCCGCGTCCGGCTCGGGCTCCTCCCCGCCTGAGGATTCCTCCAATGCCGCCGCCAGTTCCGACTCCAAACTCAGTCCGGCCGCCGACTCCTGCTCATCCTCCACAGCGGGTTCTTCCACAGTTCCTGCAAAAGTCTCCTCCACGGGTGTCTCCGAATATTCTCCGAAAGTCTCCTCTGATACCGCCTCCGGGAATCCCTCATAAAGCTCTTTTACCGGGGCCTCAGCCCCTTCTTCGGAAGTCTCTGCCAGTTCCTGTTCCACTTCCGGAACCACAATGGAATCCACCCGGTCGAGCATCTCATTGATATCTCCAAACCCTTCCTCCTGAGACGGCGTCTCTTCAGGCATCAACTCATTGACTGCCTGGGACAGATCCTCCTTTAAATCTGAGAAAAATCCCATATTTCTCTTCCTCCATTCTGTTTTGTCTGCTTGCTTTTAATGAATATGATGAATCGGCGTGGTGTCCTCGGTAATCGGCAATATAACCGTATCCTCCATCGCCAAAATATTCTCTATGATCTGCGGCAGAGCCTCCACCGTGGTGGGGCGGGACGCCGCGTCGTGCATCAATATTATGGAAGTTTCGTGTTTCTCGATATCCTGCGTGGAATTCCTCACCAGCGTATCCACATCCAACAGTACGCTGCCCCCGTCGCCGGAAGAGAGATTCCAATCGTAGTATTCAATCTCTTGCTCCGCCAGAAAATCCGCGAATACATGCATATCTAAATCGCTGACGGTGTTGGAACTGCCTCCGGGAAATCGGTAACAGGTACTTTGTATTCCGGTATTTTCCAGGATATAAGCATAGATCCGGTAAAAATCCGCGGAGAAATCGTCCACCGAGCGGTACACATCCGCGTATTTGTGAGAGTAAGAGTGCATCCCCAGAGTATGCCCCCTCTCCGCAATCTCCCGGATCATCTCTATCGAATGCTCATTCTCCTTGCCCAGCACAAAAAATGTGGCTTTCACATCGTACTCGTCCAGGATGTCCAGAATCTCCTCCGTATATTTGCTGGGACCGTCGTCAAAAGTCAGATACACCTTGTGCGCGGCCTCCGGCTCCACCGCTGTCACATCTTTGTCCTGTCCGTCCGCACCGGCTACAGGAGCGGTCACAATGACCTCTTTCCTGTCAAGCTGCGCCGTCTCCGGCTCTTCTCCGGCGTCCTGCTCCTGCCGGGCCATGGTCTCTTCCACCCGCCGCAGATATCCCTGCGTCTCGGCCAGCTGCCCGTTTAGAGCCCCCAGTCTCACAAAGAGTACTATGCTGAGTCCTACAGGAAGGAGCATCCACACCAGCACGAACAGAACGATCATCTTTTTCAGCCGCTGCACTCTCCGGCGTCTGACGTCCCCCTGCAAGCCCTGTTCTTTATCCATTATAGCATACCAACCCTTCTGTTAAAAGAAAAATTTCAAAATTATATTAACATGAAAGGAAGTATTTTTCAAGGGAAAAAGGGGCCTGTTTTACAAGCCCCTGATCTGCTCCTCAAATTGGTTGAGTATAAATGTATTGAAAAAACGGTCGATGGATCTGGCCTGTTTCATACGGTACCACAATTCTTCCGGTACCTCCAGGTAACAATACCTCCTGCCGTCCTGATGAAACTGCACCTCTAACAGCATGTTCTGGGCCTGATATCCCATATAGGCAATATGGACTGCCGCTGTTCTGTTCATATATTCCCCTCCTGTCAATCACCCTGATCCAGCGATATGCTGATTCTGCACGATTACGTGTTCTCAGGCGGAGATCTCCCCAAAAAGCTGTTGTACATCCTTTGTCCCTTTTACGATTGCGTTTCCCCTGCCGCGTTTAATCCGCATCCTGATCGATCCTGCGAAACACCTCGTCCTCAAAAAAATCTGCCACCGTCATGTCCAGGCCGTTACATATTTTTGCCACCGTCTCGATCCCTGTATTACGGCTGAGTCCGTATACGATATTTTTCATAGTGGAGGGATTCATGCCGGCCAGTGTCGCAAGACGGTTCACAGATATCTGGTGTTTTTTACACAGCCCATTGATCCTCTTAACCAGCGCTTCCTGTGCCTTCATCCTGTCTCCATCCATGTTCTTTCGTTTTACCCTGTCTGGATTGTACATGACGGTGACAGGGCAGGTAGCCCATATATGGGCTATTATAGGATGTCTGAAAAATTATGTATATGCTCTCCTTTATTTTATGTTTAAAAAAGTGTCTGGCGCAAAAGAAGAGTCTGGCAAACGCCAGACCCTCTCTACAGATTCTTTTCTTTGATAATGCCGCTGCGATAGGCCCGCAGCAATTCCTGCAGATCGTTGATCTGCTCCTGCAGCGCCTTTCCCTTGTCCGTATCGGATATATCCGCGCGCTCCGGCAGCCGCTCCACGATCCGGATCTCCGGCGCCTGCCCGGGACTCCCCGGCACGAAGGGCCTGTGCTGGGCCAGTCGCAGGCCCCGGGAGTCGTAAATCAGCGTATAACCCGCGATCCCCGTGGCTTTCTGATAAGCCTTGGATATCCCGCCGTCGATCACGAACAGTTTCCCCTCCGCCTTGATGGGACTTTCCCCGTCCTTGATCTTCACCGGCACATGGCCGTTTATGATATGTCCCCGGTCCTGATCCATGGAGAAATGCGCCAGGATCCTGTCGCACACCTCCGGCCTCTCCGAAAAGGCGTAATAGGGATTGTAATTCTCCCGGTGGGTCTCCTTATCCTCGATAAAGTACTGTTCAAAAAAAGCCATCTTGTCCTTACCGAAGAGTGGAGAGCGGGGACCGCACCAGAGATACCACATAAAATCCCTGGCATAAACGTCCTCCCTGGAAAAATACGCTCTGTTCACCAGCCTGTTGATCTGATCCAGCAGCGCCCTGCCGCTGTATGTTCCCTCCCGCGTCTCCACACTCTCAAAGGCCCCGCTTTCGTCCATGGGAATGCAGCCGTGGAACATCAGATTCCCGTTGCAAATCTTGTACATGGTTCCCCGGGAGAGCAGGAAACGGATATGCCGCTGCAGTTTTTCACTGTGCCGGAAGGAGTTGGTCAGTATGCCCATCAGCTCCTGCTCCGCGTCGGAGAGCCGCGCCGGATGAGCCGGATCCACTGTGGGAAAAAACGTATCCCGCAGGGCGTAAGTCTTTGCGCCGATCTCCAGCGTTCCCTTCGCGAAATCGACTCTGGAAAACAGATCTCTCCCTCCCATTCCCCACTCGGGATGGGCCTGGATCAACTGGGACTCCAGTTTCAGCTGGATCACCGCGATAGCCTTGTGCATCTGCGCCGCCAGTTTCATATCGATGGGATCATAGATATTGTCATCATAGGTATGGGGATAATAGGGCGCGCAGGCATCCTCCCCGTAGACCTCCCGGGCGAACACCGCCAACGCCCGCATATTCAGGCCGTAGCCGTCCTCCAGCAGATCGAAGTTGTTGTACCGGATCGAGATCCGGATCACATTGGCGATCAGCGCCGCGTTGCCCGAGGCCGCGCCGATCCAGGAGATATCATGGTTGCCCCACTGAACATCCACGTCGTGCATGTTCATCAGCTCGTCGAGAATGATATCCGGGCGGGGCCCCCTGTCAAAGATGTCCCCGATGATATGCAGTTTGTCGATGGCCAGCTCCTGGATCAGGCCGCACAGAGCAATGATAAAAGTCTCCGCGATATCCGTCTCGATGACGGAATCTATGATCCGTTCATAGTAGCGGTCGCGGTTCACATCCTCCGCCGCGTTCAGCAGTTCGTCCACGATATAGCACAGTTCCCGCGGGATCCTCTTTCTCACGCGGGAACGGGTGTATTTGGAAGAGACGTTCCCGCAGACCGGCAGCAGCCGCCGGATCGTCATACGTTTCCACTCGTCGCTCAGCTTTCCCTCCTCCCGGATCCGTTTGATCTCCCGCTGAGGATAGTAGATCAGGCTGGCCAGTTCCTCCCGCTGGGAGGCCGACACGGCTTTTTCCAGCACCAGATCCACCTTGTTCCTGATCATGCCTGAAGCGCTCCTGAGCATATGCAGAAACGCCTCATACTCTCCGTGGAGATCGCTGAAAAAATATTCCGTCCCCTTGGGAAGGCTCCGTATCGCCGAGAGATTGACGATCTCACTGGCCGCGCTCTCTATCGTGGGAAATTTTTCCGCCAGCAGCTGTAAATATTTTTCTTCCATGGATACACCTCCCTGATGTAATATCTGTGTGGTTTCCGGCTGCGCTTATTGGGACAGATCCAGGCTGCGCACTTTATCCCGCACCTCCAGCACAAAGGCGGGGGAGACGGACAGCTCATCGATACCCATGCGCAGAAAAGTTTCCGTCAGATTGGTGTCCGCCGCCAGCTCGCCGCAGATGCCGATCCGGGTCCCGTGCCGGCGGGCATTGTCGGCGCTCATCCTGATCAGCCGCAGGATCGCCTCATGGTAGGGATCCACAAAAGCCTGTACATCCGGATTCTGCCTGTCGCAGGCCAAAGTGTACTGAATCAGGTCGTTGGTACCCACGCTGAAAAAGTCAACCATGGGAGCCAGCCTGTCGCTGATAAGGGCGGCAGCCGGAGTCTCGATCATAATCCCCAGCTCCACGTCAGGGGAGTAGGGCACGTTTCGGGCGTCCAGCTCCTCCCTCACCTCCCGGCAGATATCCAGTACCTTTTCCAGTTCCGCCACTCCGGTGATCATGGGAAACAGGATGCCCAGATCGCCGTATGCGGAGGCGCGGTACAGCGCCCGCAGCTGCGTCTTAAAGAGCTCCGGCCTGGCGAGGCATATCCGTATGGCCCGGCATCCCAGGGCGGGATTCTCCTCTTTTTTCAGTCCAAAATAATCCGCCTGCTTATCCGCGCCGATATCCAGCGTCCGAATGATCACCTTCCTGCCGCCCATGCTCTCCAGCGCCTGTTTATAGACGGCAAACTGCCGTTCTTCGGCAGGGTAATCCCTGCTTTCCAGATACAGAGATTCGCTGCGGAAAAGGCCGATTCCCCCGGCGTCGTTTTGCAGCGCGGCGACGATGTCCCGGATATCTCCGATATTGGCCAACACACGCACCTCTCTGCCGTCTACAGTAATGTTTTCCTTACCCCTTAACTGCTGTAACAGCCGTTTCCTCTCCCCGGCCGCCCGCTGCCTGTCGGCGTACGTGTTACAAGTCTCCAGGTCAGGATCCACAAGGATTTCTCCCTCATACCCGTCCACGATGGCCCTGCTGCCCTCCGCTACCTCCGCAAGAAAATCCTCGCCCACACCTACGACTGCCGGTATCTGCATGCCGCGGGCCAGGATCGCCGAATGGGAATTGACAGAGCCATGGGCCGTCACCAGCGCCAGGATATTTTCCCTGTCAAGGGATATCGTTTCACTGGGAGACAGGTCTGCGGCACAAAGGATTACCTTTTCCGCCGATTCCTGCCGCCTGATGCCTTCCCCCCGGAGATTGGCGATCAACCGGTCTGAAATATCTCTCACATCTGCCGCCCTGGCTCTCATGTCGGCGTCCTCCATGGCGGCAAACATCTCCGCATAACGGTCCGCCGCTGCCGTCACCGCGTATTCCGCATTCACTCGCTGGCTCTCTATGGTATTTTCTATCAAACCAACATAGTCCACGTCCTCCAGCAGCATCCTGTGGACCTCAAAAATCCGCGCATCGGCCTCACCTACTTCCCGCAGCGCCCTGTCATATACTTCCCGCAACTGTTTACCGGCCTCTGTCAGTGCCTCTGCCAGCCTTGCCTTCTCGACTGAGGTTTCCGCCGCAAGACCTGGTTGCGCATCAGTCTTTTCCTTATGAAATATGGCGATCTTGCCCATTGCGACAGCGCCATATATACCTTTGCCCGTATATTTTTTCATCGCCATACCCCGCCTGTCTCTCCTTACAACAACTGTTTCAGCAGTTCGTAGACCGTATCCCTTTTCGCCAGTCCTTTGGAAAAGGCGGTAGCGCCCCCCGCGGCAGTGCCCAGTTTCAGCGCGTACCCATAATCCCCCTGTGCCAGACCCGCGATAAATCCCGCCACCATGGAGTCTCCCGCGCCTACGGAATCCTCCAGCGTCCCCCTGCATACGCCGCATCTGCGCACCTCGCCATACTCATCCACCAGCACCGCGCCATCCTGGGCCATGGAGATCAGCACATTCACAGCCCCCATCTCCCGGAGTTTTTTCGCATAGTCCACGATCTCATCCATGCTGGAAAGCTCTTTTCCAAATATCTCGCCCAGCTCGTGGTGATTGGGTTTTACCAGAAACGGTCTGTATTTCAGCACATTCACCAGAAGTCCCCCCGCGGCGTCTACCACCGTCCGAATCTCCTTTTGCGAAAGATACGCCAGTATATTTTCATAGATATCCGAAGGCAGGCTGCCGGGTATGCTGCCCGCCAGCACCAACATGTCGCCGTCCCGCATTTTATCCAGTCTTTCATAGAGCTGTGCCAGCGCCCTTTCGTCGATCTCCGGCCCCTGGCCGTTGAGGTCGGTCTCCTGCCCGGATCGGATCTTCACATTGATCCGGGTAAGTCCCTGTTCCAGATGGACAAAATCGGTCTCCACACCGCTCTGGGAGAGCCCCTCCTCCAGCGCCCTGCCTGTGAATCCCGCCACAAATCCCAGGGCTCGGGAGGGAATCCCCAGCTGGCCCAGCACCAGCGAGACATTGATTCCCTTTCCCCCGCAGTAGATTTCCTCGGAAGTAAGCCGGTTTATCTCCCCTGTCCGCAGATCCTCCACGCGCACCACATAATCGATGGCCGGGTTAAAAGTCACGGTATATATCATGTTAAGTCCTCCTGGTATTGGCGCTTTTTGACGCATATGTCCCACAGTTCGCCCTCTGGCTGTCTGCTCTGTGTCTGAGATTATGGTATCATATGCCGCGCCACATCTCAATCATTTTCTTTCGTCTCTCCCACCGTTTCCACCACCCGCATCGCTCTTGCCTGCATCCATTTTGTCTGCATCGCCCCTGTCTGCGTAGCCCCCTGCCCGCAAACTATGCCTTGGCATACACGCAAAAAGGCGTCTCGGAAACATCTGCTCTTCCGAAACGCCTTTTATTATGTCTGCGTATCTATTCAATCAGCCCCAAAAGCTGTATTTGCCGCCTACGGAAGAGAGCAGATCGCCGCTCCGCCCGTACTGGCTGGACAGACTCTCCACGCCCGCCTGAGCGTTGTCGGATATCCGGCCCGCCAAAAAGGAAACCTTGGCCGTGAAATCATTGGAGGAGCCCAACGCCTTCTCCAGCGTGTCCACATCCGCCGCTTTCAGCTTGTCGCTGTCCACCGTCGCCTTGCCGTCCTTGGATATGGTGATGCCGACAGCGGCCAGAACTTCACTGTTATCCTCCGCCGCCTCCCGCAGCATCTGGGCGTAATATTTATTCAGCGACTCCGGAGAAGACTGCAGGATCTTCATCGTGTTGTTAAAACTCTCCACCAACTCCTGAGCCTCCTTGCACAGCTCGGCTGTATCCCCGCTCTCCCGGGCTTTCGCGTACAGGGAATCGTCACCCTTTGCCGCAAGGCTGTCCGCTTTCTTTTTCAGCCCGTCGGCCTCCTTCTCCAGTTTCTCATAATTGCTCTTCTGCTTTGTGTCCTCAGCGCTGCTCTTTCCCTTATTTAAGACCTTGAGCAGATCGCCGTCCGAACCGCCATTAATATGGTTCAGCAGCGAGGTATTGTTGATGGGCACACCCGCCTTTCTCGCCGTTTCGTTTACCATCTGTGTTGTAATCCTCATGTTGTCCTCCTTATTAGAGTTCCGCCGCGGCCCGTAAATTCTCTGGGCATCGTCCGGGCCTTGCTGTTTTGGTCCCGCGTTGCCGGTTATTGCGCGTCCTTTTTTCCATGGCTATGTATTATATCGGGAAAAATACCCGCCTTTTTATACCGATGGCACAAACCGCCCATTGAAGTCCATCCAGATATACAACTGTATCGCTGCCCTGCATATCCAGATCCACGTACCAGCAATCCGAATTATACCCCAACTGTTTGGCAAATGCCTGGTATTCTCCTCTGTTGAGCTCGGTGGACTGTTCCCGCATGCGCTCAGCAGAAGTACACCCAGAAGGCAGACTGTTATCTTCTTCCTTATATGCACTTTGCAATCTCCTCATCCTTCTATTATTCTATTCTTTGCACTGCCCTGCATCATTCCCCAGGCATTTACATCCCCTCTTGGCCGGATTGTCGATCAGCTCCCCGTCCCGCTCAAACCGTGAGCCATGGCAGGGACAGTCCCATGTGTGTTCCTGGGCGTTCCACTTCAGAACGCAGCCCATATGGGGACAACGTTTCAATGACGGCGTGAGCAGATTTGTGACGGCCTCCCAGACATTCACAAACAGCTGCGGCCTTACCATACTGCGGCTGGGAGAGAATACTTCCGCCCAGTCGTTGTCCCTGCCCCGCACCAGGTCACAGAGGAGCATGGCCGCCACCATGGAAGTGGTCATTCCCCACTTCTGAAAACCGGTGGCTGTGAAAAGATTTTTCATTCCGGCGCTGTACCGCCCGATATAAGGAATCCCGTCCAGGCTCATACAGTCCTGGGCGGCCCAGCGGTACTTGACTTTAGCTTGGGGATAAAGCTCTGCCGCATATGCCTCCAGTTCCGCAAAACCGCCGCCCTTTTTCCCTGTGCGGTGGCCGCCTCCTCCCAGCAAAAGCAGCTCCCCATAGCTGCGGAAAGACAAGCCCCCCTGGGCCTCGTCAATATACATGCCCTCCAGCCGGGCCGCCTGCTCCAGCGCCAGCACATAGGAACGCTGCTGGTAAAGTTTCAGAAAATAGCTGCCATGCCGATTGATAAAAGGAAAATGCGTTGCTACGATAAACTGATCCGCCTGTATCTTTCCATGGGAAGTGACCGCCGTGTGACCCTCTATATTTTCCACAAAAGTGTGCTCATATATAGGCAAATCCCGAATAATACCCTCCACAAACTTGAGCGGATGGAACTGCGCCTGACGGGGAAAAGCGATCGCCCCTTCCACGGGAAACGGCAGCGGAAGGCCGGATACGAACTCCGCCGGGAACCCCAGAGCATTCACCGCCTCCACCTCCCGCCGGATCTTCTCTCCATCCTGCCGGGAATAGACAAAAGCGGTCTGCTCTTCCCAGTCGCAGGGAATCCCTGCGCAGAGTTCCCGATATTTTTCAAGCGCTTTCTCGTTAGCCTCCAGATAGAGCCGGGTGCGCTCCTGCCCCAAAGTATGGAGCATCCGGTCATAGACCAGCCCGTGCTGGGAAGTGACCTTTGCCGTGGTATTCCCCGTGATCCCTCCGGCGATCCTGTCCCCCTCCACCAGCAGACAGTCCACGCCCGCCTTTTTCAGCAGACAGGCGCAGAGGATCCCGCAGATACCTCCGCCTATAATCAGTACCTCCGTTTTCACGTCCCCCCGCAGCGTTTCCCGCTCCGGCAGTGTCACCGTGTCCGTCCAAAGTGATTTTCCCATATGAATCCTCCATGCCATAGAATAGTCTATAGCTTATGGAGAATCGGGATATCCTATGCAGGGATATCTATGTCGATGTTTCCCCTTTGTCCTTAGTACTGTTTTTTCCCTTTGCAAGCAACAGGCCAACTCCTCCCATGCACATAACGCCAAGTGAATACAGCGCGCCCTCGGTGCTCTCTGCCTGGCCTGTTTTACTGTAGCTGTGATCGTGGGGACTGTCCGGTTTTGCGATACTGCCGCCGTTACATACAATTATAAAACCTGCGATCCCGGATACAATAAATAAAACGCACAACGCTCTGATTAAAAAAATACCGACTTTTCTTCTGTGCCCAGCATAATCTCCAGACATAAATCTTCCATTTCCTCTAAAAATAATATCTTATTTTATCTTGCCCACTTTAACCTTTATCGCTGGGGACAGCGTAAAGGACTTGCAGACTACTTAACGCTGTCAGCCAATTCCTTCCATATATCATCCACGTTGTATGTGGGAGCATGTTTTTCAGCTATACAACATATCTGTGCGATCTTTTCCGGCTCCTGTTCCAGCTCGTCCGCAATCTGCGCCGCGCTTTTCCCCTTGATCATTTTCTTACAGACGGCGTTGATGTCCCGCAACACTCCCTCCCTATAAGCCTCCTCATATCCGGCCATATGTCCGTCCTGACGCGCGTATACAATCTCTTCCCATCTCTGCATATACTTCACCCCACATTTCTCAGAGCGACGAACTTTCTCCACCTGACTGTGAATCCGTTTCACCCGGCGGCTTTGGCTCCGGGCGGCTACCGTCTCCCTGGTATCGTTGATATATTCCATAAAATCCAAAAACTCCTGAGAAAAGTTCTCCTTATTTGTCCCGTGGGTATTGATAAATATTCTCACGGCTCCGTCCCGTAGCGCAAGACTTGGGATCTCCTTACACTGCCCCACAAAAGTATAACGATACAGCCAAACAGATCAAAAAGCGCTACCAGAATCATACAACTATCATTCAATTTGTTGAAATCACCGCATCCCGGCTCCAGCAGCGACACGTCCAACTGCGCTTGATAATACCGACTCCTCTTCTCCAGATTTCTGGTGTTCGTTTTCTGCATCTCCGTAAAATACACCTGACCGCCCCTGTCCATGCCGATCACATCCAGCCGCACGGCACGCAGTTCGGGCGACACCCGCAGCTCCTTCTCCGTCTGCGTTCTTTCCAGCAGTTCAATCTCATTTTCCAGCAGGATCCCCACCATGGCCTCGTAAGCCTCCGGATCATCCATAGTCTCCGCAAACAGAAATCTGTCTGTCAGGTTCAATCTCTCCAACGGAGTTTTTACCGTACTGTTCATTCACATTCCTCCTTGTGCATGTCGCAGAAAGAGAAAATATCCTCAGTACCCATCCCCTTTTCCTGCCTTATTGATATTTGTATCTTGGAAAAATAAAAGCAGGATTTCTAAATAAGAGAACAAGACGTTCATCAGATGCGGTAAACCGCTTTACAGGATTACTCCCCGGAAATCTTTTGCTTTGATTTGAAAGTAACATATCAGGGAGGAGATGTCAAGAATAAATGTGGCAATATTTTTACATATGCTTACAATTCCGAATATTACTTTGCCTGTGGATAAATTTCTGACATACAATATATAAGCCGACATAACATTGTAAGCGCCAAATATTCCTGCGGATTTTCTAATCTCATGAATTCCTCTATGA
>CAJUAH010000010.1 GCA_910584375.1 uncultured Acetatifactor sp.
GAAGGGGTTTCGGCCTCTTCCTTTTATTTTGCCAACTAAAATTTTACACTAACATCACACGTCCCGATCAGCACCTGTTTTCCACAAAAGGCAAATCCGTATCTCCTTATATGCTGCATGGGAATGCCTTTTGCCAGCAGGGATGCCTGGTAATCCTTTTCCTCGATCTGCCGCAGAGCCGCGGATACGGTATCGGACAAATCTTTCTCCTTTGCGCTCTGCACTTTAAACTCTACAAGGATGGCGTCATCCTTCGCCGCGTTCCGGGGCTCCAGCATCACATCGTAGCGGCCGAAACCGCTCTCCCGGTTGGACGTGACCGTATACCGATCCGCCAGATTCACCATCAACCCCAGCACAAATCCGTGGTAAAACCGCTCCGGCTCTCCGTTTGCGCTCTTACCGGTGTCAAAATAACTGAACATCTCTCCTGTCACCCGGTTCATGTAGGTGTTCATTGCCTCCACATCTCCCAGCAGCAAGGCCTTGATGAAGGCATTGTAATGGGAAGAGGGACCGTCAAACCAGCCGCGCACCATGTCCCGGAACATGACCCTCACCTCAAAGTTGGTCAGCTCCAGTTCATAGTCCTGCCGCCACTCGCCATACTCCGCCACATATGCCTGATGACTCTTCACTTTCAAATAGCCGCTGGCCAAAAGCAAACTCCATATGGCATTATTCTTGATGGATAGCTGATTATAGACGATCTGCTCGTCCAGCTCCGTCCTGAGTGTTTTCCCGCATAACAGCTCTTCAAAAGTCTGCTTGATCTCAGGGGTACTCTCTCTAAGCAATTCGCTGGCCAGCCTGTTGGAACTGGTGTTGACCCAGTATGGCCCTACTTTCCCTTCGTCCAGAAAATTAAGAATAGACCAGGGATTATTGATATCCTTTATGTTGCCAAAGATAAATCCGTCATACCATTCCTTGATCTGCTGTTTCCGATCCGCAAAACCAAACTCATCCAGTGCGGCAAATACCTCCCCTTCAGTAAAGCCGAAACAATCCGCATATTTTTCTGTTGTAATTGTCACCACTTTCAGGTTATTCAGATCAGAAAACATAGACTCCTTGCTCACGCGGGTAATACCTGTCATAAGGGCGCGCTCCATATAGGGGTTGGTCTTGAAAGTCGCGCCAAACAAACCCCTGGTAAATGTCACCAGTTCCTCCCAATACCCCCCCACATAAGCCTCCTGCAAGGGCGTATCATACTCGTCCAGCAGGATAATTACTTTTTTGCCGTAATACCGCATCAAATAATTTGACAGCGCGCTCAGGGAATCCGCCGCAATATAATCCTCCATCTCCGCCGATATCCTCTGATATGCCTCTTTTTCTCTGTCATTCAGCTTTCCGCTGTCAATGAGGAAATCAAAGCGATTATACAGATCCGTTATGATCTGGCACATCTTTTTTCGGGCCTGCTCATAAGAGGTCTCTTTCACCCTTGCAAAGCTCAGCGCGATCACCGGGTATGTCCCCTGCAATTTCCTGTATTTCTCCTCATGCCAGATGGCGAGCCCCTCAAACAGATCGCCGCGCCCGGCATAGTCCACCGAGAAAAACTGCTCCAGCATACTCATATTCAGCGTCTTGCCAAAGCGCCGGGGGCGGGTGATCTGCGTCACACTGTCCCCGCTTTCCCACCATTCCTTTATAAAGTGGGTCTTATCCACATAAAAGTATCCCTCTTTTCGAACCGTTTCAAAATTTTGGTGCCCAATTCCTACTGTTCGGGCCATATTTCACCCCTTTCTGATACGGGTCGCGCCCTACCGTCATACTACCGTTTCGCATATGCAAAGCAACCGCACTGTCCGTCAGGATTTCTTTTTCGTCACATATCTGCCAAACAGGGAGCCGTCCTCCGGAAAAATACTGTCCTCCGAGACATATATGGGGAATTTTCCCATATGCTCCGCTGTCTGGCCGTTCAGCATTCCCGTGTGAAAAGAAAGATGCCTGAATTGCCTGAGTACCAGCTCCAGTCTTGTATACGGACAGTTTTCGGGCTTTTCACAGAGCATATCATCCGTGAGCGCATCCAGGTAGTCACAGGTTTTTTCCCTGATTTTCGCAAGATATTCCAATAACTGCCCGTCAGACAGGATCACGGAGCATACACGGTCAGGATTGTCCATTCCCTCCTGATGAAAAGCCGGTTCATCGTATACAAACGGGTTGATGAACCACTTATCCGCCGAATGCAGCGCGTGATAGACATATCTCCATGCAGGCGCCCCGCAGCAGTCGGCGTCCCTGTCATAGGTTCTTATCGAGGTCTCCATATTGATGAAATTCGGAATGACCATATTTTTTATGATCTGGCACAGCTCGTTCATCACAAAATCTCCTCTCCGCATATCGCCGAATAATCAAACGACAGCTCCCGTGACCATATCACCTCATTTGCCTTCACGAAACACAGATCGCCATGTGCGTCCGAGGTGACCAATATATCGCTTTCGATCTGTTTTCTCAGAAAGATGAAAAAATCGATTATTTTTTTATTCGTGCTTATTGAGGCATTTTCCTTATTCAGATCAAACATGATAAGCTGCGCATAACTGAAATTCGAACCTAGTATATCTGAATACCAAACATTATAAGGCGGTTTCTCTTCCCTGATAAAATGAACCTCCAGAATGATTTCCCTGTCTATATTCCAGTACGTTATCCCTCACCGCCTGTATCCCCCGTCGTACCGGTCCACCATCTCCGTGATCTCCGCCGCGTACCGGGGATAGGCCGCCACAATGTCCCTGATCTCCTGTTTGGCCTCTTCCGCCACCGTGTTGTTGTACTCCATCTGTTTGCGCAGAGACTGCCTGCGCAGGATCAACTCGTGCCGCCGCTCCACCTGCTCCCTGTGGTCCAATATCACCGACACATTGCTTGAGAGCTGGTCGGGATACTGGATATGATAACGCCCCAACTGGGTCAGCAGCTGCTTGTGATAGTACTCCCGCCGGGCCTCCGTCTCCGCGAACTGCTTGCGCTGCTCCTTCTCCTCCAGATACTGATGATAGCGCTTTTCCAGCTTTTTCCCGCTGTCCACATCATATTTTATATAGTAATAATCCAGCAGATTCCTGTTGTTCACATAGCGGATCTTCACTTTGTTCTGGAGCTTGACCAGCCTTCTGGCATCCCGCAGCACCCTGTCCATCTCCCGGTCGGCATCCATATATTTCACCGCCAGAACCGTCAGCGCCAGCGCCGCGGCCAACACGGCGATGAAATACCCTATCTGGGTCTGCATCTCAAAGGCGAACTGCAGCACGGCCAGCAGTATCATACAGATCACAAGGGCCGTCAAAAAGATCACCGCCATCCCCCGCAGGTTCTCCATGATCCCGTGCAGCTCATTTTTGCGGTACTCATAGGCGTGTCTCTCCCCATCCAGGCGCTGCAGATCCTGTTTCACCAGCGTGCCGTAATGCTCCGTGTCACGGATCTTTTTTATGCCCTCCTCCAGCTCCGATTCCCGGTTCTTGAGCTGGTAATAGAGCGCGTCATCCATCCTGTTTTTGCGCTGGGTAAAATCCTCGTACTCCCGTTCCATACTCTGAAGCTTGCGGGCCGTGATCTCCAGGCTTTCCATCTCCTGCTCCGGCAGGGCCTCCAGCTCTTCCAGATCCGTCAGATACGCCGTGACTCTGCCATATTCGCCCTGCAGCATCTCCAGCTCTTTGGATGCCTCCGCAATCTGTTCCAGACAGTCAGTCACATACCGGCTGCGCTCCTCCTCCTGCTCAAAGTCCACGCTGTCCCGGGCATTGACCAGCCTTTCCCACTCGCCCTCCTGGGCTTTCCTTCTGCTCCTTGGCGTAAAAATCTTTCGAAAAAAATCAAGAATCTTCAAATCAACCTCTTTCCGCGGCGACTCTCCTGCCGCCGGTCCTCTTGCGATACTCATTCTTCAGCGTCTGCAGGAGCCTGTCCGTCTCCTCGCGATACTCCGCCAGCTCCCCATCCTCCCTGCGGACTCTGAGCTGCCGCAGCCGCCGATACTCCGGCGTCTCCAAAAAGTCCTGCCCGATGGCCTCCACAGCCTGTTCCAACTCCAGGGATTCCCGATAGCGATCCGGGTATTCCGCCGCCAGAGCCACATAGTCCCGCTCCGGCAGTTCCATCCTTTTCGCGGCCAGATAGTCGGAAAAATATTCCGTTCCTCCCCCGGTCTTCCATGCCTGCAAAAACAGCTGCGCCGCCCGCCCGTAGAGCATCTGCCGGGCATACACCACGCCCTGGTTGTGCAGGATATCCGCTGTCAGCGCCTGCAGCGCGGGCACCTCCATCTCCTGATTTTCTCTGATCCGGGCCAGCAATCCCTCATAGGATCTGAGAGCCTCCTCATATCTCTTCTGCTCCACGAGATGATCGGTCTGAAGTTTTTGCTTTTCCAGATCAGACAGCCCGGAGCCCGCCCGCAGCGTCTCCTCCACCTGGCTCACCGTCTCCGGATCGTAGAGTCCCACATAAGTCAGGATCTGAGACACAAAACCGCTGAGCGCCCCCTGCTGATGTACCATCGGATACAGTACCTGTGTAAGTCCGGGCAATTGACAGTCCCTGCGGATAAAATCCAGCAACTCGTCGTTCATAACGCTGCCGTCCAGCAAAAACGCATTTTCCTTGAGGCAATAACACAACTCCTCCATACAGTATACCCGCACACCCAACTTGGGCAGCACATACGGCTCTTTGGCATAGTCCCCCACACAGACCATGACCGGCGCAAAGCCGCCGCGGCTCTCCTCCGCCCTGCCGTCCCCGCAGATTACACGCTGCCGCCAGGTAAGCTCCGTCGCGGGCCGGATCTCACCAAATCCCAGATCCTCCAACTCCACACAAAGCTGCTTTTCTCCCTCCATGTACAGTTTCATGCCGATCCTGGAGAACTCGCAGTAAGCCAGTTCATCTTCCTGAGAAAACTCATGCTCCTGAGGCAGTTCACCCAGAGTCAGGGACACTCTGGCCACATTTCCGTCGATCAGAGGAGTAATCACCAGACCGATGGGAGCGGTCTTTCGCACATAGAATTGGCAGTTGTACTCCGATTCATACCAGTTCTCACCCGCGTCCAGCAGAGCATAATAGGACTCCTGCCCCTGACGCAACACTTCCATCCCAATATTGTATTTCAGTTTATCTCCGCCTAGAAACACATGCTCCTTGCCCGCCTTGCTGCCAAAATGCTTGTCCAGCAGACAGTAGACCGCGCCCTTGCTGTAAAGATTCACCCCCTGAAACACCCGCCGTCCCCGACACAGATACTGTAAGCTTTGGGGCATCCATTCCTCCGCGAAACTTTCCCCGATCAGATATACGGCAGATACCGTGCCCTTCCCGCATTCCTGGCGGGCCACCTCCAGCAGCTGCTGATCCAGCTGTGCCACCCTGTCGCCGCCAAGCCCGCTGATATCCGGCAGACAGCGCTCTCCGTCAAAAGGGTACAGACACTGATAGACAAAGGCCACGATCGGGGTAGTCCGCTTGTTGCACTCCAGGCGCATACTGTGGATCCCATCCTCCCGGTAGTCAAACAGCACTGTCTGAAAAGCCCACAGATCTCCGGGCTGATAGAGCATGTAATCGTAAAAACTCTCCTCATAGCTCTGATAATATACTCTGGTATAGCCAAGGCCCAGCCCTGTCACCGTCCGGTTCAACACGCCGATCAGAACGCTGTCCAGCTTTCTGCTGGTGATCATCATGGCCACGATCCGCTCCGGGGCGGACACCAGAGACAGAAGTCCCAGACTTCTCTTCATAAACAGGGTCAACAGCGCCACCGGCTCATAACTCTCCCCGTCGATTAACACCTGTTCTCCCGCTATGGCCAGCTCCACCAGATCCTCCACGACAATGGCCTCCTGCGGCTCCTCCTGGGCAAAACGCAGAGCCTCCCTGCCAAAAAACCACTGGCCCGTACCCTGGCGCTTACACAGTAAGGTGGGGATATTATAATGTTCCTCCCCCGCCACGCAGGACAGGGTTTCCACCTCACTGTCCTGGGACAGATAGGCGTAACTGATCTGTGAAAACGAATTGCCCAGATCATATCCGATGACGATCTTATCGCCTGCCGCTCCCCGCATACCGCACCTCCATGCTACGCGCTATTTTAGCTGAAATAATCGCCTGCCCAAATACTCCCGGCGGCAGAACTCCTCCAACTGCTGTTCCAGCGCGTCATAGTCCTCCAGACTCCTGCTTACCGCCATCTCATTGATCCTGCCGAAACGCCCTTCCGGCTCCGGGGCGGAAGTTTCGCTCTTGCGCAGTTCCCCGCTCTCCATCAGCTGTTCCACCCTGCCCCGCTCTTCCACAATATAATATTGCAGGCTCTCCCCGAAAAACAGAACGAATTCTTTGCTGCACACGCCGCCATACACAGGCCGCATCTCCTCCGTGACATAGAGATCCTCGTCCCCGTTTTCCTGGCTCAGCAGATAATGTATCCGCACCACACTGTCCGGATGTCCGTGATATTCGATAAAGGTTCTGTCCGCCAGAGGCGCCAGTTCCCGCTCCATACCCTGATAGGCCAGAAAGTCCTTAAGCCGTATACCCTCTTCCATGAGCCGGCAGATAAAGTCCCTGGCGGTCCGGTGAATCTCCTCCGTGATCTGGTTCCCATGTTCCGCATAATATTTTACAAATGCCAGCCTGCATACTTTCTGCACCGGTTCCCGGCGCTGATGCAGACGCATGATCTCCCGGCAGACTTCCGGCCGTATCTCCTTTCCCCTGACAAAATAGTCATGGGCGGACAGAGACAGATAGGCGGCCGCCACCTCCGGATTGGCCCCTCTGGATATGTAATAGGAAAAGATTTCCTCCTGCTCTCCCACATAGCACCCTGTCACCAGCATCTGCAGCAGCAGGCGTTCGCTGAGCTCCCGGCATTCCACGTCAAAGGAGCGGGCCGCTTTCCAGATGCCGCGCATCTCCCGGGAAGGCCCCTGGTAATACAGACACAGATACCGCAGGATCGTGCCGTCATATTTTTTCCCCTGAAAGATCAGTTCCGCCAGTTGCAGCAGTCGCTGCTCCAGCGTAAACTCCCGCCTCTGTATGATCTGCCCCACCAGCTCCACCAGCACCCGGCTGTCCAGTTCATACAGTTCGTACCGACACAGCCAGTCGTAGGCCTGCTCATAGCTGCCCCGGATCACCATATAACGCACCGCCGTCTGCCGCTCCCGCTGCCCCAGCAGTTCCCCGTCAAGACCCGCCAGAAAGCTGTCCAGCGCCTGCACCTGATCCGTTTCATAATAACAGTCCATCAGCTCCCGGCACGCCTCCCGGCGCACCTCCGTCTCCAACTCCTCACAGTTCCATATCCGCAGTTTTCTGGCCTCCTGCCGCTGTCTGGGTTCCTCCGGCAGCTCCCGGCTGCTGTACAGATACAGATCCAACTGCGGGCTGTCCGTCACCCACTGGGCCACGCTGCCGATATGGCGTCCCGGCACCATCAGCTTGTCCGGAGCGCAGGGTATCCGGGTATACCGCCGCCCCTCTTCATCCTCCAGCAGCACCAGACAACTGCTGCCATACAGAGCGAACCAGGCCCTGTCGCCAACGATGGGATAAAGCGTCTCCATTCTGTTTCCCGGCTGGCATACCACCACTCTGCGGATGCCCGGATGAGACAGGCGTATCTCGTGGGCGAAGATCAGGCGTCCCAACTGCCGGGCCGTCTGCTCCCCGATCATATCCTCCGTCAGCAATTCCCGGTATAAATAGGCCAGATCCCGGCTTACATGTTCCTTTTGGATCTGCTCGATCACAAACTGTTCCATCTGCTGACGGTATCCGGCATACAGATCGATATATTCCTCCCGATGCTCCTGCAGATACCGATACAGATAAGCGCTGTGGGCATAATCCAAGTTATTCTGATAGGAAAAATACAACAGAACCGCTTTGGGCAGAGCAATCTCCCTGTCCAGATCCAGCGCCATCATATAATATTCATACAGTCGGGTGATACGCAGTTCCGCATCCACCCCTCTCTGATACCACGCAAACGCCTCCGGCGTCACCCGGCCGCCCTTGATGAGCAGCCGGCATATCTCTTTGAGCACCCGCTCCTGGGGCCATCTCCCGTAACTGCTGCACAGCAGCGTATACAGCTGGGGGGAATACTCCTTGACCCTCTCCGCCAGATATAACATCTGCTCCTGCAGCTCCGGCGACAGGGCCCCCCTCTTGTCGCCATAGACCAGCACCTGCAGCTCAAAGCTCCCCAGTCTGCGCAGTATGGCGGGATTCATATTCAGCAGTTGCAAAGCCTCTATATAGATCACCGGGCTGCAGCAGCCCCGACCGGACAATCTCTCCAGAAATGCCCACTTGGCCCCCGGCGTCCGATAGTGATCCTCCGACAGATACAAAAGCAGCCACGCCACCTGCCAGCATCCGGGGACCTCGTTTTGAATCCTGCGCACCCGCTCGGCCACCTGCGCCGTATAGACACCGTCCTGTCTGACCAGAGTGGTCAAATAGAGATAATATGCCTCCAGCGCCGCCGGGTCCGCCCGATAAAGTCCCAGCCCCTGCTCCAGCAGATCCATGGAATGTTCCAGCAGCCACTGGGCCTCGTGTAATTGTTGGTTGGTGATCATAAGCTGCGCCTGAAACAGCCTGGCCTCCACATCCTGCTCATCCATAGCCACCAAAGCGTCCACCAGTTTTTCCGACTCCTTCAGCCAGATAGAGGTGCTGATCTGTTTCAAACGCATGGACTGATAAGACTCCATCAGCTTTACCAAAAGACGCCCCCGCTCTCTGCCCGCCCCGGCGGCCGCTCTCACCCGGCCGCAGCAGACCGTCACCGAAGTCTCCAGCGAACACTCCCTGTCGGACAACGTGATCCGCCCCCGGTTGCGTCCTCCGTGCAGCATACTGTCGTCTACAAAAACAGGCAGACGGCAACTGCTGCCCATAAAGTCATCGCCTGTCAGCACCTGTTTTTCCGTATAGAGAAAATCGCCTTCCACAGTGATCTGCAGACGGGTGGCTCCCCAGCCGCTGCGGATCACCTGAATCTCCAGCTCCGTCACCCCCACCGGATTCTCGATCTCCAGTTCCTGCCCGGCAAGGGCATATTCTATGGGTTGTTTTTTATGTATTGCGATCAGGAATTCATCTACATTGTGTTCGTTGCCCTGGTTGGTGGACAGCCCCAGATATAAAGTGCGGTACTGCCTGTCATTTCCCACCAGAATATTCTCAAAATCGGGGGAGTAAAACAACGCCACCGCCTCGTCCCAGTTCTCCCGGGCCAGATTGGCAAAATGAAACAGATTCTTCACCGGTCCCATGGAGGACAGAGGGGCGCTGCCGCACACAGTCACCACATAGGGCAGACTGTATTCCCCGTGGCTGCTGACCACATAAAAACTGCCTTTAACCACCTGACCCGCCGACAGCTCTTCGCCGTGGAAACAGAACGCGATCTCCTCGTCTGCCCCCGTCAGCTCACAGGTCAAACATTCCATGCGTATATCGGAACTGCCGATCCTCCCCACAGTAGGGCCGCCGCCATGGACTTCTACGCCAAAACTTCCCTCATAGCATTCCCCCGGCTGCAGGACAAGTTCTATTTTCGTGCATGAAAAATCCAGGGAACCGTCCTCATAGTCGAATTTTCCCTCTAAAATATGACTGATCTGGCTGAAATCCCCACCCGCCGCCGACAGCTCCGGGGCAGAGAGAGTGACAGAATCCTGCATGTATTCCTCCCGCCTTTTATGCCTTTTTGTCCTCATACAGTGTAACATATTCAGCCACGGCTGGCAAGTCAAATACCCCGCGTCCGCCCGGAGAAAAACGGCGCAAATTTCCCCCTCCATGACACATCCTGTCTTGCGCCGCATATATTGATTAAGAAAGAATCCTCAGCGAATAGAGAAAGGCATCCTATGAGCAAAAATATAGCAGATCTGACGGCCGCCCAGGAGGGCAATGCGGAGAACGGCACCCAAAGTACCGGCACTCTCCAGATCAGCGTAATCTCCTCCGTGGCCTATATTCCCATTGCGGGAGCCACCGTCACCATCTCCTACACCGGTGATTCGGAGGCCCCCATCGCCACACTGACCACCGACAGTTCGGGGGAGACGGAAGTGATCACCCTGCCCACTCCGCCCCTGTCCTACTCCCTGGACCCGGAGAGCCTGCAGCAGCCCTATGCGGAGTACAATATTCTGGTTACGGCGGAGGGTTACGAGCCCGTATATGTCACCGGCTCCGAGATGTTCGAGGGGGAACTGTCCCTGCAGCCCATCCGAATGAACCCCATAGAGATGGAACCCGGACGGGAAGAGAAACGGGTGCCCATTCCCGTACACACCCTGTTCGGCGATTATCCGCCCAAGATTCCGGAGGATGAGATCAAGCCCATGGCGGAAACCGGGGAGATCGTACTGAGCCGGGTGGTCATACCGGAATATGTCATCGTCCATGACGGTGTACCTTCCGATTCCTCCGCTCCCAACTACTGGGTGCGCTACAAGGATTACATCAAAAACGTGGCGTCCTGTGAAATCTACTCCACCTGGCCGGAAGCCACGCTGTACGCCAATATTCTGGTGATCATGTCCTTCACGCTGAACAGAGTGTACACGGAATGGTATCGAAATCAGGGGTACAATTTCACCATTACCTCCTCCACCGCCTATGACCAGAAATGGGTCTACGGGCGCAACACTTTCCAGAATATCGACTTTCTGGTGGACAGCATATTTGCCAATTTCCTGTCCCGTCCGGGAGTCCGCCAGCCTATTTTTACCTCCTACTGCGACGGGCAGCGGGTCACCTGCTCCGGCCTGAGCCAGTGGGGCTCCAAATATCTGGGAGACCAGGGCTACTCCGCCATCGAGATCATACGCTACTACTACGGCAACGATATGTATATCAACACTGCCGATGTGATCTCCGGTGTGCCTTCCTCCTGGCCGGGATATTCCCTCACCGTGGGTTCCTCCGGCGAGAAGGTTCTGCAGTTGCAGAATCAGTTAAACCGCATCGCCCGCAATTACCCCGCCATCCCCGTCATCACTGCCGACGGCATCTATGGCCCGCTCACCGCAAACGCCGTCCGCACCTTCCAGGGGATCTTCAACCTGCCCCGGACCGGCGTAGTGGACTATCCCACCTGGTACGAGATCTCCGATATCTATGTGGGAGTCAGCCGCATTGCGGAGCCCGGACAGTAGATTGCCAAAAGGGACTCCTGCGTTTCCGCAGCAGTCCCTTCTGCTTTGCCTCTACATGCTCTTTTCATAAAAATGTACGGCGCTCTTCATTATGCCGTCAAAAGTATAGCAGGGTTCCTCTTTCGTGACAGGGAGATTCACTGCCCGCCCGCTGAAACCGGACATATAGATGGCGGTGATGACCTCCACGGTTGCCCTGCCATCCTCCCCGGTGATCAGCGGACGTCCCCCGGTCTCCAGGGCGGTGAGCACATCGTCAATCTCCCCGGTGTGGCCCTCGTAGGCCAAGTCGGGCAGTTTACGGTAAAAATCCTGTATTTTGTCTATCCGTTCCCGGTTCCCTCCCTGCACGGGGAAACCGTCCTGCTGGCTACATTCCGCCTTGACATCCCAGGGCTCGGAGATTCTGGCGTCCGCGCACTGCAATACAATCCCCTGCTCCTCCCCGTGGTGTACCACGGAGCTGGTGATCCGGGCCATGCTGCCGTCCCCGTACCGGAGACAGGCCACGGAGAGATCCTCCACCTCCGCATTGTCGTGCATTACATTGGTCAGCATGGCCATTACCGTCCGGGGCATTTTCCCCTCCAGCCAGTTCAGCATATCGATATGATGTACCGCATGGTTCAATGTGGGACCGCCGCCTTCTTTCTCCCAGGTTCCTCTCCACCAAAGGTCATAATAACGATGCCCTCTCCACCAGTAGGAGTCCACCTGGGCCAGACAGATCTTTCCCGCCAGACCGCTGTCCACCACCTTTTTCAGTTTGTATACCGGATTTCTGAAACGGTTCTGGGCTATACACGCCAGGGTCACGCGATTGCGTTTCTCTGCCTCCAGCATCCTGTCGCATTCCTCCAGACAGGTGGCCATGGGCTTTTCCACCACCACGCTGCACCCTGCGTTCATACTGTCCACGGCAATTTCGCAGTGCATAAAGGGCGGTGTACAGATCAGTACCAGATCGATGGAGATACCCGAAGAGACCATGTCCCGGTGATCGGAGAAAATCCGGCAATCCAGCCCATACTTTGTCTGCATGGCCTCCGCCTTTTCGGAGTATATGTCACAGAGCGCCACGATCCGGCATCTGTCCGGAAACGTGAGCAGTCCCTCCACATGCATATTGGCGATACTTCCCGTTCCTGCTATCGCAACATGAATCATTTCCTATGTCCTCCGTTCCCCTTCTTCCCTCTCAGTGCGCATGAATGGGCACGCCGCGGCGCTGCCTGTTTATTGCAGAAACAGGCCCCTTTATCCAAAGAGGCCTGTCTGGACTAAACTGTTCTGTTATTTGCCCACATGCTCGGTGCGCTCGTCAACGATGGTCTGTGCGCCCGCGTTCTTCAACTCTTCCATGTATTTGTCATATGTCTCCTCGAACTGATCTTCGGGACATGTGATACACATAACCTGATACTCATCCTTTACCAGATTGAGATCCGTGATCAATTCCGGCGTGGAAGGAGAAGTGTAGGTGGAATCATGATTCAGCGTTCCCACCATGGCGTTTTCATAGTTGGCTACCACATGATCCTCATAGCCCGGAGCCTCTTTCGCGGTACAGGCATTGAAATCGTCCACTGTAGCGAAGTAACCCTGATTACCTACCAGGAAGATGTCGGCACGAATCCAGTCTTTGTCCTTGGTATTGTACTCGGCGTCCTTCACAACGGGCACGCCGTTGCTGTCATAGTCGTAGTGCTCGCCCTCGAAACCGTGGTACAGCACATGTCCGCCCTCTTTGGTACACATCCAATCCAGATAGGTCATGCAGGCTTCAACAGTCTCCGCGTCCGCTGTCAGAGGACAGAAAGCGATCAGACCGCCGGATGCATATGTAGCGCTGTACTGTTGTCCGTCGTTGACATTCTTGAGAGGCGGAATGGAGATGATATCCGCGCCCGGATCGTTTTCCTGCAGAGTCTTCAGCAGGGAACCTCTCATTACGTCCACGCTGCCGTTTACGGCGTACTCAAAGCCGGCTGCCGCACCGGTAACGATCAGACTCTTGAAATTATCCTCGGACAGTGTATAATACTCCTGATCCAGCAGACCGTTGTTGTACATCTTGTTCATGAAACGGTAGTAGTCACGCATACCCTCGTCATAATAGTCCTGAATAGCGTCCTCTGTGCTGGCGATCTCTACCTTGTCGGGATCTCCGGCAATCTTGGAAAATGCCATTCTCAGGTTCCAGGCGTTCCAGATAAGCATACCGCGCACATCCGTTCTGTTATCCGGATTGTTCTTGGTCATCTGTTCTACTACGTTATAGAACTCATCAGGCGTGGTGGGCACGCTCAGGCCAAGATCATCCAGCCAGTCTTTTCTGAGGCAGATATTGTCCTTGGCTGTCGTAGCGCGTTTTGCCACGATACCGTACAATTTGCCGTCCGGGTTTCTGCCGATGTCAAGTACTTCCTGACCCAAGTATTCCTTCATGTTCAGCGCCTGGTCCGGGCCGTCGATAAACTCGGACAGATCCCAGATACCGCCCTGGTTGAAATAATCTTCCGCGTAGGCGTATGTGTAGGTCAGCGTCAGATCGGGAGCGGTCTGGCCCGCTACCATACTCTGCATCTTTGTAACCTCGTCCCATCTGGGCACGGGCACAAATTCCACGTTGATGCCTACCTTGTTCATCTCCTGGTTCACATACTCCGTCCACTTGTTCTCCGTGATTGTAGAGCCGTCCGGCGCGTTACTCCTGTCAAACAGTTCCACCGTAATGGTCACATTGTCAAAAGTCTTGGAGCCGTAGGTGGTCTGGTACTTGCTGGCTTCTGCCTGCCCTCCCTGATTTTCCTGGCCCCCCTGCGTGTCGTTTCCTCCGGCGGGTTCCGAAGACTGCGCCACAGACTGATTGTCTCCGCCTCCGGCGGTGTTGGAACTCTCTCCGCTGCCCGGCTCGTTGCCGCAGCCAACCAGAGTCGCTGTCAGCAAAGATACCGCCAGCATGCATGAAATTACTTTTTTCTTCACAATACTTCCTCCCTTTCTTAAGAGTTACTTTTGTTTTACGGTTCCGCTCCCCCTGTTTCCGAAGGGGCGAACCGCAGTATCTATAATGAACGCCTTGAGGGCATTTCATTATCCTTTTACAGAACCTACCATAACGCCCTTGACAAAGTATTTTTGCAGCCAGGGGTATACGATCAGGATCGGGATCGTGGACACGGCCACGGTAGCCATCTTCAGAGACTGGGTCATTACCTGGGTGCCAAGCCCTTCCAGATTTACCCCGGAATTGTTCAGTTCCTCACCGAACAGCAGGCTCCTTAAGCGCAGCTGCAAAGTGTACTTGTTGGGATCCTGTATGTACAGCAATGCGTCAAAATAAGTGTTCCAGTAACCCACTGCGTAAAACAGCCCGATAGTGGCAATGATCGGCAGTGACAGCGGCAGCACGATCTTAATCAGCACCTGCATGTAGGAAGCGCCGTCGATCCGGGCTGCCTCCTCCAGGCTTTCCGGCAGATTCCTGAAAAATGTCCGCATCACGATAAAGTTAAAAACGTTCACCGCCTGGGGAATAAACAGCGCTCCCAGGGTATCGTACAGCCCCACGCCCTTTACCACCAGAAATGTGGGAATCATGCCGCCTCCGAAGTACATGGTAAAGAGAATCAGCCCCGTGAGAAACTTTCTTCCCGGCAGATCGCTCCGGGACAGAGCATATGAGGCAAAAATTGTGAGGATCAGGCTCAGAGCCGTACCCAGCACCGTCACCAGCACCGTGGTGCGCATGGAGTTCCAGATCTGCGTCTTACCCAATATCTGCTGGTAGGCGCTCAGGGTAAAATCAATGGGGTAAAATGTGACTCTCCCCGACAGTACCGCGTTATATCCACTCAGAGAGTAGGCAATCACATTCAGGAAGGGATACAGGCAGACAAAAGCCAGCACCACCAAGAGTATGTAATTTATCACCTTTCCCACCGTTATCTTTTTCTTCTTCATAATACGCTCCTTTTATATGATTCCGTCTTCCCCGATGGCTTTGGCAAATTTATCCGCCGCCAGCAGGATGATAATATTGATCACGGACTGGAACAGGCCGATCGCCGTGGAGTCGCTGTATTTTGCCCGCTCGATACCCAGTCGGTATGTGTAAGTACTGATAACCTCAGACACGCCCATGACTTTCTTGTTGCCCAGCAACAGCGGAGCGTCCAGACCGATGGTCATCATCTTGGAGATCTGGAGGATCAGCATAGTCACGATCACCGACTTAATGGAGGGCAATGTGATATAGATCAGCCGCTGGAACTTGGTGGCGCCGTCCAGATAGGCCGCCTCGTACAGGCTCTCATCCACCCCGGTAAGGGCTGCCAGATAGATGATGGTTCCCCAGCCGATCTCCTTCCAGACATTACAGATGACATAGGTGAACACCCACCAGGCGTTGTTGCTCAGAAACGGCACGGAGTCTATCCCCAGCGTATTCAGGATGTGATTGACCGTGCCTCCCTGCATGGAAAAAAGGTTCGTCGCGATACCGGCCACCACCACCCAGGAGATGAAATGGGGCAGGTACAGGATCGACTGCGTGACCTTTTTGAACTTGGTGCTCATCACCTCGTTGAGCATCAGCGACACGATAATCGTCAAAGGGAAACTGACCAGCAAAGTGAGCACATTCAACAGCAGCGTGTTCTTGATCGCTTCCCAGAAGTTCTTGTTCTTCAGGATCTTTTCAAACACCTCCAGGCCGCACCAGGGACTGTCCAGAACGCCTTTGAACACATTGTAATCCTTAAAGGCAATGGTCACTCCGTACATAGGTACATACTTGAAAATGATATAGTAGGCCATCACTGGCAGCAGCATCAGGTACATCCACTTGTAGTTCCACATTTTTACAAGCGTCCTGTTGGGCCTTTTTCCGGTAACACTTTTACTCATCTTGTGCCTCCTTTGTCTATTTTGTACACACTTAAACTATATCACACTCTTTCTTTGTGCATCTACACATTATAGGTTCACTTTTTTAGCGAAATGCGACATATAAAATGCTGACATGCATAAATCACATGTCAGCACACCTTCCTACCTGTTTTCCATCTGGTATTTCTTGGGAGACATCCCCACCTGTTTTGAAAAAGTTCTGGAGAAATTGGAGTAACTGTTAAAGCCTGTCATCTCGCACGCATTGCAGGGCGATACCCCTTCCCGTAACAGCTTGCAGGACAGCATGACCTTCTTGGCAATGATAAAATTCTGAAGGGAGATGCCCGTGATCCGCTTAAACCGCCTGCTGATATAAGTCCCGTTGTAGTGCAGATTTTCCTCCAGGCATTTCAGCGTGATCTCCTCCGTCAGGTGATTTTCGATGTAGTTAAATGTCTCCATCACCAGCCCGGGCATGATCTGCGCGCGGGGAAGGATATCCTGATCCAGAAAATGGCGGTTTACCGTAACCATGATCTGTTTCAGATAAGCGTCCGACAGAATTTCATCCCCCGGCTGTCTGCGCAGAAGGCTCTCCTGGAGGGAACGGGCATAGACGTCCAAACGCATCATCTCCTCTTCCGACAGGTGTATAACATTCAGCGGGCTCCGGGAATTGCGCCGGAAACAAGTCAGCAGATCGGTCTGCCCGCTGGAGGCTCCCTCCAGCACATAGCGCTTGACATTGACCACTATGCGGTCATAGATTCCCTTGGTGATCACCTCCACCCGGTGGAAATCCAGTTCGTCTATACATACCAGATCTCCTCTTTTCAGCCTGTTGCCCCCATATTCTGTATAAAGGTTTACGATGCCTCCCAGAACCAGAAGAACCTCGTATCCGTCGTGGTTGTGCATATCCATGGAATAGTCCACAACATCTGTGATTGTCTTGCATTCGCACTGGATTTCCGCATCCAATGCGGTAAATTTTTTCTTTGCGTCATGTCCCATCTCGTCTTCTCCGTATATTATGTACCTGCTATGACTTATATTTTCAACATATCATATACTTTTTATACGCAACAACACGATATATGACATATTTATAGCGAAATGCAACTTTTTTAAGAAATTTATCTTTAATTCCAGCGATTTTTCATATTATTTTACAATATTTAGCAAATAAATCATGCAAAAAAATGTATCCCGGCGGTTAGGGCGCCGGGATACAACTCTGTTTATCTCTGTCTGTTCCGTTTCAGGGGTTCAGACTATTTCTCAGCCATGGCAGTCCTGAGCGCAGCCGTCAACTGGGGCACGATCTTGTTCAGGTCGCCCACCACGCCGTAGTCGGCCACGTCAAAGATGGGAGCGTCCTCATCCTTGTTGATGGCTACGATGATATCGGACTCCTCCATACCGGCCACATGCTGAATGGCGCCGGAGATACCGATGGCAAAGTAGATCTGGGGACGAACCGTCTTTCCCGTCTGACCCACCTGCAGATCCTTGGGTTTCCAGCCGCTGTCCACCACCGCGCGGGAGCAGGATACAGTGCCGCCCATAACCTCCGCAAGCTCTTCCAGAATCTTAAAGTTCTCCGGGCTGCCCACGCCGCGGCCGCCGGATACCAGCACTTTGGCGTCCATGATATCCACGGTGTCGGACACGGCCTTTACCACTTCCTTGATCGTCACATATCTGTTGTTGGGCGTAAATCCGGGATTGAACTCCTCGACCACTGCCTTCGCGCCTTTAATCGGCTCGATCTTCTGCATAACGCCGGGACGGACGGTGGCCATCTGGGGCCGGTTGTCCGGGCAGGCGATGGTGGCGATGGTGTTGCCGCCGAAAGCCGGACGGGTCATCAGCAGCTGATTGTGTTTCTGCTCCTGGCCCGGAATGGGGTTCAGCGGGAAATCGCCGATCTCCAACACGGTACAGTCCGCAGTCAGACCGGTAGCCACTCTGGCGGATACGGTAGGACCCAGATCACGACCGATGGCTGTTGCGCCTACCAGCACGATCTCCGGCTTGTACTGATTGATAACGGACGCCAGCGCATGGGCATAGGGCTCGGTTCTGTAGTCTTTCAGCTCCGGGTCATCCACCAGGATCACCTTGTCGGCTCCATACTCGGCCAGGGAATCGGCCAAACCTCTGACATCGGAACCGATCAGCACTGCCGTCACTTCTGTGTTCAGAGCCGCTGCCAGTTCCTTACCTTTTCCAAGTAATTCATATGCGATACCGCTGATCACGTTGTCTACCTGCTGGGCAAACACGTATACTCCTTTATATTCTTCTAAATTCATGGTTTGGTTTACCTCCTAATTTCCTTATACGATATGTTTCTCCTTGAACTTGCCGACGATATAAGCGACCGCATCCTCGGGGGACTCGGGAACCACTTTCTCGCCTGCGCCCTTGCGGACTTTGTCGGAAGCTTTCGCGATCTTGGTGGGAGATCCTTTCAGACCCAGATTGCTGTCGTCCACATCCTTGAGGTTTGCCCTTCCCCAGGTGGTAATCTCCGCGGCGCACGCGTCAAAGATACCGCCGGGAGTCATGTAGCGGGGATCGTTTAACTCGGACAGAGCCGTGATCAGGCAGGGCATCTTCGCCTCCAGCACATGGTATCTGTCGTCATACTGGCGCTGTACGATCACCTTGTCTCCGTCGATCTTGATATCCTGCGCATAGGAGATCACAGGAATCTGCAGATGCTCCGCAATCTGCGGACCAACCTGCGCAGTGTCGCCGTCGATGGCCTGACGGCCTGTGATGATCAGGTCATATTCCAAATTGCGGATCGCGCCCGCGATCGTGGTGGAGGTAGCCCATGTGTCCGCGCCGCCCAGCACGCGATCTGTCACCAGGATCCCCTTGTCCGCACCCATGGCGATGGCCTCGCGCAGCACGTCAGCCGCCTTGGGAAGGCCCATGGTCAATACCGTTACCTCTGCGTCGTACTGATCTTTCAGGCGCAGCGCGGCCTCCAGTCCGGCCTTATCATCAGGATTCATAATAGCCAGCATGGCGCCTCTATCCAGTGTTCCGTCCGGATTGAACTTAACGCCGCCCTTGGTATCCGGAACCTGTTTAATACAAACGATAACTTTCATTGTATTTTCACTCCTTATTTTTTATATTTTTACGTTTATCCGCTTTTACTGTTGATTGAGAGTTCCTTTTCGGTTCCGCGCTTACTTCAGCAGATTGGAAGAGATGACCATTCTCTGCACTTCGCTGGTTCCCTCATAGATCTCGGTGATCTTGGCGTCGCGCATCATACGCTCCACATCGTACTCGCGGATATAGCCGTAACCGCCGTGCAGCTGAACCGCCTTGGTGGTCACTTCCATAGCGACCTCCGCGGCATACAGCTTGGCCATAGCCGCTTCCACGGAATAGGAGGTCTTGGGGTTGGTCCTGTACTCGTCTTTCTTGCGGGCAGCCTTATATACCAGCATCTTGGCAGCCTCTACCTTGGTAGCCATGTCGGCCAGCTGGAACTGGGTGTTCTGGAACTGTCCGATGGTACGGCCGAACTGCTTTCTCTCCTTCACATAGGCGATGGTGGTCTCCAGCGCGCCCTCGGCAAGACCCAGAGCCTGCGCGGCGATACCGATACGGCCGCCGTCCAGGGTGTGCATGGCGATGTTAAAGCCCTTGCCCTGCTGACCCAGAAGATTGTCCTTGGGAATACGGCAATCCGTGAAAATCAGCTCATAGGTGGAGGATCCGCGGATACCCATTTTCTTCTCCTTGGTACCGAAAGTAAAGCCGGGGGTTCCTTTCTCTACGATAAACGCAGAAATCTCCTTGAGGAATTTTCCTCTCTTTTCGATCTTACCGGTAACGGCGATCACGATATAGACGTCCGCCTCTTTACCGTTGGTGATAAAGCACTTGGAGCCGTTGAGCACCCACTCGTCGCCGTCCAGCACGGCTTTGGTCTGCTGGCCCTGGGCGTCGGTGCCCGCGCCGGGCTCGGTCAGGCCGAACGCGCCGATCTTACGACCGCTTGCCAGATCGGGCAGATATTTCTGTTTCTGCTCGTCCGTGCCGTAGGTCAGAATCGGATCAATGCAAAGAGATGTATGCGCGGACACGATAACGCCTGTGGTGCCGCATACCTTGGAAAGTTCCTCCACGCACATGGCATAGGTCAGGATATCGCAGCCCTGTCCGCCGTACTCCTTGGGAACGGGGATACCCATGAAACCGTATTTTGCCATCTTCTCCACGGTCTCTCTGGGAAAACGCTCTTCCTCGTCCACTTCCTGCGCAAGAGGCTTTACTTCGTTCTCGGCGAAATCCTTGAACAGTTGTCTCGCCATCTCATGTTCTTTGGATAATGTAAAATCCATGATTTATTCCTCCACTTTCATCTAAATTTGGACGCCCGGCGGTTTCCAGGCAAAAGCCCGGGAGCCGCCGCGCCTTCATGATACCATTATTTCGCGTAGTTGTAGAACCCTTCTCCGGTCTTCTTGCCCAGCTTGCCAGCGCGCACCATCTTTCTCAGAAGAGGAGCGGGCGCGTACTTGGAATCGCCGGTCTCCGCATAGATGACCTCCATGATCGCCAGCACGATATCCAGGCCGATATAGTCGCCCAGAGCCAGAGGCCCCATGGGATGGTTCGCGCCCAGCTGCATGGCCACGTCGATATCCGCCACGGAGGCTACGCCTGCGGCATACACGTTAATCGCCTCGTTGATCATGGGGATCAGGATCCTGTTGACCACAAATCCGGCGGCCTCGTTTACCTCGACGGGGGTCTTGCCGATCTCGGTGGCGATACCCTTGATCTTCTCCACCAGGTCTGCGGGGGTGTTGGCGCCCGCGATCACTTCCACCAGTTTCATCCTGTCGGCGGGATTGAAGAAATGCATACCGATCAGAGGACGATCCAGTCCGTTGCCCATCTCCGTGATGGACAGGGAAGAGGTGTTGGAGGCGAAGATACAATCCTTTTTCACGATCTGCTGCAGCTCGGCAAAGGTCTGTTTTTTGATCGCCATGCTCTCGGGGCATACCTCGATGACAAGGTCGCAGTCAGTACAGATATCCTTTAAACCTGTGACGATCTTGCCCATGATCTCCTCGCCTTTTTCGGCGCTGATCTTCTCCTTGCCCACCAGGAAATTGATGTTTTTCTGAATCTTGGCCTTGCCGCCGTCGGCAAACTCCTGCTTGATATCGCACAGGCATACCTCGTAACCGTCAGTCATCGCAAAAGCCTGCGCGATCCCGGCACCCATGGTGCCCGCGCCAATAATACCTACTTTCATGTTTAATTCCTCCTTGTTTTATGTTTTACTGTGGAAGTTCAGACTTCCATAGTTTTGATGGCCGTTGGGCAGTTCTCTTCTCAGAGTATAATCAGAGAGTCATGTGGACGGCCAGAACAGGATCAGGACACCCAAAATGACAAGAAACAGCCCTTCCACGCCTCCCGCTATGCAGATACCCCCGCGCATATAAATCAGGGCTCCTGCCACGATCACACAGACGCCGCAGATATGGTGGCTGTGATACCGCATGAACTCTCGGGCAAAGAACCATGCCGCGCCCATCAGGCAGCAGACGATACCGCCTGCCAGCAATTCCGTATCCCATGTGTCATAGCGGTTGACAAACGGACAGATGATCAGGGCTACCCCTGCCACGATCCAGCTGATTCCCGGCGGGATCTGCTTTCTGTCCATGCCGTTCTCCCTGCCTGGCCGCCGCATTAGCAGTTCTTAAAGGGCTCCTTGACCTTCTCCTTATTCTTGTCCAGGAAGAAAGCCATGCCGTACTTCTGATCTTCGGTCTCAAAGCAGTCTCCAAACAGCTTTTCCTCGATGGCCACAGCGGCGTCCATGTCCGCGTCCAGGCCCTCGTTGATGGCTTTCTTGCAGTTTCTCACGGCGATGGGAGCGTTCTTGGCTATACCGGAGGCCATCTTCTCAGCCGCCGCCAGCAGCACTTCCTGGGCAGTCTTTACCACATTGCCCTCCGCGTCCACCTCGGCGGAGTACACTTCGTTCACCAGACCGATCCGGTAAGCCTCGGGAGCCTTGATGTTGCGAGCCGTATAAATCATCTGTTTCGCCATGCCCGCGCCCACCAGACGGGCCAGTCTCTGGGTGCCGCCAAATCCGGGTGTGATGCCCAGGCCCACCTCGGGCTGTCCGAATACCGCATTGTCGGAACAGATGCGGATATCGCAGCTCATGGAGATCTCACAGCCGCCGCCCAGCGCGAATCCGTTGATGGCAGCGATCACAGGAATCGGGAATGTCTCCAGCTTGCGGAACACATCGTTACCCTTTTTGCCGAAAGCCTCGCCCTCGGCCTTGGTCAGCGTGCTCATCTCCCCGATGTCCGCGCCCGCCACAAAGGACTTCTGGCCCGCTCCGGTGAGGATCAGGCATCTCACCTCGTCCAGGTTCACTGCGTCCAGGGCCGCATCCAGTTCCTCCAGCACCTGGCTGTTCAGAGCGTTCAGCGCCTTCTCTCTGTTGATCGTAAGGATCGCGTACTGCCCCTTCTGCTCATAAAGAATATAGTCCATATTTACCTCATTTCCGCACGGCTGGAGCATGGCATGAACCAGACTCCGCTATGCATGTATTGTGTTCGATATACAGCCAAATCAGCATACCGCCAAACGGCCCGGGGAACGCATGCGGCCTCCCCGGGCGTATCTTTCTTAATCTTCGATCTTTACGATCGTGGAACAGCCCATACCGCCGCCGATACACAGCGTCGCGAGACCTGTCTTGGCTCCTCTGGCCTGCATTCCATACAGCAGGGTCACCAGGATACGACATCCGGAAGCGCCAACAGGATGTCCCAGAGCGATAGCTCCACCGTTGGGATTGAGCTGTTTGTCCACATCGATTCCCAGATCCCTGCCCACCGCTACAGACTGGGCGGCAAAGGCCTCGTTGGCCTCGATGATATCAAAGTCCTCGATCTTCATGCCGGTCTTGGCCAGCACCTTCTTGGTGGCAGCCACAGGGCCGATACCCATTACCTCAGGACGTACACCTGCCAGAGCGCCCGCCACAAAAGTAGCCATAGGTTTCACGCCCAGCTCTTTAGCCTTCTCCTCGCTCATCACCACGATGGCGGCAGCGCCGTCATTGATGCCGGAGGCATTGCCTGCGGTAACAAAGCCGTCGGGATTGATGGGGCGAAGCTTTGCAAGGCCTTCCATGGTGGAACCGGCACGGGGGCCCTCATCCACCTTAAACTCGATTGTTTCCTTTTTCTTCTTGACCATGACGGGCACGATCTCAGCGTCAAAGGCGCCGGACTTCTGCGCCGCCTCGGCCTTCTGCTGGCTCTTAAGCGCGAACTCGTCCAGCTCCTCGCGGGTCAGTCCCCACTCGCGGCAGATATTGTCGGCAGTCATGATCATGTGATAGTCGTTGAACGCATCCCACAGGGCGTCCTTAATCATGGTATCCACCAGAGTGCCGTTGTTCATTCTGTATCCGTAACGAGCCTGAGGAATGGCATAGGGAGCCATGGACATATTCTCCATACCGCCCGCCACTACGATATCCGCGTCGCCGGCCATGATCATCTGCGCGGCCTGGTTCACGCAGTTCAGTCCGGAACCGCACACCACGTTCATGGTCACCGCAGGCACCTCGATGGGCAGACCTGCTTTGATAGATGCCTGACGGGCCACGTTCTGTCCCAGTCCGGCCTGAATCACACAACCCATGTACACCTGATCCACCTGATCGGGAGCCACACCGGCTCTGTTTAAAGCCTCCTTGATAACGATTGCGCCCAGCTCTGCCGCAGGGGTAGTGCTCAGGGTTCCGCCCATGGTACCGATGGCGGTACGGCAAGCGCCTGCTAATACTACTTTCTTTGCCATTTTTTTCTCCTCCAACTTGTTTTTTTGCACTGTTTTTGCTGTAGCGGCAATGATTGTTATTTTTTTATCATTGCCATTACATCTAGTTTAGCATACCCATTACCGTTTTGCAACGGCTTTCTTGCAAAACCGTTTGAGATGTGGGGAATCGTTGTTTATAGGGGGGCATGTGTTCCCTTTTATGAGGTTTTGGCATGTGTTCCCTTTCATGGGGGTCTGGCATGATCCGCCTGGAGCTGTTTGTCAGCTATTGTGAAAAAAATCGCGGGGATACTGTCGGCGAGGCGCGTGAACTTCTATTCTTTCGTTGCATATCTGTCCGACCTATGATAGAATGGTTTGCACAGAACATATTTTCGATTCGGGTGTATCTTGCTGGATGCTGAAATACGATATCTGAACACTTATTCTTATGGGGGAGCGGGAATTATTTGGCTGCACCAAAACTTTTTTGCATAAAAGATTCCGACAATCGGAGGGGAAATATATGCTATACCACGGGACATCAATAGGCGGATTATGTACCATTAAAGCTAATTCAATATCTCATGTTTTTGGAAAGACAGTTGCTTATTTTACCGAAGACAGATGTTATGCGCTGATCTGTTGCAGGGACAGGAGTGAAAACTTTGTCACCGTGGGGCTTAATAAGGATGGGAAACAGCATTTTTACGAAAGATTTCCAGATCAGCTAAAAATACTTTACGGCGGCAAGCAAGGGTATATTTATTTGACAGAATCTGCGGCGGGTTTGAAGAAAAGCAAAGGGCATACCTGGGAGAGTGAAGTAGATGTGCCTGTTAGCCGGTGTGAAGTGGTTGATGACGTTTATTCCGAAGTTGAAAGGGTGGAAATTTTCTATGAATCAGATTTCTCTATTTGACATGGCTCCCACAGGTATAGCGCCTGGCGGGAATGCCGGACAAGATGGCTCGTCGGGCGCTGTTCCCGCCATGGCGGGTCCTCTGGCTGACCGGCTGCGGCCCGCCACGCTGGAAGAGTATGTGGGGCAGCAGCATCTTCTCGGACCCGGAAAGATCCTGCGCCAGCTGCTGGAGCGGGATCAGATCCCCTCCATGATTTTCTGGGGACCTCCGGGGGTGGGTAAGACCACGCTGGCCAGCATCATCGCGAACCGCACCCGCTCCGCCTTTGTAAACTTCAGCGCCGTGACCAGCGGTATCAAAGAGATCAAGGAGATCATGAACCGGGCCCAGGAAAACAGGGCCTACGGCGTTCGTACTCTGGTGTTTGTGGACGAGATACACCGATTTAACAAAGCGCAGCAGGATGCCTTTCTGCCCTTTGTGGAGCGGGGCAGCATCACGCTGATCGGCGCTACCACGGAGAATCCTTCCTTCGAGATCAATGCCGCTCTGCTCTCCCGCTGCAAAGTGTTCGTGTTAAAGGAGCTGACCGGCGAAGATCTCACCGGACTGCTGTCCCGGGCGTTGACGGATAAGCGCAGTTTTGGCAGTTCGCAGATCCATATGGAGCCGTCGCTGCTGTCCGTTATCGCCGCCTTTGCCGACGGGGACGCGCGCACGGCGCTCAATACATTGGAAATGGCTGTTTTAAATGGGGAGATTGCCTCCGACGGTTCTGTAACCGTGACAGAAGAAACACTGGAACAGTGTCTGGGAAAAAAGACGCTGCTGTATGATAAAAAGGGCGAGGAACATTACAATCTGATTTCCGCTTTGCATAAGTCCATGCGCAACTGCGACCCGGACGCCGCCGTCTACTGGCTGGCCCGGATGCTGGAGGCGGGAGAAGATCCCCTGTTTATCGCCCGCCGGCTGATCCGCTTTGCCAGCGAGGACGTGGGGCTGGCAGATCCCCAGGCTCTGCCTCTGGCCGTGGCGGCCTATCAGGCCTGCCATTTCAACGGGATGCCGGAGTGCAATCTGAATCTGACCCAGGCAGTGGTCTATCTGTCCCTGGCTCCCCGCTCCAACGCGCTGTACCGCGCCTATCAGACTGCCCGGACGGACGCTTTGACCCGCTTGAACCAGCCTGTGCCCCTGGTGATCCGCAACGCCCCCACGGATCTGATGGCGGAACTGCACTATGGGGAGGGCTATGTCTATGCCCATGATACCCAGGAGAAGATGGCACGCATGACCTGTCTGCCGGAAGACCTGAAAGACCGCCGCTACTATCTGCCTACCGAGGAGGGGACGGAAGGAATACAAAAAGAGCGCCTGGAAAAAAGTCGGGCGTTCCGGCTGGGAGAGGGAACGGATAGAGACAGCCGCTCTTAATTCACTGCCCTTCACCGGCGGCCAGCAACAGGTCATGATTCACCGTCCGATAGAACAGGCGGCGAAACTCCTCCGGCTCTATGGTCTGCCCAAGCGCCCACATGACTTTTGTCACTGTCGCCTCCAGCGTCATGTCGTAGGCCTCCATCAGGTGAAAATTCTCCTTGATGACCCGCCCCACCTTGTAGACCTCCATATCGCTGCCCTCATGCGTTACCTGAGTCGCCATCATGACGATCTTACCCGCGTCCGTCCAGCGGCGTATCTCTGCGTAAAAGGGGACTTCTCCATATTCCGGGAGACCGCCTACGCCAAAAGCCTCTATGACCACGGCGTCGTAATATGGAAAAAGCCGTTCCAGCACTGCTCCGTCCATGCCGGGCATCAATTTCAGCAGCAGCACCCTCTCATTTAGCGTATGGTAAAAAACGACCTGTCCAGTCGCCTTGTCCTTATCATCAATATAGAAAACCGTCCTCCCGTCGCACAACGCCGCCACATTGGGATAATTGATACTGGAAAACGCATTATAGCTTTTGGATCGCTCCTTTTTCGCCCGGGTTCCGGCGATGGCATTGCCTCCAAATACGATGTTTACCCCATGCGCCCGCTCGTCGGCGGCAAAGCGCAGACTGTCCAGCAGATTGGTTCTGGCGTCCGTCACCGGCAGATCGATGGGTTTCTGGGAACCGGTGATGACGATGGGCTTTCTGCTGTTCTGTACCAGATAAGACAAAGCCGCCGCGGTAAACGCCATGGTATCGGTGCCGTGGCAGATCACGAATCCGTCGTATAAGTCATAGTTCTCCTCGATCAACCGGGCCAGTTGCAGCCAGTGTTCTGTGTAAATGTTGGTGCTGTCCAGGCTGAACGGTTGGAGGATGTCCACCTGGCAGAATGCCGTATACTCCTGCACATACTGTAACAGATCCTGCGCCGCTATCTTCGGGGCAAGACCTTCCGCCGTATATCCCGACGCGATGGTGCCTCCCGTTGCAATCAATAGTATTTTTTTCATCCTATCGCTCCTGATTCCGAATCGCGCTCCCGTTCTCTTTTGCGAGCAGCCACGCCATCACATGCACCGCCTGCTGGAATCCGCCGTTTCGAATCAATTCCCCAAGCTCCTGCTCCGTATAAAGTTCCACATTTAAGAATTCCGTCTCATCCAAATGCTGCCCGCCTACTTTCCGGCAGTTCTTCGCCATATATACATGGGCGTAATTGTCAGCCAGCGTGGCATGGGAAGGAATCGTGAGCAGATGCGTCCACTGATCTGAGGAGTACCCCGTCTCCTCCAGCAATTCTCTCTGCGCGGCGGCAAGCGCGTCCTCGGAATGGTCGTCACTCCCATCCACACCGTATTCCCTGCCGTCAGACCGCTCCAACCCTCCTGCCGGGAACTCGGTGGTGACTTTTCCTATCCCCTGCCGGAACTGCCTCACACAGAGATAGTTCCCGTCACAGTCGGATGCCACGATGACCACATAATCCTTGCGGCTATATCTGTAAAAAGGTCCAAATACGTTCCCGTCTGGAAGACGGTACGCACACCGCCGAAAATCCATCCATTCGTCCTGTACAATATGCTCCGTACTGACTTCTTCCCATGCCAGGTCTTCTCTGGTATTTGCCATTGTTTATCTCTCCTTTTTTGTTGACTGTAGCTCTGCACATCTTATCACAAAAACAGAATGATTTCCACTTATATTTCCGGTTGTGGCCAATCCGTTTCTGTTTCTGTGGACAGCCCTGTCCCATACCCCTCCACCGCCGGGTCCTTGATATGGTTCGTCCGCACCCACTCCTTCGTTCCCTCCACCTTCACCGCCGCCTGGGTATGTTTTGCCAGAAATCTGGTCAGCGGATAGATGTCGATCCAGATCTCGTTATTCCCTTCCTTCTGGGACTCATCAAATATAAGCTGCAGTCCCCAGTGCAGATGTGTGGTATCGATATTGTTCACATTCTCTTTCGTACTGTACCCTGTATGCCCCATATACCCGATCACATCCCCTGCCGTGACAATACTTCCCTCCTCGAGCCCCTCCGCATAGGGGTAATTCTGCCGCAGATGGGCGTAATAATAGTAGCGCTTTCCGTCAAAGCTGCGGATACCGATGCGCCAGCCGCCGTACTGATTCCAGCCCAGGGCCTCCACCACACCGGACTCCACCGCCATAATAGGCGTACCCGTGAGTCCCATCATGTCATGCCCCAGATGCCTGCGCTTATAGCCATAGCTGCGGCTGACTCCGAAATCGTCATAATGAGTATAGTCAAATCCCCTGGCCAAAGGGAAATACCCCTTCAGTCCATACCGCGACTCATAACTCCCGTCTTCCTTTTCCTCCTCATATTCTCCCACCAGCCCGCCGATGGCGGCGTCATAGGCCTCCTTATAATATGGATAATACTGCAAATCCTCCGTCAGCTCTTCCAGTGTCTTTTCTCCCTCGGAAAGCGCCTTAGCCGCTTTTTCCATGGTCTTCAGCGCGCTCTTATCAAAAGCCCCGCCCGTCTTTGCTGCAGTATACGCCAGCAGTTCCACCCAATGTACTTCATGCTCTGTCCCGTGAGTCTTCACATCCCACTCATACGCACTGCACAGCGCCTCGTATGACACGGTAAAGTCCACCCATTTTATGTAATCATCCTCCACGGCAAGCACCGGATTGTTGGCGGCCCGGCGCTCTTCCATACGTTCCCTCTGCCCTGCCAGCATGGCTATCGCCAGCACTACCATTACGCACTCCGCCAATATTCCCTTCTTAATCCGCATCAGATATTGCGCCCGCTGTCTCTTGTCCATTGCCTCTCCAGGTAGCTTTTCTCACTGGAAATATATGAAAAAGTCAACCGACTTATTCAGTCGGACCGGAGATTTGCCGGGAAACCTTCCACGCATCCATGGCGCGCAGGCAGAACTTCTGCCGTCAGCACGCCAATAAATTACACCGGGAAAATCTCTTCTCCCGGTGTATCAACACTGCCAGTTCCTGTTTTTCACGGCCTCTGGCCTTTGCATAAGCCGTATCAGCCCTCCTACAACTCCGGCTCTATCAGCCCGTAAGTATCGCCCTTTCTCTTATATACCACATTTACCTGATCGGTCTCCGCGTTGCAGAACACGAAGAAATTGTGTCCCAGCAATTCCATCTGGATGCAGGCATCCTCAGGATACATGGGCTTAATGTCAAATTTCTTGGTACGGACGATCTTAACTTCCTCGTCCTCCATATAATCGTTCTCCACAAAAGTCTTGCTGAAAGAACTTGCATTCTGCTGCTTGTCCACGATCTTGCTCTTATACTTCTTTAACTGCCTCTCAATAATCTCCTCTACCAGATCGATGGAGACATACATATCGTTGCTGACCTGCTCGGAGCGGATGATGCTGCCCTTTACGGGAATCGTCACTTCTATCTTCTGCCGTTCTTTTTCCACGCTGAGAGTCACATGCGCCTCTGTATCGGGATTAAAATATTTCTCCAGCTTGCCGATCTTGTCTTCCACTGCTGTCCTTAACCCCGGAGTTACTTCGATATTTCTTCCCACAATCACAAATTTCATACAGATCACCCTTTCTATGGTTAAAATTATAATCCCGCACATCCCTCCCCTGCGCAAACCCGCGGTTAATCCCGGGATCCTCCCGTTTCCGCGCTATACGCCGCGTTTCCTGAGAATATGCCGTCTTATTGTATACAAAGTATACCATATTCGGAATTGTTTTGCAACAATTTAGCCAATTTTTTACATGTTTTTGACATCAGCTTTGTCAACAGAAAAATTGAATTTTTGACACAAAATGCGATTTTTAGGAGAAGTCCACAAAACATCCGTTCTTGTTTTCGATTCCTAAAACGGCTATTTTACAAATAAAAACCTGTGGATAATGTGTATAACTTCGTGTATAAGTGGTTTTTGATTGATTTTGCGTTTCCAAAACGGTGGATAACTTATTCACGAAAGTTCATTTACATAATAACATCCCTTCATATTCTTACATTTTTTTGGTTAAGTTGCACAACTCTTTCAAAACGCAATCTCTTTTTTAAATATTTTATTTTGTGAAAAAAAGAGCATCCCCCTTCGGAAGATGCTCTTATCACGCTTTTCTGTATTCTATTTTTAGAAAATACGTCTGATCGCCAGGATCCTCTTATAATCTGCTTTGGAAATGATGATCCCGGTCTTTTTGGTGGACGCGTGTACGATATTGCCGTCCCCGATATACAGAGCCACATGACCGGAATAGCAGATCAGGTCTCCGGGCTGGGCGTTTTCCAGACCGTCCACCGCATAACCCTGTTTCCTGTCAGCGGATGAGGAATGAGGCAGTGACACCCCAAAGTTGGCGTATACGCTCATCACAAAGCCGGAACAATCCGCGCCGTTCGTCAGACTGGTTCCTCCCCATACATAGGGATTGCCCACAAACTGTACCGCGTAATTTGCCACTGCCACACCCATCTCGCTGTCGCCGCTGATGGTGACGCTGGAGGGATCGATCCCGTGGCTGCTGCTGCCGCCCTGGGGCGCCGCAGCCTGGGCCTGTGCAGCCTGGGCCTGGCGGGCCGCCTCCCTGGCTTTCTGCCTGTCTGCCGCCTCCTTGGCCAGTCTGGCCTCTTCTTCCTCCTTGGACTCAGCCTGTACAAATTCCGTATGTAGATCCACAAATTCTCTGGAAACCCAGCCTTCGCCTTCTTCCGTATCCACCCGTACCCAGGTGTCCGTCTCCTCCAGTACCAGCAGATCGTCCTCAAAGGCCACCATGCCCAATATCTTACTGTCTGTACTGGGCTCCTTGCGCACATACAGACCGTCGCAGGTCACTGAAGCGATTCGGGTTCCTACCGCCCTTGCCAGCGTGATGGCCTCTTCTCCCGTCACGCAGAACTCACCTTTCACATAACCCGTCACATTGCCGGAGCGGATTTTGTACCAGCCGTTCTCTTCGGCAAGAAAAGTTCCAACGGAGTTGTTATACAATTTTCCCACGATATCGCCGGACTCGCCGGGCAGGCTCCTCACATTCACATAAGCGTTTACCTGGGCGATGACCAGGTTTTTGAACATCTCTTCCTCCTGCGCCTTCTCCCTGGCGATCGCCTGGGCAGTAGCGGCGGCTTTCGCCTCGTCTACCTGCTGCGCGCTCACCATATTTTCCAATTGTATGTCCTTGCCCCCGGTCTGATTGGAGAGGTTCTCCAGAGTCGTTCCGTTGTCAAGCGCTATATTGATACCGCCGCTGGGTAATACCGAAGAAACTCCTGTTGCGGCATACGTTTCCATATTCAAGCCAGTGCAGAGCAAAACAGCAGATAATGCGTATGCGGTGGCTTTTACTGTGCGTCTTAGCATTCCATCCTCCATATGTTTGACTAATTGTTACATACATTACGCAAATAATTACAAAATTGTTACATCTGCCATTAACTATAACATGAGCCGCACAAATTGTCAACACCCGTTATAAAATATCAAAAAACCTCTAAAGTCCTGTAAATATCAGCTTTTTGACCGCATAAAGAAAAAGAAACCCACGATATGGTTTCTTTTTCCAGGAAATAATTTATTCATTTTTCTTAATAATTTGCCGTCTGTATCCACACGGCTGCCGCCGTCGCCGCATTGGCGCCGTCCGCCACCGCCGTCACGATCTGCCGCAGAGGCTTTTTACGCGCGTCGCCTGCCACATAGATCCCGGGCACATCCGTGGCCCCGTCCTCTCCGGCCAGCACATACCCCGCCTCATCGCAGGATACCATCCCCCTGACCAGTTCCGTCTCCGGGTGTATTCCCACCGCTATGAACACACCGCCCACCGGCAGAGTGTATTGCTCGCCGCTCTTTTTATCCTCCACCAGCAGCCCGGTCACATCCTCCTGCCCCTGAATCTCCTTCACCACATGGGAGTACAGGATCTCCACTTTCTCCAGCGCCTTAAGCTGCTCCTGGAGCACATGGGCTCCCCGCAGCTCGTCCCTGCGGTGAATGAGGTAAACCTTATCACAGAAACGGGTCAGATAGATCGCGTCCTCCAGCGCCACATCTCCTCCGCCGACCACCGCCACCGTTCTGCCCCGGTAGAACGCGCCGTCACAGGTGGCGCAGTAGGATACGCCCATGCCGGACAGTTCCTCCTCCCCCGGCACCTGCAGATGGGCGTGGCGGGCGCCGGGGGCCAGAATCAGCGCTTTGGCGTATAAGTCGCCTTGGGACGTGTGTACGGTCTTTGGCTCGCCGTCCGAGATTCCCGTTACCTCCGCCTCCTGAAAAGGGGTGTGCAGCCTGTCCGCGTGTTCCCTGAACTGTACGCCCATATCAAATCCGTTGATTCCCGGCATCCCCAGATAGTTATCCACCTCATAAGTATTCAGCACCTGGCCGCCGCTCATGGGATTTTTTTCGACCACCAACAGCTTGAGCCCGGCCCGCATTCCGTACACGGCCGCCGACAGGCCCGCCGGACCGGAACCGATGATAATCAAGTCATATATTTCCTGCATATCCTTTTCCTCCTTTAGTCAGATCGCCTGCGTTCTTCGCAGAATATAGTCTCTCCGTTTTATTATTGGTTTATCGGTATGCGGAAGAAAAAGCAGAGTGCTAACGCTCATGTTCCGCTTTCCCGGAACGCCGTTCAATATGGGCGGACTCCTCCAATGTCATGTGGATGACGGACTCATAATAAGAAAACATGGTAAAACGATCCTGCGTGTTGGCCGCTCCCACGATCTCATTATCCGCATTGCATATTTTTCTCCTCACTGTAGACATCATAACACATCCTATTTTTTCCCACAAGTCGTTTAGCAGTGGAAAATAAGCCAAAAGATATGTTATACTGACAGTGGCATTATATATTAATAAGAAAGGAATCGTTATACAATGAACAGGACCGCAATGATTACGGGAGCCTCCCGGGGGATCGGCCGGGCCATGGCAGAAACCTTCGCCGGGGCGGGGTATGATCTGGTGCTGACCTGCCTGCGCCGGATAGACGAATTGAACGCTCTGGGACAGGCACTGGAAAACACCTATCCCATCTCCTGCCGCTGCTTTGCGGCGGACGCCGGAGATTATGAGGAGATAAGCTCTCTCTTTACCCGAGTCGATCGGTTGGACGTGCTGATCAACAATGCCGGGATTGCCCATATGGGGCTGCTGCAGGACATGACGCCCCGGCAATGGCGCCGGGTTCTGGCCACCCATCTGGACGGCTGCTTTTACACCTGCAAACATGCCATTCCACTGATGCTGGCCCAGGGCAGCGGGCATATCCTGAATATCAGTTCCATCTGGGGCAATGTGGGTGCCTCCGCCGAGGTGGCCTACAGCGCCGCCAAGGGAGGGGTCAACAGCTTTACCAAAGCCCTTGCGAAAGAACTGGCCCCCAGCCGCATCCGGGTCAATGCCATCGCCTGCGGCGTTATCGACACAGACATGAACCGCTGCCTGTCTGAAGAGGACATGGAAACTCTGCGCAGAGAGATTCCAGCGGATCGGCTGGGCACACCCCAGGAGGTGGCGGCGCTGGCGCTGCAGCTCATCCAGTCCCCCGGCTACCTCACCGGACAGATCATCACGCTGGACGGCGGGTTTATATAGCCCCCGCCAGGTCTTTTACCACTTCCCCCGCCATGATCAATCCCGCAACGGAGGGAACAAAGGCCACACTCCCCGGAATCGCCCTCCGGCCGGAAGGAGGCGCCTCGCTGCCTTCTCCCGGTATGAGCGGCGCCTCCTGGGAATATACCACTTTCAAATGCTCCACTCCCCTTTTTTTCAGCTCCCTGCGCATGACCTTTGCCAGCGGGCACACGCTGGTCTGATAGATGTCCGCCACTTTAAAAGCGCTGGCGTCCAGCTTATTGCCCGCACCCATGCTGCTGATCACGGGAATTCCCGCCGCCTGGGCCCTGAGCGCCAGTTCGATCTTGGCCGTCACCGTGTCCACAGCGTCAACCACATAATCATACTTTGCAAAAGGAAACTGATCCGCGTTTTCCGGCAGAAAAAAACTTCTGCATGTATGTACCACGATCCGGGGATTGATATCCCGTATCCGCTCCGCCATCACATCCACTTTGTATCTTCCGATCGTGCTGTAGGCAGCGATCAGCTGTCGGTTTATATTGCTCTCGCTCACCGTATCGCTGTCTATCAGGTCTATCTCCCCTATGCCGCTGCGCGCCAGCGCCTCCGCCGCATGACCGCCCACGCCGCCGATACCGAACACCGCCACTCTGGCCGCCGCCAGCCGCTCCATGGCCGTATCGCCCAGCAGCAGCCGGGTTCTGGAAAACTGTTCGTTCATGCCTCTATCCACTCCTCTCCGACAAGCGTACTGTCTCTATCACAGTATATACAACCTCCCGGCCTCCGTCAATTACCTCCTTGTTCCGTGCCCGCCACATACAGAAAATCCACACAAAAATGTGGATTTTCCGCTGTTCGTCAGCCGCTGGCAGGCCCTTCAAACAATGCGCTGATCCTGCCCTCCGGCACCTCGTCTCTCACAATATGCCGCATCTGTCTGTCGGACTTGGCGTCCATACAGCGCATCAGCAGCCGCTCCTTCTCGCTCTCGGTCATACCCGGACGTCCGCCAATAGCCGCCTCATTTTCCACCGCGTCCAGACCAAGGCCCAGAGGCACCAGGGAAAGAGGGTAGCCCGCCTCCGCCGACACGCCGAAAGCCGTTCCGTTGAAATCCATATCTCCCATTCCTTTCTCGGCGCAAAGGCCGGTTCCATGCCTAATCCGCAATATAAAAGTGATCCTCCGGCCTGTGTCAGAAGATCACTCTTAGTATTTCACGGACATGTCTGTCTATTCTGTTTTGCTGCTCCCATTTATTTACTGTTTTATAGAAAAATTCATGAATAAGCAGGGGGCTCCATTTTCTTTTTATTGGATTCCAAGCTTAAATATATTTTTCCATCAGATAAAACTCCCCTTTTCTCCACCTGGCAGTTCCTACTTGCTCATAACCACAGCCCCGGTACAGTTTAAGCGCGTAGGGATTTTCGGAGAATACGTCCAGCCGGATGGCCCGATAACCTTTTTCCGCAGCCTCCCTCTGAATATGTTCCATGGTCTGCCGGGCGATTCCCCGGTGCTGAAAAAGCGGATTAACACATAGACGGTGCAGGATGCAGTGAGACATTTCCGGCTTTTTCCACTGTGCCTCCCTGTACTCCGGTTCGCACTCCTCATTAACGGTGTAAAATACTACGATCTCGCCTTCCGCAAGCCCCACCGTGAGATGTCTGTGCCGGATATCCTGTAGAAAATCTTCCCTGACGGGATATAATGTGTCCCACTGCTCGATCCCCTGCTCCGACATCCGCAGAGCGGCCTGTCCGGCCAGGGCTGCGACGCTGTCCGCATCGCTCTCCCCCGCCAGTCTGTATTGTATATCCATCCTGTCCCTCCATATATCCGTTTACAGCATGCGCATGTCCGCGCTGTCCATGTTTATACATTGTCCCTTACATAGAAGTGTATCTGTCAAACTTTTCCCTGTCAAACCCAATGCCCAGCGCATCCAGCAAAAGTCCGGTATACCGGTCCGTCCCAAGGTTGTGCTCCAGAGACCATATACACCATGCGTAATCCATCCACGGATCGCCGACGCCTGCGGCCTCGGTATCGATAAAGCCAATAACCGATCCGTTTTTCACCATAATATTAGGCAGACAAAAATCTCCGTGGATAAAGCAATTCCCTTCTGTATCGGGATTGCGGAGCAGGCACCCCGCCGGATCAACGCTGTGGAACATTTTCATGGCCTGCGCCAGCAGCCGCACCAGCTCCCCGGGATCGAGGAGATATTTTTTCTCTACCAGCGTCTCCCCCTCCAACATGGTTTTCAGATAATAAGCGTATCCGGCATTCTCCGCAAACAGGACGGTCTCCGACACCCCTACTTTTCCGGTCAGAAAATCGTTCGCCGCCCGCTCCCGCAGTAGTCTCTCCCGATTGTTTGATATCTTGAGAATATAGTCGTTTCCCACCCGGTACACCAGGTCCCCGCTGCAATGATGATCTGTGATCTCCGCCACCTCTTTGCCAGCGATCCAATCCTTTATCACCGGGGGAAAGTCCATCTCTTTCCTAACCGTTTCCATATCCATTTTCTGTTTCTTTTTCCTCCTGTACTCTCATATGCGTCAATTTCCCCTGTCATCACCGAATCACACGGGCCGATCCGCCTCTCTGCGCAGGCCCTCCTCCGCATCCTCCAGGCTCCCGTATCCGTACATATGCGCCGAATTGGCCATGATCTCACCCGCCAGATTTTCTCCAGCCGCCGCGTGAGCCGCTATATATCTGCCGTAAAGCTCCAACATCTTATCGGAATATGTGCTGATCTCTCCCCGCAGATAAGTCTCATAGGAAGTATCCCAGCCGTTGTCCTCATAGGTGTGGATGCTGCGGGCATTGCCGGCCAGACAGGGATGCTCCGCCGCAAATTCTTCCATCCATGCCACCTGCACGGCCACGATCCTCTCGATGATCTCCTTTTTCTCCGGGGTGATCTCCGGGAAACGCTCTTTCATCTCCTCATATTTTTCGGGAGCGGTACTCTCCATCATCCTGCCGTACTTTTCCTCGATCAGATTGTGCCCCCGTTCCAGTTCCCGGTCAAAATCATAGAGATACTGCAGCAGCATCCCCTTATCCCAGGTCAGATACTGGCTCTTGCGCATGATGGAAAATGTGAACCAATCGTCCTGGCATCCGGCCCGGCCCCCCTCGTTCTTCACCGCGTCAAATGCCTCAAACTCCCTGCGCGCTATTGTATCGGCCAGCTCTTCCACGCTCTTGTCCGCCATACCGGATTTGTACAAAAGCTCCGCCACATGTTCCTCCAGAAAGCTGTCTATATCGCTGATATAACCCGCCCGGTACAGGCTGTGGGCCAGCAGGGAACCGACCTGCTCCATGATCCCACAGGCCTCCTCTCCCCGGCTCTCCAATGCCGCCTCCAGCAGCCGCAGCAGTTCCCCGTAGCCGTCCATCCTGCGTACGCCCTCAGCCAGCCATTTATCGTGAGGCGGAAAATGTTCTTCCATATAATAGACCAATTTTAACGCCTCTTCACTTGCCCTGCCCAGCATCATGCGGCAGCTCAGACCGTCTCCCCGCCCCAGCATCCGCCCGGCGTTGTACTGTCCATACTGGCAAAAATGGGCGGCGGCCTCCGCGATTCGCAGATACCGCAGCCGCTCCGGGTAATGGTCCGCCAACATCCTGCGTATCTGGGTAAAAATCCCCTCGTCATCCCGGAACACAGAGCCGTTTACCGCTGCGGCCAGAGCGCTCTCCTCCATCTGACGGTAGGGAATCAGCCCCGGATTCTCTGTCTCCATGGCTTTTCGTATGCTATCCAACTGTTCCATGCCAAGTAATCTGCCGTAAAAGCCCCGGATGGTCTGCACCCCTCTGCGGCCCGCCCCCTGGCGGGAGGTCCGGTAGGTATAGCCTAAAAAGGTCTGGGGCAGCTCCTCATAGGCCGCCTGAAGCTGCTTTCCGATCTCTTCATAGACACTGTCCGACACCCACATCATAAAACTCGGCCCCCAGTCATGATCCTGAGAAATCCCATCGTCATAGCCGAAACAATCCGAACCTTCGCCCACCAGGCCCACGGCGATCCGCTCCTCATACTCCGGGAACTTCTCATGGATCATAGCACGCCCATAAGTCTCATAGTAGGCCCGGCAAAGCTCCATGCCTGTGACATTCCGCTCCTGTGAAGACTGACCATCCTGCGATAACTGCCCTTCCGGTGAAGTCCGCCGCCCCTGTGGCGAGTACGGTGCAGCCTCCTCACCCTGTCCGGGAACCGCATCCGCCAAACCCTTCTGCTCCTGAACGGCCCTGCGGCAAGCCTGCACATTGTCTCTTAATCGGTAGTAGGCCTCCGTCCTTCCCAGGCTTTCCTCTATTCCGTTCATGGCCCGGACAAAATACTCCTCTGCCCTCTCGTACTCTCCCTGCCCAAACAGATAGGCCGCCAGAGACGCCAGCGCCGCACAGTAATGCGCATCCCTGACACCGTGCGCCTCAAACAGAGCTATCGCCCTGTGAAAGCAATCCGCCGCCCTCTCCTTCTGCCCCAACTGTAAACAGGTAGCTGCCAGATTGGCATAACTGCTGGCCTGCTCATAATAGCGGTCCGGATGCCGCAACGCAATTTCCAGGGCCTGCTCCAGATAAACCCCCGCATTCTCAAAATCCCCCATCTCCTGATACAGCAGGGCTTTGTTGTTATACAGACTGGCCACCAACATATCATCCGGCTCCAGCACCTGACGGTATATCTGCTCAACCGCCAGATAACAGGTCATGGCATCCTCCAGCCGTCCCCCCGCCCGATAAGCGCTGGCAATGTTAAGCACAGACGTGGCAAAAGGCAGAGTCCCGGCAAGCCCCATATCCTGGAGAATATTTAGTACCGCCTCTCCGTAATAATAGGATTTCTCCGTTTGTCCCGTCTCCCGGCAAAAGCCGATCAACTCATTTAACAGAGTCACCGCGCTGCCCCTGTCTCCGCTCTGAAGCGCGCGCTCCAGACTTTCTTCCATCAGCGCCTGGGCCTGTACCCCTTTATTTTCCTCCAAAAGCCTGTCAATCTGCCGTAAAAGTTCTTCCATTTCCGCCCTTTCCTTTCCGTATGATAATACCCGGGTGATTGTTTTATCGCCTTCATTCTAGCACAGGCATGGAACGGGTTCAAGAGAGGAAAGTATAGTTTTTCCGCAAGACGCCATACTAAGCGCAGAGGAGGCACTATTATGAAACTAACCACATCCCTGCAAGAAAATATCGCCGCCGCTCAAACCCTGCTGCCCATCGGCGCCAGCTTTGATATCATCACACGGGAACTGCTGTTGGGAGAAACCCCGGCTTATCTGTTAGGCATCAACGGCATGTGCAAGACCGAGGTACTGCAGCGCATTTTTTCCGATCTTCAGAATCCCCAGTACATGCGGGACAATGTGGTGGAACAATTACAGCAGTATATGTCCGCCCGCATCGGTTATGCCCAGGTACAGCTGGAATCGGATTGGGACAAACTGCTGCGTCAACTGCTCAGCGGCCCCGTGGTGCTGCTGGTGGACGGCTTTGACCAGGCGCTGATCCTGGATGCGCGCAGTTATCCCGCCCGGGGCATCTCCGAGCCGGACGCGGAGCCGGTGCTGCGGGGCGCCAGAGACGGTTTTGTGGAAACCATGCTGTTTAACGCCAACCTGATACGGCGACGGATACGCTCTCCCCGCCTGACTTTTAAGCTGTGCTGCGTAGGCGCGGACAGCAGGACCGATGTGGCTTTGGCTTATGTGGACGATCTGGCGGACCCGAAACTGACAGAACGAATATCTCACAGCCTGTCCGAGCTTGAAGTGTCCAGCCTGACCATGGGCGCCAAAAGCCTGGAAGAACTGCTGGTTAAAAAACGTTGGTACAACCCTCTGCCCAGCATACAGATGACAGAGCGGCCCGACGTGGCCTGCAGTTATCTGATGGAGGGACATGTGCTGCTGATCGTGGACAATTCTCCCACAGTGCTGATATTGCCCTGCTCTGTCTTTCAGTTTACCCAAAGTCCGGACGACTATTACAGCAGTCCTCTGGTGGGCAGCTATTTCCGTCTGGCCCGTTTTGTCTGTGTGCTGGTGAGTCTGGTGCTGATGCCGCTCTATCTGCTGCTGACCGCATATTATCCCGATATTTCGGCGCAGTACCATTTATTGGACAGCGCGGACGCCGGGCCTGTCACCGTTTTTTTCTATGTACTGGCGGTGGAATTTATACTGGATCTGTTCAAATATTCCGCCGCGCACAGCACCAGCCGCTTCTCCGGTTCTCTGTCCATCGTGGGGGGACTGATCATCGGAGATATCGCCGTAGAACTGAACTGGGCCTCCGTGGAAGTGCTGTTCTACGCGGCGGTGACGCTGCTTGCCACCCTGTCCCTGTCCAGCACCGAGTTTGCGGACGGACTGCGGCTCTATCGGTTGTTTTTGATCCTGATAACGGGGCTGGGAGGGCTCTGGGGCTTTTTCACAGGTCTGGCGCTGGTATGTCTGTCTGCCGCAACCACACCCACCTACGGAGGATACAGCTATCTCTGGCCTCTTCTCCCCTTTAACTGGCGGGCCCTTAAAACTCTGCTGCTGCGCTACCCCACTTTCCGAGCCCAGCCCAGCAGAGTATGGAGGCGGGACAAATCCTCTGAAAAACAGTGATTTCCCGCGTTGCGCCTATCCTCTTCTTCTGCGCTTGGGCTTTCCCGGCTTTCGAAGTACTGCAAAAGCCATGATCTCAATCGCCACAACCACCAGCACCACGATCACCGCTACCACCGCGAACACGTTAATCTCTTTTCCGTCCTCCTCAGTCTGTCCGGTATCCTCCCTGTCAGGCGATGGAGACGGAGGAAAAATATCCTCACCCAATGCAGGCGCATCCGAAGGGTTTCCCTCCGGTTCCCGAGACTCGCTTTCCGTTGGCAGGGTGTTTTCCGGGGAACCGTCCCCAGGAATCTGTGTCGGCCTGGGGCTCTCGGTGGCCCGGGGCGGCTGCACAGGTTTAGCCGTGGGCTGCGCTGCGGGCGGCGGAGGCAGAATTACCGCCGGCGCCTGGGTAGCAGCCGGAGTCTGAGGAGACGACGGGTTCTGGGATGCCGGCGGATTATTCGGCGTCAGCGGGTTATCCGTCGGCGGATTCTGTGGCTTAGACGGGAGATCCGGCGATGGCGTATTCTGTGGTATAGACGGATTATCCGGCTGGCCGGTGGGGGGCTGCACTGCGGCAGGACCGATCTGCACCGCTCCGGGAAGCTCCACTCCCTGCATGGTGATCAATTCCGTACCGTATACATAGCGCAGGGAATTCTCCACAGCGCTGACCGTGGCGGCCACCTCATGCCCGTTTCCGTCCAATACTTTGATCCTGCCTACCGTCAAAGCGTCGGCGCCCTCCGCAAACAGCGCTTCCGTCCCGGCCAGATATATATGAATACTCCCGGTGGCCTGGTCATAGCGGTAGTCCAGTATTTTGGCCTTGCTCTCCCCAAACTGAAACTCCACGCCGACCGCGTCAGCCGACTCCACCGACAGACTGAAACACAGGGAGGAAATGCCTTCCTTTGCCGCATGCTGGGAGACAACCGTGACCGTGCCCCCCTCGTCAAGCCGCAACCCGTCGCCGCTTGCCGCCTGAACCCGAAGAGGGAACAGGACGGCAAACAGGAAGAGGGAGAGTATTATACAGTAAATATTTTTTCTCATGTCAATTCCTATCTGTGCGATATCGCTGCACATATATATTTATTTGCCTGACAATGTGACCCTATCGGCCTCCTCATTGACCCAACTCAATATCGGGCAAGGCAGTGGGCATATTCTCAAACAGGGAGTCGCTGACAAGCCTCTGTCCCTCGTTTGTCAAAGCGTCATTGACGCGGTACAGTTCCGCCCGCACCCTCGTAAGCGCGGTGAGATCCGCCTGCTGATCCGGCTCTAACCAGTATAGCCATGTGCCGTTCCAGACGTTCTTGATCTCGCCCTCCTCCGGCACTTCCGCCAGCAATATCTGTTGTGCCTGCAAGTCGCCCGCAGAGTTGGTCCCTCCCACGATATTGCCGTCCTGATCATACAGGATCAACACATTATAGGCCGGATTCCCCTTATAAGAGCCGCCAAAGACGATGGAGCCTTCCGGGATCACATCCGTATCCCTGTCGCCGTACTTATAGGCGGAAACCAGACGGCCGATCACCGCCTCGCCGCTGTCCGCGCGTCTGAAGTCCACGTTGTCCCCTGTGGCTCCCAGCACATCCAATTCCCCTATAGAGAGCCTGCTGCCGGACGCTGTCTTCAAGATCAACTTTACGGCGGTAGCCGAATAGGTACTCACATATTCCTGGGCGCCGTTGGAAAAATAGACGGTCCCCGTTCCGGAAACATCCAGACTTCCTTCGGCCACTTTGACCCAGGAGCCTGCGCAGCATGCCTGTATCTCATATCCTGCGCCGGGTATTCCGTCCAATGCGCTATATTTTAACCCTGTGACCGTGAGCGTTTTGTTAAACTCCAAAACGATCGCCGCCTCACCGCCTGTTTCCGCCGTATATGCCGTGCTCACGTCATTGTCAATGAGTTTACCGGCGGGATCTTCCGCCTCAGGCTCACAGGGTGAGCTGTCCGAGCCCACTCCCTGGTTCTGGCCGGACGCCGTCAGATTCTGCGTACCGACAGCCCAAAAAGACTTTTCCAGGCTGCCGTCGTCCCCGATCTTGACGGGCTTAAGAGTCTTCACCGCGGAGCGGTTTAAATACTTGTCGATGACTGCCACTTCATACCAGACCACCCGGTTGTTCACGGAAACCGTGTCGCTGAAAGAGCCTCCCGTGGTGAATCCCACCACCTCTTTAACCGTGTCACCGCCGTTTATCATGCATCGCACAATCTCATAGCCCAGCACATCTGCCTGGGGAATCCCCTTAGAGCTCAGGGCAATATCCACTTGGTTGGGCCTTCCCTCATGCACAGAGGCCGCAACATTGTCACCCACGGCTTCCACTGTGCCGTTCAGAGAACTCACGCCTCCTTGCAGGCTGTACACCCGGGCGTCGTCATTGGCGTAGCAGATGGCTCTGTTCTCCTCCGGGAACTGGCCCGCATATCTGCGAGTCTCCTCGTCCGGAGTCATGCCCCAACGCTCAAAGAATTGCAGGATATTACTTCTGGCGGCAGCGCAGGACAGGCGCATCAGATCCTGCTCCCGATTTCCTGCCAGCGTCAGCGCTATGTTGCCCGGCGCGGGGGCCTTTGCCGTGTCTCTGGCATAAGTGTCCACCCTGGCAAAAAACAGATTGTCAAGCTGCTCGGTATAATTTGCGTATGTCCTGTAATTGTAGCCTCTGTCATAAGCCAGATGGAGCTGCCAGTACATGCCCAACTGGGTGAACACATTGGAGGCCATGCCTTTGGACCCCGACGTTACTTTCTTATATACATTGTCGTATTGGAAACGGACGCTTCCGTTGTTGTCATGAGCCTGAGCCAGCACTGCGAAATAATTGTTGGTAATCTCGGCTATGGCATATGTGCCCTGATTGATGCAATGCCCGATCTCATGGGCGATGCCCCAGCCAAAGTAAGCGCCGCTCACATATCTGCCCTCGCTGTCAGCCGTCACGGGCGTAGCGCTCACCATTCCCGGCGCTGACCCCCACTCAATGCCAATATGATTGCCTGACGCGTACATGAACGCTCCGGAGAACATTCTCTGATAGCGGATGTTCAGATGCCCCCTGGGAATCTGGTTCACTGCCTCCGGCGCAGACGCGTTAAGCCCCTTGTGCTGATAGAACAGATACATCATATCTTCCATGGCCTGCATGGAACTTAAAATCTTCCGCGCCTTCTGTTCTGCCGTACCGCTGCCGGCTCCGCCAAGTATCTGCTTTGCGGGAAGGGAGAGCATCATGGTATCCAGCAGGATATCCGACGCGCCCAGAATACAGTCTGTCTCGCTGTAGGCATATTTCACCTGACTGTTCTGGGAGTTTCCGTGAACTTCTCCGTGGGTAGACTCCATCTGCCCCACAAATGTTTCCAGTTCCTCCACATAGGCCTTCGCTCTGGCCAGACGCTCGCTCTCCTCCGTCACCTGATACAGATCCAGACACGGAACCTGCGTACCGCCGCTGACACGCACCGCGTACTGACCGTCGCTGCCATCGCCTGTGTATTGAATATACAAAGCTCCTCCGGACTCCATACCCGTGGCGCTGCCGATCTTAGGCACGGAAATCTTGTTGGGGCCAACTTTCAGCGTGGACACCACAGTGCCTACCCCTGCGGCCTCGGAATGATATTGAGTGGACACAAGCTGAAGATTGGCGGCCTCTCCGGTTTTCCTGGTGCTGTGACCCACGTAAACCATGATCTCCTCCTGGGCGGCCGCCACTACCCCAAGTGGCTGCCATGCGTTCAGTCCGCCGAACCCTCTGCCCACATCTTTGGTGGTGATGCCGCTGTGGATCTTCACCGATGCATTCAGCCTGACATCCCGCAATATGGCCTCCGCCGTCTGCAATTCCCGCTCCAGCAGTTCCCTGTCGGGATGGTACTCGCCGCTGACCGGGTCCACCGTATTGATCCGGGCGCGCAGCGCGTCTATATCCGCCTGTGTAACCTCCGATCTGAGCACCGTGTGCAGATCGTCCTGATACAGAGACATGATCTCATCCATCAGCGTATCGTAATAGTAAAAATATACCTCGGAGACCGTTATGGTTCCCGCCGCCGAGTAGCGCGCGATACCAAACTGTATCTTTTTGGCAGTGACCGCCTGGGGCAGCTTGATCACATAGTAAGTCCTGCCCCCCGCATCCGTCTTTCTCTGCAGAGAAACGCCGGCCACATCGGCCTGAACGCCGTTTTCATCCCAGTACCGCACTTTGGCGTAATAATACCCTGTGTCCTGGGAAGTCATATCGTGAAAAGCCAATGTATCCATCTTATATGCCTGGTCAAACTCATATGTAAGTCCATGGCCCGTTCCCATGGGGTTAAAGCCCCCTACATCCCATGTATTGGCAAAGTAATATGACGACGGATCGTGATCCACGGTTCCCCAGGCTGTTCCCTGCCGGGTGTCCAGAGGACTGTTCTGCATCGTGGCGCCCATAACCGCGCTGACAATGTGCGCGCCCTTTTCTCCTGTATTGCCCACATTGATCAGATTATATTTGGGCATGACAGCGGGATTGGCGTCCGTAGTGGTGGCCGCCGCGGACAGAGAAGGCCCGCTCTCTCCAAACTCATTGACGCCGGTCACATACACCGTGTATTCCGTCAAGTCCCTGAGATTCCCGATGGTATAACTGTTCGCCTTGATTCCCTCGATCTTCTGATATGTTTCCGCTGTGCTCTCTTTATAATACAGATTGTAGGTCAGAGTGTCCTTCATATTCTTCCAGGACACCGCCACGCTCTGGTACTGTCCCTTTGCCGACACATTGTCCGGCTTATCCGGCTTACCGCTGGGCAGTGGAACCGCCTTCACCTCATCGCCGTACCCGCTGCGCCATGCGCCGTTGACCGACTGTACGCGGATCTGGTATTCCTGGTAATTGGCCAGCTCCCTGCCGCCAAAAGAAGTGACGTCCAGAGCGTTGCCTGTGACCATCACAGTCTCCTGACGGTCTCCCTGCTTTATCAGCACTTCATAACCGGTGATATTCACACAGGCGTCCCATTCCAGACCGATGATCTTGTTCCCGGCCTCCGCGCGAAGATTCTTTGGTATATCCATCTCCGGCTCCGGAATCCTCTCCTCCATGCCGTTGACAAACTCCACTTTGGATATCTCCGCCAGATTATTATTCTTACGCATCCCCGTGATGGTCAGCGTTACTTTTTTGACCGCTACCTGAGAACCCAGATGCAGCCGGATGTTGCCGTGACCGTCCCGCTCGGCCCTTATGGCGGAATCCACCAAAAGATAGCTTACCCCGTCGTCCACCGGAATGGCCTTTACCTGCTCCGTCCCGGATTCGTCCGTATAGGCGATGGTTATAACGCTGTTGCTGATGGGATTATCCCCGCCCGTCTCAATGATGATTCCGTCGGCCAGATTAGCCTCCCCCGCCTCCGCAAAGAAGAATTCCAGAGAAACCGGGGTATCCTTGGAGATGGCGGCCGGACTGCCGTCCGGTTTCAGCGCCGTAAGTGTAACGCTCTCCCTGTTTTCCAGAAGGCCCCGCAGGTCGCCCTCCACTTTGGTATTCGCTCCCTGGGCGGGCTGTATGGCCTCCACAGGCACAAACCGCTCTACGCCTGCCAGCGTATCCCTGCCGTCATTGTATCCCTTGGAAAAATACTCCAGATCCACCAGGTCCACCACGCCGTCACCGTTGAGATCCGCCGCCAGTCCCGGCGCGCCAAAGCCCCCTTTATCCATGGCATCCACCAGAGCCGTTCTGTCCGCGGCATCCATCCTGCCGTCTCCGTTGACGTCACCCAGCAGCAGCACGCCGGGATGCATGGTCCCCTGGGCATAATTCACCCCGCCCAGAAACCCGGTCATCAGGTTGACGGCATATGCCTTATTTTTCACAGCGATGGACTGTGTATATGTGGCGAACCCCTTCGCCGTCACTGTCAAAGTATACTGGCCCTCTGCGAGCCCGCTGAAACTTGCCCTGCGCTCCAGAGCGTCATCCGCCCCCAGAACGATCTCTCCCTTCAGGGCCTGACCCGCAGGGTCTGTCAGTTCCACCTGGAAAGCTACCGGGCTATCCAGGATCAGCGCCGCGCCGATGCACACATCCACCTGACCGATCTGCCCGGCCTGAATCCGCTGCCCCAATTTTTTGTTCAGAGCATCATAAGCATCGGCTTCCGAAACCGTACCGTCTGTTCCAGTGGCATCGGTTCCCGAGACAGTGCCGCCCGTCCCTGTGGCATAGGCCGTCAGTCCGGACCCCATCGCCAGCACAATCACCAGCAAAAACGCCAATACTCTCTTCATATCTTCCTTTTCTCCTTTCGTTTCCCATGCGATCTTACAATGGCAAACCTGTAGCCTTCTTACATTTTTCAGTGGGTAGAGCAGAACTAAAAACGCCGCAAACCCTTGATTTCCCTGCGAAAATCCTTGATCTGCGGCCCTTTGCCGTTATGCAGCATACGGGACTTGAGCCCGTAGCCTTCGCTTTGTCCGTTTGAACCGCTTCTGGCTACGCTAATCCTTTTGAAAATCAGTATAGCATAAATGGAGAATTATGCAAATATATTTTGCAAATTTTACAGATATTTTCCCGCCTGTTTTTATCCTCATATTCCATCCTCGGAACAGTTTCATGTACGCACCTGCTTTCGCAGCAGAATCAGCGCCAGCACATTGGGCAGCACCATCACGGCGTTGACCAGATCCGTACATTCCCAAACCAGATTCATGGGTATCACGGCGCCCACATAGATCATAACGATATACACCAGCTTGTAATGGGGAACAGCTCCGGGTCCCCACAGATACTCCGCCGCTTTCTCTCCCATATAGGACCAGCCGATCAGGGTGGTCAGGGCAAAGGCCGCCAGAGAAAGGGACAAAAAGACCTCCCCGTCAAACGGCAGCCCCCAGGCCGCAAACAATGGCAGAGAACGAAAGGCGGCCGCAGCCAGACCCGTCTCATTGATCCCTTCCAGAGATCCGGGGTGCAACAGCATATTAGACACTATGACCAATCCGGTCAACAGACACATAACCACCGTATCCCAGAATACTGCAGTCATGGAAACATAGGCCTGATAGGCAGGAGAAACCGCATCGGAGGAGGCGGCCCCGATGGCGGCTGTTCCGATGCCCGCCTCGTTGGTATACAGCCCTCTGGCTATGCCGTAACGGGCCGCCACCAGAAGACCGCCGCCAGCCACGCCCCCCAGGGCGGCCCGGGGCGAAAAAGCACTTTCCAATATGTACAGACAGGCGGGACCCAGCGCGCTGCGAAACCGCCACAGCAGGGCCAGGCATCCGGCAATATAGAGTAGCCCCAGCACCGGCACCAGCCGCATACACACCTTGCTGATGCTGCGTATACCGCCGATCAGTACCAACCCGGTCAACACAGCGGCGGCCATTCCCACCAGATGCGGGGACCATCCCCAGGTCATGGAGGTGGTCTGGGTCAAAGAATTGGCCTGGGTGGTACAGCCCACACCAAAGGCCGCCGCCACGGTGCATGCCGCATAGAATCCGGCCAGAGGCTTACAATGAAGCCCGTCCCGTATCACATACATCGGGCCGCCTATATGATGTCCTTCCCGGTCCCGCTGTCGGTAAAGCACTCCCAGATAACACTCCGCATAGGCGGTGGCCATACCCAGCACCCCGGTGAGCCAGCACCACAGCACCGCGCCGGGGCCTCCCAGCGCCACGGCGGTGGACACGCCGATGATATTTCCCGTTCCCAGAGTCGCGGCCAAAGTGGTTGCCAGGGCCCCAAAGGGAGAAACCCTGGGCCGGCTCTCTCCCTTCGTCTCCGGTGTGAGCGACATACGGACGGCTCTGCCGATATGTCGCTGCGGCACATGCAAATGAAATGTAAAATACAGGTGAACACCCAAAAGTAAGAACAGCAAAGGTCCGTTCCACAGAAATTGATTGATGACAGAGAGCATTTTCACGTCAGTTCCTTCCGGGCAGACTTTCCTGCCCGTCATTTCACAGCTTTATATATGTATATGATATAAGATTCTTATTCAAGCCCTCTTTTCTGATAGGCAAAGACAAACAATATAAACACTATGGCAAAATTCACCGCCGTCACAATGATATTTTCCGCAGAAACGCCGGATATGCCGATGCCGTTTATGAGATCGCTGATCTGTTTTGCGTAAGTTATTCTCGCAGCCCTGTCGATACCGTCGTTGAACATGGACAGCATCGGCAAAAACGCCATGATCATCATAACGGGAACCGTCACGGAAGTTGCCGCCATCTGATTGGCGCTGCATATTCCTATGACCGCACCGGTCAACTCCGAGAGAAGTATTCCTGCTGCCATGACAGCCATAAACATCCACAGCTCGTTTCCCCTGTATTCACCCACTGCCGCGAACACAGCCGTTCCCAGCATGCACATTCCAAAAACATATACGCCGATGCCGATCAGATACTCCCAGGGCCTGACATTGCTCATCATAAACACCCGCAGCGTGTTTTTCTCCTTCTCCTCCGAGACAATGGAAGACATACAGACCAACGGAGCCATGCCGATAAACATGGCCGCAAACATTTTCACAAAAAAGTGCCGCGGCATACCCTCTATCGTTACGGCGTTTTCCATGATCACCGTCATCATGGGAAACATTACATATTGAATCAGAACCGCCTTGTTTTTCATGGTATCGCATATTTGTTTCAAAAATACAGCCACTATATTTTTCATACCTCAAGTTCCTTTCCTGTTAGCTCAATAAACACCGTTTCCAGATTCGGCTCGGTAGTGTGTATCGTCTCCGCGCAGCCGTTTCTGATCAGCTCCGCCACCCTGTCGGCCGCGTCTGTATTATGGGGAATCTCTATATCCGCTCCGTCCTCCAGATGTATTTTCAGCATACGTTGGTGGTTATATCTGCGGCAGATATCCCGGGGCCTGTCGCATTCTATTATTTTCCCGTCGTCAATCAGCGCGATCCTGTCACAGAGCTTTTCAGCCTCCGCCATGGTATGCGTTGTGAGAAAGACCGTCCTGCCTTTCTCTTTTTCAGCGAGAATCATTTTGTGTATCTCGTTTGCGGTAGTGGGATCAAGTCCGCTGGTCGGCTCGTCAAGAAACATAACGTCTGGCTCTGTCATAAAGACTCTGGCCAGGCGAAGCCTGCTCTGCATACCCTTCGACAGCCTGGACGCAGCCCTTTTTTTGACGCCCGCAAGGCCAACCTTTTCCAGAGCCCTCATGATATCTTCGTTTTTGATTCCGTATATCCTTGCAAATATCTTGAGATTTTCATAACAGCTAAACCTCTCGTAAATCCCGAAATTATCCATCATGATCCCGATTTTCTTACGATCCTGTCCTGTCATTTTCCTCGACGCGATCCCGCTTATTTCCGCATTTCCTCCGTCTGGAGCAAGCTGTCCCGTAAGGATTTTGATCAGCGTTGTCTTACCCGCCCCCGACGGCCCTAGAAGGCCAAATATCTCCCCTCTGTGAATGGTAAGACTCACTCCGTCCAATACGGTTTTGTCTCCAAAGGCTTTTGTTATGTTGTCCGCGATAATATACTCTTCCATCTTTTCCTCCTGTCCGGGTTGTCTCCCTTTTCACCGTTCCTGTTTTTCTTCTTTACAGCGCCTCAGAGCCTCCTCCAGCTTACGGTTTTCCTGCCGCTCCGCGATCGCGGATATGATTGTGCTCACGACACAGCTCACAGCAAAGCACAGGACAAACATGATCCAGGCCAAAGGCATATCCGTGGGAAACCAGTCAAATACGGAGATAAAGACCAGTATAACCAGAAACGCCCCCGAAAACATCGCCGCCACCCTTGCGGCAAACGGCATCTTCCTGATCAGGATATCCGTCATGAAGACAAGCCTCAGCCCCGTTATCATGGCGATCGCCGCCAAAAGCTGAAAACTCGTGACCACCCCCACGCCTGCGTTTCCCAGTGAAAATATCGTGGAAATGTCATGCGCCGACTCGCCAAACAACAGGCAGAATATATTGAACATCCCTGTGGAGATCCCATATAGCATAAATACCTGCCCCAAATACTTAAAGACCGAAACATTCTTATCCATTTATTTCACCCCCAGTTTCTTCTTAAGTTCTTCCGCGTACTGCCTGGATACGATCAACTGCTCGCCGTTTTCAAGTGTGATCCGCAGTCTGCGGTCCAGCTCGGCCCGCAGAGAACGTATATATTTCAGCCGCACGATACAGGCCTTGCTGATACGCAGAAAATCGCCGTCGCAAAGCCTGTCGCCCATCTCATAGAGTTTCAGCCTGGACTCATAGCATTCGTTTTCGGTATAGACAAAGGTTTTTCTGTCTACCGATTCGATATACGCGATCCTCGCTATGTCGAGTATATATGTTTCCCCGTTCTTTGTCACAGTGATCTGGCTGTTTGCGATACGCAGTGCGGCAATGATGTTCTCCAACTGCTCGGTGACGCTGCCGCAGTTTATAACGATCTCCGTATCCGTAAGCGCCGGATCTATATTCACAGATATTTTCACGATATTCACCTCTTCTGGCAATATGGTAATACAGTGCCCGCAATTTTACAAGCGGGGAATACGCGACCTGCCGGGCTGCGTACGCAAGCTGCCGGTTCCTGGCCCTTTCTATGAAAAACAGATGTAAGGGCAAGTGTATGCAGGCATAAAAACAGCGGATTTCCATTGTTTTCTAAAGGAAATCCGCTGCTTTACGCCTTTTCTCTTCGTGGAGCATACGGGACTCGAACCCGTGGCCTTCACACTGCCAGTGTGACGCGCTCCCAGCTGCGCTAATGCCCCATGAAGTTAGTATAACACAGCTTGGGAAAAAAGCAAACAATTTTTTATAAAATTCAAAAAATTTTTACCGCACCGCCTTAAACGCCTGGTCCAGGTCTTCGATAATGTCGTCTATATGCTCTGTGCCGATGGACAGGCGTATCGTGTTGGGCCTGATCCCCTGGTCAGCCAACTCCTCCTCGCTGAGCTGGGAGTGGGTGGTGGAGGCGGGATGGATCACCAGGCTCTTTACGTCCGCCACGTTGGCCAGCAGGGAAAACAGCTCCAGATTGTCGATAAAATCCTTGGCTTTGCGATCGTCGCCCTTGATTTCAAAGGTAAAGATGGAACCGCCCCCATGGGGAAAATACTTTCGATACAGATCCTGCTGCGCCGGATCGTCAGACACGGCAGGGTGATGCACCCGCTCCACCTGGGGATGGCTTTCCAGATACTCCACCACCTTCAGCGCATTCTCCACATGGCGCTCCACCCGCAGGGACAGCGTTTCCAGCCCCTGCAAAAAGATAAAGGCGTGGAAAGGCGACAGCGTGGCTCCGGTATCCCGCAACAGGATCGCCCGTATTTTCGTGACGAAAGCGGCCGGACCCACCGCCTTGGTAAAGCTGATACCGTGGTAGCTGGGGTTGGGCTCCGTCAGGGCAGGGAACTTGCCGCTGGCCTCCCAGTCAAATCTGCCGCTGTCCACGATCACGCCGCCGATGGTGGTTCCGTGCCCGCCGATAAACTTGGTGGCGGAGTGTACCACGATATCCGCGCCATACTCGATGGGGCGTACCAGATAGGGCGTGGCAAAAGTGTTATCTACCGCCAGCGGTATCCTGTGGTCGTGGGCAATGCCAGCCAGCCGCTCTATATCCACTACATCAGAGTTGGGATTGCCCAGGGTTTCAATAAACAGAACTTTCGTGTTATCCTGTATGGCGTTCTCCACTTCCTCATAGTCGAAGGGATCCACAAAGGTCGTATGGACGCCGTACTCCGCCAGAGTATGGGCCAGCAGATTATATGTACCGCCGTAAATATTTTTGGCAGCCACGATATGTTCCCCCGCGCGGGCCAGATTCTGAAAAGTGTACGCGATGGCCGCCGCGCCGGAACTTACCGCCAGCGCCGCCACTCCGCCTTCCAGAGCCGCAATCCTGCGCTCAAACACATCCTGGGTGGGATTGGTCAGCCTGCCGTAGATATTGCCCGCATCGCTGAGGCCAAATCTCGCCGCCGCATGGTCGCTGTTATGAAATACATAGGAAGAAGTCTGATAAATCGGAACCGCTCTGGCGTCTGTCACCGGATCCGGCTGCTCCTGCCCTGCATGGAGCTGTAATGTCTCAAATTTTAAATCTCTTTCCGCATATGCCCTTTTGCTCATAATAATGCCTCCCTCTGTTATTCATATAATTCCTATTGGTTTACAAGGAATTATATGCCAGATATTTCTTTCTGTCAATATTTATTTTACATTTTTTCTTAATTTTTTCCCTATCCCCTCTGTTTTTTCCGCTCCCGCTTATTCTCGTACATTTTCTCGTCGGCCTGCCGCAGCAATTCCCGGTGATCCGCAGGGCCTTTTGCGCAGACCCACCCAAAGGAGAACTCCAGCTTGACCCGCAGTTCCTCGTCCAGATACGCAATACAGTGCTTTTGAATGAACTCCAGCACCCTGACGGCCTCATCCAATTCCTCGCGCTGATCGTAGCCGTATAAAAACAACACAAATTCATCGCCGCCCTGTCTGGCCGCAATACTGTTCTGCGGGTCAAAAGTGTTTATTGTCTCCGCAATCTTGCGCAGATAGGCATCTCCCCTGTCATGTCCATAGGTGTCGTTGATACCTTTGAGGCCGTCCGCATCTATCATGATCATTCCATAATGTTTCAGGTCATCAGCCCGGACAAAAAGCCTCTCCAGGCTGCTCTCCAGTCCCCGCCTGTTGTACAACCCCGTCAACGAATCAATGTCCCTCTCCACCTCTATCTTTTTGCGCTTGACGATCTCCTCCGTCACATCGATCACCACGCCCAGGATCTCGTTGTGCTCACTGATCTCTTCCAGCTTGACATAACGCTCCGGCCGCGCCGCCAACCGGAATATGTTCTCCTCGTCCGGAACCGGATCGTTTCGCAGCCGGTCTATATACTCCCGAAAACTCTTGCTGTCGGCCGCCAGCCGCCGGGATTCCTCCTGCTCCAGCAACAGGATCCGGGGAACATGTTCGGTAAAACGGACGCTTTTCATCTGCTCGCTGTATTCATATACGCCTATATACATATTGGTCTTGTTCAGCACATAGGACATCTTCTTATTGTTTGCCAGCAGACTTTCTACCATTTCATTGATATAGCTGCTCAGTCTGGAAAACTCCACGCTGCTCTGAATATCCACGCTCTCCTCCAGATTGCCCATGGCAATGGTACGGAGTTTCTCATTCACACTGTGGATTCCCTCCACCACATAGCGGTTCATACACCACACCACGGCATAGGAGAGTATGGCAGTGATCAGGAGCAGACAGACGGCCAGCGCGGCCATGTCCAGGGGAATTCTCTGATACAGCACTTTGTCCGGCATCACCCGGCCCACATAGTCGTCACCGATACGCCCGAACACACAGTAAGAGGCGACACCGTTAATCCTTGCGTGAAACCCGGTTCCGTCAGTACGCATTCTCTCCGGATCCAATCCGATATCCGCCATATTCCTTCCCACGCTCTCCAAATCCGTGGAACCGACGATGTCCCCGCTCCCTGTCCGGATCGCGTAATAATTTGCCGCCGGATCTATCCGCAGCATGGAAAAAATATAAGACAGCTCATTCTTCTCCGTGACCTTCATCAGCCGTACCGGCTCCATGCCCACCTGCAGAATAAATTTTTCATTCTTGCTCCACAGCGCGGAATACTGCATCAGCTTCCCCTCCGCCGTGTTGGGCGTGACACTCTGCACCAGTTTCAGCGTTTTATCTTCCAGCATGGGCTTAAAAAATCCCATCTGTTCCCCGGAGTCAAAGGTGTAATCGTAATACTCGGGATGTGTGCCGGCCACGATCCGGCCCGTCCTGTCAAAAATATGGATCTCATCCACTTCCATAAGAACGGCGATCCGTTTCAGTTCCTCCATGTCTTCCGCCAGAGACGGATCATTCTGTATCATATAGGCGATCACTTCCGCATTATACAGACAAGTACGGCTGTATTCCTCACCGATCTCCCGCAGCTCGTTCTGATTCCGCTCCAAAGTCAGCTCGATCTGATGAAACGCCGACGCCGCGTTCTCGCACGCCCGCTTTTGCTCATTGCAAATTTCCAGAATACAGATGGAAAAAAGTATGACCGCCGCCAGAACCATAGTTATGACCTGTAGATGCCGTCTGATAATCTCCTTCAATGTCCTCATTAAAATTTCCTGTTCCTTTCCGCGTCATCCTCACCGTACAGATTTAAAAACAGCGAAAACCGTATTCTCAACAGTTTTCGCCGGGCATAAAAAAGAGCGCGAGACGGGAATCGAACCCGCGACCCCCTCCTTGGCAAGGAGGTGCTCCACCGCTGAGCCACTCGCGCATATGTCAGAACGCTCTGAACAAAATATACTATACAATAGGATGAGCGGTTTGTCAACTGTTATTTTAAAAAACCGGGGGCAAATGCCCCCGGACCTATTCTCCCATGTCCAGCCTGTCGGCACATTTTATACGGTATATCCTGCGCAGAGCGTCATTGATTCTCTCCTCCGATATGGTTCCGTCCTGAATCGCTGCCATCACAGCCGCATGCGCCTCCTCAAAATTTTCCGGCATCAGAATCATATCGCAGCCCGCTTTCAGTGCCAGCACAGCCGCCTGGCCCGAGCTGTAGTACTCGGAGATCGCCTTCATATCCATGGCGTCCGTGATCACCACTCCTCTGTATCCCATCTCGCCCCGGAGCAGATCGGTCACGATCACGCTGGACAGGGACGCAGGCGTATTATCCCCCGTGAGCGCCGGAACCGCCGTATGGCCCACCATGACGATCTGTACGCCTGAATCTATGGCGCTCTGATACACCGCCAGCTCCTGGCTGCGCAGCTCTTCCGCGGTTCTGTCCGACACCGCCAGTCCCTCATGGGTATCTGCCGCCGTACTGCCGCCGCAGGGAAAATGCTTTATACACGCGGTCACGCCCTGTTCCTGCAGACCGCTCACCATATTGTTCACACAGTCCGTCACCGCCGCCGCGTCGCTGCCATAGGCTCTGGCAGCCATCACGCTGCCCTCCACGCCGGCCAGATCCGCCACCGGCGCAAGATCCACGTTCAAACCGTAGGAGGCCAGCCCCGTGCCCAGTCCGATGCCCGCCTGATAAGCGGCCGCCGGATCTCCGCCAGCCCCGATATCGGCCGCCGAAGGCTGTTTGTCCAGCAGACCCGCCGCCGCCAGGGGACTGACTTTGCCGCCTTCCTCCTCCACTCCCAGGAAGATTGGATACTTGCTGTACAGCTCCGTATTGCCCAGCATCTCTCGAAACTGTTCCGCATCCTTGATATTTTTCTTATCATAGACGATACCGCCCACGGCAAATCTGCTGAGCGCCTCCCTGGTACCGTCTCCCGCCTTCACCGCGGCGCTCACATTGGTAATGGATTCCGGGGTGACGAAAAACAGTCCCGACACCTTATCCTCCAAAGGCATGGCGTCGATCATCGCGTTGATGATCGCATCCAGCTTTTCTTCCTGAGTCAGCTCCGGTATAGGTTCCGGTGTCTCTGCCGGTGTCTCCGGCGGCGCTTCAATGCTTTCCTCCGACTGCCCGATCTGTTGCTCCAGAGAAGATTGCAGGCTCTCCTGCTCTTCCTGTTCCTCCTGCGTCTTCTGCTCCCGCCACTGGGCCAGGTACTTGACCCCGGTGACAATGCCCACAGCCATCAGCGCGATCAACACCAGCAGCACTACATATGCCAATATTTGATTGCGCTGTCTCCTCTTGCGCCGCGCCTCCCTCTGCTGCCGCAATTTATCCTGCCTGTCATCCATCTGTATTCATAGCCTTTCTGTGTTTTCAGTGCCTCTCCTGTTGCGTATACAGCAAAAGTATACCCTATCGGTCGCCTTTTTTCTACCTAAAAATACTTTTTTTCACAAAATTAAGAAATATTTTTGTATACGGGAAGAGGACACATCAAATCTTTCTTGATGTGTCCTCTTCAAACTATGCTGTCCAATGGTCTCTACCTCCGTATTGTATTTTTTGATTCCGTTATCCTTAGTACATTGGCCCTTCCTCCTGTGTTTATTTGGAATCGTTTGTGTATCTCTTCTGTATGATTTTATTATAGCAGGTATTTTTAATTTGTCAACACATTTTTGCAAAAATTTTTTAATTTTTCCATGATTCTATTTTTTAAACCAAATATTTACATTTTTTGGCATTTCTCCTGTTATTTTCTGCATTTTTTCGCCCTTGTTGACACTATCTGGCAGGCCCTTATTCTGTAGACTTATCTGTAACATCCCTGACGGTTCCGGAAACCCCGGTCAGCGTATAACTTACAGGGCCGAATCCCATATGTGGGGGACCCAGCCCTGTTTTTTCTTTTCCTATTGGGACTCAGTTGTTATACTGGAATTTCCCCACCAGCTCCTTGAGCAGATCGGCCTGTTTGGACAATTCCTCGGACGCGGCAGCGCTCTCCTCCGAAGTCGCGGAGTTAGACTCCACTACGCCCGCGATCTGGTTGATACCCTCGCTGATCTGGGCCGCCGCTCTTGCCTGGTTGTCGGACGCCACCGCGATCTCCTCCATGGATTCGTTCACGGTTCTGGCGTTCTCCACCACGGCGAGCAGAGAATCCGCCGTGGAGTCGGCGAACTGTATGCCCTCCTCCACCGCTGTGATCGCGTTCTGTATCAGATCCTTTGTATTCCTGGCCGCCTCCGAACTCTGATCCGCCAGTGCGCCCACCTGGGTAGCTACCACGGCGAATCCCCGGCCGTGTTCTCCCGCTCTGGCCGCCTCAATGGAAGCGTTCAGGGCAAGCAGCGCTGTCTGATCCGCGATCTCTTCGATACTGCTGATAATCTCGGCGATCTTGTCAGAAGCTATCCTGATCTTGTCCATCGCCTCCGTATTGTTCTTCATATGCTCGTTGCTCTCATTGATCTGTCGATGCATATCCGCAACGATACCCCTCGCCTTTTCCGCGTTCTGGGCATTCACATATATCTTCTCCGAAATATCCGTTATGGTCGCCGTCAGCTCCTCCACCGCGCTGGCCTGATCCGTAGCGCCCTCCGCCAGCTGCTGCGAGGCGCCCGCCAGATCCTCCGCTCCCCTCTGGACGCACTGCGCGTTGTCGTCGATGTTCTTCATCGCCGCGCTCAGCGCCGCCACAATATCCCTGAAGGAACGGCTGATCTCCGCGAAATCTCCCTTGTAATCCTGATCTATGACGATCGTGAAATTACCCTCCGACAACTCGGCGAGGTGGGTGTCAATATCACTGATGACATTCCTCAGATCCTGGATCGTCTGGGTAAGGCTGCGCATCAGTATCGCCGTCTCATCGTTCTCCACCGGCACAGGCGTCTCGGAATGGAGATCTCCCTGGGCCAGAAGTTCCAGACGTTTCACCACCACGGCGATGGGCTGCGCCACCTTTTTGCCCAGGCTGACGCCGCTCTTTACGCCGTATACCGTAAAGGCAATGACAAAGAGGACCGTGACCGCCAGGGACAGATAAAACATTCCCAAAAACTCGCTCCGCACCGCCGCCACGCCGATACTCCATCCATTGATTCCCGGAACAGGCGAGTAGGCCACTACCTTGGTCTTCCCGTTATAGCTGTAAGTTCCCGTACCGGATTCCCCGGCCACCATTCTTTTGCAGATGGCACTGTATTTTTTTAGCCTCGGGTTGGTGTCGCCCAGCGCGATACTGTCCTCCACGCCCACCAGCGTAGAATCGATATCCGCTATGGTGATACCGTTGGCGTCCAGCATAAACGCCGTGCCTCCCTCTCCCACCTTAATGGAACGCATGATATCGTTGAGATATTCGCCGTCAGGGATATAGACCACCGCCCCCACCGGTTTCGTACCCGGCAGCCCGTTTTCCCACAAAGGCGCCGAAACTGCAAAAGATACGGACTGGGTCAGCTCGCTGTACGCCGGCGTAGAAATATATGTATTCCCCTTCATGGCCTCCTTAAAGCATTCACTGCCGGAGAGATCCATCCCGGAGATTATATCAACGCCGCTGCCGTCCAGGAGAAATCCCCTTTCATAGTTGTGATCCGCCACCTTCTGATTCAGGATCGAGATCTTATCCTCCGCAGGCCGGTCCGGATCAGCCAGGCGGGCGATGCTCCCCGTCTCGTAAGCTACCGCCACATACTGCTGGAGAGACGCGGCCACATAGTACGCTGCCACATCGGAGGTATTGTTAATCGTCTACGACACCGCGTTGACGGACGAGATATAGCTCAGTACGGATGTGATTACTCCCAAAACAATACAGCACACCAGAATCGTCCTCGCGAAGTTGGAAGATATCTTCTTCTCAATGCTGACAAAGCCTCCGCCCCCTTTTTCCTTTTGTTGCAGACCGTTTGATAAACCGTTTCCATCCTCTTGTTTCATGAAAATACCCCCTCACTTTTATGAATCCATTGTCAATCCGATATAAAATATTCATTTTTTCGAGCTGCTTCATCAATGAATTTCTATATTTATAATATTTTACCATAACCCGCATCATTTTTCCATAGTTGTGAGAAAAAAACCGCCCGGACATGGATTTCTTCCGGACAGTCTTTTCAGGTCGTACTTTATAGCTGCGCGATCACAAAAATATCGTAGACCGCGCGGATAGCGTTTTCAAAATCCTCGTTTGCCACACCGATGATGATATTCAGCTCGGAGGATCCCTGGTCGATCATCTTCACATTAATATTGTTGTGGGCCAGCGCGGAAAAAATGCGGCCCGCGGTTCCTCTGGTGGACTTCATGCCCCGTCCCACCACGGCAATCAGCGCCAGATCGGATTCGATCTCTATGGACTCCGGCTCGGCCAACCGGTGGATCGCCGCCACCACCTGCTGCTCCTTGTGCATGAATTCGTCCTGGTGGACAAACACGGTCAGCGTGTCTATGCCGGAGGGCATATGCTCAAAGGAGATGCCGCTGTCCTCAAAGGCCTGCAGCACTCTGCGTCCAAACCCGATCTCGGAGTTCATCATATCTTTCTCGATATTCACCGAGCAGTAGCCTTTTTTACCGGCGATACCGGTGATCACAAATCTGGATTTCTGACAGGTGCTGCCCACGATCCAGGTGCCGTTGTCCTCCGGCGCGTTGGTGTTGCGGATATTGATGGGAATCCCCTGCTGGCGCACCGGGAAGATCGCGTCCTCATGCAGTACCGGGACGCCCATATAGGCCAGCTCCCTGAGTTCCCTGTATGTAATCACGTCTATGGCCTCCGGATTGTGGATGATATGGGGATCCGCGATCAGGAATCCCGACACGTCCGTCCAGTTCTCATACACATCCGCCTTGATGGCCTTGGCCACGATGGATCCTGTGATATCCGAACCGCCCCTGGAAAAAGTCTTGACGCTGCCATCCGGCATGGAGCCGTAAAAGCCGGGCACTACCGCGTTCTCACAGTCGGCCAGCCTGGCGGAAAGCACCTCGTTGGTCCTGTCCGCGTCAAAGTTTCCGTCCTCGTCAAAAAAGATCACCTCCGCCGCGTCCACAAAAGTAAATCCCAGATAAGCAGCCATGATGATACCGTTCAGATATTCTCCCCGGGAGGCGGCATAGTTGCTGCCGGCCTTCTCCCCGAACAGTTTCTCGATCTTCCCAAACTCCTCCTCCAGGGACAAAGGCAGTTCCAGACCGTCTATAATCTGCTGGTATCTGGCCTTGATGTCCCGCAGTTCCCGACTGAAATCCTGATCCGCATCCGCCAGGGCGTAACAGCCGTACAACATATCCGTGACCTTGGTATCCTTGTCGTCGCGCTTTCCGGGAGCGGAAGGAACCACGAACAATCTGTCCGCGTCCGAACGGATGATGTCTCCCACCTTTTTAAACTGCTCGGCGCTCGCCAGAGAGCTGCCGCCGAATTTCACTACCTTTTTCATCACTGTCTCCCTCTATCCTCTATTTTTCCGCTCTCGCTCATCCCTCCAGGCGGATCCTGCCCAGCACCCGGTCGCCCAGCGTTTCATACTTTGCAGCAAAATCTCTTTCTTTTATGGGCGCAATAAGATAACCGCAATCCCGGGTTCTTCCCTCTACCTCTATTTTTTCCGCGCCGGGGAAGGCCGCCTCGATCTCCGCAGCCGCGTCGTCTCTGGCCCTCACAAAAAATCCTCTCTCCACATCGCCTATATCCACCAGCCTGGCTGGTTCCTGATTCCAGAAACACATGATCGTCCTGCCCTGGTGTCTGGCGCAGTCCACCACATCGGATACCACTGCGCTGGCGGTGGGCAGCTTACCCGCACCCTTTCCGTAATACATGGAATCACCCAGCATATTACCGCGCACACAGACTGCGTTGAACACGCCGCTCACCATATACAGCGGATTCTCCGGCGTGATCATGCAGGGGGCCACCATGGCCAGCGTTCCCTGGGGAGTGTCCTTACTCATGGCCAACAGTTTGATGGATCTGCCCATGGCCCTGGCATAGACGAAATCGTCCGCCGTGATTCCGGTGATACCCTCCGTGTATATATCCTTATAGGACACATTCTGACCGGTCATCAGAGAGGACAGGATCGCTATTTTCCGGCAGGCGTCATAGCCTTCGATATCCGCCTCGGGATTGCGCTCCGCATACCCCTTTTCCTGGGCTTTTTTCAGCGTAGCCGCAAAATCCGCGCCCTCCCGCTCCATTTTGGTCAGGATATAGTTTGTAGTTCCGTTTAAGATCCCTGTGATCGCCTCCAGTTTCTCGGCGGTCAGGGAATAATTCAGGGGACGGATGATGGGAATGCCCCCGCCCACGCTGGCCTCAAAGAGATAGTTGCAATTGTGCTCCCGGGCGATCTGTAACAGTTCGGGGCCATGGCTCGCCACCAGCTCCTTGTTGGAGGTGCATACGCTCTTGCCCCGCTCCAGGGCCGCTTTGGTAAAATCATACGCTGGCTTTACGCCGCCCATAGTCTCGCAGATGATGGTCACGTCGGGATCGTCCAGAATGACGTTTACATCATGGACTACCTTCTGCTCATAGGGATCTCCGGGAAAGTCCCGCAGATCCAGGATGTATTTAATCTCCAGTTCCGCTGCGGACTTTTTGTTTACCATCTCTTTATTTTTCTCAATAACCTCCACCACACCGCTGCCCACGGTGCCATATCCCCATACCGCTACATATATCATATCTTCCTCACATTCCGCTGCACGGCAGCCCTTTGTTTATCCGGTCTCTCCTGTCCCGCGTCGCTATTCCCTGGCCAGGATCATCACATGATGCACGCCCCTGCGGCTCTCCAGTTCCTGGATCATGCGGGCCACGTCCCCCGTGGACGGCAGCACCTGGATACTGATACTCAGAGAGGCCAGGCCGTTGATTGGGATACTCTGATGAATGGTCAGTATATTCCCTCCGAACTCCGCGATAATCTTCAGCACATCCGATAGCAACCCCGGCTCGTCATCCATCTGCATGGTCAGAGTGATCGTGGTTCCCCGGGCATTGTCGTGAAATTCAAATATATCGTCCTTATATTTGTAAAAAGAACTCCTGCTGATGCCCACCGCGTCCACCGCTTCCTGTATGGTATCCGCTTTCTCGGATTCCAGAAGGCTCTTGGCCTCCACCACCTTTAGCAGGACCTCCGGGATGGCCTTCTGCCGCACCACATAATACTTCACACTATCTTTCATGATGTATTTCTCCTGCGTACATTTGTACGCCAACGAAAGATATTTTAGCATGAACCCACTGTAAACGCAAGCCCCAATTCACAGAATTTCACATAATTTTTCAATCTGTTACTCCGCAAAGATGCCGTTGTAGCTCTCCACTTTGCCGGACAGAACCACATAGATATGCTGCAAGCCGCCCAGATACTCTCGGGAAGGATCCTCATAGGGCACTCCGCTCTCCACCTGTTTGATCATCCATTCAAAAGCCTGCACCAAACCGTTCCAGTCATCCGCATACACCTGGCGGCTGGACAGAGATTCCATCATCAACTGATTATTGTCGCTGACCGCCTCGTCATAGGCTGCCTCCGTCTCCAGCATCTCCTCATACAACGGATAAATCGGCGTCAAATCCAGTTCCGTCAGGTTGTAATCATCTATGCCCTGATCCTGAATCTCGTCCAGAATCTCCGAGGACAGCGTCAGCATGTGGCTGTAATAGTAGATGATCAGCCTTCCTTCCTCCAGCATCTTAGCTTCCTGGGCCGCGTTTCTCTCATCCGCTATGACGTCAATCTGATCCAGATACTCGTAGGCATAAGCGGTAAACTCGTCCAGGCAGGCCATCAGCCGGGCATGGTTCTCCCTGGGCTGTTGGTACTGATTCTCCTCATAGGTGTACTCGGAATCGTCTATGGCGTCAAAAGTCTCCATAATCTCCCGCATGGAGGGCAGCATATCAGCCACCAGTCCGTCCAGCGTCTCATAGGCAGGTTCCATGTTGTACACCAGTTCCGCATCCTCCACGGCATCCATATTGAAACCCCTGATTCGATAGCCGTAACTGTACTCCGCATCCTCCCGAAATCGAAAATCCTCCGCCGTATCCACCACCAGGAAATAGTTGTTGATATCGTCCAGGATTTCCACAATCGTGTTATTCAGCTCCACATATATATTGTATTTGAGGAGATCCATGGTCTCCGCGTCCAGGCCCAGCTCATTCAGCTCCCCGCCCTGGCCCGACGCAGCGCCGCCCGCCGTATTGTTAATGTCTGTGACGGCGCTGTCCGCACTCTGTTCTGACTGTGTATCCTCCTGTGACCGGGAGCTTTCCTCCCTGGAATAACCTTCCATATCCAGGCCCCTGTCCACTGCGCCGCCCACCTGGGCGCCTATACCGCAGCCGGACACGGTCATGCCTGCCGCGCAGAGCACAGCCAATACACCCGCTTTTTTTCTCTTCATATCTTCCTCCCGCACCGCAAGACAATAATCCGCAGATTTACTGTCAATTCAGAGGGTATTTGTCGGTCAGGCCCTGCACAATAGCCCTGGCCTGGGGAATCTTCTCCTCCCCGCCCTGGATGACCATGGCGATAGCCTCAGCAATCCGGTCCATATCCGTTGTGTTCATACCTCTGGAAGTCACGGCGGGGGTGCCGAGTCTCACGCCGCTGGTGACAAAGGGAGACTGAGGATCGTTGGGGATCGTATTCTTGTTGCAGGTGATATGGGCCGCGTCCAGCATTTTCTCCACCGCCTTGCCGGTCAGTCCGTAGTTGGTCAGATCCACCAGCATCAGGTGATTGTCCGTGCCGCCGGACACGATCCTGATATCCCGGGCCAGCAGCCCCTTGCACAGCGCCTGGGCATTGTCGATGATGCCCTGCTGGTATGCCTTAAACTCGTCGGTCAGCGCCTCCTTGAAACACACGGCCTTGGCGGCGATTACATGCATCAGCGGGCCTCCCTGGATGCCGGGGAAGATGGCCTTGTTGAAGTTGAATTTATCGGCAGCTTCCTGATTGCACAGGATCAGGCCGCCTCGGGGCCCCCGCAGAGTCTTGTGGGTGGTGGTGGTCACCACGTCCGCATAGGGGATGGGGCTGGGATGCAGGCCCGCCGCCACCAGTCCGGCGATATGGGCCATATCCACCATCAGCACGGCGCCCACCTCGTCGGCCACCTCCCGGAATCTCTTGAAATCTATGGTTCTGGCATAGGCGGAGGCTCCGGCGATAATCATCTTCGGCTTTGCCTCCAGGGCAATCCTGCGCAGTTCGTCATAGTCGATAAATCCCTGGTCGTTCACGCCGTAGGGCACGATGTGGAAATATTTGCCCGACATGTTGACCGGGCTGCCGTGGGTCAGATGTCCGCCGTGATCCAGGTTCATGCCCATGATGGTGTCCCCGGGCTTACATACGGCGAACTGAACCGCCATGTTGGCCTGGGCGCCGGAGTGGGGCTGCACGTTGGCGTAATCGCAGCCGAACAGCTCTTTGGCTCTGTCGATGGCCAGGTTTTCCACCACGTCCACGCACTCGCAGCCGCCATAATAGCGCTTGCCGGGGTATCCCTCGGCGTATTTGTTGGTCAGGGGGCTGCCCATGGCGGCCATCACTGCCCTGCTCACCCAGTTCTCGGACGCGATCAGTTCGATGTGGCTGTTCTGCCGGGCCTGCTCATCCTCAATGGCCTGGGCGATCTGGGGGTCGATATTTCTCACTTCCTCTAATGAATACATTTGTTTTCCTCCTGGTTTGCTGGTTTTCCTTGATCTGTAGTCTGATAAAAATGCATATACATATGAAGTATAACATATTTGGCGCAGTTTGCAAGGATTTTCGTGGGGGTCCAAACGGATCCCCTTTTTCAGCGTCCTTGCTAAACTTTGAATGGTATGATAAAATCAGAAGAGTGAATGAGGGATGGGAGAAGGAGAATGCTATGGAAAAGGCTGTTTATCATTTTATATTGAATCCTGTGTCACGCTCCGGCAAAGGGCGGAAACTTTGGGATACGGTTATTGAACCTTATCTGCAGGCATCCGGAGTTTGCTATGAGGCCCATTTTTCGAGCAGGGCAGGGGATATTACGCGGCTGACGGAGGAGATATGTTCCGGGGCGTCTGAGGCATTGCACCGTATTGTGATACTGGGCGGGGACGGAACTATAGACGAGGCTTTGCAGGGAATCACGGATCTTTCCCGGGTGGCGCTGGGCTATATTCCCATAGGGTCGGGTAATGATCTTACCAGGGATATGCCCATATCCGGCAATCCATTGAGGGCGCTGCGGCGGATCCTGGAGGCGGAGAGCACTACCGCTGTGGATATCGGAGTTACTACCTATGGGGACGGCGTCAGCCACCGGTTTATCGTCAGCAGCGGCATAGGTTTTGACGCGGCGGTGTGCGAGGAGACCAACCGCTCGGATATGAAGGGATTTTTGAACAGGATCGGGCTGGGCAAGCTGACTTATCTGGGGATCGCTCTGAAACAGCTCTTTGCCAGCAGGGCCGTGTCCTGTGAGATACGTCTGGACGGCGGCGATCCCATTTCCATAAAAACGATCCTGTTTGTGGCTTTTATGAATCATATGTACGAGGGTGGCGGATTTAAGTTCGCGCCCAGGGCTGACTACTGTGACGGTCTGCTGGATCTGTGCGTGGTGGGGGATCTGTCCAAGGCGCTGATTCTGGTAGCGCTGCCCACCGCCTTTTTCGGCAAACATTATATGTTCCCGGGCATCACCGCCTACCGCGCGGAAAAGGTGGAGATACAGACCTCCGCGCCCCTGTGGGTACACACGGACGGGGAAGTGGCCCGCCGCAACGACCGGCTCACCGTCATCTGTCAGCGCCGGGCGCTGCAGATGTATATCTAAAGAAAAACTTAATAAAATCATATATTTTCTTAATTTTGTCCATTTCCTCTTGAAAAAAGATGAATTTGTGATATATTTATCCTCATTAATACTGTTGACAAGGATAGATATCAAATATGGAAAAGGCAAAGAGATTTTATCAAAAATATAAACACGGTATTCCGCTGATCCTCTATGGCATAATCTATATGACCTGGTTCTGCCATCTGGAGCGGACCGTCACCAAACATTATCATGTGATTCATATGGCTATCGACGATCATATTCCCTTTTGCGAAGTGTTCGTGATACCCTATTTTTTGTGGTTTGTGTATGTGAGCGCCGTGGTGCTGTTTCTCTTTTTTAAGAGCAAGCCGGATTACTGGCGGGCGTGTATATTCCTGTTCACGGGTATGACGGTCTTTCTGGTGGTGTCCACGCTGTGGCCCAACGGGCATCATCTGCGGCCCTATACCATGCCCCGGGACAATATATTCACCGCCATGGTAGCGCGTCTGTGGCAGACGGACACGCCCACCAATCTGTGGCCCAGCATCCATGTGTACAATTCCATCGGGGCCCATGTGGCGCTGTGCCGCTGCAGTCTGGGCAAAAAACGCTGGCTACGGGGCGCGTCGCTGGTGTTGTGCATATCCATCATTCTGTCCACCATATTTCTCAAGCAGCACTCCATGTTCGACGTGCTGACCGGCCTTCTCATGGCCTCGGCCATGTATGTGCTGGTGTACCGCCAGGATGTGATTGCCAATCTCCGGGGAGCGCTGCGCAGCAGAGGCGGCTCCAGGCCTCAGGCACAGAACTGAGGACAGTTCTTTTGCAGATATTCCAGGCTGGCATTTATTTTTTCCAGTCCGTTCACTTCCAGTAGCATGCTTTTTCCCTGCAGCCCATGCCGCCCGATCTTTTCAAAGATATCTTTCCAGTCGATGTTTCCGCATCCCAGCGCCAGGTGCTCGTCCGTTTGTAAATGGTGGTCGTTTAGATGAAAATGCCTGATACAGGGAGCCAGCCCGCCAAACCATTCTTCCGGCGCAGCCCCTCCAGTCAGTATCATATGAGCAACATCGAGACAGATGCCGAAACGGCTCTCCCCGCATAGTCTGTCCGCCAACTCCCGCAGCTGTGCGGGAGACTTCTCCTCCACATTTTCGTAATAAATCTCCACGTCCCACTGATTCGCCAGATCCCCGGCCACCCGGGACATGGTCTCCAGCCAGTTGCGGTAATACCGTTCGTTGCCCGCAAACTCCGGTCTGAGGCCCGCGTGAAAGATCACCGCCCGGCACCCAAGCCCGGCTGCTATCTCCGCAGACTGCTGCATCCGGTACAGACTGTGCCTGCTGATCCCGCTGTCCCAGCTGAAAGGAACAATGTCAAAGAAAGCGCCGTGCATGGTATCCGTCTTTTCCGGGCGTCCCAGCTGCCTGTATCGGCTGATTTTCTCCCGGACAGCCTCTCTGTCATCCAGCAGATCCGGGGCAAAAAAGTCATTGTATTCAAAGCCGAGGGAATACTGCTCCGCCAGCTCCTGGTATTCTTCGATTCTGTCTATTTCAGGTATGATCTCTATCATTATTATCGTCCTCATGGTGGAAAAACAGTTTTATATCCCCCTGGAAACCGGTAACCGCCTCCTTGAACAGGCGCAGCACTTCCCTGTCAATCTTGCCCTCCGCCGCCATATCGTCCAGCACGGAAAATGCCTTTTTCTCTTCCATGGACTTCTTGTAGGGCCTGTCGGCGCTGGTCAGCGCTTCAAACACGTCTACCACTACCAGAATCCTGGCCTCAAAGGGGATCTCGTCTCCCTTAAGCCCTCTGGGATAACCGCTGCCGTCCAGAAATTCATGATGAGCTCCGGCCCACTCGATTATGTGAGGATAGCGCACACCGAAATTCATCTTCCGCAGGTATTTCTCCGTATACTCCACATGGGAGCAGATGACTTCCCTCTCCGACCTGGTCAGATTGCCCGCGACCACCGTCAGACATTCCGCCTCGTCAAGGGACAGATAGCTGATCTTCTGACCGTTGGAATCGGTATATTGCATTCTGGACATTTTTTGAATGTAGGCGACATCTTCCTCCGAAAGGCGGGGTTTCCTGTTAATCTCCTCCACCCGCGCCCGGGCATCCAGAAAATTGTTCTTCTTCTCGATCCACTTGTCCTTATCCAGCCTGCCCCGCAGATAGTCGATGTTATACAGCAGGGAAAGACGCTCAAAACGTTCCAGAACCAGATCCAGTTTGGCTCCCAGTCGGGTGGTCTTGTCGATTATATCGTTGGGGATCACCAGCTTGCCGATATCGTGCATCAGCGCCGCCATCAGGAGTTCATCCCGCTGAGCCGGCGTATAGCATCTGTCTGTCTTTCCGGCCTCATGCTGCCCGTTGATATAATCCACAAGAATTTTAACATAGAGATATACATTTCTTGAATGGTAATAGTTGTAAGGAATACGGGTATCGATAGCATCTGTGAATACCTGCGTGATGGAAATCATCAGATCCTCGATCTCCTGTACAAAACGCATGTTGGCCACAGCCACTGCCGCCTGAGAGCCCAAAGACCACAGCACCTTCTCGCAGTCTTTACTAAAAGGAATGATCTCGTCCTCCGCATTTTTGGCATTAATCAGCTGCACCACGCCAATCAGTTTCTCCTCGTGGCTGATCAGCGGAAATACCAGCATGGATTTTGTCCGATATCCCGTGAGTTTATCATATTCTCTGGGACCGCTGAAATCAAACTGGCTGCTGCTGTAAGCGTCTTCAATGTTGAGAAACTCCCTGTGGATCGCCGTATAGGCGCATATATTCTTCTCGTCCATAGCCACCGGAGGATACTTTTCGTCCTTCGTCCCCTTCTGGTCGATCCCCAGGGATCTGTTCTTCATGATACAGAATTGAAGACGGTCCTGCTCAAAGAGATAGAGCGTGCCCCCGTCACAGTTGGTCAGCTCCATGGCGCAGTCAATGATCTTGGAAAGAAGTTCATCATAATCTCTTTCCACGGTCAGCTGAATCCCTATCTCAAGTATTTTTTCCGCTTGTACCTGTTCCATTCCTTCCCTCCACCAAAAATACATCCATGCCTTCCTGTCGGCCCTTTAGACTCTGACTGCCGACAAACACGGCATTGTATCGGTCTTGTACCTGTTCGTACAGATCTCTGCTGATCAGTACCTGTCCGCCTTTTGCTACACTTTCCAGCCTTTCCGCCACATTTACGGTATCTCCTATAGCTGTGTAGTCCATCCGATAGCTGCAGCCGATATTTCCCACCACCGCTCTGCCGCTGTGAACGCCTACGCCGCAGGCGATCTCTATGCCGAACTCTTTCCGCAGCTCCACGTTAACGCCGTCCACAGCCGCCACAATATCAAGCCCGGTCTGCACGGCCTTGCACGCATAATCTTCCACGTCCAGAGGCGCGTTATAGACGGCCATGACCGCGTCACCGATAAATTTATCCAGAGTACCGCCGTTTTTAAAGACCGCCTCCGTCACCATCCCCAGATAACGGTTCAGGATCGCGACGATCTTCTCGGGCGAAAGCCCCTCGGACATGGCAGTAAAGCCTCTGATATCCACAAACAGAACCGCAATCTGCCGGTCGCGCCCTCCCAGCTCTATCTCATAATTGCCGCTCTTTCCCAACTCGTCCACCACCTGGGGCGCCATATATGTGCGAAACACACTCAAGATCTTATGCTTGCGGACTCGTTCGGTCAGATATCCCATGGCTACACGAACCAAAAAGACAAGCAATACAAAGACAAAGGGCAAGAGACATTTCCAGTAGTATCCCGCATTGTACAGGGTTCTGGCGACAAGCACGATCCCGGTCTCCAGAATCACACCGCCCACGGTATTCACCAAAAAGCTGTTGTGGCTGACAAGCCAGACAAAAAATCCCGTGATCAGAACCGCGGCCAGCGCCTGTATCCGTATGTCAATATCCACAAATGTGCGGCGATTTAACAGAGCGTCCACATGATTCGCCTGAACCTCTACTCCGTTCATCACGGTTCCTCTGGCTATGGGCACCATGTACTGATCCATCATCCCCTGGGCATACGCGCCCACAAGGACTATACTGTCCTGAAATACCCGCGGGTCACATCTGCCTTCAGCCACGTCCACATAGGAGTATACCTCATACATTCCCGGCTCCGCAGTGTAATCGAATCCGTAGACGCCGTTTTCCGTCATTCTGGGAATAACAGAAGACTGTTCCCCCATCGACTCCCGGTATTCGCGATAAATCGTCCAGGCAAAATTGTATTCCCCTTCTGACTGCGCATCGCCCACGCTCTCCACCAGCACGGAACGCCGTACATAATTGTCCACATCCTGCACCGCGTTGGTAAAGCCGTGGGACGTCACATTGCGCAACGCCTCATAGGGCAGTTCCAGATCTTCCACATACATGGTATTGATCTGATACTCCCCACTGTCTGACTGTTCTACCCTCGTTCCATAGTTGATGTAGGAGGCCAGCGTTACATGAGGAAAAACGGATGCCGCCTCCGCCAGAGCCCGGTCGCCTGCCTCATCCCTCTGCCCCACAAAATTGATATCGAACGCAATGACAGCCGGAGAATGCTCTGGATCAAAAGCATGCAGCAGATCGGCGGCCTGCTGCCTGGTCCAGCCGGAAAACGGCCCCATTTCCTCCAGGGACTTCTCTTCGATCCCGATGATCTTGATCCGGTTATCCACCGGTTTCTCCGTGACAAAAAGCATGTCACAGAACCTGTATTCCACTTTATCAAGGGGCGCCCAAAGAGTCAGGCACCCCGCAAGAAGGGCTGTGACGATTATGAAGATAGCCCTGTTTCTGATCTCGTTCTTTCCACTATGCATTTTGTCGGCCCATTATAAAGTCGTCGGTCATTCGCTTACCATTGTCGTTAAGACAGTAACCTTGTTCAGTCGGTCTCTCCAGTTATCCCATATCTCCTCATCCGCTTTTTTCCAGCAAATAAAGCTCTTTGAGATATCGTCAAACGGCATTTGCTGGCTGCCCTGCGGCATGCATACGCAGATATCCCCACCGTTCCATGCGTCTCCCTGTACGCCCCTGAAGATTACGGGATAAAACTTCTTTCCTCCATTGCCGCCGGAAATATCCTCCACATCCTCTTCCCAGACAGGGTAAAGGGTTATATTGCTTTCCACCTTCCAGGTATCCAGATCCCACTCCCTGCCGTCCTCCAGATACCAGCCCGCCAGCCTCAGATTCACTGTGCTGTCGTTCGCAGCCGCCAGGAGAGCGGACTCGTCGGGCGCTGTCACCGTCTCACCCGCTTTCACCTGGGTTTTGACAGCCTCGCCGCCCTTCCCGATCAGACCGGAAAGACTCGTAATGTTCTCACCCGCGCATACGCAGGGATTGGCAAATGTCACTGTATAGACAGCCTCGGGCACAGGAGTAGGTACTGGTTCCGGCGTAGGTATCGGTTCCGGTGTGGGCGCTGACGTCGGTTCCGGCGTAGGCGCCGGAACAGGCTCCGGAGTGGGCGCTGGCGTCGGTTCCGGTGTAGGCGCCGGAACAGGCTCCGGTGTGGGCGCCGGCGTCGGTTCCGGTGCAGGCGCGGGAGCCGGGGCGGGAGCTGGCACTGGCGTAGGCGCAGATGTCGGCTCCGGGCTTGGAGCAGGAACAGAAACCGGCACGGAAGTAGGTTTCGGAGTAGGCTTTGCTGTGGGCGCTGGCGTCGGTTCAGCAGTAGGCTCCGGCGTAGGCGCGGCAGTGGGTTCCGGTGCAGGCGCGGGCTCCTCTGTAGGTTCCGGCACATCCGCAGCCTCCGGCTCGGGCGTGGGCGCGTTTCCGTCCAGCCTCGCGTCTCCCGTCTCCAGAAGTCTTCCCGAATCACGGATCTCTTTCAGCCGTCCGCGCATCTGCTCGTTCATCATGTCCTCGCTGACAGGCGCTCTGTCAATGACCACCTGCGGCGGATTGCCCTCTTCAAACCGCATACATTCACCGGCATTGTAGAGAACCGGCTCCTGACCGTCCATTCCCAGGGCCACTGCCCCGTCGTAGACCAGCAGAGACACCTGTCCGTCCGCAGATCTGTCTATCTCAAATACTGTGCCGCGCACGGACATGGTGGCATTGGGGGTCACCACCTCATAGGTGGAACCCTGACCAAGAGGATTCCGGATCTCATTCAGCACACTGCCCTGTTCCAGAACAATGGAAGTCATGCCGGTATTGCCGTCTCCCTCCGCGATAACCTGCATGGAGCCGGATTCGCCCAGCATCACATATTTGTCCGTATCCAGCATCAGCACGATATACGCATCCGCGCCCGTATGTACGGAATCTCCGGAAACCAGATTCATATTGGCAGAGGCTGTCAGATCGCCGATCCCCTCCCTGCCTACGGTCACTTCTCCGCCTGTCTCCACCACCTTAATGGAGCGGTATGTCTCTCCTGACTTACGGGCTGACAGCACCGCCACAACAACGACTGCGACCACGACCAACACCGCGGCCGCCATTATACCAATCCGTTGGTTTTTTGATAATCTTTTCATATCGACCTCCACCTCCATGGGCTGCCATAAAAAAATACTGCTAAGACTGCGATTATTACTTATATTTTACCTCATACATATTTTTCCTGTCAACACGGTATTGCCTCCGCAATATATTTATCGTAGTCTTTTAGTGATTTTATTAGCGCATGATCTGCCGGAAAATCATCAATTGAACTTAAATATCTTCTGGCAGATATGGTAAGCGTCCACCGCCAGCCTGCGTCCTCCCCGGCCCGGCAGGTTCATGGTGGCTCCCATGATCCCCCGGCGCATGGAGCCGAACAGTTTCTTATCCTTTCCTCTAAGGTACTCCCACAGCTCTTTTTTCATGGCCAGATGCTCCCTGGTGCCGGAGCGCAGCAGCAGAACGCTGGATACCGTGGTGATGATCTCCAGATAATTGTACATATACTGGTACAGCCGCCTGTCCCCATATATTTCCCCGCTCAGTTCCGTAAAGTAATCTATCATCCGTTTATTGACATAAATCTGCTGGTCGATGCGGGAGATCATGACGCTCTCGTTCACCGACTGGTCTTCCCGTCCGATATAATACCGATAAAAATTCACGTCCAGATAATACATATTCTCCACATAGGGCAACGGCTCAAACACATAGAGATTGTCCACATAAAAGGTGTGTCTGGGCAGCTCCAGGCCGCACTCCCGCAGCAGCTTGGTGCGGAATATCACCGAATGCATGAGGATATAATGTCCCTTGGTAAAATGGTGGCAGTCCTCCCAGGTGAACAGCTGTCCCTCGGGAAAGATATGCCGGTAATTCATGACCTTTTTACGTTTCTCCCCCTCTTTTTCATAAACGAAATTGCAGATCAGCATATCCAGGACCCTGCTGGTGCCCGTCTGCTCCCGTAGCGTCTCCAGCACCTGGATATAGGCCTCTTCCTTGACCCAGTCGTCGCTGTCCACCACCTTGAAGTACAGTCCGGTGGCATGTTCGATGCCTGTGTTTACCGCCGCGCCGTGTCCGCCGTTTTCCTGATGCACCGCCTTGACTATACTCGGATATCGGGCCGCATACTCGTCCGCTATCTGCGCTGTGCGGTCTCTCTCGGAGCCGTCGTCCACGATAATAATCTCCACGTCCTCGCCGCCGGGCAGCAGGGATTCGATACATTTGCGCATATAGTTTTCTGAATTGTAGCAGGGTATTACAATGGATAAAAGTTTCATGTCGTCTTACTCCTGTTTCGGTTCTTTATTTGATTCACTGCATATACAGATACGGCAGATAGGCGGCAAACGCTGAAGGGATCGGATACCGTTCCCGGGTCTCCTCCGGCTCCGCATACAGCCACTGCGCCGTCTCCCCGCCGCCTCCTTTGGGCTCCAGCTCGTCCACCCGGATCGTATACCCCCACATATGCCACTCACGGTGAGTGAAAATGTGTTTGCTGTCCGGCAGTTTTCGGATCCGCAGGATCTTCAGCCCATTGGCCGCCAGATAGCGGGTAACCTCCTCCGCCGTCTTATAGCCCTCCAGACCGGGCAATTCATACATCCCTGCCAACAGACCTGCCGCCGGACGCCTGCGCAGTACGACCCGGGTATCGTCCCTGATCACCAGCACGGTCCTCTCCTCTATGACCCGCGCTTTTTTCGCCGCTTTTTTGGGATACCGGCTCTCGCAGTGTTCCCCATGGGCCATGCAGAGTCCGGCCAGAGGGCATTCCCCGCACCGGGGCTGTTCACCGGGAACGCACACCAGCGCGCCGATATCCATCATGGCCTGGTTATAATCCCCGGGCCGCAGCGAGCTCATGGCCTGCCGCAGCTCCCGCTCCACACGGGCCTTCACTCTGCCGTCCGTGATCTCCCCGTCATCCATGCGGTAACGGGACAGCACCCTGAGTACATTGCCGTCCACCGCGGGTTCTTTTTTGCCGAAAGCGATGGAGGCTATGGCTCCTGCGGTATAGCTGCCAATCCCCTTTAAAGCCATAAGCTCCTCCCGGTTTTCCGGCATCCGCCCCGCATACTGCTCCATGATCTGCTCCGCCGCCGCCTTCAGATTGCGGGCGCGGGAATAGTAGCCCAGTCCTTCCCACAGCTTTAACAGTCTGTCCTGGGAGACCTGCGCCAGACCGGCTATGTCCGGCAGTTCCTCCATAAAGCGTCTGTAATACGGTTTCACCGCCTCCACCTGGGTCTGCTGCAACATGATCTCGGACACCCATACATGATAGGGTGTAGGGTCCTCCCGCCACGGCAAAATTCTCCTGTGCCTATCATACCATTTCAGCAATGGCTCCGCAATCTCTATAAGGTCTCCTTTTCTTAGATTTTCCTTAAAAATTTCTGAAGTCAGGTGTACCGGCACCTCGTCCGCTATCTCCATACTTTCCGGCGTCACCAGGCAGTCGCGGGCCAGTACGCGCACCCCCGCCCCCGCGGCGCGTTGCAGCGCCCGGGCAAACTCCGGATGGGTCTGCGCATTGGGCAGCAGACAGCTTACCCCTTTCATCTGAATCACAAAGAGGATAAAAGCGCCGTATCCCTCTTCCCTGGCCCTTATCAGTTCTTCCACATGCTTTACTGCCCGCGGGGAGGGGGCATCGGGAAAAAGGGCCACTCCCTTTTCCTCCAGCGTCACTCCCTTTACCTCCATAAAGATCTTCTCCCCGGCGGTCTCGATATAAAAGTCAAACCGGGAGCTGCCATAGACCGTCTCCGGCCTGACCGATACGATATCGGGAAAAAGTTTCCCGGACCGCAGCCACTCCAGCACGACCCGGTTGGGCGCCTGGGAATCCATATTGACCGTTTGCCCATCCTTCTCCACCGCCACCAGATCATAAGCCGTGCTGCGAGCCTGGCTTTTGCCCGGCTCCAGATACACCTCCGCGCCGGGGGTGAGCAATTCCCGGCAGCGCCCGGTATTCTTCACATGTACCCGCTCCCGTCTGCCCCCGATCTCCACATATGCCACAAAACGATTGGGGCGCTCGATAAAACGCCCCCTGACAATCTTCTCATATTCCATAGGTTTCCCCTAAACCAGTCTCTTGACCTCAAAGCGTTCTTTCATCATCAGGCACTGTTTCAGCTCTTCGTAGCGCTGCTCCACGTCGTCTCCCTCCACCTCGATGTCACAGCAAAGGGACATAGTAGTTATCATCTCGTTGGTAATCCTGTGGTGCAGGGCCGCCAGCACGTTCAGTCGCTGCTCGTAAGTACGGGCATCCAGAAATTCCAGCACCAGCGGATCAAGGGCCGGTTCCTCCGGCTCCGTTTCCGTGCCTTTTGCAGGCTCCGGTCTATCCGAATCTGCCGGGGCCGCTGCACCCGGACTGTCCTGTAATAGGGCCATCTGCCGCCCGGCCTCCGGCCCCTGGAGCTGAAACCGGAATATCTGCTCCGCATCCGGGTATTTCTCCCTGTCCACCAGCCCCGTAAACATCTCCAGCGGCCTGGCATATACTTTAAAATCCCCGTACAGCGCCTGATAGATCACCAGCTGCTCCCTGGTCTCCGTATGCTCCGCCACCGCCTGCACCTGATACAGATTCCCTTTGAAATGTCTGTAAATCTCCTGCGCTCTGGGTATAAATCTGTCCGCCATCTCTGCCTCTTTCCCGCATATCGCTGTCCTTCACACGATATCGCGCCAATCAATATTATATGACTTTGCTGCCAAACTCTCCGCTGCCTGCGAATCGGCGCTGTGTCTGCTGTTATATCCCGAATCACCGCAACAGCAGCGCCGTAAAACAGCAACCCGGCTCCTGAAATCCCAGCCCCTCTATCCGCTCCAGCACTTCCGCCTGAGCCTCCTCTTCCAGCCTGCAGATCGCGCCGTGATGTACCAGCACTTTATAGCTCCGTTGTCCGTCGCTGTCCACGATCCGATTGAGCGTCACGCCGCTGCTGCGATATCCCTGCCCCTCCAGATAATCCCTCACCCGGCCGATGTATTCTCTTTCCAACTGCTGATAGTATGCCTCCCGGTCCTTTCGTGTATCCGCCGCCTGACTCTCAATGCCGCCTGTAACCCATATTGCCGCCGCCACCAATACGATAACCGCCAATCCCCACATAATACGATCCGTCCACACTCTTCTCATAATATCCTCCCGCTTATCTCAGGTCTGCCGCGTCTGATTCCGGTCTGCGGAGCCGATGCGGCAGAACTGTGTTTATGAGTCGATGATAACGGATGTTGTGTCCTATAAAACTCCCTTGATCAAATCTGCGGCATTATATCCTTTTTCCCCATATTGTCTCTCCCCCTGTGGTAATGCCTGTGAGCGCCTGACCGACACGGCTGTTTTCAAAATCAAAACAAGAAAACGTCACTGCGCGCTCCGGCGGCAGATCCCCCGGCAGAGGAGCGCATACGGCCATTGCCGGGCGATTGTCCCGCTCTTTAAACCGCAGCCATTCCCACTGCGTGGCTTTTGTCCCCTCCCGCTCCATATACTCCCGCAGGCTATCCGTGCCGCCCTTTTCCCCCGCATAGGGCTGGGGGCTGAAAACGGGCCATCCGTCCAGAAAAAACATGCGGCGCACCGTCATATAATGCATGCGGAAAGAGTCTCTGTCCCCGTCTTTGCGCCGCAGGCTCTCCGCGCCGTCCCGGACGTGATGCACAAAGAAATATTGTTCCGAGACCGGGTCATAAAACGGCGCCCCATGTCCCGGTCCTCTGAACCCCGCAAACTTCCAGTCCTGTCCGTCCTCGGCCCAGGGATCGTCCGCCCGGAAGCAATAACTTCCCGCCAGTTTCAGCCCCCAGCCCTCACCGTCCAGGCTGCGGCCCCCATAGTCCAGGTACGGCCCGATGATCCGGCGGCTGCGGCCCACACGGATATCATAATCATCCCCCAGCCAGCCGTAAGACAGAAAGAGATAATAGAATCCCGTTCCCGGATGATACATCACCGCCGCCCCCTCGGGCCCGTCAATGTACGACGGCTCCGGCCTGCGGGCGATCCTGACGCCCTGATACCGGGGATCGGGATCCATCGGCATGCCTGTGGCCGGGTTCAACTCCTTGCAATATATACCGCCGAAAAAAGAGCCATAGATAAAATATTTCCGTCCTTCCGGCGTATCCGCCACATGGGCGTCTATGGCATTGGGCTCCGTATCAGGCGTGTGCCAGGTGTCCATGACCACGCCCCTGTTCTCAAAAGGTCCCTCCGGGCGCTGGGCCACCGCCAGCCAGATCCGGGACTCGGAGCTGCCAAAGGCCCTGGTGGCCGAATAATACATGCGGTACTCGCCCTCCGCATACTCCACATAGGGCGCCCAGAAACCGGATGTGGGCCTGTACTTTGGGCCGTTGGCCCTGCCCTGGGCGACGGCCCGGTCGGAAAGCGCATGCCCCACAAATGTAAAATGCACCAGGTCCCGGCTCCTGCGCACCGGGATACCCTGCCGGTAAACGGAAGTCAGGGCCGCATCCGTACTGTAAGAATAATACATCCCGCTGACGGGATCATACATCATCGAAGGGTCATGGGACTCAAAACAGGGATTTTGATCCCGGTCGTGCAGATTCAGCTTAAATCCCGGTTCCATAGATTCCTCCTTCACTGGCGGTTGTAATAATCAATACCGCCGCTGGCAATAAAGTAAGTTCTGATATAGCCGTCCGTGGACACCACCACAAACTCGTTTGTGGCCTCGAGAAAATAGACGTCATCGTTGTCCTCCGCCTCCTGTTTGTGCAGGACGTCCGGGTGGTTTATCACCGCGTTGGCCGCAGCCACATACTCCTCTATCGTGGCAAATCCCATCTCTATGCCATGTTTCTCATAGTGTTGGTTAAGCAGGCGCTCATTGCGGAAAGAATACAGCTGGACCTGGGGAGTCTCCACCCACTGGGCCGACTGCACATCCCCCAATATGGCCTCGACCGACTCCGGCATGTCCGCCGCCGATTCCGTCATGTCCGTCACCGACTCCGGCATGTCCGCCGCCGACTCTGGCATGTCCGCCGCCGATTCCGGCATGTCCGCCACCGACTCCGACATGTCTGCCGCCGACTCCGGCATGTCCGCCACCGACTCCGACATGTCTGCCGCCGACTCCGGCATGTCCGCCGCCGATTCCCCTGACGGGGTGTCCATATCGCCGCCCCCGGCTCCCGGAACACTGACATTCTGCACGGTCTGCGCGGTATGTACCGTCGCCTCTCCCCCGGTTTCTGGGAACCGCATCGTACTCACTACAAACACTACCGCCGCTGTCACAACACCGCATACAAAAAGCAAATTTTTCCTGTTGCCGTTTCCGCCTCTTTTCACCGTATCATCCCCCTGCACTTTCAAAACCTGTATTTCCCTTGCCTTATCTTCACTGTTGCCTATACCGGCACTCACTCCTCAAATACCGACACAATCAGTATCTCCACACTCATCACATCGTTCATTCGACCGGTCTTCACGGTCTCCTCCGCCTCCACGCATCTGCTCAGCGCCCGGCGCAGCACGGCGGATTTAAACCGGGATGCCTGGCTCAAGTATTTGCCCACGGCAAAGGGCGGCACGCCCAGGCCGGAGGCGATCTCTTTGTTGGACGCCCCCTTGCTCTTCATGGCCCTGGCCTGGAGCAGCAGATTGCACTGCCGGGCAATCAGAAACAGGATCCGCATGGGCGGCTCCTTCAGCGTCAGCAGGTCGTAATACAGTTCCAGCGCGTCCTTCTGCCTTTTCTCGGCGATGGCTGTGACCATGTCAAAGATACGGTTGGAGATCCGGGTAGCGCATACCGCCTCCACATCCTGGGGCTCTACCACCTCCCTGTCCATGCAGTAGCAGATCAGCTTTTCCAGCTCCGTGTGAATATTTTCCATATCCGTGCCGATTTTATTCAGCAGCAGTTCCACCGTGTTCTCGGTAATCTTTTTGCCCTCTTTTCCCAGAGTACCCGCCACCCAGCGTTTCAACGTCTTCTCATCCTGGGCCGCAAACTCCACTGCGCAGCCTTTTCCCTGGAGGGTCTTGAACAGTTTGCTGCGCTTATCCACCTCGCTCTCGGTAAAGATCAGCACGGTGGACTCATTCTGCGCGCCCAGATATTCCGCCATCTGTTCGCCGCCGGACTTGAACAGCCCGCTGTCGTCCATGAAGATCACCCGGCGCTGCGCCAGAAAAGGCAGGGTTTCCGCCAGGTCGATGATCTCCCCCACCGACACATTTTTCCCCTCGTAAAAATGGTTATTCATATTGTCGCCCGGCGCGCACAGCGCCGTTTTCAGCCTGTCCCGGTACTGGCGTTTCAAGTAGCGCTCCTCCCCATAGAGGAGATACGCGGGTTGGAACTGCCCTGATTTTATATCGTTTTGAATCCGCTGCATGCTTTCCTCCTCTAGTCGGTAAAGAACCCCTCCCCCGTGGCCAGATTGTGCAGTCCCCAGCAGCCCAGCGTATCGTCTGCATTCTGAAACTCCCTGCGTCCGCCATGCATCCAGGTCTGCAACTGCACCGCCCCGTACAGCTCCGTCCCCGGCTCGTGGCCCATGGCCTCCGGGCTGTAGAGTATGAACTGCGCGCCAGGTCTGAGAGCGCTGCCGTCCTCGCCCCTCAGGCCGTTGGGCTCGCTGGAAATATAATGATAGCTGTCTTCTACGCCCGGCTGTTCATCCCATTCTTCTCCTACTTCATGCCCGGTGTCCAGCTCCAGTTCATCCAGCGTCAGCAGCCAGGAGGCGTCCGTCAGTTTCTCCACTTTTCCGAAATGCCCATGGTACTCACAGACGTATACTGTAAGGCAATCCGCATCGTAATATTCCCCGGCAAAGCTGCCGTCCGGGCTCAAAGTGAGCCCGTTGGCCCAGGCTCCCGCCCCACTGTAAAACGCCATCTCCAGGGGCTCGGCGATGGGCAGGCCGTCTTCCGCTATGGCTGTCGGCTCCGCATCCGCTGTCATGGCTGCCTGGAAGTCCGCCAGATTATCCGGCAAAGATTTATTTTCATCCCTGACAAACACCGGCTCCCAGGTATCCAGCCACCACAGGCTGTCGTAAAGCCGCCCCTCCTTCTCAAAAGTGGCCTGCAGGTCTTCGTGAGTATTGAGCAGCTGCACACTTTGGGAGAGCAGACCGTTGATCTCGTCCATAAAGGCCGCGACGGCCTCCGGATCAAATCCTGTGTGGATGGGGGAGCCAAAGTTTATGTCAAAATCAACATAGCCCGTCCGCACATTGGTTTCCGCATTGTCCTGCAAGGTGTTCAGCCTGTAGTAATAGGAACCGACGCCCTGGTACATCTCCGGGTTATAGTGCAGCAGATAGTCTTCTCCATCTATAGTACACAGGAATACGCTGTTCCATCCGGCATGGGCGAAAACGCCCACCTCGGCTTTGATCATTTCGCCGTTCTCCCAGATCTCCAGCCTCTGGCCTTCCCCGTCCTCGGTAAAACGCAGTTCCTCGGCTATGCCGTTGCGGTTTAGATCGGGAGCAGCGGCCCGGTCTGCACCCTGCTCGTTCCCGCCGGATGCCCCCGGCGCCGAACCAGGCTCCGGTATGGCGGATGGCTCCGGTGCGGAATCAGGCTCTGATATGGCGGACGGTTCCGGCTCTACAGGCGTATCCGATGCGGTGGACGCCGCAGGAACACTTCCCCCGCTCTCCGTCATATCCCCCACCTCCTGCTGCCCGGCTGCGCACCCACAGACAAGCGCTACCGTCAGAATCATTTCCGCCATTATCAATCTGCTCTTCTTTTTCATGCCTTCTCCCCAGTACGTGTTTTAAATTACCGATATCAACAGTTTGTCAACCGGAACTCCTCTGTCAGCTTTTGAACCCGCTCCTGGACAAAAAAATACTCTTCCACAGGATTGCGCAGCCAGTGCTGCATCACGTCCGCATCCTTGAGTATCTCGTCAAACTCCTCATGGACATTCTTTTTATCGCCATGTCTGGCAATCGCCTGACAGACCCGGTCTACTTCCGTCTCTGTAAAAACCCGTGTCTGTGTCAGTATAGTTCTGGCGCGTTCACTGCTGCGCCGCTCGTGTTCCTCTCTTGTATTGTCTTCATATGTGGAAAAATCGTGGAGCATCCCGGCGATCTCCGCCAGTTCCGCGTAGGCCCTGTCATGTCCTCTGCGCAGGGCGATGAGGGCGCAGGCCTGTCCGACGCCATACAGATGGACAAAACCGCATCTTGCCGTCTCCTTATCCTCGCACGCCTTCAGCATATCATCCACATACTGTCTCACTGTGTCGATTCTGGTCAATTGACGCTCAAACATTCTTTTATCCCCCTCTATTCCCTGGCCGTCCGTCAAGGCCAGACCATTCTCATTTCATATCGGGACGCCTCCCCGAACAGGCAGTTCAGCACAACTCATTGTAGTGGCGCTGCAGAAATTGCCCTGTATCCTTCAGATACTTTTCCATACTGCCGCTGGCATCATATAATTCCTGTATATGCGCGGTCAGCGGTTTTCCCTCTATCGTGACGGCCCGCAGGGAGTCATACGCAGTATGCCTTATGGGAACGATTCTCTGTATGCGCGGGTCATTCAGCGTAGGCTCTACGGTCAATTCTTCCAAAAACCACATTAGATCCGGGTAATCCGGCTCCCTCTCCTCCGGGTATCCATAGAGGACCTTCCACTTGTCAAACAGGATCATATGGTCGATCTCGTGCAGGGACGCCCGCAGAAAAACCTCGTCCGAAATATCATAATGCAGCCAATATTCCCGGCTCAGCACACTTCTGGGAAAGGGATTAAAGAATCCCAGATAGCAGGTAAATCTTCTCTTTTCCTGATAATGCAGCTCAAACAGATCCAGCAATTCCCCTATGGCTGGCAGTAGCTTTTCCCGTGTCAGCCCGGCAAAACGACGTATCTTTTCCTGGATTCGCCCCTCCTCCCGTGTCAGACGCCGGGAGAGCAAATCTGCAATGCAGGTATACAAACCGTCATATTCCATGCTGCCCATATCCAGCTCTTTTATCTCCGGCAGCATTTTGACAACTCTGTCCGTGAAAGGCAGCATTTTGTTCTCGCCTTTCAATCCCGTCACCAGAGTTTCCGCTATCTTCGCGGCATTTTCCTCCATGGAAGTCCTGCTGACGATTATTTCAAACATTTCTTTTTCCGGCATTTCTCCCCTTCCTGCGTCACCGGGCCAACCTGCCCATACCCGGAACCGCTTTCCTGAGTACAAAGTACAACGCCGCTCCGATACAGCCCCCCGCAAAATTCAGTATCACATCGTCCACGTCCACGCTGCGGCCGATGAAAAGCTGGCATGCCTCAATAAAAATCGGCAGCAGCAGCGCGTTTCGCATTACGCGGACTGCCTTTCGCTGTTTTTTCCACAGCAGGGGCAGCCCAAAGCCCCAGGGGATGAACATCACAATATTTCCAACGATATTTACCAGAAAAATATCTGTAGAGCAGTGTTCAATAAAACTGGAGACAGTGCGAAACGGAACCAGGTTGATTCCCTTGCCGCTCTCTATCCGCAGCATGGCATCCTCCGCCATCGCCGCCGGGCTCTGATAACGCCCCTGCAATGTCAGCGTCAGCAATCCTCCCATAAAGACCACAAAAGCCGCCTCCGCCCAGGCTCTGGCCGACTTTTCCCGCCAGGGTCTGCGAATCACCAGATATATGGGCAACAGCATGAGCATGATCGTCAGAAACCTTATTATATAACTCCACATGGTATACCGTCTCCGTCAAGGCCGTATCTTAAGCAGTAGCAATCCTCATGTTCCTATGATACTACCAAATAAGGACATATGCAAGTCAATTTCCGGAGCAGACTATACCGTCTGTCCGGCGTCCGGCCGCTCTCTGATAAGAGTGTACCTGTTTGTACAGCCGATCAGTTCGTTCCTGTCAATATCGTTCCCCCGGACAGTCACGTCCCGGAACAGAACATTCCCCATTCTGTTATCCGTCAGATCCGCCTTGATGAGCATGTCCTCAAAACACATATCGGAAAAGGTGCACCGACTTATGGATCTACCCAGATAATCCACATATCTGGCGCTCCCACCCGTCGCCTCCATATCGTACACTCTGACGTCTCCCTGTATCTCAATATTTCTGAAATGACAATTAATGAACCGGTCGCCGCATATCTCCGCCCGCTCCTCATAACTGCGATATACCAAATTCACGATCAGGCAGTCTGTGAAAGTGTTGTCGCAACAGGTTAATCGAATGGCTTTTCCCCGATACTGGTCCCGAAACTCACAGTCCGTAAAACAGCAATCACGGATGTTGACATATTGGCCCGGCCTTCCCTGAAAGGCATTTTCAAAGACCACGCCGCGAAATATACAATGTATGAGATCAAAATTTCTGTACTGTGTCCCTATTATCCTGCAATTTTCCACCGTCTGGTCCTCCAGGCGGAAACCGCCGTCCACCGCGAACGCGGAAAGATCTAACTCCTTTGCCATTTTCCCCACCATTCCCTCGCACTCTCAGCGGATTCGGAGTCCGCCGCCCGGTCTGTCATTTTAGACAGGTCTCTTCAATATCCAGTCAATACCCGCCGCCATACGGCGCACCGGATTCTTAAAATGGTTTCCCGGATTCAGTTGAAAATGTGTGTCGATGCCCTGCGCTGCATAGTGGGCCGCGATCTCCTCCGTTCGCTCCTGTACGGTCTTAAGGTACGGATTTCCCGTTCTGCACTCCCTGTCTCCCAACGACAGATACAGGCATGCGGGGCGCGCCATCGTCTCGTGCGTCAAAACATATTCCCGGAAATCCGCAAACCACAGCGAACCGGATATGCTGGCGGCTCTGGAAAAGACCGGAGTGCGGTAAAGGGCATACAGGGCGAACAGGCCCGCCAGGGAATACCCTGCCAGTCCTCTCCACACCGGAGTTCCCGGGAGCGCACTCTCCACCGTGGGCAGGATCTGCTGCGTCAACAGCCGCAGATATGCGTCCGCTCCTCCCGTACAGGGCGGAGCTCCCTGAAACGCGGACTGCATATTCCAGGGCGTCATATCATGGTTCCAGTCCAGCCCGCTGATCGTCACCAGGGTAAAGTCCGGGCAGCAAAACTCTTCCAGCGCCCTGTAGATCTGCTCCTCCTCTTCCTCGGAGCTGTTTAGATATACTATCGGACTGACCGGAGATTTGGATGGATACACGGTGACCCGCTTGCCGGACAGATTGTATGTGTTGCAGTCGAGATGTTCTTTCATAGCCGCAATCCCTCTCTTTTATACTTACTATTAAAAGCAGTCCCCACAAAATATAACGCATGCCGCCTCTAAGAACCTGCTTGCCACATTTCCATTATGACACAGCATACACATAATATCCATATAATTTTCATGGCTTTTTTCACCGATCCTCTTTTCCCCGCGCATAACGCTATAATTCTGCGCCGCCGGTTGACTGCGTCCGTCCGCCTATGACGTCTTTGTACACACATACAGCGCTTTTTCATTTTTCGACGAAACATGTTGACTCATGGGGAAATAAGATATATCATAATTATATAATTAAACTCCAGGAGGAACAAATCTATGTGTAAAAAAATAAATTTGTTGTTCTTCATCCTCCTGCTGTGCGGGCTGTCCGGCTGTAGCCGGGCGGCAGCCGCGCCGGAGCAGGGGCAGCATCGGATGACGGATATCTCTTCCGCAGAGGCGGAAATTCTTTCCATGACAGGGAGTATACAGGAAACGGAAACGCTTATGGGGGACAGGATCATCCTGACTGATGAGGAAATCTTCGCCCGGCATGCGGAGAGCGTACCGCCGGGGAGCTATGCCAGCCTCGATACCGTCATTCGGAATAGGGATCGTATCTTTTTCCAGATAAGCTATTCCGAAGAAATGGCGCAGTATACATACCGCAACCAGCTCTATGTGCGGTCGTTGGGAAAAGATGAAGATACCCTGCTCTACGATACTTCCGACGCGTACTGTCTCAACGGGATATGCGCCAACGATATGTATCTGTACTGGGTGGAGTATGTGTCGTCCCCTAAGTCTGACGGTGCGGGAGTATCCGTATCTTTTAAAGTCATGCAATGCCAACTGGATAATGGCAACATAAGCTGTATTGCGGAAAGAAACGGCGATGATTACTATGATATGTCTCTGCAAGTGTCAGATCGCTTTCTGACCTGGTATGACGTCCACATACAGGATCCTGAGCCAACGGTTGAGTTGGTCGTGTTCGATATCGAAAAACAGAGATTTCAGGAACGAACCGCCGTAGAGGGTGATATACAGGGGCTGACAGTGGCGCTCTACAATTCTTATATGGGAATCACAGAAAACGGCATCACGTATTTTATGAAAGACGACCGGGAACAACTCTATATCCGACGGGAGAATCTGGATACGGGGGCGACAGACACCATCCTTCTGGGCGAGACCAAGCCCTACGACAAAATCGCCGCATGTTTTTCTGACAGTCGGTACATAGGGTGGTATACCGACTATGGAGATAGGGGCGACTATTATTTTTATGACACCGACTCCGAAAAGCTGTATCTCTGGAATGCGAAAAAAGACGGCATGTATATTTTCTCCAATTATTTTTGCGGGGGAAAACTGTATTTCAACAATACCGCCAACCACTATGTCTACGTCTGGGATCTTCCCACCGGACAGGTACGTTGCCAGAATTTTGGGGAAGACGCATATTGGATCAGATCCTATGGGGATGGTAATCTGCTCTATCTGGGCACCAGCTCCATAGACACCGCCGGATGCTGCGCCCTGCACGGCGGCGATTGACGGTCGGGAGGTCAGCGTCCGAACAGGGCGTTGACCTCCATCTTGCTTACGATTCCCTGGGTGTCCACGCCGGGATGGGTCACATAGATCCGGCAGACCTGCTCCACAAATTCGCGCTCCAGTCCCAGCCGCCGGGCGATGACCTCCACCTTCCGCCCCGCCCTCATATCCCGCAGGATGGACTGCACCGTCTGCTCCAGATTTTCCTCCGACAGTCCCCTGGGCGGCGAGTCTTTCCCCGTCCCGGCTGTCAGATCGACTCTCTCCACGCTCCAGGAGCCTGCGCTCTCCTCCACTTCCAGAATCGCCATGGTCACGGGCAGACGAAAACGTCTGGGGCCGCAACTGCCTGGATTCAGAAAGCATACGCCCTCCTCCGTTTTCTGCTCATATTTATGGGAGTGACCGTATATAAACAGATCGACCCCCTCCAGATCTTCTCTCCTGTGTTTCCGGTTGTGTACCATATAAACGCGCAGGCCAAACAGCGTGACGTCCAGCTCCTGGGGCATTCCCTCGGCCCATTCTTTGTCGTTGTTGCCCCGCACCGCATAGACCGGGGCGATCCGCTCCAGCTCTTCCAGTATCTTCGGACTGCTCAGATCGCCGCCGTGCAGAATCACATCACAGGTTCCGAGTATCTCCGTCACTTCGGGGCGCAGCAGATCGTGGGTGTCCGCCAGAACGGCGATCCTGCGGCGCAGCAGCCGTGTTGCCACGCCCCTACCGCCCGTCCACATAACAGTTCAGAAGGTATCCCGTATAGTCCCCCCGCTCAAACGCCCTATCCGACCGGGGATCGCCGTATTTTTCCACCAGCTCCCGAAGGGTGATATTTCTCGCCAGGTTCAGCGCTTGGGTGTCCTCCTCCAGGATCCTGCGGATCAGCTCGTCCTGCCCGTCGGTCTTGAGATTGCCGATCCTCCAGTTGGGCGACATATGGGTAAAATTGAAAAATACGTCGTACCGGTTGGATATATTGAGCACGATCTCCCCCTCATTGTGATAGACAACGCTGCTTTCCTCCGCTCCCAGCAGCTCGCACCACTCCCTCTCCGTCTTCGTGTCTTCATAGTGCAGAAAACAGGGAATCAACTCCCGGGGGATATCCTGCTTTTTGATGCGGATATCGTACAGCTTGCGGTTTTCCCCGTCGCAGGATCCGGCATGTACAAAGAACGAAAAGGGAGCGTCCAGCCCCTCGCACCGCTCATACAGTTTCATATCTTCTATAAGGGGTAATAGCTGTACCACTTCGTCTTTATTTTCCTCGTTGATAAATGCCTGCCAGCGGGGCGTTATGCCGTTCTCAATCAGTATCTGCGTAGTCTGTATAAGTTCCCGGAAAGCGCCCTTTCTGCCCACATAGCGGTCGGTAAACTCCTCCAGGCCGAAAAAAGTCAACTGCACTTTCTGTACGCCCACTTCCTTTAGAAACTTCACATACTGTTCGTCCCGGACGATCCGCCAGAAACTGCCCAATTCAAACCGTCTGGGCATGATCCCCCGAGAGAGGCGTATATCCCGGCTCCAGCGCTCTCTGTAATCATCGCAATAATCCGGCTCTCTCAGCCAGCTATAGAAAGTGATATTCTCAAAATACGGTTCGAAATAACGGAAGATCCACTCGTCCGCTCCCTCTTCCATCCGTCTGTTGGGCATATGGCCCAGCCAGCAGTGTCTGCAGCGGTTGGGACAGCCGTACATATCCACCACCAGCGACAGATGCTTATCCAATCTTTTTACGCTCATATGTGACTCCTTCATTTATGATGAGGTACTTTTCTCCCTTGAAATATCCCCCATATTTCGTTCTGAGAATACTCCAAAACACCAATTTCTGTTACCATTTATTCCAGTTTTCTTTTATTATTTCTTACAGCTTGAATCATACAACATACGCCCGTCCGTGCCAGCGCTACAGACAATCGTTCGGTCGGCAGGCCAGAACAGAGAAATCCACATAGGGGTACGCCTCCATGCTCTCCTCTATGATCCTGCTGTTTAGATTGATCCAGCTAATGCATTTGTCCAGAATGATGGCGTCGCTGGTTATCACATTCTCCAGTTTTTCCAGCGTTGTGTCCACGTTGTGGATCACCTCCGCCTGCACCTCGAAAGGGGCCTGGCCCAGCACAGTCTGTATCTGCTCCTTAAGACGCCCGGAATTGGACACAGGGGCGTCCAGATAGAATACCGCCTTGCCGATCCCGTACCGCTCCAGCATATCGCCGATCAGGGAGATGGCCGGGGCCGTCTTGTCGATCAGCCGGTAAGTGCCTCTGAGCGCCGCCAGATCCCGCACCGTGCCGTCCATGCATTTCAGCAGCAGGGAGCGGGACAGGGCCACCTCCAGCGTGATGACCGTGTTGAAACCGTCGATATGTACCACGCTGCCCTGAGGGAGCGCGGTCTGCTCCTTTTTCCTGCGGCTCTCGATATTGTCGCTGGAGGAGACGGCCCGCGCCAGCGCCAGTCTCTGTCTCTCGGACAGCAGGAAATGATTGCCCACAAAGGTGGACGCCGCCTTGATCGGATAGCCCCTGTCCAGCAGATACCGAAGATCCTGCCCCGCAGTGAGCAGCCTGGGATACGCGTCGCCGTAAAATTCGGTCTTATCGTTGGGAGAATACCCCCTTTGTACTGTTTTACACATAGTGTCCGCTCCCTGTTCAATATTTTCACATCTGCGCTTTCTGCCCCTCGGCAAACAGGCGCAACGCCTTTTCCACCACCGCATTCAGGCTCTCGCCGTTTGCCTCGGAGATCACCGCCAGTTCCCTGTGCAGAGTCGGCTGTATGCGGACATTAAAGACCCCTTTATACTCCTTGCAGGGCGCCTTTCCCACTTCCTGGCAAAAAGTAAGATACTCATCCACCGCACTGTGGAATTCCTGCTCAATCTCCTCCAGCTTATCACTGGAAAAATCTACATGGTCATCTATACCCAGAATGGTACCCCTCAGCCGTTTCCCATGCGCGTCATACACAATACTTGTATGGTATCCCCTATATTCCAGAACATTGTCTCTCATCACAGTTCTCCCATCTCCTTTAACTTTCTTACCAGATCCTCCACGGCTCCCCTATCCATTGAATCTCCCCGATGGGGCTTGTGAAACATAAATACCCTTTGATCTGACTCTCGGTAAAACTTAACTCTTGAACCTGAAGTTTTCCCTTTATTATACTCCTGAAAACCCAGTTTATCCAGCAAAAATCTGACTTCGGCAAATGTATAGTTATTTGGAATTTCAGCTATCCGCTTTTTAGCTTTATCCAGCGTGCTCATAGTCTCCTTTCCACGGTTGTAACTATTCACTAGTTACAGTCTACCGCTTTATCTAATAAATGTCAATATTCTCCCTCTATTTTGCCCTGTCCCTTTGCCGCTGCCTGTCTGGATGGTGATCGCGCCGCTCTCAGGGGTCTGCGCCACCGTGCAACCCTTGTCCAAAAGCCGTTCCAACAGTTCTCTGTGGGGATGCCCGTAGGAGTTGTCCCGCCCGGCGGAGATCAGCGCCAGCCGGGGCGTGACTGCCCGCAAAAAAGCGTCCGTTGTGGAATACCTGGAACCGTGATGGGCAACTTTCAGCACATCCGGCTCCGTCCGGGATATCCGCCGCAGATAGGCGGCCAGTTCCCGCTCTCCCTCCCCCTCCACATCGCCGGTAAGCAGAATGCTAAAATCGCCTTCCTCCAGCAGATAACAGGCGGAAGAGGCATTGCTCTCCCCCTGGTATCCCGCCCTGGGCCACAGACAGGTCAGCCGGAAGTCCCCCTGCTGCCAGCCCATTCCCTGGGAGAGATACTCCACATGGCAGCCCGCGTCCAGGGCCAGATCCCGCAGCTCCTCCAAGGTTTCCGGAAGGGGCTTTGCCACCTGCGGAAGATACAGAGTTCCCACGCGGATTCCCCTGCCGTCCGTCAGCAATTCCCGGACGGCGCTTATATGATCCTGGTCTCCATGGGACAGAAAGATACCGTCCACAAAGCCGACGCCACGGTATTTCAAATAGGGTATCAACACATATTCCCCCGGGGCGCTGCGGCTGCTGCTCCCCCCGTCAAAGAGGTATGTCTGCCCCATGGCAGTGTGTACACAGACGCAGTCCCCCTGTCCCACATCCAGCATTGTCATGGAAAAGCCGCACCGGGGCCGTACCGTCACCGACAGAACCGCCAGGCTCAGAGCTGCCAGCCCGCCGAGGCAGTGCCGTTTCCCCCACTTCCCGCAAGTCTCCCGAGGACATTTCCGCCGCCTCTTTCCAGCCCCCAGCAGTATGACCGCAACGGTCAAAATGCCATAGTATCCCGCGATCTGCCCCACGCCGGGTCGGCCCACGATCCACAGATGCCCCGGCAGTCCTTCCGCCAGGCGGCATATTCCCTCGTAAAGGGCCAATATCCCCGTCACCATCCACCGCACCGGCAGGATGCCGGGCAATACCATGAGCGTTAGTCCCCCCGCCAGCAACAGGCCCATCAGCGGCAGCACGACCAGATTCAACACCGTGCCGTAGATGGGGATCTGATAAAAATACCAGAGCTGCACCGGCAGGGTGGCCAGCGTGACGGACAGGCTGGCCAGCAGCCCCCGGTATATCCCCCTCCAAAGCGCTGCCGTTCTTCTGAAAAACTTATTCCCTGCCGCCTTTTTTCCCATGGCGCCATCTGACTTTCCGCCGATACCGTTCTTACGGTTCCCCCGCTTAGCCACATGCTCTATCGCTCCGAGCAGAGCCGGATAAACCCATCCCATTCCCGCCACGGCCCCAAAGGACAACAGAAAACCGCAGTGATACGCCAGTCTGGGGTTGTGGCACAGCATCCCCGCCGCCAGCACTCCCATGGCCGTGAGCATATCGTAGCGTCTGCATCCGATCTCCCCCAGCATACGAATCAGATACATGCCTATGGCGCGGACTGCCGAGACGCCCCAGCCCACCATCCCCCCATAGAGGAGGATCGCGCCTCCTCCCAGCACCGCCGCGGGAATGATGGGACAGCCAAAGCGGCGCAGCAATCCGTACAGTCCCATACCCAGCAGGGAGATATGCAGCCCTGATATCGCCAGTACATGCGCTATGCCATTGTCCTGATAGAGAGTTTTCAGTTCTCTGTCCAGTCCGCTGTTTTCTCCCAGCAGCATTTTTGCCAGAACAGAGGCCTCCCTCGCGGGAAGGGCCTGATAGAGACGCCGGGTCAGATTGCGGCGGCAGCGAAACAGAATCTCCCTGAGCCGCCAGCTCCTGTTATCACTGCCCAGAAGCCGGGCCTGCTTTAACCGGCCCGCCACGCCTTCGATCAGATAGTAGTCCGCGCTGTCCCACTCTCCCGGATTGGTGGCATGACGGTACAGTTGCAGCTGACCCCGCAGCGCTACCCGGCTGCCCAATGCCACCTGTTCCCGCAGCATGATCTCTCCCTCCGGCGACACACCCTCCCAGGCCGGCTGCTCCGCCGCCAGCTGGCATATCAGCCTGTCCTGCATTTTATGTTCCGCATGATATGAGACGGATATTTCGTCTCCCGATCGCGTATCAGACGATATCGCGACAGATTTCAGATAAAGAACCAGAATTTCCTCACCGTATAAGGTACGTACTTCCTTTTTGTATATCTGTCCGGTCACGGTCACCGGCAGTTCGTCCCAGGAATCGGTTTTCTGTGACAGGGACATCTCCTGCGCGAAACGCGATTCCCATGGAGGCGGATCCGCCAGCCGCTGCCAGAATACGATTGCGGCGGCCAGCACCAGGCATCCGCACAAAAGCGGTCTTTTTATTCTATACACATATACCTCCGTGGGGCTGTCTCTCATTGCCCCATGCCCTCTCATCCTACTCCAGAGTCGTGACTATATCCAGATTGCGCTCAAAGTAGGTAGTCAGGCTGTACTTTTCCCGGTAGATACCGGAGTTATCCCCATTGATGGATATCTGAACGTGGTTTACATTGCTCAGCTCCACCAAGGAGTTGGTGATGGAGTAGATCGTGGCCTCCGGCGTCACCGTGTAAGGCTGGTTTAAAAAGGTCTCGTCCAGATTGACATAGCACACTCCGTCCCGCACCGTCACGCTGGCCACCTTGGTCGACGGATTGATCGTGGGATACAGCCCCTCCCTGTTGGGTCCTTTGATCAACTCCTCCACGATCAGTTTTTCCAGAGAGATATTGGTGAGGTACTCCTTGGTGCGGTTGGCGGCGATCAGTTGATCTCCCGCCTCGTTGGCAAAATACAGCTTTAGCTTTACTTCCTCATAAGTGTTGATGGCATTGCCGTCATTCTCTATAAACTGATCCCTGTTCATCGTGGTCACGATATTCCCCAGGGAGTCCAGCAGAGGATTGCCGTTCACCGTGATGGATACAAAGTTGATCTGCGACAGTTGGGTCAGCGTCCTCACGATACACGCCCGCACCAGAACCTCCGTAGTCACGGACAGGTTGTAATAGCTTTCCGTCACATCCAGATAGACTTTTCCTGAATTTACATCCACACTCTGTACCTGAAAACCCATATTCAGGGGAGCCTTGTACTCCAGCTTGGCAGGAGTGGTAGCCAGAGCGTTCAACAGCTCCTTCACCTGATCCTCCACCGTTTCCTCCTCCATATAATATTCATGCATCTCTGTTTTAGTCTCGGAGTTGCTCACATAATATACCGAGTATATATTGCTCCTGTCCTCCCGCTCTTTTTCGCAGGCGGCAAGAGAGAACAAACAGATCAGCAGCACCGGCAGCGCCGCGATTCGTCTCATAGTTTCCTCTTTCCCGCATATTCCAGACAGAGTCTGGAATATTGCCATAATGCGTATTGGAACGTCAGTTCCACATTTATTGTGAAATATAATTCAGCGGTATCTTCACCAAAAAGGTGGAACCTTCTCCCTCCGTACTGGTCACCGTGATGGATCCCCGATGCATCAGCACGGCGCTCTTGGTGATCGCCAGACCCAGACCTGTGCCGCCGATCTCTCTGGAATGGGACTTATCCACACGGTAAAACCGCTCGTATATCTGCGCCAGAGAGTCCTCGGGGATACCGATACCGGAATCGCTGACCTCAAATGTGAAATACTGGTGATCCGCATCCAGAACCACTTTGACCCAGCCGTGTTCTTTATTGTATTTAATGGCATTCTCCACCAGATTGGACATTACCAGCGTCATCTTCACTTCGTCTACTTCCGCCGTCACCGGACGCACACTCTCAAACACTACCTCCACATCCTTTTTGCGGGCAAGGGGACGCAGACGTTTCAAGATCAGTTCCGTCAGATCGTTGATATTGAGGGAGACGATATTCAGAGCCGACACTTTTTTGTCCATTTTGACCAGCGTCAACAGATCGGTAATGATCCTGTTTTCCCGGTCGATCTCAGAGACGATATCCTCCAAAAATTCCTGATACAGTTCCGCCGGTACATCCTCCTGTACCAGCAGTGAGTCCGCCAGCACTTTCATGGACGTCAGCGGAGTCTTCAGCTCATGGGACACATTGGACACAAACTCCTGACGCGAGTCGTCCAGCACCTTCATGCGCTGCAACAGCTGGTTAAACGCCTCCATGATATGCTCCGTCTCCGCCAGGCCAGGAACGGAGATACTCTCGTTGCTGTATCCGGCTTTGACCTCGCCTATAGCCTTGGTGACACGCTCAAAGGGCCTCGTCAGCACTATGGACAAAAGAAACGCGATGACCACAATCGCCATAATCATCAATGTCTCCAGAATCATGGCCTTACGGCTGAGTATCTCCATCGTATCCTCGATATAATCCGTGGAAATACTGGTCAGCATCACACCCTTCACGCGGGGATCCGGTTGTTTCACACCGCCCGGCGCCGTATTTCCTTCAAAAGCCGTCTCCTCCGCGCTGACATTCTGATTGTCAATGATTGGGATCGTCACCTCTATATATCTGTTCTGGTCATCATAATTAGAAAGACTGTCTCCCATAAAGCACTTGATCACTTCCTCGGAGATGATCGTCTTTCCCTCACTGATCCCGTATGTATCTCTGATGACCCGCAGATTGCCGCTGATAATCTGTACCCGCCCATCATACAGATTGGACAGCATCTCCAGCTCCGCGTTGACCACATCCGATCCGTTACTGTTAAAATAATCCGCTGAGATCAGATGATCCGCTATGACCTTCAGCTGATTCTGCACCGTCACCGTTCGCAGCTCCACCGCCCGCTGTTCATAATTTCTCATGATCCCGTAGCGCATGGCTACGCTGGGAATGACGCCGACCACCAACACGATCAGAAATATCCTGACCCGAAGACTGCGAAAGCTGAGATATTGATGATAAAATTCTTTGATCTTGTTCAGATATACGTTCATCATGGCTTACACATTATAAAAATAGTACCCTACTCCCCATTTGGTATGCACATATTGCGGTTCGCTGGGATTGCTCTCCACTTTTTCCCGCAATCTTCTGATATGTACATCCACTGTACGCACGTCACCGGGATAATCGGAACCCCATACGATCTTGAGCAACGCCTCTCTGCTGTACACTTTATTGGGATTGGTCATCAGCAGTTCCAATACTTCAAACTCCTTGGCGGTCAAGCCGATCTCCCGACCCGCGATATAGGCCCGCCTTCCCTCACAGTCCAGTCGCATCTCGCCGCTGAGCAGTTCCTTGTGGGCCTCTGCCTGCCCTTTCTTGGGCTCTATACGGCGCATGATCGCTTTGATCCGCGCTTTGACCTCCAAAATATTAAAGGGCTTGGTGATATAATCGTCCGCGCCGTACTCCAGGCCCAGGATTTTGTCCATATCATCGTCTTTAGCCGTCAGCATGATAATGGGGACATTGGAAAACTCCCGAATCTGTTGGCAGACCTCAAAGCCTGTCAGCTTGGGCAGCATAACATCCAGCAGGATTATATCATATCGGTTGGCCCGGGCCAGCTCCAGGGCCTCCTCGCCGTCGTAGGCGCAGTCCACCTGCATCTCATCCTGTTCCAGACTGAACCGAATCCCCTTCACGATCAATTTCTCATCATCCACTACCAAAGCCCTTTTTACAGCCATCCTTTTAACCATCCTTCCCTGTCAGTCCACCCTGATCCGATTCCTTATCTTCTCGTATATGCTTTCCTTGATGCCCGGTACCCGCATGATCTCCTCCACAGACTGAAATCCGCCGTTTTTTTCCCTGTAGGACAAGATCTCTGCAGCCCGGCTCTCGCCGATCCCCGGCAATGTCTGGAGCTGATTCTCGTCCGCCGTGTTCAGATTGATCTTCCCGTCATCAGCTGCGCTCACAGGCTCCGATATGGCCTCCTCCGAAGAAGGAATATAAAGCCGCTCTCCGTCCCGGAGCACGGCTGCCAGATTCACCGCGGCATCCCCGGCATCCTCCGAAAACCCGCCTGCAGCCTCCACCGCCTCCCACGCGCGGCTGCCCTCGGGCAGCATCACTACGCCCGGTCGGCATACCTGACCGCAGACATGCACGCAGATCTGCCTGTCCATATCTGCCGTGCCGTCCGGCTCCTCATCCGCAGAGCCGTCCCCCGACAACTCCGCCACATCCTCCGGGACAGAAACACCGCTCTCCGTCTCCCGGTCAAAATACAGGATCTCTCCGCTGCGATCGCAGCCGCTTAAGACCAGCATCACCCAAAAACATATAAGAATCAATACGCTCTTTTTCTCGATCATCATAGTTCCTTTCCCAGCTGCGCGCGGTACTCGGAATGCCTCTCTATGCTGATAGATTTATTGTATAGGAAGTATTTTCCCTTGACAAGTAAAAAATGCTTAAAAAAGTTTTAATTTTCACAAAAAGCTATTTCCACTTAAAAATGATAATGCCTGCAATGGCCACCGCCATGCCTATGGCCTTGCGCCACTCCCAGGGCTGTTTCTCCACTCCAAACCATCCCAGCAGCTCGATCACATACGCCACCAGCAACTGCGCCACCACGATCAGCATCACTGCCCTGGCCGGTCCCAGGCTGTCCATGCTCTTGATGACAGTGTAGGTGATAAAAGCGCCGATAGCGCCGCCCAGCAACATATATTTCGGCTCTACCCGCAGCGGGGCCAACAGACTGCTCCTGTCTGAAAGCAGCCACGCTCCCAGACAGACCAGCAGAGCGGTAAACTGCACAAAGGCATTGGCCGCCCATATGCTGGAACTTTTCGTCACCTGGGTGTTGAACACCCCCTGCACACTCATAAGCGCCCCGGATACCAGAGCAATAAAAAAACCGATCATCTTGATCCTCCTATTAAAAATCGCTGCGCGATGGCTCTAAAGGGTAAAGATCCTTCGGCGCACTCACCGGAGAGGAACTTTCATGAGAAACGCACTCATGAAAGTTCCTCTCGTGCGCCTTCGGATCTTTACTTTGTGAATCGCTGCGCGATGGCTCTAAAGAGTAAAGTCCAACAAAACTTCCGTCTTAGATTAGGATATCCGGATGATCGGTTCCATATACGAATGATATTCAGTTTTTGACAAGCTGGGTGCGCATCTGCTGATCCAGCTGTTGCACCAGACCGTTCACATCTTCGCCGTTCCACACTTTGGCAAATAGCACCTCCAGCTGGATCCAGTAATTGCTGGCCTCCATCAGCTTGGGCAACGGCATACTGTCCTCATACTCTGCCAGAAAGACCTGCAGGGCTTCGTTATCCTGGTTCACCTTTCTGTTGGCCGAAGCCTTCCCCGTAAGGTCATACAAGTTCTCCGCATAGCCATCCGCCAGAAACGCGGCGAAGTCGTTGGCCAGCTCCTGATGCTCTGAATAACCGTTCACAGCCACCACGCCGGTGACCGACATGGAGCGCCCGGGCAGCTCGGCGCTGGGATCTGGCATCAACGCTAAACCGTATTCAAAGGTAAAACTCCCCTCCTCCCTGGCAGCGTCCAGAACTGCCACCGCATCCGTGGTGACAATGGTGAACACCAGTCTGCCCTCCAGGAAATCCTGAAGCACCGACTCATAGCCCTCCTCGGAGGAATCAATGGAAAAGAACTGGTTTAAACCCTGATATACGCTCAGACAGCTGATGGTCTCCTGATTGTAGATATCGATCAGGTTCCGGTCGTCGCCCGCCTCCCCGCCCAGATTCATATAATTGCCCACAAAATAGTAATTGTAAAAAATATCAGACACATCCCAGGAAAAAATATCCACCATCTCCGGAGGGTCAAAGGAATCCGCCATCTGCTGGATATCGCTCACCGTGGTGGGAATGGCTCTGTCCAAAAACTGCTGGGTGCGCAAAGCAATGGTGTCCTCATCAAAGACTACCGGGGAATTTTCCTCGTCGGGAAGCTCGTCCAGCTCCTCGAACTCTCCGCCTTCACCTTCCACATTCCCCTCAGTATCGGCTTTTCCGGCCTGCTGCCTGGCCCACTCGTACAGATATGTCTTGTTGTAGAGCAGAGCGCTGGTCTCATAATACAGGGGATAAGCCACCGACTTGCCGTGATAGGAGACCGCCGACAGCGCCGCCTGGGGAAATGTATCCTCGCTCAGCACGCCGGTGGGATCGTCCACCGGCACGGCCAGACCGGCCAGGTACGCCCTTTCCAACGACTCGTGGCTGATCAGGTACACATCCGGCATGGGCAGCGTTTCATCCGACTCTCCCAGCGTTGCTTTATTAATAGTCTCCAGATAATCGCTCTCCGCCATATAATAGGGGAGTACCCGCACATTGTTGGCCTCTCCGTACGCCACCGCCGCGCTGCTTATATAGTTAGCCAGCGATTCGTCCCCGTACCAGACACGGATCGTCTCTTTCTGATTGAGAAGGGCCAGAGGATTTTCCTGTACGTCCTCGCTGTCCCAGTCTATCAGGCTGGCGCTGTAAAATCCCAGTGTAAGTACCGCCACCAGCAGCACAGCCAAACATCTTTTGCTCATATGCATACCCTTCGTCACTCCTCGATACAACTGTCAAGTATCTCCGCCATAGCGTCCACATCCGCCTTGCTGATGATCAGCGCAGGTACGAATCGAATGATATGAGTGCCTGCGTTGATCAATATCAGTCCCTTTTCCATGGCCCGGTTAATGATCTCTCCCACGGGTTTGTTAAATACCAATCCCTGCAGCAGCCCCACGCCCCGGTGTGTCTCAATACAGTCGTGCCTCCGGGTCAGCTCTTCCAGCTTTTCGGCCAGATAAGGGCCCACTTCACGCACATTCTCCAGCACTTTCCTCTCCTCGAACAGCTCCAGCACTTTGCAGATCGCCGCTGCGGCCAGGGGGTTGCCGCCGTATGTGGTGCCGTGATCCCCTGCCGCCAGGGAATGCTGCGCAACCTTCTCCGTCAGCAGGAACGCCCCCACCGGTACGCCGCAGCCCAGCGCCTTGGCCGTGGTCATGATATCCGGCTTTACACCGTAGCGCTGCCAGGCGTACATATAGCCGGTGCGCCCCATACCGCACTGGATCTCATCCAGAATGAGAAGTATATCCCTCTCGTCACAGAGCCGACGCAGTTTTTTCAGAAAGTCTTCTTCTGCAGGATAAATACCACCCTCTCCCTGAACAGTCTCCAAAATGACGGCACAGGTTTTGTCCGTCACCTGGGCAAGCACACTGTCATAATCGTTCAGCGTCGCAAAACGGATATTACCGATCATGGGTTCAAAGGCCTCACGGTACTTGGGATTGCCTGTCACCGACAGTGCTCCCATGGTTCTGCCATGGAAGGAATGCTCCATGGCAATAATCTCATGATCCGTGCAGCCGTCCTTTAACCAGGCATATTTGCGGGCCGCCTTAATAGCGCCCTCTACAGCCTCCGCGCCGGAGTTGGTAAAAAAGACTCTGTCCATGCCGGACACCGCCTTAATCCGTTTCGCCGCCTCGATGGCAGGCGCATTGTAGTAATAATTGGACGTGTGGATCAGCTTGTCAATCTGCGCCTTCAACGCGTCATTGTAAGCCTTGTCATTGTAGCCTAAGGCAAACACGGCGATACCGGACACAAAGTCCAGATATCGCTTGCCTTCCATGTCATAGAGATACACGCCGTCTCCCCGGTCCAGTACCACCTGATAGCGGTTGTAGGTGTGGAGCAGCGCTTTCTCCGCCTCTTCGATATATTCCTTCATCATTGGGGCATTCCTCCGATCTCCTCATCGCTCACAATGGCCGTACCCACACCGTTGTTGGTAAATATCTCCAGCAGCAGGCTGTGAGGCACACGGCCGTCCAGAATATGAACCCGGTTCACGCCGCCCTTGATGGCGGAAGTGCAGTTCGACAGCTTAGGCAGCATACCGCCTCCGATAAAACCGCCGGTTATCAGTTCATCCGCCTCCGATGCGGACAGACGGGAAATAAAACTGGATTTATCGTTTATGTCCCTGTACAGCCCCTCTATGTCCGTCAGAAACACCAGCTTGTCCGCGCCCACGGCCCTGGCAATGGCGCAGGCGGCATCATCCGCATTGATATTGTAGGTCTGAAAATGTTCGTCCAGGCCGATCGGCGCTACGATGGGCAAAAAGTCCTTCTCCAGCAGATCATAGAGTACCTTGGGATTGACCTGGGTAATATTTCCCACAAAACCGATATCCTGACCGTCCGCGTACTTTTTCTCCACGGTGAGCAGGCCGCCGTCTTTACCGCTGATGCCCACAGCCTTGACTCCCAGCTCCTGCACCATCGTCACCAGATTCTTGCTGACCTTGCCCAGCACCATCTCCGCTATCTCCATGGTCTCCGCGTCCGTAACTCTCAGGCCGTTAATGAACTGCGCCTCTTTGCCGACCTTGCCCACCCAGCGGCTGATCTCCTTACCGCCTCCATGGACGATGATGGGTTTGAATCCTACCAGTTTCAGCAGTGTCACGTCCTTGATCACGTTTTTCTGCAATTCCTCATTGCTCATGGCGCTGCCGCCGTATTTTACCACAATGATCTTTCGGTTAAATTTTTGAATATAGGGCAATGCCTCGATCAAAGTCTCCGCCTTGTGCATCACCAGCTCCATATCTTTTTCCATTGCTGTTACAATTCCTTTCCCGCTCGCATTATCATATCTTATCCTGTATGACACGGGCTGCCTGTTCGGCAGCCGCCCCTGCCCTATCTAATGGTTTACTACATCTGGACGTTCATGTCAATCAGCGTTTTACCGCCGCAAATATTTCCGCCGCACAGGTTCAGACTTTACCTACTTTGTCAGCGCCTCCGCCAGCAGACAAAGCTGTGCCCGGCTGGCGTCATTCAGGAGAGACTTGACTGTCACCACCGGCTCTGCCACTGCGCAGTCCTTATAGCTCTCCGCATACTCCCGCATCAGTTTTCCGGCCATTGGAGCCCAGGAGCCGTTTTCCAGGATCCCCACGGTTCTCTTCTGATAGTTTTTCAGTTTCAGATGGTAGAGAAAGTCCTCCATGCAGGGAAACAGTCCGCCGTCATAGGTGGCTGCCGCCAGCACCAGCCTGTCGTAGCGAAACGCGTCCTCTATGGCCTCGGCCATATCGTCTCTGGCTAAGTCAAACAGGGATACTTTCTGTCCTTTTTCCTCCAGCAGCGCCGCCAGTTCTCTGGCTGCCGCCGCCGTATTGCCGTGAATGGAGGCATATGCGATGGTAACGCCCTCGTCTTCCGGGCGGTAGCTTGACCAGATATCGTATTTTTCCAGATAATGAGCCAGATTATCCTTCAAGACCGGGCCGTGCAGAGGGCATATCGTCTGAATGTCCAATGCGGACGCTTTTTTTAACAGTGCCTGCACGGGAGCGCCGTATTTCCCCACGATATTCATATAATAGCGGCGTGCCTCACAGTCCCAGTTCTCCTGCATATCCAGCGCGCCAAATTTGCCGAATCCGTCCGCAGAGAACAATATCTTTTCCGTACTTTCATAAGTCACCATAACCTCGGGCCAATGCACCATGGGAGCCATATAAAAGTGCAGTGTATGACCGCCCAGATGCAGAGTGTCGCCCTCCTTTACCTCTATCATGCGGCCCGAAAAATCCATGTCAAAGAACTGGGGCAGCATCGCAAAGGTCTTAGCGCTCCCCACCAGCTGAAGCCCAGGATATTTTTCGCATATCCTCTGAATATTGGCGGCGTGATCCGGCTCTAAATGAGATACTACCAGATAATCCGGCTGGCATTCCCCGGCCCTCTGCCGGGACGCAAGCTCCAGTTCCTGCTCCAGATTGCCAAACCATTCCTCCGTGGCCCTGGCATCCACGGTGTCCATAAGCGCGATCTTCTCGTCCACAATCAGATAGGAATTGTAGGATACGCCATTCGGCACCCGATACTGGCTTTCAAACAGATCGATCTCATGGTCATCACAGCCGATATAGCGCACTGCGTCTGAAATAGTCACTTTGCTCATATATATCCTCCCTGTTATGCTACTGTGTGCAGATAGCATCCGCAATTATTTTGCCGCAGTATCTGCAGCTTTGATGTTCGCCAGATGACCCGATTCCGGCTGTCGGCAGGCCCAGTCTTAACTCTCTAGGAACGGTAATCCGCATTGATCTTCACATAGTCATAGCTTAGATCACAGCCCCAGGCCGTAGCCTGCGCGTTGCCCATATGCATATCCGCAACCACCGTTACTTCGGGTGCGGAGAGAATCTTTGTGGCTTCCTCCTCGCTGTAAGCCGCAGGACTTCCCTGGCTGTAGACCACGGCCTTGCCCGCCTCGCTCTCAAACCACAGATCCACCTTGTCCGGATCGAATCTGACGCCGCTGTAACCAAGAGCACAGAGAAAACGACCGAAGTTACAGTCGTGTCCATAAATAGCCGCTTTGCTCAGAGAGGAACAGATTACGGACTTCGCCAGGGTGCGGGCATGGTCCTTGGTGTCCGCGCCGACGACTTTCGCCTCAAACAGGCAAGTAGCTCCCTCGCCGTCCCCGGCCATCTTCCGAGCCAGATAAACGGTGATAAAGTCCAGCGCCTGACAGAACGCGTCATAGTCGGCTCCCTCGCCGCATATCTCTTCGTTACCCGCCTGACCGTTGGCCAGAACCAGCAACGTATCGTTGGTGGACGTATCGCCGTCCACAGAGATCATATTGAAGGAATCCACCACGGTGGCACTTACTGCCCGCTGGAGCATTTCTCTGGAAATATTGACATCCGTAGTGAGAAAAGCCAGCATGGTACACATGTTGGGATGGATCATGCCGGAGCCTTTGCACATACCGCCGACAGTCACGGTCTTCCCTCCGATTTCCACCTCCACGGCGATCTCCTTGGAGACCGTGTCGGTGGTCATGATGGCCTGAGCGGCGGCCAAGGCCGCCTCCCGGCCGGCAGCCTTGGCCGCCGCCAGCTTGTCGATTCCCGCGCACAGCCGATCCACGGGCATAGCCATGCCGATGACGCCGGTGGATGCTACCAGCACAGCCTCCGCCGGAATATTCAGCAGTTTTCCGGCATGCTCCGCCTCCGCCTGACAGCAGTCCATGCCCGCCTGCCCCGTGCAGGCGTTGGCAATGCCGGAGTTTACCACCACAGCCTGGACAAACGGAGACTGGGCCACCACCTTTTGATCCCATAGAACCGGCGCCGCTTTCACCACATTACTGGTAAAAGTGCCCGCTACCCGGCAGGGAGCGGTGCTGAATATCAAGGCCATATCCTTTCTGTTCCGATATTTTACCGCCACCTCCACGCCTGCGGCCTCAAAGCCCTTCGCTGCGGTCACGCCGCCTTCGATCTGTCTCATATCTGTTCTCCTCTTATTTAAGTTCGTCAGAACTTTTATTCCGCATATCCCCTCCCATCACACACTCCGGTGAAAGAAACACGCCGCCTGGGCGTCCGCGTTTCTTTCAGCGCGCTGTCCGGGGATATGCCGTTTAAGTTTTCACTGGTTAAAAGCCGTGATATTAGCCTCGTTCAGTGTAAAATCATAATAGTTTAAATCCCGTCGTTTTGTCCAGCCGATCGTATTCCAGAAGGCGTTGCCCACGTCATTGCGTGTAAAGGCAATCAGGCTTACTTTATTGATTCCTTCTTCTTTTAGAGCATTCATACAGTGTACAACCATTGCTTTGCCGATGCCCAGCCTCCGATAGTCCTCCCGCACGCATACATGGTACAGGCATCCCCTCCTGCCATCGTGCCCGCAGAGAATACCTCCCACAACAGATCCGTCCTCCGTCACTGCCACCACGCTGCTGTCGGGATTTCTCCTTAAAAAGCGTTCCACACCCTCCCGGGAATCGTCCAGGCTGCGAATGCCAAACCCCTTTATCGTCATCCACAGGGCATATAATCCTGCATAATCCTCCGCTGTCATCGTCCGTATTGTATATTTTTTTTCCTGCATTGATTTATACCTTCCTCACGACCAGTCCTGTTTTCCCAGCCTTTCAAAAATATCCATTCTCCTACGGGAAACAGGGCGCCAGCTCCAATCCCTCGCTCTCGGGCAGCCCGAACAACAGGTTCATATTCTGCACCGCCTGCCCGGCAGCCCCTTTTACCAGATTATCCAGCGCCCCCATCATAATGATCCGCCCCGTTCGCTGATCTATGACAAAGTTCACATCCACATAATTGCTGCCCTCCACCCACTTAGTCTCGGGGCAGGCTCCTTTTTCCAGTACACGGATAAATCGCTCCCCGGCATAATATCGGTCATATACCGCTTTGATATCCTCATAAGTGGGCAGCGTTCCATCCGCTTTGGCAATCAGCTTTGCGTACTCCGTCACCAGAATGCCCCGGTTCATTGGCACCAGATGAGGGGTGAAATTAATCGCCAGCTGCCGTCCTGCCGCATAGCCCAGCTGTTCCTCGATCTCCGGAGTATGTCTGTGACTGGCTACGCCGTAAGCCTTGATGTTCTCGTTCACCTCACAGTATAGATTGGGGATCTTGGCTCCCCTGCCCGCTCCGGATGTGCCTGACTTGGCGTCCACGATCAATGTATCCACATCAATCAGGCCCTCCTTCACCAAGGGATAGGCCGTCAAAATAGAACAGGTGGTATAACAGCCCGGATTGGCCACCAGCCTGGTTTGTTCACTGATCTGATCCCTGTTGATTTCGCACAGGCCATAGACGGCCTCGGGAATGAACTGGGGAGATTTATGCTCTATCCCGTACCATTGTTCGTAGATCTTTACATCCTTAATACGATAATCTGCGGATAAGTCCACGATCTTTACTTTTTGCAGGATATCCTCTGTTAACAGACCCGCAAGAAAGCCCTGCGGCGTGGCCGTAAAGATTACGTCCACCTGCTCCGCTAAAAGCGCGAGGTTGTCGTCCTTACACACATCCTCCACAATCTGAAACATATTTTGGTATACCTGATAATATTTCTGATCTATGTAACTTCTGGAACCGTACCACTTAATCTCCACATCTTTGTGTCCCGCCAGTATGCGCACCAATTCTCCGCCCGCATATCCGGTAGCTCCTATAATCCCTGCTTTTATCATACCGCGTTTCCTCTCATTCAGGTAAGTTTTCTCCTGCCATCATACTCTATTTTCTGTCAAAAAACAACTGTTTCCTTTTTTCAGCTTTATTTATGATTGCACAAACCATGAATAAAGTCAAGTACGATTTGCATATTTATTCGATATGACGTGTTGTTTTTGCATATATTTAGCTGTTCATGTATATTATAACATTGCGGCTGCTTTCCTTTTTGCCCGTAGGGATATCGCTTTTACGCTTTATATGCGGAAAAATCAGGGATGGCCACAGATACCTTCTATGTATACTGTGGCCACACAGAAACTTCTATATGTGTAGAAGACAAAACAGAACTCAGTCCTGTCCCCTTTTCAGTTGCTGGATTTCCTGCAAAAGTTTCGCAATCTGCTGCTCCGCCTGCTCTAACTGCTGCTCCTTTTGCTCCAACTGCTGCTCGGTCTGCTCCAGTTGCTGCTCCGCCTGCTCCAGCTGCTGCTCCTTTTGCTCCAATTGCTGCCCGGTCTGCTCCAATTGCTGCCCGGTCTGCTCCAGTTGCTGCTCCGCCTGCTCCAGTTGCTGCCCTGTCTGCTCCAGCTGCTGCCCGGTCTGCTCCAGTTGCTGCTCCGCCTGCTCCAGTTGCTGCTCCGCCTGCTCCAGTTGCTGCTCCGCCTGCTCCAGCTGCTGTTCCGCCTGCTCCAGTTGCTGCCCGGTCTGCTCCAGTTGCTGAAACATCGCGTCCCTCGCCCGCTCTGCCATTTCACGCTCTTTCAAAATCGTATTCATCTCCTTTATATGTTTCTCCCTCGCCTTACACTGCTCACGGATAGATTCGTCTGCCGTAAGCTCATATATGGTATTGACCGCGTCTCCCATTACCTGATTCCGTTCCGCTAACATCTTAAGTTCCTCCCATGTGGTGGCCTTAAAGAGGGACGCCCAGTAGTCAATCTCCCACTCCCGGTCCTCCTGCGTAGCCAATTCTATATGTTTTAAGTTTACCACACTCAGAGCGATCTTGTCAGTAAAAATGTTATGACTTTTCACATTCATCATTTTATAGGTGGCATAGAACTCCGGCTGCTCCCGAAACAGCGTAAAATCCAGAAACCCGATATGTATTGTCGGTTTGACCTCCACATAATCGTTTCCGCTCTGCAGCTGATCAAAATTGCGGCACAGATAGGTCATGGATCTTTCGGGCCAGTTTTTGTAGTCCGCCACCTGCATCTCCAGATTGATCAGGGTATGATCGTTCAACAGCACATTGATATCCAATATAAATGTCTTACTGTCAAAATCCTCCGTCAGAGCCGTTCCCAGCAATATGGGATTCCTGACCTCCACGCTCCGTACCTCCTCCGGCCGCAGGTGCAGCAGGGAACAAATCAGGTGTTTTAACACGTTCTCGTTTTTTTGCAGCAGCGCCTTGAACATATAGTCATTGATCAAGGTGTAGGGCAGTTTTCCGGTGGCCCGCATATAGGAAGGCTCTTTCTCCGAAATCCCCGAATTTGGATGGTTCATAAGCATCTCTCCTTTTGTGTAGTGGTTTTGGCAGATTTCCCATCTTCCACGAACCACTAAAAAAGAGCGCAAAAATACACCTGAAAACCATACAGCAGTCCGGGAAAACAGTGGCAAAACGCCAGAAAGTAAAAAGTGATTACAGTGATCTGATAAGTATGGACACAGTATAGCAGATCTGCTTACATAACGCAAGCAAAAAGTAAAAAATCCAGTTGCCGAAAATTCCGATACTTATATTTTCTCGGCCGTAAATGTATATTTATTCTTTATCTCTCTGGTTTATACAAATATTGTGAATATTTTATAGCTTTTATACAAAATTTGCCCCGCGTTTTATACAATATTAGGGCTTGCAATCTCTTTCCGGAAAGTATATAGTATCCCTAGTACATATGATCAAAACATACTCACACAGACACGGCAGAGCTTTGGCCCGGTCGGGTGTCAGGCGGGAGAAGAGAAGTTTGGATCTTACATTTCCAATATCAAAATTGCAAAACCGTGGGCTTAGCCGACGGAATGCGGGAAAGAGGTAAATATGAAAGAGAAAGTAGTTTTAGCGTACTCCGGCGGTCTGGATACCACCGCCATCATTCCGTGGCTCAAAGAGAATTTTGACTACGAGGTCATCTGCGTATGTATCGACTGCGGCCAGGCAGAGGAGCTGGACGGCCTGGAGGAAAGAGCAAAGTTCTGCGGTGCGGAAAAGCTGTATGTTCTGGACGTGATCGACGAGTTCTGCGACGAGTACATCATGCCATGTGTGCAGGCCAATGCCATTTATGAGAACAAATACCTGCTGGGCACCTCCATGGCAAGACCTCTGATCGCCAAAAAGCTGGTGGAAATCGCCCGTAAAGAGGGCGCAGTCGCCATCTGCCACGGAGCCACCGGCAAGGGCAACGACCAGATCCGTTTTGAGCTGGGTATCAAAGCCCTGGCTCCGGACATCAAGATTATCGCCGCCTGGAGAAACGATGCCTGGAATATGGATTCCCGTGAATCCGAGATTGCGTACTGCAAAGCCCACGGCATCGATCTGCCCTTCTCCGCCGATTCCTCCTACAGCCGCGACCGCAATATCTGGCATATCAGCCATGAAGGTCTGGAGCTGGAGGATCCCGCCAATGAACCCAACTATGAACATCTGCTGGTGCTGGGCGTCACCCCGCAGAAAGCTCCCGACCAGGGCGAGTATGTGACCCTGACCTTTGAAAAAGGCGTGCCCACCTCCTTAAACGGTGAGAAAATGAAAGTGTCCGATATCATCCGCAAATTGAACGAGCTGGGCGGCAAGCACGGCATCGGTATCATCGATATCGTGGAGAACCGCGTGGTAGGCATGAAGTCCCGGGGCGTGTATGAGACGCCCGGCGGTACGATTCTGATGGAGGCGCACCAGCAGCTGGAAGAACTGATCCTCGATCGGGACACCTACGCCCTGAAAAAAGAGATGGGCAGCCGTTTCGCCAGCCTGGTATACGAAGGCAAATGGTTCACACCCCTGCGCGAGGCGGAGCAGGCTTTCATTGAAAAGACCCAGGAGTACGTGACCGGTGAAGTAAAGCTCCAGTTATACAAGGGCAATATCATCAAAGCCGGTACCACCTCTCCCTACTCCTTATACAACGAGAGTATCGCGTCCTTCACCACCGGCGATCTGTATGACCACCACGACGCGGAAGGCTTTATCAATCTGTTCGGCCTGTCCCTGAAGGTTCGCGCCATGAAAATGCAGGAAACGGATAAGCAGTAACTGTAACAGGCAAGGCAGGGAGTTCTCCCTGCCTTGTACCTGCTTTATAACTCTTTCTGCCTGTTGTAATAAAATATCTTCTCACAGCATCTGCCCCGGTCCGTAAACGGCAAAACTTCCACTGAACTTATATGTTCTTCCTCTGTCAAATATTTATGAACGCCGAAAACGGATCTGACATTATTTCAGCTGTCGGCACAATATATTTGACATAAGGAACACTGTCAACTATACTGTAATTGTTTGATTCCGGCAGTGGGAGCGGAAGGGAGAAACCTGCATGACCTATGTGGTAACTTTGTATTTACTCTGTATCAACCTGGCGGGCCTGGCCAGTATGGGACTGGATAAGAGAAAAGCCGTACGTCATGAATGGCGTATCTCTGAGGCCACGCTGTTTCTGATCGCCCTTTTAGGCGGCAGCCTGGGATCCGTCGTCGGGATGCAGTTGTTCCGGCACAAAACCCGGCACTGGTACTTTGTCTGGGGCATGCCCGCAATATTCTTCGCCGAACTGGCGCTGGCACTCCTTATCTTTAAAAATTGATTCCCAGGATTTATGGAACTGTCCGGTAAAGAAAAATATACGGCAGCGGAAACGATGCAGCCGCGGCAAAAGGAAAGGCGTTCATTATGCTGGCTTTACAGATCACCAACACCAAAAATTTTATGGCACAGCTGCTGACAGGAGACAGTTTCGACCCCTTTCTGCTGGCGGAGGCCACTGTTTCCACCGCTCACACCTACACCATAGACGGGCATGTGAACAAAGAATTTTTTACCTCCGTGGAACAGGCCGACCCTCATATCTGCCCCTATGATCTCTGTCTCTGGCAGGAGATGAAGGGGCTGCTGTTTCAGTTAATCAAAGGCACGCGGACGCCTCTGTACTTCAAATTCGTACTGCATCTCAAACCGGAGCTGGTGAGCAAACTGCTGGCGGAGGGAAACTGCAGCCTTCCCGCTCAGCAAATCAAGGCGCTGGTGCTCACGATCAAATACGACGGCTCCCACGCGATACTTACAACGGGAACCGCATACCAAACCTTTGTGATGAACAAAGAACCGGACGGGATATGGGACAAAGCACTGACGGGATACCTGTCCCGCAAAAACATATCCTACGAAAACCTATGAGGAGGTTCCGTCTCCAGCCGCGGAGGGCGGCGCGGGGGTAGGCTCCGGTGTGGGCCAGGGCAATACCGCCTCGGCCGGTCTTTCCAGATCGCCTGCCGTCTTTTCCTCGTCCAGGCACTGCCGGATCACACTATAGTAATTATTGCGCAGAATATAGGCGCTGAAATTATATCTGTCCTTCACATCCTGTCTGGCCGCCTCCATATAGGCGTCCTGCTCTTCCTGCGTCATTTCCACCTTAAACGTAGTAGTCTTGGCCTTGCGGCTGTACGCTACCGTATCCGTCACAAAACTGCGGTCCAAAAAGACTACCATTCCCTCCTGATCGGAGAAGATATCCCGGCCCGCATACATTCTGGCGTCGTAGTCAAATCCAAACAGATTCAGCAGCGTGGGCAACAGGTCCATGGAACCGCACACCTTATCCACCACCACCGGCTCCTCCATTGCGGCGTTCCACAGGATCAGGCTGTTGCGGTAAGTATCCATGTCCTGAGACAGATCACGGCCCGCCAGCTCCTCATATTGCTCCTGGGTCATACCGTAGGGATAATGATCCGCGCTGAGACAGATCACCGTGTTTTCCAACTGTCCCGCGGCCTCCAGCTGCTCCAGCAGATTGGCCATGGCTTTATCCAGCTCAATATGACAGGCGATATAAGCCTGCGCATTCTCCGACATCTCCAGTCCCTGCACTTCCTCCTTGTGCCAGCTGGACATCCGATTGCCGGAAAAACTGTAGTTCATATGTCCGGACACCGTCATATAATACACGTTAAAGCGGTCAAGATTCACATACTCCGGCACTGTCCCCAGCATCATCTCATAGTCCGACGCGGGCCAGGCGCCCGCATGTTCCATATAAAACAGCTTGTCGCCGTACTCCGCCTCCGACAGATCTCCCAGCTTGGATGCCTTGAGATCGTAGCCCAGATTGGGATGTGTGCGGTATCGGTCATAATAAGAAAGAGTATTGTTGTGATAAGCCCAGCTGTAGACCCCTTCCTTGGCAAAAAAGCGAGGCAGCGAATAGGCCCAGTCCATCCCGATATTGGCGCTGGTACGCATGCTGAACTGCCCGTCGGGAATCAGCCCCGTCATATTTACATACTCGCCGTCGCTGGTACTGGTACTCCACAGAGGCACATAGTAATTGTTGAACACAAACCCGGAATTGACCATCTTATATAAAGTGGGGGTCAGCTCTTCCCGGATGGCATAGGTGGAAAAACCCTCCGCTGTCAGAAAGATCAGATTGTACCCCTCGAACATTCCCGTGTACTCATTGCGGTTGGTGGGCTGCACATTCCCCAGATAATTCGCCAGCCACTCCGTCTCCTTCTTGCCGGAGGACAGCTCCGTCAGCCTGTTCATATCCAGGTTCCACGCATTGGGAGAGGTATCCAGCACCGGTTCCTCCGGCTCGGGAGTACCGATCGGTTCCTCCGGCTCCGGCGTCTGCTCCGTACCCGGCAGGGAGGTCTCCGGGTTCTCCGGACCTTTCTGGGCCAGCTGTACGTCAGGATCCGTCCTCTCTGAACCAGACCTGTCAAACAGGGAGGATATCGCTCCTCCCAGCTCGTAGGCGCCGTCCCGCTGCACCATGGCCATGACGCCCATTTCCCGCATCACCGATATGGGATCGTAAAACTCCCTGTATTCTTCCGCATACAAAGTATCCAGCAGATTTCCTATCTGCATAACGCTTACACTGTAAATAAGCGCCACTCCCGCAATCAGTCCCATACGCAGTTTTTTAATGGAATTTAAATGCGGCAGTTCCCAGGTTGTCATATATTTCCACAGTCCCACGCCCACCAGCGGCAGCGCCAGCAAAAGCAGCAACGGCGAGGCGTGGAGCAGACCCACCAAAGCCTCCCGCCAATAATTGGTCAGCGCATCCTGCCCGCCCATCACTATAGCCTTGATCTGCAGAGGCTGTTGAAATATGCGAAAATATACAGTCTGCACAAAAAAGACCATATATTCCAGTATGGTCATGATCCAAAAAGCCCTGTGCCTGGCGCGTCTGTTCAGACTGCCGCTGATCAAAGCCTGTACGGCGGCGATCAGCGCAATCAGCCCCAACGAAAAAACAGGATTAACGCCCACCAGGCCAAAACAGCCCAGGTGGAACACGATCTCCATATAGATTAATATTCCCGCGTAAATAAACCAACTTGACATAGCTTTTATTTCATCCTTTGTCCCTTCAACCTACATTATATGCCACGCTCTTCTGCCCCTTGCGTGTGCCGCATTATCGCAAAACATCCCGTCTCTGCGTTCTTTCCCTTACCTTATATCACTTTTTCGACTTGGGATTGAAGACCAGGCTTGCCAGATAACCGAATATCAGCGCCGCCGAAGTGCCCACCGCGCCGGCCTTGAAACCGCCCGCCCACAGGCCCAGCAGCCCCTGTTCATCCACGGCCTCCTTGACGCCTTTCATCAGCACATTGCCAAATCCCAACAACGGCACGCTGGCGCCCGCGCCCGCAAACTCCTGAAACGGCTCATACCAGCCAAATACGCTGATGCAGGCTCCCAGTACCACCAGCAGAACCATGATCCTACCGGGCATCATCTTCGTTTTTTCCATTAATATCTGCACCAATGCGCAGATCAGTCCGCCCACCCAAAAAGCATTGATATAATCCACTTTCCACACTCCTTCCACAGCCGCATAAAACAGCGATCTTTTTATGAAAGTAGTATCTGCGGTAAGCTTTAAATTTATTCCATGAAACACTATCCCGGCATGTCCACATCCGGCTCGTCAAACTCCGCCGTGACATAGAAACCCCGGGATTTCTCCTGAATATCAATCACTTTGCCTGTCCGGGACTGCAGCCTGCAACGAAAGGGGATATTGCCCGACATGGCCAGGGAGGGATCAATGATGTAATAGTAATTGCTGGGTAAAAGTCCTTCCGTAATGGTCACATCCTGACCCACTTCCAATAACCCCTGCCGCTCCATCTTGAACTCCATCCTGCGCATACTGCCTGCCGCCTTCCTGCCCCTTTTGAAAAGCATTGTACTAAAAAAAACGGCGCAATGCAATAGATATTCACAATCTTAAGAATTTTGTCCAAAATATCACAATGCCTCCAGCACCACCCCGTGGGCAATCCCGGGCACACTCTTTCCCTCGTTGAAACTGGTCTTGCTCAGCAACGCGCCGGTGGGCATGAACAGTACTTTCTTCCAGTGATGCTCCTCCAGCTGTTTCAATATATAGGCGGAGAGCGTCACCGCGCTGCAGCCGCACCCGCTGCCTCCGGCATGGGTATCCTGAGAACCGGCGTCAAAGATCTCTATGCCGCAGTCCATATGCTGCCTTGCGATATCATAGCCCCGATCCCGCAGCAGCTCCAGCAGCACCGTCTGTCCCACACTGCCCAGATCGCCGGTGACGATCCGGTCATACTCCTCCGGCATCACGTTAAAATCCAGAAAATGCTGTACCAGGGTATCCGCCGCCGCCGGCGCCATGCAGGCTCCCATATTCATGGAGTCCTTCAATCCGAAGTCCACGATTCTGCCCACGGTCATACCTGTGATCGCCGCCCGGGGCACACGCCCCTGAGATCCGGTCTCCTGTCCGGCTCCCAGAATAAACGCACCGCTGCCCGTCACCGTCCAGCTGGCGGACAGCGGTCTCTGGTTCCCGTATTCCAGCGGAAAGCGGAACTCCTTCTCCGCGCTGGCAAAATGGCTGGAGGTCACGCAGGCCACATAGTCAGCATGCCCCGCCGACACCGCCATGGCGCCCAGAGTCAGCGCCTCCCCGCAGGTGGAGCATGCTCCGTAGACTCCCAGCAGCGGGATCTGGTAGGAGGCGATCCCAAAGGAAGTGGCGATGGACTGCCCCAGCAGATCCCCGGCAAAGAGATACCGGATGTCCTCCTGCGTTTTTCCGGCTTTTCCCAGCGCCATATAGACTGCGTCTTTCTGCAGGTTGCTCTCCGCCTCCTCCCAGGTGTTACAGCCAAAGAGATCATCCGTGCCCACCAGGTCGAACAGATCGCCCAGCGGACCCTCTCCCTCTTTTTTGCCCACAATGCTGGCGCTGGCCAGAATATATACCCTGTTTTCTAACGTAATACTGGATTTTCCCGTCATCTGATTCATCGTTTTCCCCTTTCCGCACAACACAAGCCTTTTGCGGAATAGTATATCCTTTTCGGGGCCGCTTATTCCCCATAGACGGTTTCACAGCATCTATATCCCTTCTCCTGAAACAGAATCGCACAAAACCATGACATCCAACACAAAATTTCCATTTTCCGTATAACAGAACATTTCACCCTCCAGCCTCTCCGCCGCCTCCCGCACGGTGGCAAGTCCAAAACCGTGGTCATGCCCTTCTTTGCTGGTGGCAGGTATCTCTCCCCGTTTCACACACAGCTCCTCCCGGCACCGATTCCGTATCCGTATGATGAGATGTTTCCTGTTATATTTCATCTGTACCGATATCTCCCGCTTTTCCACGGCAAGCCCCTTCAGCGCGTCGCAGGCGTTTTCCAGCCCGTTGGAAAGTATCTGGCACAATTCCATATAGGGCTGCTCCTCGTCCCCGATTTGTATATCCATCCTGCACTCCGCCCCCAGCTCCTCCAGTTTTCGGAAGTAATGGGTAAATACCGCGTTGAGATAGGGATTGGCGCAGAACTGCCGGGGCAGAGTATCCATCTCGCTCTCCACGCCCTTCAGATACTCCACAGCCTCCTTTATCCTGCCCGCGGTGAGCAGGCCGGAAAGCGTAGCCGTATACCCTTTCATATCATGTTTCATCTTCCTGATGCGCTGCTGATTTTCCAACTGCGCCTCCAGTGTGTTCTTTTGTTCCTGCAGCACCCGCTCTCCCTGCTGTTTCCGATACAGCAAAAGCTGTCGGTACATGGCTATAAACATCGTGGCGTAAGTCATGGGCATCAACGTCAATATCAGCAAAAAGGCAGGCAGTTCCCGGGGTCTGGCGGTGATAATGACCGGAAAATTGGCGCTCACAGCCAGCAGGATATAGTAGAGTCCCGTCATGCCCGCAAAGATCCCCCAGCCGCTCGCCACCGATTCCTGAAGTTCCATATAGGGCCTGCGCAGATAGCGGACCGCCACCCACTCCGCCAAAGGGAACAGCGCCAGTCTCCCCAGGAACATCAAAATATACTGTTGACCCCCCAAATAATAATCCGCCACATTGGTCACCGCGATAATCCACAGCGCAACCGTGTCCGCCAGTCCAAACGTAAAGAAAAAGCGGCCCTTTTTATCCCTGGAAACAAACCAGAAAAATAGCAGGCTCGGCAAGGTGCAAGTCAGTATGAACACCTTTCCCATAACCCCTGCCCCAAAGCGCGCCACTCCCGCCACATTCAGGGCAATCAGCGGACCCATCGCGGCTGCTGTGAGCCATAAGGTCTTCTTTCGCGGATACCGGGAACGATACAGCAGCATAAAAAGTATTAATATGTGAAGCAGTGACCACAGCACCGATAAATCCCGCAGCAGCGTCATATTCTCCATTAACCTCCCACAACAGTCCTTTCCCCTGTTTTCTTCAGGGGCAGAAGTCTGTGTCATTTCCTATAATTATATCACGCCTCGCCCACAGGTTGCCGCTAATTTTGTTCCAAATCCTGCTAATTTCGTCATTATGGGCGTATAAAATGGGGGCGGCGTCTTACGGTCGGAATCAATAGTCAAAAAAGGACCGCCCATGCAGTCCTTTTTGATTGTTACCGGATATTTTATTCTGTCACCTCCGCCGTGACCAGATACTGGCTCACCGCGTATACTACCTGCCCGTTGTATTCCAGCCGCGACCAGCCCGTGGCGGCGTTAATACCTGTTCTGCGCGCGTTCTGACCGTTGCTGAGCTGCGTAACCACCGTCAGCTGTCCCTGATCGGTGCTGGGCTCGCTGCGCAGGTTCGTCACTTCCTTGGCCGTCACATACTCGTCCACACTGTCAAACTCCATACCCAGCGGATTCTCCGGCTCGGAAGGCTCCTCCGAGGGCAACGGTTCTTCCGACTCGCCGGAAGTCTCGACCGAGCTGGGCTGCGTCCCCCAGTTCGCGATGGAATCCTGAGAATTCTCCGTGCCTGTTCCAGGCAGCGCGCCCGTGTGATTGGCATGCGTAACCTTCCACACCACAAAGCAGAACAGCACCACCACTATGACCAATATTACCATGCCGATCAAAAGCTGCATGGGATTCATTTTTTCCTCTTCCAGGGCGGATGCCCTGTCATCCTCATAATTACGTCTCATACTTTTTAACCTGTTCCTCTATCAGATCCATATCTTCAAAATAATTGATACGCATCGCGCTCCTGACCTGATCCAGTGTCCGGGCCGCCGTCTCCCTCGCCGCCTCACTGCCCTTTTTCAGGATATCGTATATCGCGGGTATGTCCTTTTCATACTCTCTGCGCCGCTGCCGGATGGGCTCCAGCTCCTCCTGCATCACACTGTTTAACAGTTTCTTGACCTTTACATCCCCCAGGCCGCCCCGTGTGTAATGATCCTTGAGTTCCTGCAGGCAGGAATATTCCGGCAGATACCGCTCAAAATGCTCGTCCCTGCAAAAAGCGTCCAGATATGTGAACACCGTATTCCCTTCCAGATGACCGGGATCGGACACCTGGAGATGCAGAGGATCCGTATACATGCTCATGACCTGTTTTTTCACGTCCTCCGGGCTGTCGGCCAGATAGATGCAGTTCCCCAGGGACTTGCTCATCTTGGCCTTGCCGTCCACGCCGGGAAGACGCAGGCAGGCCGCGTTCTGCGGGATCAGCGCCTGGGGTTCCACCAGCACCGGAGCATATATGCTGTTAAACTTGTGTACAATCTCTCTGGCCTGCTCGATCATGGGCAGCTGATCCTCTCCCACGGGAACCGTGGTGGCCTTAAACGCCGTGATATCCGATGCCTGGCTGATGGGATAGGTAAAAAATCCCACCGGGATGCTGGCCTCAAAATTGCGCATCTGGATCTCGTTTTTTACCGTTGGATTCCTCTGAAGACGGGAGACCGTCACCAGATTCATATAATAAAAGGAGAGCTCCGTCAACTCGGGGATCTGGGACTGGATGAACAGGGTGGAGCGGGTCGGGTCAAGACCGCAGGACAGATAATCCAGCGCCACCTCCACTATGTTCTGACGCACTTTCTCAGGGTTCTCAAAATTGTCCGTAAGCGCCTGGGCGTCCGCAATCATAATAAATATCTTATCGTACTCGCCGCTGTTTTGCAGTTCCACTCTTCTTCTCAGGGAACCCACATAATGCCCCACATGCAGCCTGCCCGTGGGCCTGTCCCCCGTCAAAATAATCTTTTCCATTGTCGAACCTTTCCGCAGGCCGCGATCCGCGCCCGCTAAAACGCATATCGATTTATACCATAATCCTGTGCGCTTTGGCGCACATTCTGCGGCTTTACCTATTTTACCATCTTTTTCCCCAATTGAGAAGAGCAATTTTACTTTTTCTCGTCACATTTTCCGAAGTCCCCTGGGATAGTGGTTTTTCAGGATCCCGGCAGCCAGCTTTCCCCACCCCAGGCTGTAGCCGTCCACCGTGACCAGATGCCAGCCCTTTTCTCCTGCCAGGGGAAAGGTCAGACCGCTCAGATAGGCGGCGGCTCGGGGCATGTCCCCCTCCCCGTCGGCGCTCACCGGGCAGACGCGCCGCACTTCCCCGGGACTAAGGGCCAGCGCCAGCGCATGGGAGGGTTCAAAGCGATTCTTTTTCAGGGCGCCCAGGTGGAGACCCGGACGCAGTACCCGCAGCCCCTTAAGGGAGGGCATATCCCCGGGCGTCAGATACAGCTGCCCGCCAAAGCGCAGCAATATGCCTTCCGGCGAGGCGGCCAGGTTTTCCGCCGCGAACTCCTGATATTCCGGGCAGTCCTGCAAATCGCCTCCCCGTTTTCCTCCGCCGGGATCCGCGGCCGCTCTCACCGCCTCGCCCTCCCTGCGCAGCACCGCCAGACAGTGTCCCTCCCCCCGCAGCCTGTGGGGCCAGAGCCGCAGGGTCAGCCCCAGGGCGTCCTCTCCCCCCGGGATCCAGTCGGGTCTGCCGGGGGCAAAGCCCCAACGGGACGGAAGGCCCTCCGGAGACAGACACCGGGCCGGATCCAGAATCTCCATCTCCGGATGTCTCTTCAGCAGCCTGTCCACACTCCCCTCGTTCTCCTCCGGGGCAAAGGTGCAGGTGGAGTACACCATCCTGCCGCCGGGGCGCAGCATGGCGGCGGCGCAGTCCAGGATCCCGTCCTGCCGCCGGGCGCAGCGCTCCACATTCTCCGGGCTCCACTGCTCCCCCGCGCTTTCATTCTTGCGCAGCATCCCCTCCCCGGAACAGGGGGCGTCCACCAGGATGCGGTCAAAATAGGCCGGGAAAAATTCCGCCAGACGTTCCGGCGACTCATTTAAGACCAGCGCGTTGCGGATCCCCATACGCTCCACGTTCTCCGACAGGATCCCGGCTCTCTGGGGATGGATCTCATTGCTCACCAGCAGTCCCCGCCCTTTCATCATCGCGGCGACCTGCGCAGTCTTGCCCCCGGGGGCGGCGCAGAGATCCAGCACCCTCTCCCCCGGCCGTGCGCCTAAAAAAATCGCCGGAGCCATGGCGCTGGGCTCCTGGATATAATAGACCCCCGCCTCATGATAGGGGTGTTTGCCCGGCTCACCGCTGTCATAATAAAAGCCGTTCTCCTCCCAGGGCACCGGCTCCAGTTCCCAGGGACTCAGAGCCAGAAAGCGCTCCCTGCACTCCCCTGGACCGCCCTTCAACGGATTGACCCGCAGCGCCCTGTGCCGCGCGCCCTGAAACGCCTCCCGGAAGGCCCCGTACTCCGCCCCCAGCCGCGCCTGCATTCTCCGCTCAAATTCCTCCGGCAGCATGATCCATCCTCCTGTGTCCTACGGTATTTTGTCCATACATTTTACTCAGTATACCTTGATCCCATGCGCCCCAGCGCATATTCCAATCAGTAGAGTTAAATGCGGAGCATTTTACTCAGTATACCACGATTCCTCATCCCGGGCAATCCGTCATGACTGCTTTTCATGTTTTCCCACCAGCAGCATGACCTCGTGAGCCAGCAGCGGAAAGGAAGCCAACAGCGCCAGGATTCCCCATTCGGCCCACTGTAGATGGGTGGTTCCAAAGGCCGCGATCAAAAAAGGAATCTCCGTCACCGCCACCTGGAGTAAAAGCCCCAGGATACAGGCCAGAATCATCAGTTTGTTCTCCAGATGGTTCATGCGGAAAACAGAGCGACCCATATCCCGCATCCCCACCGCGTGAAACAGCTGGCTCATACCCAGCACGGTAAACGCATAGGTCTGGGAACGACGCAGGATCCCCTCCTGGGCCAGCATCCTCCCCATATTTTCCAGCGTGACGGGCAGATGCTGGTTGCGCATGGCCACCAGGGGAATCAGGGAAAAGGCGGTCAGACTGATGGCCGCGATCAGCAGTCCGTAAAAGCAGGTACACACCAGGCCGCCCCGGGCAAACAGGCTTTCCCCCGGTTTTCTGGGCGGATGCCGCATCAGGGAATCGGCGTCGCCCCGATCCACGCCCAGAGCCAGCGCCGGGAGGGAATCCGTGATCAGGTTGATCCACAGGATATGGCTGGAGCGCAGCGGGGAGGCCAGGGAGCAGATCACGGCCAAAAACATGGTGGCGATCTCCCCCAGGTTGGAGGACAGCAAAAAGATCACGGACTTGCGTATGTTCTCATAGACGCCCCGCCCTTCCTCGATGGCTTTCTTGATGGTGGCAAAATTGTCGTCCGTCAGGATCATATCCGCCGCCTGTTTGGCTACGTCCGTTCCTGAGGCCCCCATGGCTATACCGATATCCGCTTTTTTCAGGGAAGGGGCGTCGTTGACCCCGTCCCCGGTCATGGCCACGATATGTCCAGCCTGCTGGAATCCCGTGACGATCTGCACTTTCTGCTCCGGCGCCACCCTGGCGAACACCCGCACCCCGGCCAGACGCTGCCCCAGCTCCTCCTCCCGGATCCTGCTCAGCTCCTGTCCCGTCATACACTGCTCCCTGCTCTGTACGATGCCCAGCTGCCTGCCGATGGCGTAAGCGGTATCCACATGATCTCCTGTGATCATCACGGTCTCCACCCCGGCCTGCCGAAACGTCTGTACCGCGCCCGCCGCCTCCGGCCTGGCCGGGTCACGCATACCTACCATGCCCAGAAAAGTCAGACCCTGCTCCTGGGGCGCCTGCCCGCCCAGGCGCATGGCCACGGCCAGCGTGCGCAGCGCCTCCTCGGTCATATGTTCCATGGACCTGCGGATCTGCCGTATATGCCCCGGCTGCAGAGGCAGGCACTGCCCCCGCACCATGACATGGGTACATCGACCCAATATTACGTCCGGCGCGCCCTTGACATAGGTGATGCCGGTACTGCCCCGGTAATGAAAGGTGGACATCATCTTCCGCTCCGAGTCAAAGGGCAGTTCCCGTCGGCGGGGCATACTTTTTTCCAGCTCCTCACGGTCTACTCCCAGACTGTGGGCAAGCTGCAGCAGCGCCAGCTCCGTGGGATCTCCTATACGTTCCTCCAGCACCGCGTCGTTGCACAGCGTCATTCCCTCCAGCAGAGCCGCGAACTCCTGCCCGCCCAACTCCTGCAGCGGCAGCATTCTCTGCCCCGCGAAACACTGTTCCACCGTCATACGGTTCTGGGTCAGTGTTCCCGTCTTATCCGAACAGACCACGCTCACGGCTCCCAATGTCTCCACCGCGGGCAGCTTTCTGACAATGGTATGCACCTTAACCATCCGGGTCACGCTCAGGGCCAGGCAGATGGTGACCACAGCGGGCAGCCCCTCAGGCACTGCGGCCACCGCCAGGGATATGGCGGTGAGCAGCATCTCAAAGATATCCCGGTGTTGAAGGAGGGCGATGCCAAAGAGGGCGGCGCACAGCAGCAGGGACAGAACGCTGAGTACTCTGCCCAGATCCCCAAGTCTCTTTTGCAGCGGGGTCTGCTCCTCCCTGCCCTCGTTTATCATGGAGGCGATCTTGCCGATCTCCGTATCCATGCCCGTGGCCGTCACCAGCCCCCTCCCCCGGCCGCCCGTGATTACCGTGGACATATAGACCATATTCTGCCGGTCTCCCAGGGGCATTCCCTCCTGGCCTGTAAACAGGGCGGATTTGGACGCCGGCAGGGATTCCCCCGTCAGAGCCGACTCCTCCGCCTGGAGCTTGACGCTCTCCGTCAGGCGTATATCCGCCGGAACCTGACACCCGGCCTCCAGATCCACCAGGTCTCCCACCACCAAAGCGGATGCCTCCACCTCCTGCATGACGCCGTCCCTGATCACAAAGGCCCTGGGGCTGACCAGCTTTTTCAGGGAATCCAACGCCCTCTGGGCCTTGCCCTCCTGTATCACGCCCACAGCCGCGTTGAGGATCACCACCACCCCGATGATGACCGCGTCGCTGGTCTCCCGTAAAAAGACGGAGATGGCGGCAGCCGCCAGCAGCACATAGATCAGCGGATCATTCAGCTGTGAAAAAAAAGACTCTATCACCGTTTTTTTCCGCTTTTCCCGCAGAGCGTTCCTGCCGTATATACCGTAACGCCTTACGGCCTCCTGACCGTTTAGCCCCCTCTCCATATCGCTCTTCAATTCCCTACAGGTCTCCTGTACGCTCATTGTCTCAAACATGCTATCTACCTCCCGCACCCTGTACTGGTACAACCTATGTGTACATGCTTGAAAATATAATATAATTGTTGCAAAATCCTGAAAAATCCTATATCATAAAAATTACAGAACAAACGGATGGCAGGCCGGATCATATGCCGAAGAAAAGGAGAATACAACATGGGACTTCGAGGTAACAAAGCAATTCTTATGAAAGCTGTTTCCGAGTTAAAACAGGCTGATTATTCCCGCGAACCACAGCTGAACGAAATCTATCAGCGGCTGCAGCGGGGCCGGGGACAGTTCGCAGACGCTTTCGACAAGAATATCAAGGCCGTCATGCAGATCAGCTCCCTGGATCTGACGATGCAGTACCAGAACGACAAGATCGTGGATATTTCCCGCAGGATTGCCAAAGCCACCGAATCCCTGTTCGGCTCCGGCGATCAGGCGAGCGGGCGTTCCGTCAATGTGCATGAGGAAATGACCAACAATATCGTGGAGGTCTCCTCCGCGGCGGACAATGTGTACCGCAAGATCGAGACAGCGCAGGAGGAATTGACCAACATTCGCGAACTGTCGGAGCAGACGGTGGAAATGTCCCGCAGTATGCGCAGCGACATGGACTCCCTGCAGGGATACATAAGCCGTCTGAATGACGTCATAGAAGGGATCGAGACGATCTCTCTGCAGACCAGTCTGCTGGCGCTGAACGCTTCCATCGAGGCGGCCAGAGCCGGAGAGGCCGGCCGGGGATTCGCCGTCGTGGCCGGGGAAATCCGCGATCTGGCGGAGCAGACCCAGAAGCTGACACAGAACATGAGCGAGTTTGTGGACAATATCAAGGACGCCTCCCAAAAGAGCGGAAACAGCACCCAGGAGACCATAAACATACTGGACAACATGACGGAGAAGATCGGCAATGTATGGGCGCTGAACAGCGAGAATCAGGAGCATGTGTCCAAAGTCAACGAGACCATCAGCTCCATAGCCGCCGTCAGCCAGGAGATCAGCAGTTCCATGACAGAGATGGAAAACCAGCTGCGGGACAGCACGGAATTTATGAGTACTGTCAGCAGGGATCTGATCAAAGCCGTGGAGCCGGTGGTGGACATCGAAAAGACACTGGACGATACGGTGAAACAGATGGGCGCCATGACGGAGGACGCTTTCTACCATCTGGAGAACAAAGAGTTCGCGAAATATGTGGAGGGGGCCATCACCGCCCACCACGCCTGGCTGGGCAATCTGCAAAAGATGGTGCGGCAGCGCACGGTATTGCCGTTGCAGCTCAACTCCACCAAGTGCGGATTCGGCCATTTCTACTATTCCCTGACCCCGCAGATTCCTCAGGTGCTGCCCATATGGAACGCCCTGGGTGATAAGCACCGCCGATTCCACCAGTTTGGGGCAGAAGTGATCCAGGCTCTCCAGAGCGGACAGTATGCCACGGCGGAGCATATCTGTGATGAGGCGCAGAAATACTCCGCAGAGCTGATCGCGAATATGGAAGAGATCGTGCGGCTCGCCAAGGGATGACGACGACGCTGCGGCCGCCGAACATGCCCTGCCGGATATAAAACATTATACAGAAAAAAGGAATGTTCCTCCCATCCGCCGGATATATTGAAACAGCTAAGGCGGATGGGAGGTTTTTACATGGACAGAAAGCAGAGCTGGTTGCGGATCTTTTTCAAGGCGGCGGCGGTGGGAGGCACTATGACCGTGCCCGGAGCCAGCGGCGGCACCATGGCCATGATCCTGGGAATCTATGAAGATCTGATCGACGCGGTGGGGGGAATCTTTTCGCACTTTCGGAAAAGCCTGTGTTTTCTGGCCCTGTTCTGCGCCGGAGCTCTGGCGGGCATGGCTGCGCTGGCAAAGGGCGTTCTCGCCCTGCTGGAGCGCTATCCCGTGGTGGTCAGCTATTTCTTTCTGGGGGCGGTGGCCGGAGGGATCCCGTTGATCTACAGGCGGGCCGGAGTAAAAAAAATGACCTGGCAGGCGCTGGTCTGGCTCCTGGCAGGTCTGTTGATCGTCTGTGGTCTGGCTTTGCTGCCAAAAGAACTGTTCGCAACAGGACTTGCGGGCGATACCTCCTCCCCGGATATGCCCTCCCTTCCCCACTTTCTGTGGCAGCTTGTGGGGGGATGCATCCTGGCTGCCGCTCTGATCCTGCCCGGCATCAGCGTCTCTCAGATGCTGTTGATGCTGGGACTGTACGAGCCGGTGATGGAGGCGGTCAGCAGCTTTCAGTTTGCGTCCCTGGTTCCTCTGGGGCTGGGAGCCGTTCTCTGCACCCTGCTGGGCACCCGCGCGCTGGGCAATGCCATGGAACGGCACCCCCAGCCCACTTATCTGCTGATTCTCGGCTTTGTGCTGGGTTCTCTGGGGGAGCTGTATCCCGGTCAGGCCTGGTCCAATCTCCTGGGATGGCTGCTCTCCGGGCTGCCCACAGGCTGGGAGCTGCTCTTCGCCCCTCTGGCCGCCATAACGGGCTATCAGCTGTTGGCAAGTCTCTCCCGCCGGGCCGGATAAGAGCCCTCTATACTCCGGCGCTCTCGATCAGCGCTTTCAGCAGATCCGGGTAAGGGAAAGTCAACTCTCTGCGGTTAAGCAGGCCAAAATTCTCCCCGTCCCCGTCAAACGCGCCGTTGTCCCACCAGATACAGGGAATGCCGTACTCCCGGGCCTTACCCACATAGTATTCCGCCCACTGCACGCGCTCCTGTTCATTGTCTTTGTTCATGGCTCCAAATTCACCGATAATCACCGGCACGCCTTTGCTCAGGAACAGTTCATCCAGTATTTCCATTAGATGGTCGATATCCCGGGTGTCATTATCCCAGGTGGAACGTCCCGCTGTATTTAACGCAAAATCATAAGGCGTATACGCATGTACTGAAACGATCAGATGATCGTCCTCAGGCAATACGATGGCCTTAAGCGCCGTGTCACTGGAGGACGCCGCATAGCCCGGCACCATCAGGTTGCGGATCGTGTTGTTACCGCCGGTGGCCCGCACCGCGTCCACAAAGACCTGGTCTAAGTAATTGACCACATCCCGGCCCTCTTTGTCACCGCCGTTCCATTCCACACTGGTCCCTATCTTTCTGGGCTCATTCATCCCTTCAAAGATCAGGTGCTCGTCATAATCCCTGAAACGGGTAGCAATCGCGGTCCACAGAGCCGCGAGATGCTCCGCCGCCGCGTCCTTATTCTCCTCAGAGGGAAAATGCCAGTCCTCATGATGGATATTGACAATCACATATACGCCCCTGCTATAAGCATAATCCACCACCTCCTGCACCCGGTCCATCCAGGCGGGCAGAACATTGTAAGCCGGCGCGCTGCCCATCTGGCCCCCCCAGGACACCGGAATACGGATCACGTTGAATCCCTGATCGACGACCGCATCAATCATCTCCTGCGTGGTCTTGGGATTCCCCCAGGCCATCTCCACAACCGCGCCGATGCTGGTGCTGGTAGAATCCAGCGTGTTCCCCAGGTTCCATCCGATCTTCATCTCTTTTACCATGTCCATAGGGGATACCTCTTTCATAGTAATCTCTACCTCCTGCGTCTCTTCCCCTCCGGTCTCCTCCGGGGTGCTCTCCGTCCCGCCAGCAGCGCTGCTCTCTCCGCCCTCGTCAGAACCGCTCTGCTCCGGCGTTGTTTCCTGGGTCTGTCCCAGTGTGGCAGTAGGGCCGTCCTCTCCGGCATTGCCACAACCGGTCAGGGCAGCCGCAGCCAACACGCCGCACAGCATAACCGCCAATATTCTCTTTTTCATGCTTCCCTCTTTCCGCAGTGACAGGGGCCGCGCCCACGCCGCCGCATTGATTCTTATTTCCTGTCCCTATGCTACCACAGAAGAAAGCCGTCTGGCAACTATTTTTTACAGCCAGTTCAGATGCCCGGTGAGTTCCACCTTTTTATCGCCTTTCTCCATATGTCCTATTTCATAACAGTCGTAATGTTTTGAGATAAGCTTTATGACTTCCGCCTTTTGCGCCTGCGGAACCACTGTGACGAACCCTACGCCCATATTGAATGTCCGCAGCATCTCCTGATCGCTGATTTTTCCCTGGGCCTTGATATAGCGGAAAATGGGCAGGATGCGGATAAGCCCTGTGTCGATCCGGGCGCACAGTCCCTCCGGGATGATCCGCCGCAGATTCCCGGCGATACCCCCGCCGGTGATATGCGCCATCCCGTGAAGGCAATCCCTGCCAAACAGCTCTCTCACAGCTCTGTAGTAGGGGGTATGGGGTTTCATGATCTGTTCTATGAAAGTGACGCCCTCCACTTTGTCCAGTTTGATCTGCGGCATTTTATCCATGAGCAGCCTGACAAGGGAATACCCATTGGTATGTAAACCGTTGGAGGCGATGGCCAGCACCGCGTCCCCCTCCCGGATCGCCGAGCCGTCCACCACTTTCCCTCTGTCAACGATGCCGGCGATACTGGAGGTGAGGACATATACCCCCGGCTCAATGACTGACGGCTGTATGGAGGTCTCTCCGCCTACCAGGGAGCACTCGTTTTCCGCGCAGGCCTGGGAGATCCCCTTTACCAGAGACTTTATCGTGTCCTTCTCCGCGTTGCCGCAGACGATGGTATCCAGCACCGCCAGCGGCCTGGCTCCCATCACTGCTATGTCGTTGACCAGATGATTGATCATGTCGTGGCAGATGGACTCCGTATATCCGTATTCCATGGCCAGTTTCTGCTTGGATCCCGGCTCCTCCGATTTCAGCACCAGCACCGGGTCTTTTATCTCCGGGAACCGGATATCATACAGGGACGCGAAAGGCCCGAGGCCGTTCAGCACCCGCCTGTCACTACGGCCCAGATACGCTGACATCTCCTCCTTGATCGCGTCCGTATAGGAGATATCGATGCCCGCCCTGCTGTAGGACAGCCCTTCCTGCACCTTCTCATTGCCCGCGAGAATCTCGTCTACCGTGACACCCAGCAGGATGCCCAGGTCGTACAATATCTCCACATTGGGATAGGCGCTGCCGTTCTCCCACTTGGACACGGCCTGAAAACTGACGTGCAGCCTGTCCGCCAACTGCTGCTGGGTCAGGCCCAGCGCCCTCCTCTTTACCGCTATAAAGTTACCTGTTTTTGCACTGTCCAGCATCTGTTTTCTCTCCTTAATTTTGAGGTCTGTGACCGTCCGTTTGCGTCCTTGTTGATTCACAATAAATGTAGCATGTTTTTGTATCTGACCTCAATAACAGGATAGCAGAAATTTAAGGCGGGATTCAACTACAGGTAGAACAGATAAACTCCAGGAAGTTGCGGCAACCTCCGGTCAGGGCTGGGGGGCTTCATCCTGGTATGCCCGGTATCCGAGCAGTTCTCCTTTATCCCAATCCCCTTTCAATAGCTGGTGGGCATAGACCTGCATTACTCCCGGGGCATCTGTCCCAAGGTGGAAAGTGATCTGCCATGGATCAAAACGCTATACATAAATGTGAACATACCGTGTGAGTTTGCCCAGCTTTCTGGCAAAGATCCATGTATCGCCCTCATATTTTTCATACACAAAGACTAAATCAGAAAGGCCATCTCCCATATGCTTTCTTATTATCTTGCCGCGGTATAATTTAATGTCCACAGTTTCTCCTCCATTAATCTTCCCACTGCATAAGTTTTTTCTCTAATTCCTTTATATTTGCTATCCACATCTCATCATCTTCTGCATACGCCTGTTCTAAATATTTATTTAAATATGTTATGAGCACTTGTTTATCAATAGTTCCGAATATCTCCATAGTTTTTTTGTATGTAGGCCAATTATCATCTTGTAATAATTCAAATAAAGTTGGAAGACCCCTAATTCTATCTTCCTCAGGCAACTTTTCCAAAATCTTTAAAAAGTTTAGCCAGCAAAATTTAGATGAGCACTTCAAAAAATCAAAATACTCGCTTAAATTGATACTTTTATCAGCGGAGATGACCTCTGCTATTTTTTTAATTTCTCTATCATCAATTTCCTCATTATGATATATATCATATTTTTTTAATTTAAATAATGTATCAATCCGAAAAGACATCGCATTTACCTCCACGAACTTATATCGAAATACTGGCTAATATGGTAGTTAGATAATATGGATTTTCATTAGCCGTCGGTCTCGAAACAATCCAAATAGGCAATTCTGAGATGTTTGTTGGCCGAACGCTCACATGATTATGCCCATCTACTGTAAGTGTAAACAAAATACCCTAATTCTGTATTTCCTGCAAAATGTATGCGTATACCGTTTCCTTTGTAATTTCCTTGTTCTGTTTCTGAAGATTTCTTGTTACAGAAGACCAGAAATACGAAAATAATTCTTCACCGTCTTCATTATTTACTCGACACCTCAGACAGCAACCAGTGCTAAATTCTGTTTCTTTAAAATATATCTCCGTTAATATCCGTGCTATTTCGTCTGCATTATCTTTTGTATAAACAAATATATAATCTTTTCTGTCGGGGAAACAATTAACTTTTTCCTGCCTGTATTTGTGCAGATCGTATTTATTGCCCAGTATCTCTTCAATGCATAACTGTCCATAGGTATCATCAACATAACTTAAATAATCAGTTGCATAAAAAACTCCATCTCCCTTTTCACGCTCTCCATATAGGCGTACATACGTATAAAACTGTTTTCCTTGACTGTCTTGAAGTCTATATGTCCACATATGAACATAATGTCCCTGCCCTGTACCAGTTTCCGTCGTTTCAAATTCTGTAGATAATAATTCAAATTCTTGGCAATATATCTCATTTAATCGACTTAAGGCCGCCCGGCGCGCAAGAACATTGCACTTGTTGCAATAGTAATATCTCATTGCATAAAGTTGCGTTATTCCACACCCTACTAAAAATATAATTAAAGCCACAGCAGCAATCAACAAATGCACTCTCTTTTTATCTTTCAAAACTACTCTCCTCCATCACAGGATTGGGGATAAAACCATTTCCAACCTCTGTCAAACAAGCCGAAATCACCAAATGGATTAGCCACGTCTAAATCACCAGCCAAGGATACCAGGCAGGGATAATTTAAGCAACCATATTCCGAATATCCTCTTTGTTCTCTACCCTTTTTGAGTATAAATTTCATCACAAATAATCGAGGTCTAATACGCGCATAAAGCAATTGCGGCGATATGTTAATTGTTCTTATATGAATTACCCACGGAACAGCAATATTAAACACTGAATAAAGCGTTTTCCCAGAAGGTAGTAGCTTTCCTGGCTGTCTTCCCGCAGACCCACCACATTCCCGCCCCACAGGTAGCTCTGGGTCTTTTCGACCTCTTCTTTTTGCAGGAGGTTGTGGTAGCCTCGGGTCAGGTCTATGGTGTATTGTATCTTCTTATCCGGGTGGATGTTCTGGCTCTCCAAAATACTTAAGGGATCTGTAATGGTTATCCTGTAAGCAATCCTGGTTCTGGCCGACGGTTTATAGGGTGTCGGTTATCTTGCCTGCTCTATGTCCAAAGCCGTTGTAGATGTAGATAAAATACTCTAATTCTGTATTTCCTGCAAAATGTATACGTATACAGTTTCCTTTGTAATTTCCTTGTTCTGTTTCTGAAGATTTCTTGTTACAGAAGACCAGAAATACGAAAACAACTTTTCCCCGTGTTCATCATTTACTCGACAATACAGACAACCATTATCACTAAACTCTGTTTCCGCGAAATATATTTCAGTTAATATTTCTGCTATTTCCTTTGTATTGTCTTTTGTACAAATAAATATATAATCTTCTCCATCCGGAAATCTGCTTACCTTATCCTGTCTGTATTTATACAGATCATATTTGTCTCCTAACCTCTCTTCAAGACAGAGCTGTCCATAGGTATCATTAACATAGCTTGAATAGTCAGGTGCATGAAAATTTCCACTCCCTCTTTCACTTAACCCACATAAACGTACATATACATAAAATTGTCTCCCATTGCTATCCTCAAATGTATATGTCCACATATGGACATAACTTGCCCCCCCTATCCTAACTTCCGTTGTTTCAAATTCTATGGACAGCAATTCAAATTCCTGATGATATACTGCATTTAATCTATCCAGTGCTGCGCGTTGCGCATGGATATTATATTTATTATAAAAGAAGTATCTTAACAAATATATATACATTGCCCCACAACTTACCGCTAATCCAATTAAAGTAAATGTTACAGTCAATAAATGCTTTCTTTTCCTGCTTTTCAATATTATTTCTCCTCATTGCGTTTCTGTGGATAAAACCATTTCCAACCTCTGTCAAACAAACCAAAGTCACCAAATGGGTTTATTACATCTAAATCACCAAAAAAAGATACTAAACAAGGATAATTTATGCAACCATATTCTGAATATCCTCTTTGTGCCCTGTCCTTTTTTAACTTTTGTTTTTTCTGCCATATTTTTGTGTTCCAAGCTATCATTTCATACTGCATTGGTGCCCAGTCCTTCGATTTTCCAATCCAAAACTGTTTATAATGATATCCCCAAACAGCTGCAACGTTGATCATTGAATAAAGAGTTCTTCCATTTTCAATTCCATATGACTTTCCACCTGTCTTATTTGTCCATTCCTGTGCAAAGCTCATTCCGTTGCGATCCTTTGTCCCCGCATTGCAGGAAAAAAAGAGCGTAAGGGTATTATTAAATGATTCCGAGTTTAGCTTTTCTATATCGCTCTGTGTAAAATTTATATCTGTTTCTGTTATTCCTTCTTCGTCTAAATTTTTAATACCATACGCAAAAGACAACTGATTTTCCGTTGAACCAGAATATATTGGGCATTGTCCATGCGAAAAAAACGACATATACGTAATCTGATCTTCCGCTCTTGCTGTCTCGCTGTCCTTATTGTTTATATAATCTATCATTTGTTCTTTGTTGGATATCCCAACATAGTTTATCCCCAGTTTATCAGCCGTAGCCGCAAAATTAACCAAGTCTTTTGGCTTGTAGCCCGCTTCGACGACCATCCATGTAATGTTTTCCGCTGGAACTCCCTCCTCCTTTAGGTCATTGATATTCTTAATCGCGGTTTCGATAAACTGGTAATGAAATGTGTCTGAATCCGCTGTCCCTCCCGACACAACAATTACTTCATAGCCATTGCGGTCGATATGGTACAATGGATTTTGCTTGCAGTATACATATAAGTTCAGCGAGGCACTGTCGCTTTTCCGGGAATATCTTAATACGTCTTTTCCTGCGAATCTTCCCAACTCCGGCCTATACTCCCTGGCTTGGGCATAGTATGTCTCTGCTATCCTGTCGGGCTGGTAGCCTGTGTAGCCGAAGGGCTGCATGGTTCCCTGGTTGCCGTACAGATCCTGGCCGAATTCGTCGTAGCCGTAGCTGTCTTGCAGTTCTCCGTTTTGGTTTGCCAGGCGGATGGGGCTGCCCAGTTCGTCCTGGAGGTAGTAGCTTTGTTGACCATCTTCCCGCAGGCCGGTTACGTTTCCGTCCCACAGGTAGCTCTGGGTGTTTCCGTCCTCTTCTTTTTGCAGGAGGTTGTGGTAACCTCGGGTCAGGTCTATGGTGTATTGGATTTTTTTCTCCGGATGGATGTCCTGGCTCTCCAGAAGGCTTAAGGGATCGGGGAGGGGTATTCCCTGTAGGGGATTCTGGTTCTGGTCTGGTGTTTGCCGGGTGTTGGTTGTTGGCTGGGTACTGAGGGTTGGCAGGGTGCCTGTTGTCTTGCCTACCCTGTGGCCCAGGCCGTTGTAGGT
>CAJUAH010000011.1 GCA_910584375.1 uncultured Acetatifactor sp.
TGTAACAAAGAGAATCCCGTATTTATGCGGGTTCTGGCGTTTCGCAAACGCCTATGGTATATTGGGGGAGAAAGGAGTGTGACGGTCTATGACATTGGGAGAAAAGTTACAGAAAGGCAGAAAAGAGGCCGGCTTATCCCAGGAGGAACTGGCGGAGCAGTTGGGAGTGTCAAGGCAGGCAGTCAGCAGATGGGAAAATGACAACGGCTATCCGGAGATGGAGAAAATGATACGGCTGAGCCAGATATACCGTGTAAGTCTTGACTATCTGGCGGGAAACGCGCAGGGGCAATCTACGGAGGCTATGGCGGGAAACGGGGAGAAACAATCCACGGAGGCTATGGCGGGAAACGGGGAGGGGCAATTCACGGAGGCTATGGCACAAAACGGATGGTATGTGAGCGCTGAGCTGGCCCAAAATTTTCTGGCATACCAAAAGTCTAAATATGCAAAAGCGGGGATATGTTTTCTTTTAGCGGGTATCTCTTCCGTATTTTCATATATGGGCATATACAGTAAAGCCGCCTATGCGGCGAGTACGCTTGTTGGCATTGCCGCCGTCATTCTGGGGATCAGTATTGTGGTATCGGATAATCCCTATAAAAAGATATGGACAGAGCTGCTGAACTTTGATGAAAAGGTATTGAAACAACTGCGGGTCGAGTTCGCTGAAAATAAGAAAAGATACAAAGGGATGCTGTTAGGAGGCGCTTTTGTGCTGCTGGCGGGATTACTGTTTTGGCCTGAGCTGTACTATATTTTCCCGGAAGACTTGAGACATATATGGTATGCGGCAGGGGACGCGGTTTGGGGGATCGGCGGATATTTCGCAGTTTACGCGTGGGGAGTCCGGCGCGCTTACCGGGTGCTGACTGTGAATGAGGAGTATCGGAGGAAAAAGAAGAAATGATGAGAAAAGCTTTCCCTTTTATTATATTGATTGTGATGTGTTTATTGGCGGGATGTGGAGATGAGCCAGAAAAGCTGTGCCTGATTGTAATACAGAGCGCGGACGGCACAGGTTATGCTACCTTGGAGCGACAGACGCAGGAGGATGTCGCGCGTCTGTTGGACGAGGAGAACTGGGTTGAATGCGCGGCCGTCGCCGAATCTTTGTCCCCCAAATATATACTGTATCTGTATCAGGAGAAGACGCACACTTTGCTGGGGGCGAAAGATACTTATGAAAAAACCATGGAATATACGGTATATGAGGGATCGGATATTGTCAAGGCAACCGTATGTGGGGATATAATGAAAGGCGAATTTATCGCAGAGGAGGATTTGACGGTGTATTACAGGGGGACGGAGGAGTTTTTTTCTTCTGTAAACAGTGCGGTGGAACCGTAAATATCTCTTCATTATACTGACCGGGTCGGTGTTTTCTGACCGCCTGAGAATCTTGCTGTTTTCACCCTCGAGGGTTTGTGGTACAATGAATAAAATGCGTTGCATTTAACTCTATTGAATAGAGTGTGCGATAAAGCGCACGGGATCAAGGGGCATTTCTTTCGTTTATCAGAGATCAGACAAGAGTGGAGCTTTACCTATATGAAAATCGAACGTCTCTATGCGATAACTGTATATCTGCTGAATCACGGCAGAACCTCGGCGGCGGAACTGGCCAGGCATTTTGAGGTGTCGCTGCGTACTGTGCAGCGGGACATGGATTCGCTGTGCCTGGCGGGGATCCCCATTGTCGCCGTCAACGGGGCGGCAGGAGGATATGAGATTTCGGAGCGCTTTGTCATGGACAGAGGGTTTGCCACCTCCGACGATTATTCCTATATACTGACGGCTTTGCAGGGGCTGGCGTCGGCCACCGAGGACCAAAAAGTAAAAAATATATTGGAAAAGGTTTCTTATGCGTCCGATCCCGGTGAAAACGGTATGATCCTGGATCTTTCCACGCTGCGAGAGGTAGACAGGGAGCTGCTGCGGACTTTGCAGACTGCCGCGTTGGAAAAACGTACCGTGGAATTTACCTATACCAACAACAATCTGGAGACCCGCACTCACACCGTGGAGCCAGTGGCTGTTCTGTACAGGTGGTACGCCTGGTATCTGCTGGCTTATTCCCGGTTCAAACAGGATTACCGGACTTATAAGCTGGTGCGGATGAGCGGGCTGCGGGTTACGGATCAGCCCTTTGAGCGGGAGCATAAGCCTGCCGCTGATATTCTGCGGGAGACAGACGGCAGTGATTCGCGCCAGTATACGGAGATCGTTATTAGATGTAAGGAGTCGGCAAAGGCGAGGGTCAGGGAGTATCTCAAGGGGTATGTCACCCAGGAATTTCCCGACGGCAGCGCGCTGATGAAAGCCACGGTGGTGGAAAACGAGCAGTTCTGGCTGGGAACGCTGCTGTCCCTGGGGGATGCGGTGGAGGTGACCGCCCCGGAAGCGGTGCGTGAGAGACTGCTTACATCCGCCGAAAAAATAGTTTCCCTGTACGGAAAAGTATGACATGCTGTTGTCGTATATACTGTGCTATACTGTAGAAAACTGTTTGAGGAACATGCGAATGATCCGGGCAGATTTAATTAAATAACCGTAAACGGCAGTGCCGGAAAAAAGGGCTGGCAGGGCGGTTTGCGGAATAAAAATCAGGAGGTATCAACATGGTAAGTCCATACGACAAATGTCCCATTCTGGAAAATGAAAACTACAGGCTGCGGTTGGTGGAGGCCGAGGACGCCCCCGATCTGCTGCGGGTGTATGCCGATGAAAAAGCAGTGCCTTTTTTCAACGGAGACAACTGTAACGGAGACGATTTTCACTACACGACGCTGGAGCGCATGCAGAGCGCTGTTGAATTTTGGTTATGGGCCTATAAGGACAGAGGTTTTGTGCGCTGGGCCATTGTGGACAGGCATGTGGGGCAGGCCATAGGCACCATCGAGCTTTTCAACCGCAGAGCGCCGGAGGGAGAAAAGCCCCGGGACTATTTTAACGAGTGCGGCCTGCTGCGGTTGGATCTGAGGAGCGATTACGAGGAGACGGAAAAGATAGGGGAGATTCTTTCCCTGATCGTGTCTCCCGCATATGAACTTTTTGGCTGTCAGATGATCGCCACAAAGATTCCGCCCGCCGCCGCTGGGCGGAGAGAGGCGGCGGAGCAGATGGGCTTTAGGCTCTCGGAGGAAAAGCTTATCGGCGGCGATGACAATAAGGTTTACGGGGACTACTATGTTTTATTGAAAGAAGAGTCTTCGTGTTAGAAAATGAGATATTCCCTGAACCGCGCGGCAGGGGCGTGGGAGAACTGCGTCCTGCGCCAGCGGCTATGCCATGACCGAGGCATTCCCTGTGCCGTGCGGCACAGCCGTGGGATAGCTGATACGCGCGGCACAGGTCAGACGTTCCGGTGGGCGTGCTATACGGCGGATTGGCGGCGGGAAAATATCGGGAAAATATAAGGAGAGCGCGATGTGTGAGATACATATGACCAAGGCGGAGGCCCGGCGGTTTATCCTGTATAAGCAAGGGCTTTTGGGAGAACACAGATTCCGGGGAAAGGACGGGGTATTGGCTTTTGTGCGCCAGGCAGGGTGCGTGCAGTTTGATCCCATCGACGTGTGCGGGAAAAGCCCGGAGATCACCTTGCAGGCCAGGGTAGCGGGATTTACCAAAACCATGCTCTATGAGCTGCTATATGAAGACCGAAAGCTGGTGGACTATTTTGATAAAAATCTTGCGATCTTGCCGGTGGAGGACTGGAAGTATTTTGGGCGGGAGCGGGAAAATCACCGTAGCTGGGAGAAAAGCCATCAGGAGATCCGTCTGGTTCACGACCGGATCGTTGCTGAGATTGCCGAGCGAGGGCCTCTGTGTTCCGCGGACCTGGATATCCCCGACAAAGTGGACTGGTACTGGAGCGAGACCAAGCTCTCCCGGGCGGCGCTGGAGCATATGTATTTTTGCGGGGAGCTGGCGGTCCATCACAAGCGGGGGAACATGAAATATTACGACTTGATCCGCAACTGTATCCCGAAAGAGATCGTGGACGCGCCGGAGCCCTGGCCCGAGGATGCGGCGTATCTGGAATGGCGCGTGCTGCGCCGGATCGGCGCGGTGGGGCTGCTGTGGAACCGGGCCTCCGACGCGTGGCTGGGCATACCGTCGCAGTACAATTCCTTTAAGGCGAAAGAGCGGAGTGAGGTATTTGCGGGGCTTTTGGACAAGGGGCTGATTCTGCCGGTGAAAGTGGAGGGGATCGACCACACGCTGTACTGCCGGGCCGAGGACGGAGAGATCGCCGAAATCATCCGGGAGAATGCCTTTAAAAAACAGCGCTGTGAGTTTATCGCGCCGCTGGACAGTATGATGTGGGATCGCAATCTGATTAAAGTGATCTTCGGCTTTGACTACAAGTGGGAAATCTATACGCCGCAATCCCAGCGCAAGTACGGCTACTATGTGCTGCCGATCCTGTTTGGCGATGGGCTGGTGGGGCGGATCGAGATGACATATGACAGGAAGAGCAGACAGTTGAATGTTCTGCATATCTGGTATGAGCCGGGGGTGCGGGTGACGAAAAAGCTGGAGAGCGGCATAAAGTCCGCGCTGAAACGTTTTGAAATATTTAACGGGAGCTGATTTTTTGTTATTGACTCTGTCGTTGGGGAACAGTATATACTGAGCATATCCTAATAAACAGCGTATCTCCGTACAGAGCACTGACGGATAACAGGACGCCTTAAGGGCCTGATAGCCATCAACGATTCTGTGTGCCGGCAGGGGATATGCATTATTTTCAAGATGGAGGACAATAACATGGATGGATTAATCAAGATCAGAGACATGACAAACAGGTACGATCTGTCAGCCCGCACGCTCCGGTATTATGAGGACATGGGGCTGATACAAAGCATTCGCAGAGAGGATTACGCCTACAGGCTGTATGACCAGGAGAATGTAAAGCGGCTGGAGCAGATTTTGATTCTGCGGAAACTCAATATCAGCATTAAAGATATTCAGCGCATATTTAGTACTTCCGGCTCCGAGACCGTCCTGGAAGTGCTGGGCAAAAAGGTGGACGATATCGACGGGGAGATTTCTCTTTTGCATGAACTGAAAAATATCGTGCTGGAATTTATCCGGCAGATCGAGCAGGCCGATTTTGGCAGAGAGTCGGACGTAAAGCTCCTATATGAAAAGGCCAGGGAGATCAAGGCGCAGATCGTGAACGTAGATTACAACGGCAATCCGTCAACGGTGAACCGTCTGTTGGAGGTCACGGAGCAATTGGACAGCAAGATACCGGATGTTATGATCGTCAGGATCCCCGGATTCAGAGCGGTAACCTCCGGTCGGGGTTCGTTTGAGGAGCTTTTTGGAGGAGATTTCGAACCCTGGCAGGAGGCGCATAATTATCTGTTCCAGCCCGTTATCTTTGACGCCGCCGATTTTCTGTGTGAAAAAGACGGTATAGTACAGTGGATATGGGCGCTCAAAGAGGATGTGACAGAAACAGACGTCTCGCCCTATGATATTGTCGAATTTCCCGGCGGCCTGTACGCGGTCGCGGTCAGTGTGGACGGCGACGGTGAAAGTAATGACAGAGTGAGAAAAAAGATGGAGAGATGGCTTGAGGGAACCAATTTTGTCATGGATAAGGATCGGGAGCTGATGGGACATATGATTTATGTGGATGATGAGATCAAAGAGGGTCTGGGATATCACCAAATGAATCTGTACGCGCCCATTAGGCTGAAACATTCGTCCAAAGAGGGCGCATGAATCCCCCGGCCAGCTCCGGCAGATGGGGAGAATGAAAGTGGCGAAAGAACAGAAGATCGAAGACTACGTTATCAGAGAACTGTCTCCCGGTGACCGGGACAGGGCGCTGGAACTTGTCAAATATTGCAGAGATAACGGTCTGGAATTTGTAAAAGACAACGGTCCCTGCTGGAAGGGCAAAATATATTATTGGGTGACGTATCGGACGGAATGCGTTTGTTTTATCGCGATCAATGACCCGGATGAGCCGGAAAACAGATGGACGGTCTGGTCGGACGATATGGACGGGAAGTATCTGGCGGAGCATCCGGTTTCAGACCAGATCCGGGAGATTGCCTGGAGATGTGTTGACAAGTGCGGAAACTGCGGTTCCTGTGGAGGCGGCAGGAGAAAAACCGTATTTGGCAGGGAGTTTGACAGGGTCTGCGGGTGTACTTTCAGGATCGACAATCCCGGGGAAAAGGAGATGGCGTTTATAAAAAAGATGGTGGAGATCAGAATAGGAGAGATCGAAAAAGCGTCTTGCCATATGAGCTGAAGAGCAATATAATATGCAGAGCGGAGGATACAGAAACGTTGTATTCCCCGCTCTGCTCCATATGCAATATAATATCACGGACAGATATGTCAAAATGCAGGCAGCGCCTGTGTCGCCTATTGAAAAGAAAAGCTAAAGGGTAGATTTACACATACTGATTGGAGCATAACTATGGAAAAAATACTGATTGTAGAGGACGACGCGTCCAACAGCCAGATGCTGAAAGATTATCTGGAGAATCACGGATACGCCTGTACCCAGGCTTATTCCGGCAGCGAGGGAAAGCTGCTGTTTTCCCTGGAAGAGTACGACCTGGTGCTGCTGGATCTGATGCTGCCCGGTATACCGGGGGAGGAGCTGGTGGGGCAGTTCTCGGAGAAGACGCCGGTGATCGTACTGTCCGCCAAGAGCGGAACCGACAGCAAAGTGGAGGTACTGTCGGCGGGGGCGGAGGACTATCTGTGCAAGCCCTTTGATCTGCCGGAACTGCTGGTGCGAATACAGATCAGGCTGCGCCGGAGCAGGGACAAGGGCGGCGCAGCGTCCGGCGTGGCCTCCGGGGATAAGGGGACTGCTGCGTCCTGCATAGCCTCCGGCGCAGGCACTGCTGGGTTTGGCACGGCCTCCAGCGCAAGTGGCGGAGACCGGGAGGCACGGGATGGGGACTTACGTGGAGGGAGCGGAGATTTTGGCCCGGGAAAGACATACACCTACCGGGACTGGACGCTGACGCCGGACACCCAGGAGATGACCGCCTGCGGCCAGGCGGTGGAGCTGACCCGGCACGAATTTCTGATCCTGGAGCTGCTGATCCGCAACCCCAGGAGGGTGTTCACCAAGCAGATGATCTACGAGTACGCCTGGGGGGAGCAATATCTGGCGGAGGACAAGACCCTCAACGTGCATATCAGCAATATCCGCTCCAAGCTGAAAAAAAGCGGGACGGACACCTATATCCAGACCGTGTGGGGAATGGGCTTTAAACTTTCTTAAACTTTTCTGAACGTTTTTTGAAACCCTCCGTTTTATACTCTTTGGTATAGGGTTCCGGACGGATAAGCGGGAACCGGCAGGAAAGGACGGTCTGATCCCCCGCGTGGCGGGAGCGGCAGGACGTCTCCGGAAAGGAGCAGAAAAGTGAACGCAGAAAAGGAAAAAGCGGAAAAAAGAAAAGCGTTTGCCGTGGAGACCGTAGGGCTGACAAAGTGTTACGGCGATAAGGCGGCGGTAAGGGATCTGAATCTGAAAGTGGGAGAGGGGCAGATATACGGTTTTATAGGCAGGAACGGAGCCGGTAAGTCTACGACGCTGAAAATGCTCAGCGGGCTGGTCGCTCCCACATCGGGGGAGGCGTGGCTGTACGGAAAGCCTGTCAGCGATCCGGTGGTGCGCAGGCGTCTGGGTGTGCTGATCGAGTCGGCGGGCCTCTACCCCAACATGACGGCCAGGCAGAATGCGGTCATGAAGGCAAAATGTATGGGTCTGACCGATGAAAAGAGCGTGGATGAGGCGCTGGAGCTGGCAGGGCTTGCCGGTACCGGGAAAAAACAGGTCAGGCATTTTTCCATGGGGATGAAACAGCGGCTGGGCGTGGCGTTGGCGCTGCTGGGGAACCCGGATCTGCTGATCCTGGACGAACCCATCAACGGCATGGATCCGGAGGGGATCAAGGAGCTGCGGCAGCTTATCCTGCGATTGCAGGAGGAGGGCAAGACCGTTCTGGTCAGCTCCCATATTTTGGGTGAACTGAGTAAGATAGCCACCAATTACGGCATCATCAAGGACGGGGAACTGATAGAGCAGATCACCCGGCAGGAGCTGGAGGAGAAGTGCCAGGATTATTTTCAGGTGGAGGTGGAGGATGCGCGCCGGGCGTTGCCGCTGATCCAGGAGTCGTTTTCCCAGGTACAGGCGGAGGTGTATGACAGTCGCACCATACGGATATACGGGCTTGCGGAAGGGGTGCTGGTCAACCAGAAACTGGCGGAGAATCGGGTGCCGGTGTATTCCTCGGGATTTCACCACATGGATCTGGAGGAATATTTTCTGGAGTGTATGGAAGGAGGGAAAGAACATGCTTAATTTACTTCGTATGGATCTGTACAGAATGCGCAGGAGCAAGTCGGTCTATGTGTGCCTGGCCTGTCTGCTGGCCATGGCGATACTCTGCTATGGGATGATATGGCTGATGGGGACGCCCCAGGGGCAGCAGATAATGATGCGTACCGGCGTATTGGTGGAGGAAGACCTGGAGGAGGCGCAGACTATCCTGGAAAATGTGGACACTCTGGTGATGTTCCGGCAAACCTGTATGGATGGCGGGATGTACAGTGTAGTGTTCGGCATATGGATCATGCTGTTCGTCTGTATGGATTATCAGAGCGGATTCATAAAGAATATCATGGCTACTCATAAAAACAGATGGAATTATGTGGGCAGCAAGGTGATGACGGCAGGGCTGCTGAACCTTGTCTATCTGGTGTTTCAGTTGGGCTTTATTCTGCTGCTCAACCGCCTGTTTGGCAATATGGTACCTTATGCCGGAGTAAAAAGCCTGCTGTTTTATCTGTCCTGGGTATGGCTGCTCACCACAGCCTTTGCCGCAATGATGATTCTGATCTGTGTATGGACGCGGAGTGTGGCGGCGGGAGCTTTGGTGGCTGTGCTGATGGGAGGCGGCCTGGTTCCCATGGCGCTGTACGGGATACTGAACAATTTTCATGCGGCGGGTTGGATGAAGTATACTGTCTATATGAGCATTCAACAGGGCGCGGGCAGCTATACTTCCCCTGCGGATCTGTATGTATACGCGGTGGGCGGTGTGTTTCTTGTTCTCTATACCGCGGTGGCGGGACTCGTACTGCGACGGCAGGATATATAGGCGGGTATATAGGCAGACCGTAAGCCGGATCGACGTTCACCGGGATAAAGGGCGGCGGGACGTAGAGGCGGGTATATGGACAGACCGTAAGCCGGATCGGCGTTCACGAGGATAAAGGGCGGCGGGACGTAGAGGCGGGTATATGGACAGACCGTAAGCCAGGTCGGCGTTCACCCAGATAAAGGGTGGCAGGACATAGTAGGTAGATATATAGGTATAGAAACGGTAATCTCTGGAAAGCCTGGCGGCAGGGGGCGGATATGGCGGTTGCAGTGGTAGTGTTGACAATATTACTTGTGGTATTACTGGCGGGATATATTCTTCGGATCCTGGAGATCTGTTCCCTCTGTGGCCAACTGGAGGAGATGGCGCGCGGGAGCCACATGGAGCTGTGGGTGCAGAGCAGGCAGAAAGATATGTTGGCCCTCTGCCGGGCGCTGAACCGGCTGCAAAAGGAGCAGCGTCTGGCACAGATCCGCTATGAGCGGGGGGAGCGGCAGCTGAAACAGAATATCACAGGGCTGGCTCACGATATCCGCACGCCCCTCACCGGGGCGGCGGGCTATGTGCAGTTGGCCCAGGAGTGCGGGGAGGCAAAGCAGCGGGAGCACTATTTGCAAGTGGCCGCCGACAGGCTGGGGGAACTGGGGGATATGCTGGAAGAGTTGTTTTTGTATACCAGGCTCAGCGATGAAGATTTTGCCCCCGATATACGCGAGTTGCAAGTGCTGCCGCTGTTGAGCGACTGTCTGGTGGGGCTGTACCATCGGTTTGAGGAAAAGGGTGTCTCGCCGGAGGTGGATTTTGCCTGGGAGGGATGCTGCGTCCTGGCGGACGAAGAATGTCTGCGGCGCATTTTTCACAATCTGATCCAAAACGCGCTGCTCCACGGCGCGGGGGACGTTGTGATCCGCCAGAGGGAGGATTGCCTGGTATTTGAAAATACCGTGTCCGCCGCCAGCAGACCGGACGTGGAGCATATTTTTGACAGATTCTATAAGGCGGACTCGGCCCGGCGTAGGGGCTCCTCCGGGCTGGGCCTGTTTATCGTCAAAGAGTTGGCTGAGCGCATGGGCGGCAGTGTGTCGGCGTCCCTGGAGGGGGAGCGGCTGGCCGTCACACTGCATCTGAGACAGGGCATGTCTGTATAACGGTTTGCGGTTGTTCTCCGCGTCTCTGCATGAAAATAAGCAAGTCACTAAATAAGCAAGTCGCAGAAATAAGCAAGTTGCCCAAATAGGCAAGTCGCAAAATAAGTAAGTCGAAAAATAAGCAAGTCACAAAAATAAACATGTCGCAAAAATAAGTAAGTCGCAAAAAAGCAAGTCGCAAAATAAACAAGTCGCCCAAATAAGCAAGTCACGAAAATAAGCAATACACAAATATATGCGCGAAAATAGTACATGACACAGGAGAGAGCGTCTGGTACAATAATGTCATGGCATGCGGCGGCAGGAGGGCAGGACGCGGTCATGCAGGAACATACAGTAACATACTGGAACAGCAAAATGGCGGACAGGAGGATAAGGCTATGCCCAAGACAGAATATCCGGCGGGGAGTCTGGAAAAGATCGATTTTGTGGTTATATTTTCCAGGTATCAGGGAAAATGGATCTATTGTTGGCATAAGCGCAGGGAAAGTTTTGAGCATCCCGGGGGGCATGTGGAGCCGCAGGAGACGGCTATGGAGGCGGCGAAGAGGGAGTTGTACGAGGAGACGGGTATCACTGACGCCAGGTTACTGCCCCTCTGGGATTACGAGTACATATGGGAAAACGGGCAGGGGAGCAACACCGGACGGGTCTATTACGCCCGGGTGGACGCGCTGGGACAACTGCCGGAGAGCGAGATGGAGCGCATAGAGTTGTTTGACTCTGTCCCTGAACATTATACCTATGACAGAGCCGAAGAGATATGCGACCTGGAGAGGATCGAGAGGATGCTGCAGGCCTATGGGGACATTATCTGAGTCTTTGCAGACAGAGGCAGGTGTATGATGACGACGTTTTATTTTGTGAGACATGGGGAACCGGACTATCAGAGTGTGGGAGACTGGAGCGGCATACCTTTTGGACAGGCGTTTGCGGGGCTTACCCAGGCCGGGGAAAAGCAGATTCTGTCCCGGGCGCGGGATATCCCTATTGCTGTGGAGCGCGACCTGCATGAATGGGATTCCGACAGAACCCACACGGTCAGAGACGAGCAGGAACTGCTGCGGCTGTGTCAGGAGCACGACGCCTGCGGCGGCATCCATCCCGCCGGGAGCGAAAAACTGTGGGAGAGTCGGCAGCAGGTCAGGGACAGGGCGTGGAAAGTACTGGAGAGATATTCAGGCTATGAACGGGTCGCAGTGACCGGTCATGCCATGATGATGCAGGACGTCACGGGTGTACCGTTCGATAGCCTATGGCGAGATCATTACACTGACCCCAAAATAAAGATTACTGTTGTGATTTCCCAAATCCTTGATTATCAATGGCTAATTGAGAGACACACTTTCTGAAACAAGTTCTTCGTAGGTACATCTGGGTGTGTCTGAAACATGGCACAATAAATCCGTAATGAAATCCCAATATTGAGGAGTGTCCAGCTTGGTAATAAACGAAATAGTATTATTGCTGTCAGAACTATTTAATATCAGTCTTCCGTATTCAGCGCTTGCTGTATCATCGTTTATATCAACATAAGAATCTTGATATTGAACAACGACAGACGGTATTAAGTAAACCGTTGCAGCAATTGCATCGGCGAGACTGTCTTTTCGATTAGGATTCCTGCGGTACAGTCCCCCCTGATTCTCAACCCAAAACCTTGAAATCTGAGTAGTTCCCTTTTCCTCAAGCAAATCGTATACCTCTTTGTCAATTTCCACATCATTTACTACTTCATGCGGAATCATGGTTTGCTTTGGAAAACCTGCGTTCAGACATACTTTGTAAGCGGATGCGTCATAAAAACAATTAAAGTCCGCATACGGTGTGTAAGTTCCGCCCTCTCCCAGAATACCGCCAAGATATATAATTTCATTTACATTTTGAGCAAAACCGGCGTCCTGCTGACAAGCTAAAGCAATGCTGATTGGAGAACCTACGGAAATAACAGTGATTTCATTTTTGTTATTGGACACTGTATCCAACAGGAATTCCACAGCGGAAACTTCCTGTGGCCTTGTTTGGGAATATCCCCATTTTCTTTCATAATAGTTTCCAAGATCATGGAAGTTTTCGGGTTCTACATAGCTGTCAAGATTTGCCATTGCTCCCCAGTTCCCAATGGAACCCACTACCTGGCGCTGATTTTCCAGATTCCGAAATCCGTTTAAGGGTTCGTCAGTACCCATATATACCGGTATATCTGATCGCCCCCAAAGTTCAAGCTGGCGCAAAGCAGCATTTGTACCGACAGATACAAAGGAATTCCCACCGGTAACAGTTACTCCCACTAAATCAATCAAGCCTATGTTGTCTGCCTGCACTAAGATAGAGAGGCAGAATGCGTCATCCCCCAGAAACGTCATATCTGTATCCAATACGACTTTCGGCTTTTCTTCACTTATATTGATACTGTATGCCTGTGAAAGGTAATTCAGTGACGCAGTATTTTCTTCTTCGGTAAATTCAATTACATCTTCTGCAGGATCAGGCGATCCAACTACTGTTTCTCCGTTATTTTGGCTGTTTGATATTTCGGTATTGAAATGATTTCTTTGATCTGAGCAACCAGCTGAAAAAATTAGTAAGATTGGCACTAATAAAAGAAAGGCGGTTTTTTGTTTATTCATATTATGGTCTCCACTTACAACTGAATTTTTACTGTTCTGTTTCGTTTCCTGGCAAGTTCAAAAATTATACATTTGTATTGAACCCTGACAAAACCCTTATAGTGCTTATCCGTTGTATATAGTTGATTGATAATTGTTTTCAACAATCTTTTGTATAAAAGGTCAGCATCTTTTTGTTTCCAGAAAATAAGTGGTGTTTCTGTTTAAAATTCTCTCAACACTGTTGAGAGTTTTGGTTTTCATCAGCTGCGTCATATAATTCTTCAAGCTTTTTTTGTAAAACTTCTTTGCTGATGAGTTTAGTGCGGTATTCAGAAATCATGGTAGAACTCATATTGCGGCTTAACGCATATTCAACAACATCCTCGTCCTTGCTCTTGCGGAGGATGATGCCTACGCTGGGATTTTCATGGGGCTTTTTAATATCACGGTCCAGGGCTTCTAAGTAAAATTCCATTTTCCCAAGATATTCGGGCTTGAAATCATCAATTTTTAAATCAATGGCAACAAGACACTGTAACTCGCGATGGTAAAAGAGAAGGTCAACGAAGTAGTCGTTTTTGCCTACCTGCAAATGAAATTCTTCATCCATGAAAATAAAATCACGGCCAACTTCCAAAAGGAATTGCTTCATATTTTTCAAGATGGCCTGTTTTAAATCATATTCTTTATATGGTTCCGGCAGATTTAAAAATTCCAACATATAAAGATCCCGGATCATGCCTGTGGTCTCTGTGTGGTCAATGGCGGACGGAGCTTTTCCGTCGGAGAGCAGAAGCCGTTCATAGTAACCGCTGTCAATCTGGCGTTCCAGTTCGCGAGCCTTATATTTTTCTTTGGATGCCAGCTTTAGATAGAACTTCTTTTCGTCATCTGTTTTTGTTTTTGACATAATGTGGAGATTGTTAGACCATGTATTTGCCTTTAGCAATGCACTGAATTCCGGCTTGTCCTGGTATGTTTCAAAAAATTGCTTCATGCGCCAAATATTCTGTGCTGAATATCCGCGGATTCCTGGTTCCTTGGACAAGATATATTCGGACAATTGCTTTACTGTGGAACGGCCCCAGCCATCCTGCAAGGTTTTCTTTGAAACAAACTGGCCGATATTCCAATAAAGGCCGATGATAGTTTCGTTTACTTTATAGGCGGTTTCCTGTCTGGCCTGCTCAATAATCTGTCTTATTTTTTCAAAATCATCAAAATAGATTGATTCCAGTTCATCCATGCCGTGTCCTCCCGGGTTGCGTTTCTATTGTCTTTTATTATATCCAGAAAAGACAGACTTGTATAGTAGGAATCTGTGCTCGTCCATAGTTTATATTTTGATAATAGCGTTTCTTAAATCGAGTGTGTTGAACTATTTGCCCATACAACCTCTTGTTTTGAACTCCCAAACAAGCTCAGGATGCTGGATTTACAGCATTCCACATTCCACGCAAAACACCCACCTTGTCCAGTACGCAATGTGGGGAAGGACAACTGAAGAGAATAGTGCAGATGCTACAGGTTTACGGAGATCCTATCTGAGTCTCTGAAAATGTGAAGAAAGGTGTCTGATGACAGCGTTTTGTCTTGTAAGACATGGAGAAGGCAGGAACAAAAGCAACCTAAAAATAAAGAATTGATAAATTCTCCACAAAGTGCCTTGTCATACGAACAAAAGGGCAATATAATAATCGGGAAATCAGCCCCGGTTATTATTGTGGCAAGACGGGTAAATGCGGATAAAGTGAAGAGCATATACTGTGAAAAATGTAAGTTTATTTATGGAGAAAACAGGATATGCGGAAAACAGGGAGCGGATATGACCAGAGAGAATGACAGAGAAAACCTGACAGAGATGGAGCAGATACACAGAGGGCTGGAGGCATTTCTGGAGAAAGAGGTCTATGAGGAATATGAGGCCGGACAGGATGCTGAGCCGGAGGAATATGGACGGGATGCTGACAGGGATGGTTATGAGTATGAAGAAAATGGGGATGAAGAATATGCGGGAGGGGAATATGGGGATGGATATGAGTATGAAGGATATGGAGACGAAGAGTATGAGGACGGGGAATATGAGGATGAGGAACCGGTGAGTATAGTTACAGGCAGGCAGAGTGTGTCCCAAGCCAGGAGCAGGGAAAAGAGCCGGGGTGTACAGCCTGCGGGCAGAGAACAGAGTCGGGGCGCGCAGACTCAGAGCAGAGAAAAGGGACGGGGTGCGCAGCTCCAGAGCAGGGAAAAGAGCCGGGCCGCACAGCCCGAGGGTAGAGAACAGAGTCGGGGTGCGCAGCCCCAGAGCAGGGTAAAGAGCCGGGCCGTACAGCCTCAGAGCGGAGGAACAGGGAAGAGCGCGCAGGCACGGGGCAGTGAAAAAGGACGGGCTGTGCAGACCCAGGACGGAGGAAAAGGCCGGGGGAGACGCAAACAGGGTGGCGGAAAGGGCCAGGCCTCCAGGCAGCAGGGAAACGGCAGCGCACAGCCCGCCCGGAAGAAAAAGCACAGGATCCTCCGGCGTTTCCTGACCGTGGTTCTGGTGCTGCTGCTGGCGCTGACAGCGCTGTGGTATGTGTCGGTGTCCTATCTGTACGACAAGGTGGAGTACGCCCCCACGGACATTCTGGCAGACGAGCCGATGAAGGAGGAGGGCGTCACCAATATCCTGCTGATCGGAAACGACTCCCGTGAGAATGGGGGAGACGGGCGCTCCGACGCCATGATTCTGGTCTCCATCAGCAACCGGACCCAGACAATCTATCTCACTTCCCTGCTGCGGGATATCTATGTGGAGATCCCGGGACATGAGAGCAACCGTCTGAACGCAGCCTATGCCTTCGGCGGCCCGGAACTGCTGCTGGAGACCGTCAAACAGAATTTTGATATTGAGGTAAACCGTTATGTACAGGTGAACTTCCAGGCCTTTGCCAATCTGATCGACGCGGTGGGCGGCGTGGATCTGGAGTTGACCAACGAGGAGGTGCAGCTGGTCAACGCATACCTGAATGAATACAATATGCTGGAGAACCGTCCCATGGACACGGATTATCTGCCGGCGGACGCCAGCGGTATGCTGCACTTAAACGGCCCCCAGGCCCTGGCCTACAGCCGCAACCGCTATATTGGCAGCGATTTTGGCCGCACGGAGCGCCAGCGCAAGATCCTGGAGGCGGTGTTCCGTCAGCTGCCATCCTCGGTCTTGACCAATCTGGACGATATGATCGACGGCATCCTGCCCAACCTGACCACCAATATCAGCAAATCCGAGTGCTATCTTCTGAGCCTGGACGCGCCCAAGCTGCTGACTTATGAGCTGGTGCAGGCCAGCATTCCCATAGAGGGCAGCTACCAGAACGCGACGATTCGGAAAATGTCGGTATTGCAGGTGGATTTTGAGAAAAATAAAGCCTTTATCCGTACCCAGATCTATGGGGAGGACGATATATACTAAACGGAGCAAGTTCGCGTCCAGGTATACAAGGGGCGCAATGACATTTATGCAGCAGCCGGGTTTTGCAATCGCCGGACAAGGAGGAACCATGAAAGGAACGATCATAGAGTACTTGAAAGAATATGCGGACGTAAGCCTCGCCCAGGAACCCATGAGCGATGTGGACAGCCTGGTGCTGTGCCAGTTCTCTTATCTGAAATTTGACGGCCTGGTGCCGCCCGTGACGGAGAATGCCCGTCCGGTATCCCTGCAGCAGATTTACGAGCATCCCGACTACGAGAAACTTTACGGGGACGAGCGTTATGAGAAGGAGAACAGGGCGCTGTTTGAGGCCATGCGGCGGTGCGTGCGTTTTCGCAACATGAAACTGAACTGCTATATCAATATCATTGAAAACCAGGCGGATTTCGAGACTCAGTTTTCCGCCGTGACCTTTCTGCTGGAGGACGGCGCCATGTATGTGGCCTACCGGGGCACGGACGAGACCATTGTGGGCTGGAAGGAAGACTTCAACATGGCCTTCCTCTCGCCGGTGCCGGGCCAGGAGTTCGCCATAAAATACCTGAACACGGTCACGGAGCGGATGCCCAGGGATTTCTATATAGGCGGCCATTCCAAAGGGGGGAATCTGGCGGTCTACGCGGCCATGAACTGCGATCCGTCGGTGCAGGAGCGGATCATAAAGATCTACAGCATGGACGGGCCGGGATTCAGGCCGGAAGTGCTGGAGAGATGCGACTTTGCCAGGATCGAGGAAAAGACCTGTAAAATCTTGCCTCACTCCTCCCTGGTGGGCATGCTGTTTGAGAAGGATATTCACTATCAGGTGGTGGAGAGCCGTACTTTTGGACTGGCCCAGCACAATCCCTTTACCTGGCTGGTGCGGGACGGACATTTTGAGACGGTGTCGGATATCTATGAGGCCCGGCGGTTCATGGACGACACTTTAAATCAGTGGATTCTGTCGCTGGACGAAGAAAGTCTGCGAATCTTTGTGGACACGCTGTTCCAGGTGCTGTCGGCGTCGGAATCTGACAATCTGATCGACTTTACGGCCAATCTAAAGCGCAGCCTTACAGGCGTGCTGGGCGCCATGAAGGATCTGGACGAGGACACCCAGAAAGCGCTGAAACAGACGGTGAAGTCCCTGTTCGAGATTGCCGGGCTGCGAATGAAACAGGAATTGAAAACACGCCCTCTTAAGCGAGAGACAAAAAGTAAGTCAGCAGAGCCGTCCCTCTGACCTCAGTTCTGGCAGGATCCAGGCGCTCGGGATGCCACTGGACGCCGATGACGGGCAGAGTTTCGTGGCAGACGGCTTCCACGCACTGGTCTAAGGGGCAGCGGGAGATCACCCGCAGCCCTTTCCCCAGCTTGCCCAGTCCCTGATGGTGGGCGCTGTTCACCAGCATGGTATCCCCGTACAGGCGGTGCAGAAAGCTGTCTGTGACATTGTACACCCCATGGTACTGATCCGCGCCCAGATAGCGGTGACAGTCCGCGGTGGGCAGATCCTGGATGATGCTGCCGCCCAGCCCCACGTTGATGATCTGCATGCCCTTGCATATGCCCAGTATGGGGAGGCGTCCCTGCACGCCGTACTCCAGCGCCTGTAACTGCAGGATATCCAGTTCCGTGTCCACACAGCGGGATCCCCTGTCCCGCTCGCCGAAAAAGGCGGGGGTGATATCGCCGCCGCCGGGAAAGAGCAGACCGTCGCAGGCGGACAGGTCGCTGATGGAAAGGCTGGTCAGGTAGGGAATCTCGTGCCGATCCAAAAAAGCCTCGTAATTCCCCGTGTCTTTTTTTCTCCCTACGATCCCAATCCTCATTTCAGACTCCACCTTTCGTTTTTTGACCATGCATGTCTCTCCCTCCTTTCAGAGGGCCTCTAACACCTTATGACAAAACTTAATTTTTTATGAATCCATTTTCAAAGGTGGGAAAAAATGGTACACTTACTACAGACTGGCCATATGCAAGGGACAGTAGGTTTCCCAATTACGCATTGCACATATTATATATTCCATCAGCAGGTGAGAACGGGATGAAAGCGTGCCTGCGCCTAAGTAAACGGTATGTGCCGTGGCGCTGCCCCGGTAACCGGATTTCGCAAATGTTTGGCGGAAAGGGATATTTGCAGGGAAAGACATTGGGAGAAAGATTTTTTTGTATTGGAGAGGATAATGAATATGAGCAGATTGTGGTATGAGGCTCCCGCAAAGGAGTGGGAGGAGGCGCTGCCCCTGGGAAACGGGCGTCTGGGGGCCATGGTGTATGGCGGCGCGGTCAACGAACATGTCCAGGTCAATGAGGAGAGCGTTTGGTACGGTGGGCCGGTGGATCGGAACAACCCGGATATGCGCAGGGAACTGCCGGAGATCCGGCGGCTTTTGTTCGCGGGAGAGATCGCCGCGGCGGAGCGGCTCATGTGGCAGGCTATGTCCGGCTGTCCGAGCAGCCAGCACCCCTATCAGACGCTGGGGGATATACAGATCGGTTTCGACGGCATAGGGGAGACGACGGATTACCGGCGGGAGCTGGATCTGGAAAAAGCTCTGTGCAAAGTCTGTTTTACCGCGGGGGAAACCCATTATGAGCGGGAATATTTTATCTCTCATCCGGCAGACTGTATGGTGATGCGGTTTACCGCGGACAGGCCGGGAAAGATCCGTTTCTGGGCCGGGTTGGAGAGAGAACTCTTTTTTGACGGTGTGGCCCAGGGCGGCCCGGGAGAGATATGCCTCTGGGGCAATCTGGGACGGGGCGGCAGCGAGTTTGCCATGATGCTGCGGGCCAGAACCGTAGGCGGAACTGTGCGGGGTGTGGGCGAGCGGATCCTGGTGGAGGGAGCGGACGAGGCGGAGCTGTATTTCAGCGCGGATACCACCTGGCACTGCGCCCCGGAGGAAAAGGAGAAGGCAGTGGCCGCCTGGTTTAAAAAGACCGGGGATGAGCCGGAGAACTGGATGAACGCGGAGCGAATGTGCTCCTATGAGCGGCGGGAGATACGGATGCAGCAGGGACTGCGGGAACTGCTGAGCAGGCGGCTGCGCCAGAGACTGGACAGGGCATGGGACAGCGGAAAAACTTATGAGGACTTGTTGGCGGAACATGTGGCGGATTACCGGGATCTGTTCGGGCGCGTCCGCCTGGAGATCGCCTGGGACGGTCAGGCGCAGGAGCTGCCCACCGATAAGAGGGTGGAGCTGGCGGCGCGGGGATCTGTGGATCTGGGGCTGGCTCCCCTGTACTTTGACTATGGGCGGTATCTGCTCATAGCCTGCAGCCGCCCGGGGGGGCTGCCCGCCACTTTGCAGGGACTGTGGAACAAGGATATGACGCCGCCCTGGGGCGGCAAGTTCACCGTCAATATCAACACGGAGATGAATTACTGGCCTGCGGAGAGCTGCAATCTGTCCTCCTGCCACGAGCCTTTGTTTGACCTGATCCGGCGGATGGTGCCCAACGGGCGCAGGACGGCCCGGGAAATGTACGGCTGCCGGGGATTTGTGTGCCACCATAACACGGATATCAACGGGGACACTGCCCCCCAGGATCTGTGGATCCCAGGCACTTACTGGGTCATGGGAGCGGCCTGGCTGTGTACCCACCAGTGGACGCACTATCAGTATACCCGGGATATGGAGTTTTTGAAGGAGCAGTTCCCCATCATGTGCGAGGCAGCTTTGTTTTTCCTGGATTTTTTGGTGGAGGACGGGCCGTATCTGGTGACCTGTCCCTCGGTGTCGCCGGAAAATACCTATATCCTGCCCGGCGGGGAGAAGGGAGCCAACGGCATCGGCGTGACCATGGACAACCAGATCCTGCGGGATCTGTTCGGACAGTGCCTGGAGGCGTACCGGGTGCTTGCGGAGAGCGGAAACTGTGATGAGACCGTGAAAAATATGCTGGCGGAGGCGGAGATTACGGATCTGCCAGGCTTTATCCGGCAGGTGGAGACGGCCCGGCAGCGCCTGCTCCCCACCAGGGTCAGCCAGCGTGGCACGATCCTGGAGTGGCGGGAGGACTATGAAGAGTGGGAGCCGGGACACCGGCATATCTCTCATCTCTACGGGCTCCATCCCTCGGAGCAGATCACCGTGGACGAAACCCCCGAGCTGGCCCGGGCGGCCAGGGAAACTCTGGAGCAGCGGCTGTCCCACGGCGGCGGGCACACGGGCTGGAGCCGGGCCTGGATCATCAACCATTACGCCAGGCTGTGGGACGGCAATACCGCTTATCGGCATATAGAGCAGCTGCTGGGCAATTCCACCTATCCCAATCTCTTTGACCGGCATCCGCCTTTTCAGATCGACGGTAACTTTGGCGGCGCCGCCGCCATGGCGGAGATGCTGGTGCAGAGCAACAGCAGACGGGTGGCGCTGCTGCCCGCATTGCCGGACGCCTGGAATACAGGCAGCGTGCGGGGACTGCGGATACAGGGCAACGCCCGGATCGACCTGTCCTGGAAAGAGGGCGTCCTGGAATGCTGCCGGATCATGGCGGACAGCGATTTGGACACCCATATCCGATATAGAGGGTCCATTCTGCCTCTTCGCGTAAAGGCCGGAGAGAGCGCTGTGTTTACGGCGGAGAGTTTTGACGAATGTGAGTCTGCACCTGTGAGGAGTATATGAAAATATTACAGAAAATAATGCCCGGATGGGCGCGTGCAGGGGAGAAAACCCGTAAAAAAATACAGATAAATGGCGGCCTGGTGATGGCCTGGGCCATCCCTACGCTGATCATGCTGTTTATCTTTTTCCTGAAATCCATTTACCCTTTCGGGAACAGGAGCTTTCTGTACATGGACATGTACCATCAGTATATGCCCTTTTTCAGTGAGCTCTATGACAAGATTTGGGAGGGTAGCAGCCTTGGCTACACATGGAATGTGGGAATAGGCTCCAACTTTCTGGCCCTCTACACATACTATCTGGCCTGTCCCCTGCATTTTCTGGGAGCGCTGGTGCCCAAGGCCCATATCATGGAGTTTTTGAGTTATCTGGTGGTATGCAAAGTGGGGCTGTGCGGGCTGACGGCCTGTCTGTATCTGCAGCGCCGTTTTCAAACGCGCTCCGTCTCCTGCGTGCTTTTTTCCTGTTTTTACGCGCTGTCCGGATTTATGGCGGCTTACAACTGGAATATTATGTGGCTGGATCCGGTGATTCTGCTGCCTCTGATCCTGCTGGGGCTGGAGCGGTTGGTCAAGGAGGGGCGGTGCGGGCTGTACTGCGTGGCGCTGGCCCTGTGCATCTACACCAATTTCTACCTCTCCATCATGGTCTGTGTTTTTCTGGTACTGTATTTCCTGGCGCTGCTCGTCTCGGAAAAATGCAGCGTGAAGATCCTGGGGAATTTTACCCTTTTTTCCCTGCTGGCCGGGGGGATGGCGGCGGTGCTGCTGGTGCCGGAGGTATGCGCCCTCTGGGCCACGGATTTTGGGCACAGCAGTTTCCCCGCGGAGATGAAGACTTATTTTTCCGTGCTGGAAGAACTGGCCAGGCATTGTTTCTGCGTATCCGCGGAGAGGGGACTGGATCACTGGCCCAACATCTACTGTGGGGCGGCGGTGTTTCTGCTGATCCCTCTGTATGCCGTAAACCCGGGCATTCCTCTGCGCAGGCGTTTTGTTCATCTGGCGCTGGCGGGCTTTATGCTGATCAGTTTCGGCGTCAATATGCTGGATTTTCTCTGGCATGGGTTCAATTATCCGGATTCCCTGCCGGGGCGGCAGACCTTTCTCTATATCTTCCTGATATTGGTCATGTGCTATGAGTGTTTTCTACATCTGCGGGATCTGGAGCCGAAGTATATTCTGTACAGCTATCTGGGAACCGTGGTGTTTCTGCTGTGCGGCCAGCGGTTTGTGGAGCATGAGGATTTTTCCTGGGAGGTATGGCTGGGAACGCTGCTGTTTGCGACGGTATATGCCGTTTTGCTGCACTTTTACCGCACACGGGTGGAAGGAATAACCATTGGAGAGCGGGTAGTAGGAGTGATTGGCGGGCAGAGGACGGAAGGAATAGCCAGCGGAGAGCAGTCGGAGGGATCGGTTGACAGAGGGAGAATGGAAGAAACGGTCAGCGGAGAGTGCGGAACCCCTTCGCCTTCACAGATGAGAAAACAGCGGGAATGGCGCAAGCTGTTGGCCCTGTTGGCCCTGATAGCCGTGGTGCTGGAGAGCGGGATTAACACCTATGACACCAGCGTGGGCACCACCAGCCGCTCCGCCTATCTGGGGCAGTTGGAGAATTATAGGGAATTGTATGCGCTGGCGTTACAGCGGGAGACGGACAGGGGGAACAACGGCATTTTCCGCATGGAGAAGTTTGCCCGCACCACCAAGAATGACGGCACTTTGGCGGGATACCCCACCGCCTCCGTTTTCTCCTCTACTATGAATTCCACCGTGGCGAATCTGTACGAACGGCTGGGGATGCGCCACAGCAAGGTATATTATGCCTACGACGGCGCTACGGCTTTCCTCTCGGCGCTTTTAAATATCAATTATCTCTATGGTGAAAACGCGGAGGAAAACACGGAGGAAGAAGACGGGGAGGAGCGGGAGGTTCAAAGCGAGGAGTGCAGTCTCTTTTCTCTGGTGGACGCCCGGGGAGCCGTATCGCTGTATGCCTGTGAGGCCACGCTGCCCTTTGGCTATGTGGCGCCGACGGGATATGATCTGCCCGAGGGCTATAAGGGAGAACCGCTGAAACTGCAAAATGAGATGGTAGAGCTGCTGGGGGTGGAGGGCAGGCTGTTTCAGCAGGCGAAGTGTGAGAAAAAAGGGGACAAGGTGACCCTCACCGCCCAGGAGGACGGATATTATTATATGATGCTCACCGGTTCGGGCACCAAGAAGATTGCCATGACCGGCGCGCTGGAGCGCAAATACACGGATCTGAAGATTTATTCCGTGCTGTATGTGGGGTATCTGGAAAAAGGGGACACCGTGAATTTTGCCAATGACGACGAAGACGACGAGACGCCTGAGTTTCAACTGAAAGCCTGGCGGATGGATGAGGAAGTGCTGGCCGGGGCCCTGGATGTGCTGGGAGAAAGGCATCTGGAGGAAGTAGCCTGCGACAGCACCCATGTGAGCGGGACGCTGGAGCTGGCGGAGGCCGGGCGGCTGATCCTGTCCATTCCCTATGAGAAGGGCTGGAGAATAAGAGTAAACGGGGAGGAGCGGGAGCCCGCGCTGGTGGGGGAGTGCCTCATGGCGCTGGATCTGGAGCCGGGCAGCTACCGCATCGAGCTGGAATACGAACCCTATGGGCTGCGGCAGGGAATATTGCTGAGCGCGGTGAGTATTCTGCTGTTCGGCGTGGTCATGCTGCTGCGCCGCAGGAAGGAGAAAACATGATCGCGATACTAACAAGCTCTCTGGGCAATTCCCGCAAGGCAGACGGCAGGAGATATCCCCTGCCCATACCGGAGGGAAACGGCCTGGCGGGGCAGATCCGGAAGGTCTGGAAAGAGGATTCCAGAGTGCTGCTGGTCAGCGCGTCCCCCAAGGAGCATGAGAGAAATGACAGTATACTGTACTGCCAGAGGGAGTCGTTTTCCATGAGCGGGCTGTCTGCCTGCGAATTTCTGCTGTGTGATGGGCGGTCGGAAGAGTTGATCCGCAGGCTGGAGGATTTTGACGTCCTGATACTGGCCGGAGGGCATGTGCCCACCCAGAATCGGTTTTTCGAGCGGTTGGAGCTGCGGCGCAGGCTGCGATTCTTTGAAGGCCTGGTACTCTCCTGGAGCGCAGGATCCATGAACTGTGCGGAAACCGTCTATGCCATGCCGGAGCTGGAAGGGGAGGGAGCGGATCCCGCATACCGCCGTTTTATTCCGGGGCTGGGGATCACCGAACGCCAGATCATTCCCCACTTCCAGGATATTGGCCAGGAGCGCGTGGACGGTCTGCGGGCGCTGGAGGACATGGTATATCCGGACAGCATGGGCAGAGAGTTTATTGCCCTGTGCGACGGCAGTTATATTGTTCAAGACGGGGATGCGGAAACTCTGTACGGGGAGGCTTACAGAATCCGTGACGGCCGTATGACGCAGATTTGCGGGCAAGGGGAGTCTGCGCAAATATAGGTTACATATTGTCGCACAAGATTGCTCCTGAATGTAATACAAATGTGGTGGAAATAAAGGGACATTATATGGTATTTAGGTCATAAAATGAAACACATAGATTATCAGTCTACAGAATGAAGTTGTGTGGAGGAGGGGGAAAAATGGATTTTAGGGGAAAATTGATTGAGCAAAGAAGAAAATATGGTTTGTCACAGGAGCAATTAGCTGAAAGAATGGGTGTTTCCAGGCAGGCAGTTTCCAGGTGGGAAACGGAAAATACATTGCCCGATGCCTATAATCTCAAAAAAATCAGTACGTTATTCCATGTGTCTATCGATTATTTGTTGGCGGAAGACGACTGCGTGCAGGAAGAAGAGAAAAGCATCGTTGGAAATGAACAAGATATCCAAAAGGTGCCAAAATACCAAAGGTCAATGTTTTGGTCAGTGTTGTTGATTACCGTTGGTCTTTTGGGGATTTTGGCATTTTATATTCTATCAACGCAAATACCCGCAACAGTAATGCGGCCAGAGCCTGTTTTAGCGGATACAGTGCAGTTGGAAACAAACATAACGATACAAAATGCAGAAACACTGTACTCTCCGCAAAAGGTTTATTCTTTCTTCCCGTTTCTGAATTCCTATCATTTACAGGGCGTTGCGGCAGTGTTTGTCTGCCTGACAGTAATGGGGGTTATTCTGTTATTGTACTGTCTGAGTGCGCAAAAAGGTATATTAAGCAGGGTTTTCAAATCACATATCTTGCAAAAGAAAAAGAAAGGGGAAACAATATGAGAAGAGTAAGAAAAGTCCTGGGAGTTTTGATGGCGTTACTCATGGTGGTGGGCATGAATCCCAGCGTATGCGCAAATGAGTCAGTGGAAGGGACTGGCGACACTGCGGTGCTGTTTACGGAGGGGGTATATGAAGGAGAGGAATTAGAGGCGATTGCGGAGACGCTGGGGTGTGATATGGTTACAGAGGATGGATATGTTCTGCAAAGTATCTCTGTTTTGTTGGTGGTAGATGACAGTGAAACAGAGGCAGTAGCGGATCAGCCGACCCCAATGGCCCTGGGGGATTATGTTGACGGGGTGACAAAGGCAGGCTCCAATATATATTTTCCGGACTTTCCAATCACAAGTGACTGGTATGATGGCCCATTAACAAAGCTGTCATTGACATTTTCAGAAACGGTTTCTGCAAAGTATAGCTGCTCCGCAAGCGTAAGTGCAGATGTTATAAGCGCAGGTGTTGCTTTTGATGTAACGGAAAGTGTCACGAAGTCAACAACCTGGGAGAGACCCGCAGTATCCAGTACGCAGAAAATAAATATTAGAGTATATGGCATTTATGATAAGTATACCTTTACGGCAAAAAATATATGGGGAGATGTAAAGGGTACGGGTATCGCGTATAAGCCGATGGGGCTTTATGTGGCACAAACTACGTATGTAAAGTAATATTATGACGCAAGATATATGTGATTTGAGATAGGAGCTGTTCGCTGGCTGGCGGGCGGCTCTTTTATCGTTGGCGCATTCTTTATTACAAAAATGTTTGAGGTTGTATACGCCAGGGGCAGTCTGATAAGCTGTGAAACGAGCGATAAACCGGAAGGGAGGCATATTTATGGGCACACCCGTTTACTTTGCATAGCGCGGCTATTGCAAATAAAAATCAAAAGTGATAGCCTGCGCATCGGACTGTAAAGAGAGAACAGGAGATGCAAATGAGCTATTTGAGAAAAATTGAATATGAGATCGTGCCGGAGGAGTCTTTCCCGGTGTGGAGGGGGTGTCCCGGCTGCGGCGGAAAAACCCATTACAGAAACACGGAGAAGTTCCGTGTCAATGCCAACGGCAACAAGCTGGACGTCTGGCTGATCTATCAGTGTGAGAAATGCAGGCATACGCTTAACCTTTCCATCTATGAAAGGCGCAGCGTCTCCTCCATACCAAGGGAAGAGTACCGGCTCTTTCTGGGGAATGACGAACGTCTGGCTCAACAGTATGGCAGAGATATACAACTGTTTGGGCGCAACAGAGCGGAGGTGGACTTTGAAGGACTGCGATATCGCCTGGAGATAATGCGGGACGTTACGGAGAGGGCAGAGGGCGGGCCGCAGATTAAGCTGCTGGCGCACAACCCCTGTGGGATGAAACTTCGTCCGGAAAGGCAGATCGCCGAACTGCTGGGAGTATCCGGGAGCCAGGCCAAAAGGATGCTGCGGGAAGGGGAAATCGAGATGGAAAGAGCCTGATAAAAAACAGGGCGGCTGTCCGATGAAGACAGTCGCCCTGTCTTTGCGTGAGGATCTACATGGGAACGACCCTGTATACCGCACAGGCGTGGGGAGCTATATTTTCGGAGATTACCCGCTGGGCCGTGCGGCTTTCCCCGGTCCACAGTTCTGTCAGGGAAACCTGCTGTCCGTATCCCAGCTCTTCCAGAGATACGGACAACTCCTGCCGCTCCTCGCCCAGATTAAACAGAGCCACATAGTGGGCGTCGGCAGCGGGATCGTCCGCCCGCCAGATGGCTTTTTCCCCGTCCCGGCTAAGCTGGCGGGGCTTTACCGAGGGGGGCAGCATGGCCAGCAGATCGTCGTTGGTCAACAGGCTTAAGGTGTCTTCGTCCAGCAGCGTCAGCTCCGCGCCGATCATCAGCGGAGAGCCAAACAGGCACCACAGGGTCATCATCGTGCGGGCCTCGTCCATCGTAAAGTTGGAGGTCCGCTCGTGACCGAATCCCTTGCCCAGCCGTCCGATGGGCAGCATGTCACAGTCGGGATAGCAGCCCGGTGATACATGCTCCTGCCACAATTCGCAGCGGTAGAACATATTCTTCAGCAAATCAAAATTGTCCCAGAAATCGTCGGTGATACGCCACATATTGGCGTGGGTCTCATAGTACCAGGCCTGATCGACGATGGCGGGGCCGGGAGACAGGGACAGTACGATGGGCCGCCCGCAGCGCCGGATGGCCGCGGCCAGCATACGCACCTCGTCCCGGCAGGAAGGCTGGTCATAGCGGCAGATATCGTCGCATTTGATAAAATCCACGCCCCAGGAGGCGTACAGTTCCATCAGAGAGTCATAATAGGCCTGTCCTGCAGGCGTATCTTTCACCCCGTACATATCCGGGTTCCAGGGACACACGGAAGAAGGGATGGCGATATCGTTCGCCGTGACCTCCGTGCCCTTTACGGCGCAGTGACGGTGGGCGGCGATCCGGGGGATGCCCCGCATGATATGGATGCCGAACTTCAGCCCCAGACCGTGGATATAGTCGGCCAGAGGCTTAAAACCGGCTCCGCCCGCGCTGGAGGGAAAACGGGAAGGGTCGGGCAGCAGGCGGGAATATTCGTCCATGGCCACCTCCCCGAAGGGGATGTATTGGTACTCATCCCGGCGGCTTCCCGCGCCGATGGCGTACCACTGGATATCCACCACGATATATTCCCAGCCGTGCTGCCGCAGATGGGCGGCCATATAGTCCGCGTTGGCTTTCACCTGCTCTTCGTTTACGGCGGTATCGTAATAGTCATAGCTGTTCCAGCCCATGGGCGGAGTGGGGGCAAAATCATTCTTGTTATTCATATTCATGGGAAACCTCCTCATACGGATATTTTGACTTTATTATAGTCTTTTTTTCCCAAAAAAGAAATGACCAATCGCGGAATCTTTTTGACAAATTCCTTCATTATAAGAAACCTGATAAGAAACCTGTCAAAAAAAATACATGAAAAAATAAAAATTTCTGTTTGAAATCGGTGGAAGAATATGCTATAATGTAAGCGCTTACATAAAGGGATTTACTATATTTGCGGAAAGTAAACAGGTATGACCGGCATACTGGCGGAGCGGGAGGTCTTTGGCAGAGAGCCGGGGAAAGAGAGGCGTAGCGTGGAACTGAGAACAGCAGTATCCCCCAGAGATGTGAAACATTACACAACGGACCGTCTGCGAGAGGAGTTTTTGATCCAGGATCTCTTCGTGCCCGGAAAGATCAAGCTGGTGTACAGTCACATCGACAGGATCATCACAGGAGCGGCAGTGCCTGTAGAGCCCATCACCCTGACCGCGGGGGAGGAACTCAGGGCGGAGTATTTCTGCCAGAGAAGGGAATTGGGCGTGATTAATATCGGCGGAGCCGGCATTATTACCGTGGACGGCAAGGCATACAAAGTGGGCTACAAGGAGGCCATGTATATCGGCATGGGTTCCCGGAATATCGTGTTTGCCAGCGAGGACGGAGCCTGCCCGGCGAAGTTCTATCTGAATTCCGCCCCTGCGCACCGCGTCTGTCCCACCGTGCTGATCAGGCCCGAGGGCACTCCCGAGGAGGGGGTGGTCATCGTGAAGGATGAGAACAAGGTGGAGCTGGGCTGTCTGGAGGACGCCAACCACAGAGTGATCTGCAAGTATATCCTGCCCGGCCAGGTGGAGAGCTGCCAGCTGGAGATGGGCATGACCAAACTGGAGCCCGGCAGCGTCTGGAACACGATGCCCTGCCATACTCACGACAGGCGCATGGAGGTATATCTGTATTTCGATATGCCGGAGGACGCCTTTGTGATGCACTATATGGGCGAACCCCAGGAGACGCGCCACATTGTAATGCGCAATGAGGAGGCGGTGATCTCCCCCAGCTGGTCCATCCATTCGGGATGCGGTTCCAGAGCCTACACCTTTATCTGGGGCATGGTGGGAGAGAATCAGGATTTTGACGATATGGACGGCGTGGACAACCGGGATCTGCGCTGACAGGATCCGGAACGCATCGCGCGGGAAATAATCACACGCCATGAGGGGCGCGGCTTACGCGCAGGAGGATTTGGGAGCGCGCCGCGCGGGAAACAATCAGGGATGTGACTGGCGGGAGCCCCGTCAGAAACCATAACATACAGGCGACCGTGGGATGAGGGTCTCACAGATGTCTGCCTGCAATCTATTAAAAAAGGAGAGAGAAAGATGAGCGAATTTACGAATTTCAGCCTGGAAGGCAAAGTGGCACTGGTGACGGGAGCATCCTACGGTATCGGTTTTGCCATTGCTTCCGCCTATGCGGAGGCAGGCGCGACGATCTGCTTTAACGATATCAAGCAGGAGCTGGTGGACAAGGGGCTCGCAGCCTATGAGGAAAAGGGCATCAAGGCCCACGGCTATGTGTGCGACGTGACCGACGAGGCCGCCGTGAACGCCATGGTGGCGCAGATCGAGCAGGAGGTGGGCGTGATCGATATCCTGGTCAACAACGCCGGGATCATCAAGCGCATCCCCATGACAGAGATGACCGCGGAGCAGTTCAGACAGGTGATCGACGTGGATCTGAACGCGCCCTTTATCGTATCGAAAGCCGTTATCCCCGCCATGATTAAAAAGGGCCACGGCAAGATCATAAACATCTGCTCCATGATGTCCGAACTGGGACGGGAGACCGTATCCGCTTACGCCTCCGCCAAGGGCGGCCTGAAGATGCTGACCAGAAATATCTGTTCCGAGTACGGCCAGTACAATATCCAGTGTAACGGCCTTGGGCCCGGCTATATCGAGACTCCCCAGACCGCGCCTCTGCGCGAGAGACAGGCGGACGGCAGCAGACATCCCTTCGATCAGTTTATTTGCGCCAAGACCCCTGCCAACAGATGGCTGAAGGCGGAAGAGCTGACCGGCCCCGCGGTGTTCCTGGCCTCCGAGGCGTCCAACGCCGTGAACGGCCATATCCTGTACGTGGACGGCGGTATTCTGGCTTATATCGGCAAGCAGCCCGAATAAAAGGGGGATGAGGCGATTATGAAGATAGCGTTGATCAATGAGAACAGTCAGGCGGCTAAAAACGCTCTGATCTGCGACACCCTGAAAAAAGTGGTGGAGCCCATGGGGCATGAGGTGTATAATTACGGTATGTACGGTGCGGAGGATCCCCATTCCCTGACCTATGTGCAGAACGGAATACTGGCTGCGGTGCTCTTGAACAGCGGCGCGGCGGACTATGTGATCACCGGATGCGGCACCGGGGAAGGGGCCATGCTGGCCTGCAATTCCTTTCCCAAAGTGCTGTGCGGACATATTGAGAGCCCTCTGGACGCCTACCTGTTTTCTCAGGTAAACGACGGCAACTGCGTGGCTCTGCCCTTTGCGGAGAATTACGGCTGGGGCGGCGAGCTGAATCTGGAATATATCTTTGAAAAGCTGTTCTGCGCCCCCGGCGGCGGAGGCTATCCCAAGGAGAGGGTGGAGCCCGAGCAGCGCAACAAAAAGATCCTGGACGGCGTGAAGGAGATCACCCATACGGATATGGTGACGATCCTGGAAAAGCTGGACAGGGAGCTGGTAAAGGGCGCACTGTCGGGAGAGCGGTTTGCGGAGTATTTCTTTGCGGGCTGCAAATGCGATAAGCTGGCGGCCTGCGTGAAAGCGATCCTGGCCTAAGGCAAATGTATGAGGCGTTATAAGGCGAATCCGGATACGGTTTACCGCAAAGCGGCCTGCAAGTCGCTCGGGAAAGAGGTAAGTGTGAATCTGTGGCTATAAACAAAGATTTATGCACTGTTTGTGCCGAAAGGCAGGAACGACGCAGGAAGGCATGTCCGTGAGTTTGAAATTGTCGAATCAAATATTGATTGGTGTATATCCGTAGTTGACAAGCGCATTACAGATATGCAGGAAAGAGGTAAATCATGAACAGCGTTTTAGAAAAACTGAGTAAGATCGGTATTGTACCCGTAGTAAAGATCGACCGGGCCGAGGACGCGGTGCCTCTGGCCAGGGCCCTGTGCGCCGGGGGACTGCCCTGCGCGGAGGTGACTTTCCGCACGGACGCGGCGGCCGCCGCCATCAAGGCCATGACTGAGAATTTCCCGGATATGTGCGTGGGCGCGGGAACAGTGCTGAACGCGGCCCAGGTGGACGCGGCGGTGGAGGCGGGGGCGCAGTTTATTGTCAGCCCCGGCTTAAATCCCAGGACAGTCAAATACTGTCAGGAGAAAAATGTGCCCATCACCCCCGGCACTTCCAGCCCCTCCGACATCGAGCAGGCCATTGAGCTGGGCCTGGATGTGGTGAAGTTCTTCCCGGCGGAACAGTCCGGCGGCCTGGCCAAGATCAAAGCCATGGCGGCGCCCTATGTGAATATGAAATTTATGCCCACCGGCGGCATCAACGCCAAGAATCTGACTTCTTATCTGGACTTTAACAAGATCATCGCCTGCGGCGGTTCCTGGATGGTGCCCGGGGATCTGATCAATGCGGGAGAGTGGGATAAGATCGAGCAGCTCACCAGAGAGGCCGTGCAGACCATGCTGGGCTTTGAACTGGCCCACATCGGCATCAATTCCGAGAGCGCCGAGGAGGCGGAGAAGATCGCGAAGAGATTCTCCTTTATCTTCGGTATGCCGGTGAAGGTGGGCAACAGTTCTGTGTTTGCCGGCACGGAGGTGGAGGTGTACAAGACGCCATATCTGGGAAAGCACGGACATATCGCCATCCGGACCAATTACATCGACAGGGCCGTGAACTACCTGACCGGCGTCCTGGGCGTGGAGATCGCGGAGGATACGGCCAAGAGAGACGCCAAGGGCAATCTGAAAGCCATTTATCTGAAAGAAGAATTTGGCGGATTCGCGCTGCATCTGGTGCAGAAGTAGGGGCGGCGTGACACAGGATACAAACGGCAAAGCCCGGACGGTTGCGGAAGGGCTGCGGCGTAACATTTAACGTAACATTTTTCAGAAAGGAAATAGACCAATGGCAAAAGTAATCACGATGGGGGAGATCATGCTGAGACTGTCCACCCCCAACAACGAGAAGTTTATTCAGGCGGACGAGTTTGACGTGTGCTATGGCGGCGGCGAGGCCAATGTGGCCGTGTCCCTGGCCAACTACGGACATGACGCGGAGTTTGTCACCGCCGTGCCCGACAACGAGATCGGCGAGTGCGCGGTGGCTGCGCTGAGAAAGTACAATGTGTCCACAAAACATATCGCCAGGTGCGGCGAGAGACTGGGGATCTATTATCTGGAGAGCGGCTCTTCCATGAGACCGTCCAAGGTGGTGTACGACAGGGCCCATTCCTCCATCTCCACAGCCACGGAGGCGGACTTTGACTTTGACGCCATCTTTGAGGGCGCGGACTGGTTCCACTTCACCGGCATCACCCCCGCCGTGTCCGACAGCGCGGCGCAGCTTACCGAGAAGGCGTTGATCGCGGCCAAAAAGCACGGCGTAAAGGTGTCCGTCGATCTGAACTTCCGCAAGAAACTGTGGTCTTCCGAGAAGGCGCAGAAGGTCATGAAGAATCTGATGAAATATGTGGATGTGTGTATCGGCAACGAGGAGGACGCGGAGCTGGTGCTGGGCTACAAGCCCGGCAAGACCGACGTGACCAGCGGCGACCTGGAGCTGGCGGGTTACAAGTCCATCTTTGAGCAGATGGTGGCGGACTACAACTTTGAGTACTGCGTTTCCTCCCTGCGTGTGAGCCATTCCGCTTCCGACAACGGCTGGTCCGCATGTATTTACTCCAGAGATACCAAGGAGTTCTACCACTCCAAGGAGTACAGCATCCATCCCATCGTTGACCGGGTGGGCGGCGGCGATTCCTTTGCGGGCGGCGTGATCTGCGGCCTGCTGGACGGCAAGGACTTCAAGGCGGCGCTGGAGTACGGCGTAGCGGCCTCCGCGCTCAAGCATACCATCCCCGGCGACTTCAATCTGGTGTCCCGGAAAGAGGTGGAGACCCTGGCGGGCGGCGACGCCTCCGGCAGAGTGCAGAGATAGTATACCGCAGGAATACATGATAAAAGCGCGTCGGGAAACCGGCGCGCTTTGCATTTGCTGTTTATTTGATATGTTGTTTGATGGCCTCAAAACTTTCTTTGCTGATCACATGCTCGATACGGCAGGCGTCTTCTGTGGCGGTCCCGGGATCCACGCCGAGACGGATCAGCCACTCGGATAAAAGCTGATGCCGCTCATAAATCATATCCGCAATTTCCCTGCCGCTCTCCGTCAGGTAGATAAAGCCCTCTTTGGTCACTGTGATGTGATTTTTCTCCCGCAGATTTTTCATGGCTACGCTGACGCTGGATTTTTTATAACCCAGCTCCTCGGCTATATCCACGGAGCGCACCACCGGCTTGCGCTTACTCAGTATCAGTATCGTTTCCAGATAATTTTCGGCTGACTCGCTTGTGTTCATTCCCACCTCATCCCTCTCCCGGATCGTATATTCCCGCCTGTCTGCGGAAAACCGCTGTTATCAGTATAGCATACCCCTCAGACTTCGGCAATCAGAAAATGGATCTTCTTTTCAAAAAAAGGAGTATATGTTATTATTTTTATGTGGGAAAAAACAGACTCCGCTTTCGCGGGATTCCGGGGGAAATATGGGACGCGGCGAATGCGGCAACACGGGCACGGTCAAAGTTGATTCGTCAACTTGGGGGTGCGGAAAGGCGGATGGAGATGGGAATGAATATTTTGGTCATAGACAGTCAGGGCGGAGGAATGGGAAAACAGTTGGTGAGCGCCGTCAAGCAGCAGCTGCCCGGCGCCTGTGTGACAGCGGTGGGAACCAACAGCACCGCCACGGCGGCCATGCTCAAGGCCGGGGCGGATGCGGCGGCCACCGGGGAGAACGCGGTGATCGTGGGCTGCCGCAGGGCGGACGTGATCGTGGGGCCTATCGGGATCGTGATCGCGGATGCAATGTACGGGGAGGTAACGCCCGCCATGGCGGTGGCAGTGGGGCAGAGCCGGGCCAGGCGCGTGCTGATACCGGTAAACCAGTGCGACAATATCATAGCCGGAGTGGCGCAGCAGCCCATGGGTAGTCTGGTGGAAAGCGCGATGTCATATATTACGAATCTTAATATTTCGTAAAGTGTGTTTACAAAGTAGACAATAAGTGCTATGTTTACATGGTAAACAATGTATTCCTGTTTACAATGTGACAAGCGGAGGTAAGAAAGAGGAGTATGAAAAGAGGATTATGGAAAAAGATGGCGGCCCTGTCGCTGGCCGCGGTTCTGAGCCTGGGGCTGGTCGCCTGCAACGGCGGTGGCAGCGGGGACGATCATGGCGGCCAGAGCGGAAACAGGGAGGATATCGGTGGCGGCAGCGGCGGCAATGCCAGCCAGGCAGGCAAGGAGAATGTCTATTCCTGTCAGGAGCTGGATCTGCTCGGCAGCAATGACAATGTGGTGGATATGCGCTACCGGGACGGTAAACTGTATCTGTTTACGGACAGATATGGAGGCTCCGGCGAAGATTTTGTGGAAGAGAATGCACGGGGGATATACAGAGCCAATATAGACGGTTCGGACAGCGGTTTTGTGCAGCTGGCGTCTCCGGAGAGGGAAGAGACCGGCAGCTGGCTCGTCAGCGGTATGATCACGGATGGGGGATATATCTATGCGGTAGTGAACAGCAGCTATGAAAATACCTCCGATCCGGACAATCTGATCTATGAGGATCGAACTTTTCTGGACTGCTGGGACATGGAGGGAAAACTACAGTGGTCGAAACGGCTGGACTCCGGCAACACGGAGGAGTGGACCTACTGTAATAAGCTGCTGGACGGCGGGGAAGGAAGAGCCCTGACCATTATGGGCGGCGTCAAAAATGAGGCGGTGCTCTATTCCCCTCAGGGGGAGGAAGTCAGCCGCAAGGAGCTGGACGGCGGGATATTTGGGCGTCTGAGCGGCATGTATACCGGGGAAGACGGACAGCTTACGGCGCTGTATTATGACGAAGAATATGAGAAACAGTTTATGGCGGCGTATGATATAGAGACCGGACAACTGGGGGAATCCAGTGAGCTGACTTTTGGGAACAGCTACAGTATCCGAAATGTTCAGGGGCAGGAACTGCTGCTCACCGACGGCATGGGTGTGTATACCTGGAGCGTGGGGGACGCGGAGCCCAAGATGCTGATGAACATTGTCAATTCGGATCTGGCGGCCAACGAGCTGAGCCATGTACAGATCGTGGACGATCAGCATTTTGTGGCCATATATAATGACCTTGCGAACTGGGCGCAAAAATGCGCGTATTTCACCTATGTGGATCCGGCAAGCATTCAGGACAGGGCGGAGTTGGCGTTGGGAGGATTGTATATCGGCACGGACGTCAAGGCCAAGGTGATCCAGTTCAACAAAACCAGCGAGCAGTACAGGATCACGCTGAAAGACTATAATGTCTACAATACCAGCGAGGACTGGACGGCGGGTCAGACCAGGCTGAACGCTGATATCATCAACGGACAGATGCCGGATATCATGGTGATCGATAATATGAGCAATTATTCCAACTATGTCTCCAAAGGTTTGCTGGCGGATGTGGGGCAGCTGCTGGAGGCCGATCCGGAAACAAGTCAACTGGAATATCTGCAGAATGTGTGGGACGCGTTTCGGGTGAACGGAACTCTGTACGCAGTGGTTCCCAGCTTTAGTGTGCGCACCATGATAGCCAAGAAATCGCTGGTGGGGGAGCCTTCGTCCTGGACCATGGCGGATATGGAGGCGGTGCTGGCTACGATGCCCGAGGGAGCCACGGCTTTTGGCAGTATGATCCGCGATGGCTTTATCTATCAGATGATAAGCTATGCGGGGCAGGATTTTGTGGATATGGAGACTGGGAAGTGCAGCTTTAATTCCCAGAGTTTCATAGAGATGCTGGAGTATGCCAGGACGCTGCCCGCGGAGGATCCTCAGAATTATGAGGAAGATTACGACTGGGCCTACTATGAGAATCAGTACCGGGAGAACCGCAGTCTGCTGTATGATCTCTACATCGGCAATATCAAGGACTGCAAATACCAGATCAGGGGAAACATAGGGGAGGCGGTATCTTTTGTGGGTTTCCCCACGGCGAACTCCAACGGTTCCACACTGTCTCCGGGCAACTACGCCTTTATGATTTCCGCCAGATCGGATCAGCTGGACGGCGCATGGCAGTTTGTACGCCAGTTTTTGCTGCCGGAGTATCAGACCGGCAGTGAACTCTACGATATGCCGGTACTGAAGTCCGCGTTTCTGGACAAAGCCCAGGAGGCCACGGAGCGCCCCTACTGGACGGATGAAAACGGAAACAGGGAGTATTATGACGACACCTGGAATATCAATGGGGAAGAAGTGATCCTGGAACCCTTTACCCAGGAAGAGGTGGATGCAATGTGCGAGTTTATCTATTCCGTGAATCGCACGTCATATTACAATGAATATATCAGCAATATCATCACGGAGGAGGCTGCCGCTTTCTTTGAGGGACAGAAGAGCGCGCAGGAAGTGGCGGATATCATTCAGTCCCGGGCGCAGGTCTATGTGGATGAGAACCGGTAGCACAGCGAAATCGTACGGGAAAGGATTGTAAAGCATGAAAAAAGTAAAAATTCTCGCCGCAGGCATGGTGGTGGCAGGCCTGTTGGCCGGATGCAGCAATATGGGAAACGCGCCGGTCGATGGCGGCGACCGGGCCGGCATACCCCGGGAGTCATCCGCGGAGCTTACAGAGGGATCTTCTGCAGTTTTGGCGGAGTCCCGGACAGAAATTTCCGGGGCGGAGGATTCCTCGGAGGACACAGCGGCAACAGCCGAGATAGAATTGCAGGAAGAGGAAAGGGCCTTTTTTACAGACTTCATACAGGAGAAGGAAAATTACGGGTTTCTCCTGTCGGAGTATGATATCCCCGGGGATGTGAATTTGTTTGAGGTGTTGTACAGCGGCGCCGGATTTGGCGAGGGGATACCGGAGGAAGATATACCGCTTTATCTTGAAAAAACCCAGGAGGAAGAGATATATACGGACTGTGTTAAGATGTCCCGGCAAGATATCGACGACTTCCTGAAACGAAAACTGGGTCTGGGTCTGGATGAGATGAATCATTCCCTGGATGTGGTGTATCTTAAGGAGACGGACGCCTATTACATCCAGGCGGGCGATACCAATTATCTGCCCTTCATGTGTACGGGAGGAACCGTACAGGGGGATACCTACACACTGCATTTTGCTCCTGCGGCCGACTGGGCGGAGACAGCTGGAGAACGGGAGACCGTCCTGGTAAAAACGGATGACGGCTACCGATTTATATCAAATCATATATTGGCGCAATAGAATTAACGCGGTGCGGAACCTGAACCGAAATGGCCGGATTCCGCACCGCGTTATTGCGGTAGGTAAAAAATGCGTGGAAAACAAAAAGCGCTTGACTGTAAACCCGGTTGATACTTTATATTAGAGGGGAAACAATATAAGAGGGCGAGATCTACAGAGCCGGACAGGAGGCGTATAATATGACGATAAAAGAGGCGGAAAGACGGACGGGACTGACGCGTTCCAATATCCGTTTTTATGAAAAGGAAAAGCTTATAGAACCTTCCAGAAATGACAACAACGGATATCGAGATTATTCGGCGGCGGATATTGAGAATCTGAAAAAGATAGCTTTTTTGCGCACATTGGAAATAACAATAGAAGATATACGCCGCATCATAGCCGGACAGGCTCCTATGGCGGAGATCATCGAAAAACAGGCGGAAACGATCGGCGAGCAGATCGAGAGCCTGGGCAGGGCGAAAGTCATGTGTGAAAAAATGCTTGAGAGCGGCGACGTCAGCTATGAGGAATTACAGATCGAGAAATATATGGCGGATCCCGGCATCTATTGGAAGGAAAATAAGGCGGTGTTCAAGCTGGATTCGGTGAGCTTTATGCATTTATGGGGAAGTTTTATAACCTGGTCGGCGATCACCTTTATCTGCCTGATGATCGGAATCCTGTCGTACGCAAAACTGCCGGACAAGATACCCGTGCAATGGAGCCATGGCGCGGCGGTATCTTCGGTGGATAAGGCATTTATCTTTGCATATCCTTTGGCCTGTGTCCTGCTCCGGGTTGCTGTCAGGCCCGTTATTTACACGCGCCTGCTGAGGAACCGCCCCTGCGGAGAACCTGTAACGGAGTATTTGACGAACTATTTATGTTTTATCGCGCTGTCGGTGGAGCTGTTTTCGATATTGTTTGTCTGCGGTGCTGCCAAAAGCGTGGCAGCGGTTATTGCGGTGGATACGGCTGTATTTTTGGGAATGCTGCTTGCGGCGGCTCTTCACCTCGGTGGTACGGGCAGATATAAACGGAAAAGGCTATTTTAGAATTTGATTGTATTTCCGGGGTTCATGGGCTATAATGACGTTAAGCGTGGAGGTGAAAGAATTATGGATGCGTTGGGAAAAGAAGAGGTTTACACGATAGACGATATTTACGCCCTGCCAGATGGCCAACGGGCGGAGCTGATTGATGGAAAGATTTATTACATGGCTCCGCCAAGCAGGACCCACCAGAAAATCAATGGGAAATTACATCAGGCAATAGCGAACTATATCGACAGTAAGGGCGGAGAATGTGAAGTTTATGCAGCTCCATTTGCAGTGTTTTTGAATAAAGATGATATAAATTATGTTGAGCCGGATATTTCTGTGATTTGCGATCTGCACAAATTAGACGATAAGGGTTGTCATGGCGCGCCAGATTGGATTATAGAAATTATTTCACCTGGTAATAAACCGATGGATTATTTCACAAAGTTATTTAAATACCGAACAGCAGGAGTCAGGGAGTATTGGATTGTTGATCCAACCAAAGAAATGGTGATGGTATACAGATTTGAAAAAGAGACAATGGAAGAGTACCCCTTTGGCGAGAATGTTCCGGCTGGAATATATGAAGATCTTTCTATTAGAGTAGATAGAGTAGAGTGAACCATAAAAAGCTGAAATCACCGGTTTCTCAAAGATTTCAGCTGCATAACAGCCACTGTACAAAACGGCGCGAAACCTGAACCTTCGGGGTTCAACTTCGCGCCGTAAAATGCAAGAGATGGGACTTGAACCCACACGACATTGCTCAAAAGTATAATAAATACGAGGTTTTTATAGCATAGTAGTCCATCTGAAAGCTGTACAGAAGAATTTTTGAATAATAAGATTTTGGAAGTTGCAGTTAAAATTATTTTCCTGCCAATATAATTGAAAGATTTAAGAAGACCCCATATAATTTTGGAACATATCAGAAATTTGACAATGGGAGACGTAGTGGAAAATAATTTATTACATTACTTGATACTTGAAATGATTGATTTAGGAGGACGATATGAATGACAAACAAAAGTTTTATGAGTTAAGGGATAAACTAAAAGAACATAAATATGAAGTTGAACATTTGACATATAATTTTAGGGATACTTTTAATATGTATTCAGGCATAGTACATTCAGGTAAATATATATGGGAGTAATGGGGTGTATGCATTTAGTGCTGGAAGACTCACTTGGGAAGGACATGAATTTTTGGATAAAATTCGTGAAGATACTATATGGAATAAGACAAAGGACACTATTGTAGATAAAGGCTTGCCATTTGTCTTTGATATAGTTAAATCTGCATCTACAGAAATAATTACTGGAGTTGTAACAGGGGTTGTTGGGTTATGAATGAAATTAGATATTTATTTGCGTTGCACAAACAACGTATTGACTCGTGCTATTTTAGGTAATATAATGTTATAAAGGAGGAGTTGAGGATATGGCAACGACTAATATAACAATGAGAATGGATGAGGATTTAAAATCTCAGTTACAGGAACTTGTATCTAATCTTGGAATGGATATGACAACTTTTTTTACAGTATCAGCAAAACAGGCCGTGAGAGAACAACGAATACCATTTGCAATTTCTATGGATGTACCTAACGCAGATACAATCAGAGCCATTGATGATGTAAGGCGTGGAAGAAATTTAAGCCGTTCCTTTTTTTCTGTGGAAGAATTAATGGAGGATTTGAATGCTGAAGATTAGATATCATTCTTCTTTTAAGAAAGATTATAAAAGGATTATCAAAAGAGGATATGACACAAAACTGATAGAAGATATTATTCAAAAATTAGCAAGAGGAGAACAATTACCCGAGAAGAATAAAGATCATCCTCTTAGTGGAGACTATACTGGATGTAGAGAATGTCATATAACACCAGATTGGCTGTTGATTTATGAAATTGACAACGGGGAATTGATTTTGTATTTAACAAGGACGGGAACGCATAGCGATTTATTTTAGAATAGAATAAAAAAGATAATAGAAAGCATTTGGAAAATAAAAATTCCAGATGCTTTTTATTATACAATAAAATAAAAAAAGAAAAGGAGAGTGTGACTATGAAACAAAAAGCAAACATTGTTGAAAACAACAGAACAGATGGATGTGTGATGGCCATGATTTGCTGACAATATAGAAACAATCGAAAAAACATATGGTTCCACATTGTTGTACAACGGTGTAAATATAAGCGCAGTAAAGGATATGCTTGGACATGCAGATGAAACAACTACCCTAAAACATTATATATACAATACCATAACTAATCAAAAAACAGGGGAAATGGTATTAAACGCGCTGTCTGATAAAAAAGTGACCAAAAGTGACCACAATATAATCCAATTTACAGGGCAGAAAAAAGCTGAAAACTCTGATTCTTCAAAGCTTTCAGCCACATAGCAATCACTGCAAGAGATGGGACTTGAACCCACACGACATTGCTGCCACCAGATCCTTAGTCTGGCCTGTCTGCCAATTCCAGCACTCTTGCCTGTTGATAAATCATCTCGGTTTCATCCGTCTGACGAACTCATCCAAGCAGATAATATACTAACATCCCGGAGGGAAAATGTCAATGCCTTTTGCACAAATTTTGGTTGTCACGGGACAGGATTTATGATAAAATAATAGCATATAAAATCTGTTTGGGCAGAAATAGCAGGAAATGAGGTTGATTAAGTCAAGATGGATAATGTGAATACATTTTTGGAGCAGGCCATGCGGATCCCGCAGCTGGAGGAATTGTTCGTGATATTCGGAGCAGGCACCCGGCTGCCCTTTGTGACATGTGACGAGCAGGACTTTACGGATCAGATATGGACATTTGTGGAGGAGGAGAAGGCAAAACACTATGCGGATGTGCGAAGAGAGAATTTTGGAGACGCACTGGCGGTGGTAAAAGTTACAAAAGAACATATGCTGCCGTTTTTCAGCAGTCTGTTTGCCTACGGCGTCGACGTCATCATGTTTCAGGAGGAGGAGCGCCTGACGGCTCTGCCGCTGGACAAACTGGTCAGACGTCCGGATCAGTCCCAGATACCGGAGGATAAGAGACCTTTTTTAAATCCGCAGATGCAGCTTTCCGGCATTCATTTCATGCAGGAGATGCATCGTAAGGAGCGCAATGCCCAGGCTTTGCATGAGTTCGAGGAGGAGATGGCGGTAAACATTGTGCGCAGCCGCTTTTTGGTACCGCACGAGATCGATGGGGACGCGCCCCTGCCGGACGGCTCCAATATCCGGATTCCCTGTGTAAAAAATAAGGAAGGGCAGATGTTCCAGCCTATTTTTACAGACGGGCAGGAGTTGGTCAAGTTTGACAGAGAGAGAAAATTTCGTGCCAGCGCCATAGCTTTTGAGGACATACAGAAAGCCATGGGAAAGGAAGTCAAGGGTATCGTAATCAATCCTACGAGTCTGAATATCATACTGATGGCAGATAAGATTCCCGCGCTGATCGAGAGATTCAAACCCGCTGAACAGTAATAGGGGAAGTTGGGGGGCTCAGTATATGCAGAGATCGGAAATAAAACAGAGCTTTGAGACATTCTGCGAAGTCGCGGAACAATTTGCGACCTGTATGAACGATAATCTATATGTGTATGATATCATGAACGACGCCTATTTTATCACAAAGGGCGCTGTGGAGCGGTTTGCGCTGCCCGGATGTCTGTTTCATGATGTGACCGAGAATCTGCGGGCATGTGTGCATCCGGATGATTTTCCCATGTTGCAGGAGGATTTGGCCCTGTTGCTGGCGGGTAAGAAATCCGTACATGAGCTGCGCTATCGCTGGCTGGGGAGAGACGGAGTCCCGATTTGGATCATATGCCGGGGACGCGTGCTGCAGAGCGCGGATGGACAGCCCTGGCTGATGCTGGGCTGTATCAATGAGATCGGGCAGAAACAGAAAGCGGACAATGTCAGTGGACTGTTGGGTGTGTCTTCCCTGCAGGAGCATTTGAAACAGACGGATATTCTGACAGACGGCTTTGTTATGCGCATCGGTATTGACGATTTCAGGATCATCAACGAGAGACTGGGTGTGGACTATGGGGACAAGGTTCTGCGTCAGGTGGCGCAGTGCATCGAGAGCCGTCTGCTGCCGGGACAGTATGTATACAGGATGATTTCAGACGAGTTTCTGGTGCTGGATATGGCCGGTATGGAGAATGCGGAGATCAAGGAACTGTACTGTAATATCCGCCAGGAGGTGGAGCAGGCCATTGTACGCCATAACTATGAGGCGGTTTACACCATTTCCGGCGGGATCGTCAATATCGGAGATATGAAGAAAGCGGATTATGAGGAGATAACCCGGCTCTCGGAATTTGCCCTGGGACAGGCCAAGCGCATGGGAAAGAATCAGGTCTATACGTTTGACCGGGAGGATTACGAGGCGTTTCTGCGCTCAAGAGCTATCAGCAGGAGTCTGCGCAAAGCGGTATCCAACGATTTTATGGGACTGGATGTGTATTTTCAGCCGCTGGTGTATACTAACACGGAGGAGTTGTACGGAGCGGAGGCGTTGCTGCGCTATCAGATGCCGGATGGAGAGAAAATATCGCCGCTGGAATTTATTCCCATACTGGAGGAGAGCGGTCTGATCCTGCCGGTGGGTAAGTGGATCATACGAAAAGCGGCGGATATGTGCAAGGCCTGTAGAAAAAAATATCCGCAGTTCCGCGTCAGTATTAATCTGTCTTATATTCAGTTGACCAAGGGCCCTGTTTTTGCGGAAGTCATGGACGCGTTGCGGGAGACCGGACTGCCGCCGGACGCTCTGATTATGGAGCTGACGGAGAGCGGCTATCTGGAGAACAGTATCAATGTGCAGAAGGCCTGGCGTAAATTTAAAGAGGCGGGTATCCAGATCGCACTGGACGATTTTGGCACCGGCTATTCCAACTTACAGAATATCGGGCGCTTTAATCCGGACATTGTGAAGATCGACAGGAGTTTTACGCTGAAAGCCCTGCAGCATAGCTATGAACGGCAGCTGCTGAGTCATATCATCAATATGGTACATAGCATCAACCTGCGCATCGTCATAGAAGGCATTGAGGAGAAGGCGGAGCAACAACAGGTTATGGAGTTGGGTTCCGACTTTATCCAGGGATATTATTACAGTATGCCCTGCTCCAGAGAGGAGTTTCTAAAAAAATATAACATAGAGTAAAAAACGGGCCGGACTGCCAGACAGTCGGCCCGTTTTCAATAACAGTCGATTCAGTCAAAGTCCTTGAGGGCGCGCCGGACGCCGATCACCACCGGCGGGATCAGAACAATATGGCAGATGATGCCGGGGATGGCGGTGACAAAGGCCCCGGACAGGAACATGGGGAATGTGAAAGCCGGTCCGACTGCCATGCCCAGCACGAAACGGGCGGCTCCCCAAACGATGCGTCCTCCCAGCATGGCTCCCACCAGAGAGACGTACAGGTAAGGGATCTTTCCCGGCAGCAGTTTCAGCAGAAGGCCGGAAAGAGCGCCATAGGCGGCCAGCTCGAACGCCATGGCCAAACCGGTGGGCATGATGGGGGGCATACTAAACAGCAGAAAACGCAGCAGAGGCGCCACAAAGCCCACGATCAGGCCATATGGCCAGCCGCAGAGCAGGCCGCACAGCAGCACCGGGATATGCATGGGTGACAGGGCGTTGCCGATCTGCGGGATCTGCCCGGTAAGAAAGGGCAGCACCATGCACAGGGCCAGACAGACGGCGGATAGACAGAGTTTTTGTACATTTTTGTTCATCATGTTCTTCCTTTCTGTATTGATGAGTGTGCTGGTAGTGTCTCGCGTATTTCCTTCCGGCACAAAAAAAGCACCCGTACCCTTCAGGGCGCAGATACCTTCCTGGTATAAATACGTGAAATGCCTCGCATATAATTATATAAGCAAACCGGATGTGCGCGGAGCGCACAGGATATACGGTGTGTTCAGACTTCTGTCTGCCGGGCTGCTTCTGCAAACCGTTATTTACTGTACCACACATTTATATAGAAGTCAAATGGAAGAGTGCTAGAATCACGGAAAGAATGATAGAATCATGGAAATAGTGTTAGCATTAAAGAAAAAACAAAGAAGAAAAATATGATAAGAAAAATTTTGATAAGAAAAAATTGAAAATAGTTATTGACATTTTCCTGCGGATAGTGTAATATACATTTTGTTCGCAGGAGTGGCGGAATTGGCAGACGCGCACGGTTCAGGTCCGTGTGGTGGTAACACCTTGAGGGTTCAAGTCCCTTCTCCTGCACGCAGAACGTCGAAAGAGGAAATCGAAAGGTTTCTTCTTTTTAATTTTATTCTTCCCCTTTCGGAAAAGTATTCCTACTGCAAATGATGCCCGGTTTCCAACTTGCTTAACCGTTCTGTGAACTGTCGCTTTGTGAGAGCCAATGTCAACGGGACGCTGCTGGGTCTATATAAAAAAATTGACCATCTATACCCCGCTTTTGACACTGAATAGGGGGTTAAAAAGACTAATTTTTGTGTATGGGTCCATCCGGGATTCTATATGGAATATTTTCTTTCGCAAAGTGGGTATTAAAGTGAAATTTTTTTCTATAGGCCCATCCAGAATCTAAAATAAAATATTTTCCTCGCAAAGTGAGTATAAAGGCGAAATTTTTTTGTATGCCCGTTCAGGGTCCGCAGCAGAATATTTTTTCTCATAAAGGGGGCAAAAATGAATTATTTTCCGTGGAAAGAGTTTTTGATTTGGGGTGTGGACTGTAACATTTTTTCTGCGGTGCTGTCTATTATAGATGTAGCAGTGCGATACGGTGGTGAAAGCGGAGCTATGCCCTGACTGACAGATGCGGATCGCATAGGGTGACACGGACAGACATATGCATTATGCGGAAAGTAGGTATTTATGAAAAGAAGATGGGGACGGTTGATGGGTATTATACTGGCAGGCGGGGTATTGATGGGGTGCGGTCAGACGCAGGGAGCCGCGCAGTCGTTGACGGCAGATAACGGGGCAATGCCGAATCGGACTACACAGGCGGAGGGCGAGGAACCTGTCGGGAGCGGGGAATCCGCAGGGAATGAACGTCTGGCCGGGAACGGGGAATCTGCCGGGAGCAGCCAGCCAACAGGGAGAGAAGGAGCTGCCGGGAGTGAGCAGCCTGCGGGGAGCGGACAGCCTATGGAAACAGAGCATGAAAAAGAATGGAATCGGGAGGACAGCGACGATGTGGAAACGCTGCGCACTTTTTCCTGGCAGTTGATGACGGAGAACATGGAGCAGGAGAATCCCATATTGTCCCCCGTCTCCGCCTATCTTGCGCTGGGCATGGTGGGGATGGGAGCCCAGGGGGAGACGGAAGAGGAATTCCGGGCGCTGTTGGGCAGCAATATGCCCGGAGTGTCTCAGAGATTGATGGAGCACTATCCCCGGGAGCAGGAGGGCATGACGCTGACCATCGCCAATTCCGTCTGGGTGGACGAACGGCTTGCGCTGAGGGAACAGTGGATCGGGGATATGGAGGAGATTTTTCGCGGAGAGGGCCGCAGAGGCGTACTCTCCAGCGAGGAGATCATGGAACAGATCAACGGGTGGTGCAGCGACAATACACGGGGGCTGGTGCCCACAATGCTGAATCAGCCCTTTACTGCGGATACCCTGCTTGTTCTGCTGGACGCGGTTTATTTCAAAGGAGACTGGCTGATTCCGTTTGAGGCCTTGAATACGAGGCCGCGTCCTTTTACCGTAGAGGACGGTACGGAAAAACAGGTGGATACCATGAGCATGTCGGAGGCATACTTAAGATATCTTCACAGTGAGCTGGGGGAAGGAGTTCTGCTGCCCTATCAGGGGGAGGACTTTGCCTATGTGGCCATTTTGCCCAGAGAGGGCATGGAGGCGCGGGAACTACAGCGGCAATTGACGCCGGAGGCGCTGGACGTGCTGCTGGAGAGTGAGAACCGGGAGCTCTGCAATCTGCGTCTGCCCAAGTATGAGGTCAGTTTTGACCGGGAACTGAACGACAGCTTACAGGCCATGGGGCTGATTCGGGCTTTTGACGGAGATCAGGCGGACTTTTCCGGGCTGGAAAAAACGGATCAGGGCAGCAGTCTCTACGTGAGCCTGGTAAAGCAGAAAGCGGTATTCCGGGTGGACGAGAAAGGGACGGAGGCTGCCGCTGTGACAATGGCGGTTTTGGACAGATGCGCTGCCGTCATGGGGCCCCAGCCCCGGGAACTGTATTTTGACAGGCCCTTTGTGTATATGATATTGGATATGGAGACACGGGTTCCGCTCTTTGTGGGTATTCTGGACGATCCCGACTGATCGCGGGCCGGGGATTTATATTTATTTAACTTTTTTTTCCTGATAATATCTGGTATGATAATAGGTAGTTTAGAATGTTCCGGCAAGGATCATTACAGGAAAAGAAAGAGGGACGCACCGATGAACAGGGTAAAGCAGATCAGGAAACAGACGGACAACCGTTTTTTAAATCTCTATGAGTTTGAGGCGGAGCACAGGGACGGAAAGACGACGCCGTATTTTGTGGCCTCACGGGCAGGGAGCCAGGAAGATTTGAAAGCGCTGTGCCACGGTGAGCGCTCGGACGGGGTGATTATCTACGCCGTCTATGGGGAGAAGAAGGACAGGGTGGTGCTGATCCGACAGTTCCGTTATCCGATCAATGACTATATCTATGAGTTTCCCGCCGGGCTGGTGGAGCAGGGGGAGGATATGTTCGACGCCGGAGTGCGGGAGATCTATGAGGAGACGGGGCTGCGATTCACCCCCAAAAAGGTGGACAGGGCCTATGCCAAACCCTATTATACCACAGTGGGGATGACGGACGAGTGCTGCGGCACGGTGTACGGCTACTGTGAGGGCACGCCCAGCAACAGCCATCAGGAGGACTCCGAGGACATCCAGATCGTGCTGGCGGATCGGGAGGAATGCAAACGGATCCTGCAGGAGGAGAATGTGGCGATCATGTGCGCCTACATGCTGATGCATTTTATCCACAGCGGCGAGGAAGACCCGCTGGCCTTTACGGAAGAGATGTGAAGAAAGCCATTACGTCAGATATCGAGCAGTCTCACGGCGGGAGGACAGGCCGCGGCAGGGAGATGCGGTATAAGGGACGGAACGTAGGCCGAGCAGGGACGGGCAAGGCTGTAGGCCGGGGCAGGGTACGGCACACGTAGACTTTGCGTGTAAACAGGCGGCATGTAATGCGTGGTCTGACAATAGAAGTTGTAGGAATCTCAGAGCGGGAGGCGAACGATATGGCGGCGGAACAAAAGCGTACAGAAGACTGGTATCGGCTGGATCTGTCGGCCATCGTCTATCCCACCCTGCAACGGCGGGATTTTTCCTCCGTGTACCGGCTGTCGGTGATCCTGCGGGAGGAGATCGACCCGGAGGTGCTGCAGCAGGCGGTGGATCAGGTCATGCCCCGTTTTCCCACTTACAAAGCTGCCATACGAAAGGGCGTGTTCTGGCGGTATCTGGAGCCTAACAACAGGCCCGGCCCCTTTGTGCAGCCGGATGTGAAAAACCCCTGTCAGCCCATGCATTTTAAAGTCAACAACCGCTATCTGGTGCGATTTTACTATTACGGCGGGCGGATTGCGCTGGAGGCCCATCACAGCCTGGGGGACGGCACCGGCGGCATGTGTCTGCTGATGACGGTGACGGCCCGGTATCTGTACCTGAAATATCAGGCGCGGATCAGGCCGGAGGGCTTTGTGCTGGATATCGGTAGCCTGCCGGATCCGGAGGAGCTGGAGGACGCGTACATGCGCTACGCCGACGCCAAGGTATGTCCGCCCAGGCCGGGAGAAAAGGCCTACCGGGTCCGGGGCACGATGGAGCCTTTTTATACGTTAAATATCGTGGACGGGATCATGTCGGTAAGCCAGGTGGTGAAGGTGGCCAAGAGCTATCAGGCCACGGTGACCGAGTATCTCAACGCCGTTCTGATCTACGCGCTGATGCAGAAACAGGAGCAGGAGAAGAGCCGCAGGCAGAAACCGGTGAAGATCGCCATGCCCGTAAATCTGCGCCGTTTTTTTCCCTCGAAGACGTTGCGGAATTTTATCACTATGATCTATCCGGGGATAGATCCCAGACTGGGGAAATACACCTTTCCGGAGATCGTGGAGCAGGTGCATAACTATATGCGCTATTACCTGAACGAAAAGCTGCTGCGGGGAGATATCACCACCAACGCGGCCACCCAGCGCCATCCCCTGATCCGTGTGGTGCCTCTCTTTATCAAGGACTTTGTGGTGCGGCAGTTCTATACCAAGGTGCAGGATAAAAATTCCTCCGCCGGACTGACCAATATGGGGGCGCTGCGCGTGCCCGAGGCCATGAAACCCTATATCCGGCGGTTCGATATCTATATGGGCCAGCCCTTTTCCTCCAGAACCAACTGTGCGATCATCAGTTACGAGGATGTGCTGACTGTGAATTTTGCCAGCAGTATCATTGAGGCGGATGTGGAGCGGTTCTTTTTCCGAAAACTGGTACAGGACGGTATTCATGTGAAGATCGAGAGTAACCGGGCATATGCGGAACTCTGAATAAAGTCTTTAAACAGCATATGCCCGGACAGCGCCCAGAGAATTTGCGGACGCTGGCGGTCGCAAATTGCTCTGCCGGAAAGGCGCTGGCAGGGCATATGCGGAACTCTGAATAAGAAAGGCGTAACGATGTCATATTGTGTAAACTGCGGTGTGGAACTGGACGGCGCATTGGAGCAATGCCCGCTGTGCAACACACCCGTGATCAATCCGCGGGAGTTATCCCGTCAAAAGAGCAAATCTCCCTTTCCCTCGGAAAAAGGGACGGTGGAGACGATTCGGCGCAAGGACCTGGGCATACTGACTTCCAGTATCCTGGGGGCGACGGCGGTGGCGTGCGGCGTGCTGAACCTCCTGGTGTTTACCGGCGTGGCCTGGTCGCTGGCAGTCATCGGCGCCTGTCTGCTGGTGTGGGTGATGATGGTGCCGCTGGTGATCGACAGCCGCCAGCCCATCTATCTGTCTCTGCTGTTTGACGGGGTGGCCACCGGACTGTATCTCTTTATGCTGAGCTTTCTCACGGCCGGGCAGGAATGGATGTGGGGGCTGGGGATTCCCATTGTGATTCTGGTCACAGTGATTGCGGAGCTGTTGACCATATGCGTCAGGCATCTGCCAAGCTCCTTTTTGACCAATGCCCTGTATGTGGTGAATGCGGTGGGGCTGCTCTGTCTGGGGCTGGAGATATTGATCGATCTGTATGTGTCGGATCACATTGCCCTGAGCTGGTCCGCAGTGGTATTGACCGTGTCGGTCTGTGTGGACGCCATGCTGATCACCGTACTGTCCAGAAGGCGGCTGCGCAACGAGGTGCGCAGAAGATTACATTTTTAAACAGCAAGTCTCCTCACGGCCCCCAGAGAATTTACGGACGCAGGCGGCCGGAAATTGCTCTGCGGGAAGGGGCCGGAAGGAGACTTGCGGAACTCTAATATGGAGGATACGATGGGAAAAAAGGAGAACAGCCGGAACCAGCGTCTGATGCAGCTGGTCAGGCGGGTCCACGGACTGGTGGAAAACCCTGATATTGAGAAACACAGACAGTCCCAGAACCATATCGGGGAGATATTGGGCAATACCAGAGAAATACATTACGAGGAATTTAAGATCGGTGAGATGGACGCGGAGTGGGTGTCGGTGAACCGCGCCCACATGAAAAAATATGTGATCCTGTACTGCCACGGCGGCGGGTATTCCACGGGCAGCCGCAAGTATGCCCGCACGCTGACGTCCAAACTGGCGTCATCCACTTTTATGGATGTGCTTTGCTTTGATTACAGACTTGCCCCGGAATCTCCTTATCCGGCGGCGATTGAGGATGCCATGAAGGCATGGGACTATCTGATGCTGCTGGGATATGGGGCCAGAGAGGTGATCGTGGCGGGGGACTCCGCCGGGGGCAATATGGCGCTGTCGCTGGTATTGCAGCTAAAGAGCCAGCGCCGTCTTCTCCCCAGAGGGCTGGTACTGATGTCGCCCTGGACGGATCTGACCTCCTCGGGGGAATCCTTTCAGGCCCGTGCGGAGGTAGACCCGGTGCTGAACGCGGAATATATCGACCGCATGATACTTGCGTACGCACAGGGACAGGACCTAGAGGATCCGCTGATCTCTCCGCTGTTTGGAGATTTTGAGGATTTTCCGCCTGCCTGCATTCAGGTAGGGGACAATGAGATCCTCTACAGCGATGCCCGGCGTCTGTATCTGCGGATGCTGGAAAAGCATGTCTCGGTGCGGTTTGAGCATTTTCCGGGTATGTGGCATGTGTTTCAGATGTCTCCTTTTAAGACGGCTTACGAGGCCATGGATCGTATCGCGGGATTTATTTATGATATTTGCAGATGACAGATCATCCATATGTTCCGGCGGGCGCATATGGATGATTCTTTTTGACAGGTTCTTTTTTAGAAAAGAAAAAGGATTTTAGAAAATATTGCAGAATATATCAAGTAGGAGATTAAGTGGAGCACAGATCGTAGGGGCGGATCGGATGCAGGCGAACCTGCAGGAAAGGCAGAGTGCAGATGACGATACGGGAGAATCTGGAGCGTTGGGAAAAAGAATATTTGAGTCCCTATGCCTCGCTGAGTATGAATTCCAGAGGCAGAGAGAGAGACGAGGAGCAGTGCGATATCAGGCCGGTGTTTCAGAGGGATCGGGACCGGATTCTGCACAGCAAGTCCTTTCGCAGACTGAAAGATAAGACCCAGGTATTTCTGGCCCCGGAGGGGGATCATTACCGCACCCGGCTGACCCATACGCTGGAGGTATCCCAGAACGCCCGCACCATCGCCAAGGCGTTGAAGTTGAACGAAGATCTGGTGGAGGCCATTGCTCTGGGCCACGATCTGGGTCACACGCCCTTTGGACACGCGGGAGAGAGGGCGCTGCGTGAGGTCTGCCCCTTCGGCTTTGAACACAGCCAGCAGAGTGTGCGCACCGTGGAGCGGCTGGAAAAAAAGGGGCAGGGGCTGAACCTGACCTACGAGGTGCGGGACGGGATACTGAATCATCAGACCAGCGGCACCCCCCATACGCTGGAGGGCAAGATCGTGCGCCTCTCCGACAAGATCGCCTATATTCATCACGATATGGACGACGCCATACGGGGCGGGATACTGCGGGAGGAGGATGTGCCCCGGGAGATCGGCGAGGTGATCGGCTTTACCACCGGAGAGCGTCTGGATCACTTTATCCACGACATCGTGATACATAGCAAGGATCAGGCGGATATCCGCATGTCCCCAGCGGTGGAGGAGGCCATGAAAAAGCTGCGGAGCTTTATGTTCGAGCGGGTATACCAGAATCCGGTGGCCAAGAGCGAGGAGGGCAAGGCGGAGGCGCTGATCAAGACGCTGTACCAATACTATCTGAGTCATATAGATGATCTGCCCCGGGAATATCTGAACCTGATCTCGGAGGGCGAGCCTCGGGAAAAGGTGGTATGCGATTATGTGGGCGCCATGAGCGACCGCTTTGCCATCGCGCAGTATGACGATATCTATATCCCGAAGTCCTGGATCATATAGCGGAATACTGCCCGCTGTCGGCATTTAGATGACACGGTGGGAACAGGGTGTCATGAAATGATACGCAATGACTTGATAATGTGAGAAAGGGAGAAAATGTTTTATCCGGAAGAACTTGTGGAAGAAGTCAGGTCGAAGAACGATATCGTGGACGTGGTCTCCGGGTATGTCCGATTGCAGAAAAAGGGCGCCAACCACTGGGGATGCTGTCCTTTTCATAATGAGAAAACCCCTTCTTTTGCCGTCAACGGAGCCAAACAGATGTACCACTGTTTTGGCTGCGGCGCGGGAGGGAACGTCTATACCTTTGTCATGAACTATGAGAATTACAGCTTTCCGGAGGCGGTGAAGATGCTGGCGGAGAGGGCTGGGGTCACCCTGCCGGAGATAGAGTATGACGAGGAACAGAAACGGAAACAGGGACACCGCCAGCGGCTGCTGGACGTGAATCGGGAGGCCGCCACCTTTTTTTACTATCAGCTGCGCAGTCCCCAGGGAGAGGCAGGCTACCGCTATCTGTCACAGCGCGCCCTGTCCGACGAGACCATGCGCAGATTTGGCCTGGGCTATGCCGGTAAAAGCGGCGCCGGGCTGATCCAGTATCTGAAACAAAAAGGGTTTGAGGACAAGCTGATCATAGAGGCAGGGCTGGGCAGCTATAACGAGAGGACAGGACTGCTCAGCCAGTTCTGGAACCGGGTGATGTATCCGATCCAGGATATCCGGGGCAAGGTCATCGGTTTCGGGGGCCGCGTCATGGGAGACGGGGAGCCAAAATATCTGAATTCTCCCGAGACCCCGATCTTTGATAAGCGGCGCAATCTGTACGGACTGAATTTTGCCCGCACGGCCAGAAGCGGCAATATCATACTCTGCGAGGGCTATATGGATGTGATCGCCATGCACCAGGCGGGTTTTACCCAGGCGGTTGCCTCGCTGGGAACCGCCTTTACGGCGGAGCAGGCCATGCTGCTAAAGCGTTATACGGACAATGTGCTGCTGGCCTATGACAGCGACGGTGCGGGAGTCAAAGCCGCCCTGCGGGGTATAGGCATCCTGCGGGATGTGGGACTCTCCGGCAAGATTATCAATATGCAACCCTGTAAAGACCCGGATGAATTTATCAAGAAAAACGGGCGGGAGGCCTTTCAGGAGCGCATCGACCAGGCGGAGAACAGTTTCTTTTTTGAGATCCGTATGCTGGAGAGGGACTATGACTTAAAAGACCCGGAGTCCAAGACATTGTTTTATAAAGAGATCGCCAAAAAGCTCTGCGGTTTTTCCGTGGATGTGGAGCGGGAAAATTATCTGGAGGCCATAGCGGAGAAATACCACATCGGCTTTGAAAATCTGCGCAGGCTGGTAGGCAGCTACGCCATGCAGACCGGGGTGGACAAGCCGCCGGAACGGCCCAGATCCGGCGTGCAGCCGAAAAACACGCCCCAGGAGAACAGTAAGCGTTCCCAAAGGCTGCTGCTGACCTGGATCGTGGACGATCCCGCGCTGTATCCCAGGATCGCCCGCTATGTGGGGCCGGAGGATTTTACTGAAGATTTGTACCGCCAGGTGGCGGAGCAGCTGTTTCGGGATATGGAAGCGGGGCAGTATCAGCCCGCATCCATTATCAGCAGATTTCAGGACGAGGAACAGCAGCGCCGGGTGGCGGAGCTGTTCAACACGGAACTGCCGCAGCTAAGCACCCGCCAGGAGCGGGAGAAGGCTCTGCACGATATTGTATACGCGGTGAAAAAAAACAGCTATGAGCAGTTGACCATGCAGCTCGGCTCGGACGTGACGGCGCTGAGCAGGGCGGTCTCGGGCAAGAAAGCCCTGGAAGAACTGGCAAAAACGCATATTTCACTGGAATGAAGTCAATACTAGTACCCAACAGAAAGGAAACCGTAAGGATGGATGAAAACACACAGGCACGTTTTGAGGAGAAGATGAAGAATCTCCTGGCGATGGCCAAGAAGAAGAAAAATGTATTGGAGTATCAGGAGATCAACGATTTTTTCTCGGATATGACGCTGGAGGAAGATCAGTTTGACCGGATCCTGGAGACTTTGGAACAGAATAATGTGGATGTACTGCGCATCACCGAGGAGGATGATGTGGACGATGAGGAGATCCTGCTGGCAGACGAGGAGGATCTGGACGTGGAGAGTCTGGATCTGTCGATTCCCGATGGCATCAGCATCGAGGATCCGGTTCGCATGTATCTGAAAGAGATCGGCAAGGTTCCTCTGCTGTCGGCGGAGGAGGAGATCGAGCTGGCCAAAAAGATGGAGCTGGGCGACCAGGAGGCCAAGAAACGTCTGGCGGAGGCAAACCTGCGTCTGGTGGTCAGCATCGCCAAGCGCTATGTGGGCCGGGGAATGCTGTTCCTGGATCTGATCCAGGAGGGCAATCTGGGGCTTATTAAAGCCGTGGAAAAATTTGATTACCGCAAGGGGTACAAATTCTCTACCTATGCCACATGGTGGATCCGCCAGGCCATCACCAGAGCCATCGCGGATCAGGCCAGAACCATCCGCATCCCCGTGCATATGGTGGAGACCATCAACAAGCTTATCCGCGTCAGCCGTCAGCTGCTGCAGGAGCTGGGGCGGGAGCCCTCTCCCGAGGAGATCGCGGAGGAGATGAATATGCCCGTGGACCGGGTGCGGGAGATCATGAAGATCAGCCAGGAGCCGGTGTCTCTGGAGACGCCCATAGGCGAGGAAGAGGACAGCCACTTGGGAGATTTCATACAGGACGACAATGTGCCTGTACCGGCGGACGCGGCGGCTTTTACGCTGCTGAAGGAACAGCTTGTGGAGGTGCTGGGCACGCTGACCGAGCGGGAGCAGAAAGTACTGCGCCTGCGTTTCGGGCTGGATGACGGACGCGCCCGCACGCTGGAAGAGGTGGGCAAGGAGTTTAACGTGACCCGTGAGAGAATACGGCAGATCGAGGCCAAGGCGCTGCGCAAGCTCCGTCATCCCAGCCGTAGCCGCAAGCTCAAGGATTACCTGGACTGATGCGGGAACAGGTGGAGCTGTCCGCCAGGATGCGGGCATTGACTGAGATGGTCACTCCCGGGAATCGGGTCTGTGACGTGGGCTGTGACCATGGGTGGGTATCCATTTACCTGGTGCAGCAGGGGATCAGTCCCCGGGTGCTGGCGATGGACGTTCGAAAAGGCCCTCTGTCCAGAGCGCGGAAACATATCAGCCAGCGGGGGCTTGAGACATACATAGAGACCAGGCTCTCCGACGGCGTGGCCGCGATGGAGGCCGGGGAGGCGGACACCGTGCTCTGCGCCGGTATGGGCGGCAGGCTGATGCAGAGGATTCTGGAGGAGGGCAGGGAAAAACTGGAGTCGGTGGGGGAACTGATCTTACAGCCCCAGTCGGAACTGCGCGCCTTTCGGGCATATCTTCGGGGATCCGGTTATGGGATTACGGCGGAAGATATGGTGTATGAGGACGGAAAATATTATCCCATAATGAAAGCGGTTCCCAGGTTCGAGAGGCAGGAGGCTACCCTGACAGCGGATGATCAGGCATTGCGGGATTGCTTTGGAGAACTGCTGTTGGCCCACAGACATCCGGTGCTGAAACAGTATCTGCTGGCGGCGGAGCAAAGTTGCGGCCAGATATTGGGGCAGTTGGAAGGAGCTACGGACAGGGAGAGGGCGGCGCTGCGTTACCGGGAACTGGTGGAGGAACGGCGGCTGATCTCGTTGGCGCTGAAACGGTATTATACCGACTAACGTTAAGATTTTTCGATTTCCGCATACGGACGGGAAAAACCAATCGTTAGTGAGTATATTTATAAAAATACGGATTCTGCCGTAGTCCGGCACAACGGACTGCAGGCAGGCGGAAAAGAGGATGAGATGAAGGTAGAAGTGTTGGGGCAGGAGAGGGAATACCCTCAGGGAATCACTTACGAGCAAATCGCGGCGGACTATCAGGAGCAGTACGACGGACTGATCGCTCTTGTCTGCGCGGACGGGAAACTGCGGGAGCTGTTCAAGCATGCCGCCAGGGACTGTAAGCTGAGTTTTTTCACGCTTAAGGACGCAGTGGGGCACAAGACCTATGTGCGTTCGGCTACCATGCTGTGCATGAAGGCGATCTACGACACCATGGGCGAGAGGGCGGCGGCGATGTGCCGTCTGGAGTTTGCGGTGGGGAACGGCACTTATATCAGCACCGGCGGCGAGATTGCCGCCACGGGTAAGAACGCGGCGCGTATCAAGGCGCGGATGGATGAATTGCAGGCCATGGCCATGCCGTTTCGTAAAAAGTCTTATCCTCTGGACGAGGCCATCGAGTTGTTCCGGGCTAAGGGGATGACGGGCAAGACGGATCTGTTTCGCTATCGCCGCAGTTCCTTTGTGAACGTGTATGAGATGGACGGTTACTACGACTATTATTACGGGTTTATGCTGCCCAATGCGGGATATGTGAAATGGTACGATCTACAGGCCTATGACGAGGGCTTTATGTTGGTGTTGCCGGAACAGAAGGAGCCTACGGTTGTCAAGCCTCTGGAGGAGAGGAGAAAGCTGTTTGAGACTTTGAAGGCCTCCGCTCAGTGGGGGCATGAGATCGGCATAGAGACGGTGGGACAGCTCAACAACCAGATATGCAGCGGCTCTATCAGCGACCTGATCCTGGTGCAGGAGGCGGAACAGGAGCGCAAGATCGGAGAGATCGCCCGGGAGATCGCGTCCCGCAAGGGCGTGAAATTTATTATGATCGCAGGGCCTTCCTCCTCCGGCAAGACCAGCCTGTCCCACAGGCTGTCGATCCAGCTGCGCACGCTGGGCATGACGCCCCATCCCGTGGCGCTGGACAACTATTTTGTAAACAGGGAGGACACGCCGCTTGATGAGAACGGCGACTATAATTTTGAGTGTCTGGAGGCCATCGACGTCAAGCGTTTCAACGACGATATGACCAAGCTGCTGGCCGGGGAGCGGGTGGAGATACCGGAGTTCAATTTCAAGATCGGTCGCCGGGAGTATAACGGTAATTTCATGCAGCTGGGAAAAGAGGACGTGTTGGTCATCGAGGGAATCCACGGGCTGAATCCCCGGATGAGTTACGCCCTGCCCGAGGAGAGCAAATACAAGATCTATATCAGCGCCCTGATCAACCTGAACATCGACGCCCACAACCGGATCCCCACCACCGACGGCCGGCTCCTGCGCAGATTGGTACGGGACGCCCGGACCCGGGGAGCTTCCGCCCAGCGAACCATACAGATGTGGCCCTCCGTGCGCCGGGGGGAGGAGGAATATATTTTCCCCTTCCAGGAGGAGGCGGACGTGATGTTCAATTCCGCCACGATCTATGAGCTGGCGGCGCTGAAACAATATGCGGAGCCGCTGCTGTTCCACATCGAGAAGGATCAGCCGGAGTACCACGAGGCCAAGAGGCTGCTGAAGTTTCTGGAGTATTTTCTGGGCATCAGCAGCGAGGAACTGCCCCGGAATTCCATTTGCAGGGAATTTGTGGGCGGAAGCTGTTTCAGGGTGTAGCGGCAAAACGCAATTTTTTGAAAATTGATATTGACCTTATAGCGCACTGCAATGATATAACGGTTTTGGAAAGGAGTGGCTGATATGACGATCAAAGAGTTTTCGCTGCTTTGTGGCTGCAATCCTCAGACTCTTCGATATTATGATCGCGTGGGCTTACTAAAACCGGTTAATGTGGACGCGTGGTCAGGATATCGATTTTATAAAGAGGAACAGGCTATTGCTTATGTAAAAATCAAGAATTTGCAGAAAGCAGGATTTACGATCGAAGAAATAAGAGAACTGCAAAATAAGGATGACGCAGAGATTTATTATGCCTTTGAGCGTAAAATAGCTGAACAGGAAAAACGGTTACAGGAAATAAAAAATATTCAAAAGTCATATCAGACCGAAATAACAGACATGAATAAAAAGATTGAGGCGCTGCGCACATCGATTAAAGGGTCAATGGTAGCATACGATCCCGCGGAGGAGTTTGGCATTGCCAAGGAGGACTATGAAGGAATCATTGAAAACCTTGATGCTTTCTTTGATGAAATGCTTGCGGCGGAGGATCCTTCAAAGTACGAGCTGCTGGACGATTCAGAAGAGAATAGGAATAAAGCGGAGCGGGACTTTCAGGAATGTTTGAAAAATCCCTGCTGTGAATTGGTTTTTGAGAGACACGGCTGGAAGAATGTCAAAGATTTTTACAGTGAAATACCTGAATTATTGAATGATACAGAGTATTTCTTCCTCTTCAAGCTTGAAGAGGAAAAAGTCAACAGTACGGCATTTGCGAATACCCTCTTGGGGATAATGTGCATGAAGAATCCGGACGGAAAAATGAGTTTGAAATGCAATGTGATCTATTCCGACGATGGGAATAATCATTTTTGGCTTTTAAAGGCCAAAAACCAATAGTCTGCTAATAAACCAAAGCAAAAAAGAACACTTTCAGGAATGCCTCCTGGAGGTGTTCTTTTCTCTTTGGCATATATTCTTCCCTGCGGTCTGTTTTTCGGCGATAAAGCAGATAGGTAACACAATGTATGTTGTGTTACCTATCTGCTTTACACTTTGTATATCGGTTGATGTGGAGTAAACTTTAGAGGCTGGCAGAAAAAAATTATTTTTTAGCAAAAATCACCCGAGGAGGAAAAGAAATGAATACAGCACAACCAATACGCAGAGAAAAAGACTTGGTCTGTTTTAGGGAGTACTACAGGAAAGAAAAGCCTGACAGCAGGAACTATCTGATGATGGCGGTGGGATTGAACACTGCGCTCAGGATATCGGATATTCTGGAAATGCGTTGGGGAGACGTATATGATTTTGAGCGCAGGCGCTACAAAACCCATTTATTTCTGATTGAAAAAAAGACGGGAAAGAAGTCTCTGGTATTGCTGAATGGCAATATCAGAGAAGCATTGATCGGGCAGGCGGAGGAACTGCGTAGAAGGGGCAGACGGTTGGAGGCCGGGGACTGGATCTTTGAAAATGAGAAAAAGCCGGGAAATCCCATCTCACGGGTGCAGGCCTTTCGCATTGTGAAAAAGGCGGCCAGAGGATGCGGTCTGGAGGGTGTAATCAGTTGTCATTCCCTGCGCAAAACTTTTGGTTATCACGCATGGAAACAGGGAGCGGAACCCGCGCTGCTCATGAATATTTTCAATCACTCGTCCTATACCAATACTGTCCGATATCTGGGAATTGAGCAGGACGACAGGGATCGGATTTTCCGAAATATATATCAGTAGTGGGAAATAGGCGGCAGATTTCACGTTTCGTAACACAACATACATTGTGTTACGCAGTATATCCCATTGATGAGCAGACCATTCAAGGAGGAACAAAAAATGTTGAGAATGTCCGTGGCAGCAGAAGAGTATTTGATGATCGGCGACGATATCCGGCTGGTCTTTCTGGGAGGAACCGGAAAACATATGCGCATTATGATAGACGCGCCCAAGGATGTGAATATCGTTCGCAGCACCGTGCTGGAGAAACAATTTACTGATCCGGAGATCCGGGAGAAACTTCCCAGGTATTACGCGCAGGAGGAGCATCCTGAGAAATATAAAAAGAGATCCAAAGTAGTCATTACGAGGGGAAATGTAAGCGAAGTCCGGTAATAATCGGATGCGCTGGCAAGGCAGGCAGGGCCCGGCCTGAACAGTCGGTACATCCGCTTATCACATATAAGCAACTGTAAACCAGATAACCGATGCGAACGGATTCGTGTCAGGTAACACAAGGAGGTAAATCATGGTAGTACAACACAATTTAAGAGCAATGAATTCCAACAGAATGCTGGGGCTGACTTCTTCCGCCCAGTCCAAGTCCACCGAGAAACTGTCTTCCGGTTACAAGATCAACCGCGCCGCAGATGACGCCGCAGGTCTTGCTATCAGTGAGAAGATGAGAAAGCAGATGAGAGGTCTGACCCAGGCCTCCGCCAACGCCCAGGACGGTATCAGCGCGGTGCAGACCGCAGAGGGCGCTCTGACAGAAGTGCAGGATATGTTGCAGAGAATGAATGAGCTGGCGGTAAAGGCGGCCAACGGAACCAATTCTGAGTCTGACCGTACCGCGATCCAGAACGAGATCGATCAGTTGACCACAGAGATTGACCGTGTGGCTGAGACCACCAAGTTCAATGAGACTTATCTGCTGAAGGGGGATAAGGATGTAGCGAAGGTTTATACCTATAGCTATAAGAATAACTCGGCGGCGGTAACAGGAACGGCTACAATGAGTACAGATTCCGCCACTGATATTACGGCCAGTGTTACGGTAGCTGCCACTGCCAATCAGGACGACGCAAACGCAGTATTAAAGTCGTTGAGGGATCAGGGACTCCAGATCGAGTATACTGTTCCTGCCAAGCAGGCAGACGGATCGGCGGATACCGATAATGCGAAGTATTCGGTTAGCTTAATGGGTGAAGCCGCAAGTAAATACGATGTGGGTATTACAAATGCAAAGCAGGGTAAGTTCACTATCAATGACAAGCAGGGAAATAAAATCGCTGATATAGTGGCATCCGGAAGTGATCTGGCAGCTGTAGGTTCTGAGAAAGCCACGATCATTGCGAGTGCGATTACGGCGGACATTGACAGCGATAAGGTTGCCAAGTACTACGACAGGGACGGTAATGCGATTCCCACTAACGCGCTGGAAAAATATGTGACCACAGACAATACCGGCGCTGTGGCGGCGAAGGCGGGCGCCCCCCAACTTTATGACGCCGTAGGCAACAAGACAGATATCAAGACCGCTGATATTGCCAATCTGCAGGATCTAACCGGAGCATTGTCCCTGACTCTTCATGTGGGTGCGGATGCCACGTCCAACAACCAGATCACTCTTAACATCGACGCTATGAGCGCCAAAGGTTTGGGTGTGAACGGCCTGAAGATTGACGGAACCAATGACGTCAATGCCCGTGACGCGATCGAGACGATCAAGGCCGCTTTGCAGAAGGTTTCCGATCAGAGAGCATCTCTGGGCGCTGTACAGAACCGTTTAGAGCATACTATCAGTAATCTGGACAACGTTGTGGAGAACACCACCGCTGCGGAAAGCCAGATTCGCGATACCGATATGGCTACGGAGATGGTCAGATATTCCAACAACAACATTCTGGCGCAGGCTGGCCAGGCCATGCTGGCACAGTCCAACCAGGCCAATCAGGGTGTGCTGTCCCTGCTCCAGTAAGGTAAATAGTAATCATGAACCGCAGTATCTGATACAGCGGGGGAAAGCGTGTGGGGGAGCCGCAAGGCTCCCCTGCATTGCGCCCTGCTCATCTGGGGCGTCTGCCTTCATTGCCTGGAGATTTCAATGCCTGTCTGTTCCACAAATGCATCTATACTGCCGCATCCTGTGGCAATGCGGCTCCATTCCCGCAGGGTGGGCAAATCACTCTGGTCTGTGATAGCGGTCTGTAGTTCTGTGGGGACATCGCCATATCTGGACAGCAATTCCAGGATCATGGCGGCCCGCTCCTGAAGCATGCCCTCTTCCCTTGCGTCCCGCTTTAGCAGCCGGATATGTTTTTTCTCATCGTACTCAGTCAGTAGTCTCAGCATACCTAATACCCCCGATCTGTTTTCTGTCAGAAAATCCGTGAGGATCCCCCGATCCAAGCAATAGTTCACGGCCTCTTCCACAGAGGCTTTGACGGTTCTTCCGTCTGCCAGATTCTCCTTGACCCGGCCTATGAGGCAAGCGTATTCACGCAGCTTGGGGCATCCGTCCATCAAGGACTGGTTGTGTCCCAGATTGATATTTCGCAGATGGACGGTCAGCTCCAGATCCGTCTGGACGTCCTTGTTCTGAAATGCGTCCGAGAGGCGCAGGAGTTCTTCATCCGCCGTCTCCCTGTCGCCATTGTAGAACACCACGCACTGCGGCGTGGGCAGCGTCACCAGCTTTTCCCCGTAGAGATTTGCGTCCTGCCCGTGGATGATCCGGTCATATTCTTCCGCTATGTAGAGCAGGAAACGCAGCGGCATGTTGGGGTTGTAGGTGCTTTGGTGCTCATACAGATTCAATGTGCCGACGACCATGAAAGCCAGGTCATTTACCATTTTCATATAGATGATGTTATCCAGTGTGATCACGGTGAGACGGCTCGGATCCGTGTAGGCCGAACCGTTTAACGCATTGTACAGCTGTAGCAGCGCGTCCCTGTCCTGTCCAAACAGGATGCAGAACAGCCGATCCTTGTACTTTCTGTTGACATGCAGCCTTCGCATGTATCTGTCCGGGCGGAACCCGGTGTCCGGGAATATTTTCTTTTTCCCCATAAAAACCTCCTGTATATTGCGGAGATATCCGCAATATGGAAACCAAGGCGAGGGTATGGTCTTTCCCAAGACAAAATCCAGTCCCTGCCAATCAATATAGCGACAATTGAGTCATTGGCAGAAACTGCCCGAACTGTAAAGAATACAAGATTCATAGATAACTCATGTATGTACAGTAACATGAAATGCGGGGTATGTCAATCATAGTTTAAGCAATTTTATGTAAAAAATTTTTCCCATTCTGTTATGCTTTTGTAAACACCGCCGTGACATACATAGCCCCATCCTGTATCTGAGCAAAAATCTCACCGTGCATTTCCCGCATGAGCCTGCGGCTGATGTAAAGTCCCAGGCCGCTGCCGGATATGTTTTCGGCGTTCTGGCCCCGCCAGAAACTTTCAAAAATGTGCGGCAGGTCGGTGTCCGCAAGCGTGCAGCCGCTGTTTCGGACGGTTATGAGTATGCAGCCGTCCTCCTCGGAAAAATCCAACGATATATTTTTTCCGTCCCCGTACTTGACAGCATTTTCCATAACGTTCTGTATGACCTCAACGCCGCGGTTAAGATCGCCTTTCAAAAGACAGTTGACATACCGAGATACCGAAAAATCCGTCCCGATAAGAGACAGCTTTTCCGTGTAGTACCTCTCCGTTTTCAGCACAAGTTCGGAAAGATAAAACTCCCCCATATGCACGTCAAAACTTAGAAAATCTTCCCTGGATGAGGTTACGATCTGCGAGACATAGCTCTCTATCTCGTCGGCTTTGGCGTTGATGTTTTCCGCAATCTCAAGCTGCTTTTCGCTGCTTTGGTACAGTCCCTTTGACAGCGCCTTTGCGTACAGCTTTATCGCCGAAAGAGGCGTTTTTATGTCGTGGGACAGGGAGAGCAGCAGCATTTTTTTCTCCCGCTGCAAATCCAGCTCCCGCTTTTTCTGCTGTTCTATGCTTTCCCGGAGCATATTCACTCCCCAGATGAAATGCCCGAAAAAGCGGTTTTTTGTCTCCTTTAAGGGGACGGTAAGGTTTCCCTTTGACAGCTCGCAGGGGACGTCCGCCAGCCGCACAAATGGCGCAAGGACGGTGTGTTTTACGTACAGCATACCGGAAATGATCACCGCCGCCATAACGCCGAGAATTATATTTATGGGGGCGGCAAGTCCCGTCCTGCCGCTGTCGCTGTGGGCCCTGTAATCGAAACGGTACAGTTCCCCGTTTATTTCGCGGATGGCATAGTCGCTTTCCGCACTGTAAAAATTTTCTCCGTACCGTTCAATATTCACCACATATTCGCAGTCGGAAAGGCTGGCGTGACCGTACTCTTCAATTTGGCGGACGAGACGGCTTATCTCCACGCGGTAAGGTCTGCCGCCCGGACCTTCCTTTGCAAGAAGGATATTCGCCGCCACAAACAGCGCCGTCACTGTCAGGATCACCGCCGCAAAAATTCTGTTAAACGCTTTCATACTTATAGCCTACTCCCCACACGGTCAGTATTCTTTGAGGATTTTTGGGATCGTCCTCAATTTTTTGCCGCAGCCATTTTATGTGTACCGTCAGGGTCTGCTGCTCGGAAAAGCTGTCGCCGCCCCAGATCTGTCCAAATATATATTCCCTGCTCATAGTCCTGCCGCTGTTCTCAACCAGAAACAGCAGCAGATCAAACTCCTTTGCGGTCATTTCAAGAGGTATGCCGTTTTTGTATACCCTTCGGCTGCTTCTGTTAATGCGTATATTCCCGTCCAAAATCTCGTCCTCGCCGTACCGCCGTTTGAAGATACCGTTTATTTTCGCCAGCATTATGTCGATGTCGTAGGGTTTCTCGATGTAATCGTCCGCACCCAGGTCCAGACCGCAGAGCTTGTCCTCCTTGGCGGTTTTCGCGCTTACGATCAGGATGGGGACGTTGCTCTTCTGGCGGATCTTTTTGCATACCCCGAAACCGTCCGTACCCGGCAGTATGATATCAAGCACAATAAGCCTTGCGCCGTACCTATCGTACAGCGACAAGGCCTTTTCGCCGGATTCGGCAACGGACACCGTGTAATTTTCCCTGCGCAGGAAATCGCACAGCAGTCCCGCCAGCTCCCTGTTGTCCTCGACAATAAGAATATCCATGATTACCAACCCAATTCCAAAAGCCAGTTATTCAGCGCGCGTTCCCGCTCTCTCATCTGAGAGGGATTTTCGCACCTGTTTAAGTTATACTCCCCTTTTATGTTTCCGTCAACAATATAGAGCGTTCGGGTGCATCTGGCCGCCACCTTTACGTCGTGGGTGACAAGCATGATTGTGGTGCCTTCCCTGTTCAGCTTTGCAAGCTCCTCCATTACCTCGTCGGAGGAGGCGCGGTTCAGTGCGCCTGTAGGTTCGTCGGCAAACAGTATCTTTGGCTTGTTTATCATGCTGCGGCATATGCAGGCGCGCTGGAGCTGTCCGCCCGACACCTCGTTGATGTCGTTGTCGGCAATGTCCGTTATGCCAAGCTTACGCATAAGCTCCCGCCCCCGTTGCAACGTTTCCCTGCGCGTTTCTCTGTTCTTTTTGGACTGTGTTGCAGGGAGGATTATGTTGTCCAGTACAGTGAGGTTTTTCAGCATATACATCTGCTGGAAGATAAATCCCATCTCGTCAAGGCGCAGGTCGGCAAGCTCCCTATCGCCCATTTGGGAGATATCTTTTCCGCAGAACACAGCCTCTCCCGCGGTGATGCCGTCCATCCCCGAAACGGCGTAGAGCAGCGTGGATTTGCCGGAGCCGGAGGGCCCCATGACCGCCACCATTTCCCCCTGGCCTACGGTAAAATTGACATTTTTCAGTACATTGTTCTGGCGCTTGTTTACGATATAGGTTTTGCAAAGGTCTTTTACTTCGAGAATATTCATATCGGTTTTTTCCTTTCTTTATTCTGCTTAGTAGTATTCAATCTACTGTCATTCAATATTTGCGGTGTCTGAGGATCTGATCTTTTTGGTATACAGCGACGTCAGAAACGCGCTTGCGACAGTTGCGGTCAGTACGATCACAGGGAATATGACGTATATTTCAACGGGGTTTTGCTGATATTCCACGCCCATTTCCAGCCCCATCATTCTGAAAACAGGGTCAATGCAAAGTTTTGTGAGGAGCATCCCCAAAAGCTCGGCGGCAACGACCGCTGCTGCCACCACGATAAAGAACCTTGCCGTGTGGTGCGCGTATATTTTAGAATTTCTCATGCCCATCGCTTTCATGAGAGCGATCTCCGCCTGTTCCTTTGCGATAAAGGAACGCTCCATAAGCACGGTGATCAAAGCGGCTAAGATCACAGTAAGCAAGGCGGACAGTTTTTTAACCGCGTCTATGGCATCGGCTACGCCTGTGGTTTGGCTTACCCATTCTTCCGCGGTTTTAACGCTTGAAAACGTAGGATAAATTTCCCTGATTTTTTCAATTCTGCGGGATATTTCCCCGTCATCGGGATCATCGGTAAATTTTATCTGCACGCTGTTGCAGCCGTTTGTTACGGTGTAGTCTATGTCTTCTCCGGTATAGAACTTTGCGACAGTCCCCCGATTATTCATTGCCTGGAACAAAGCGGTTATAATGTAGTCCCTTTCGCCTGTAGGATCGGACACAAGGACGGTATCTCCTATATCCGCTTTTAATGCCCTGGCCGCAAGGGTTGTCAGAGCTATTTCGCCGCCGCTCCGGGGAGGAGTCCCCTCTGTATATTCGTACATATCCATCGTGGTTCCTATACCCTGAAGAAAGATTATATTGCTTTTATACTCACCGTGACTTATTGTTGGGTACATAAACATTTCCAGCATACACTCCGCAGGCATATCGTTTTCCGCAAGGTTTTGCTCCATATCTTCAAGATATTTTTCAAGCTTTTCATGCCCGCCCTCGGTCATAAATTTCATAGTGTCATCACCGGCGTCCGCAAAGACATGGCAGTCCGCCAAACTGAAATACTTCAGCAGTTTTCTGCTTTTCAGGGATGCGGCGGTATTGGAAAGTATGATCAGCAGCGACATACACAGAAAAAACGTAAAGATAATGATACCGTAGCGTTTTGGACTGCTTACAATGTCGTTTGCAGCGAGGAATGCCGCCCCGCCCAGCCGCGATCTTCCAAGGCTCATAATGCTCTTTTTGCGGAAACGTTCTCCTGTCTGGCCGTTTCTTACAGCGTCGATCGGGGTCATTTTGGCCACCCTGCCCGTACAGCCGAGGCAGAACAGGAGAATTACAGCCGCCACTGAAACCGCGCAGCCGACGTTTACAAAAGCAGTGTTGCCGCTGCTTATTATCATCGATTTTGAGGAAAGGCTCATAAGCATTTGTCCGAACGGGTAGCTGAGTGCCAGGCCAATGCCTGCGCCGATAACGGAAAGAGCGGTGTATTTTGTAAGGTACAGCCCGCGGATTTTTATATTCCGTATGCCGATCGCTTTCATAACGCCTATCTCGCGAAATTCCTCGGAGAGGGTAAAGGTTATGGTAAAGCGTAGCACTACAAACGATATGATGATGAGAATAAGGCTGACCACAAGAATAATGCCAGTAACCATCATATCGAAAACATAGGCGAACTTCAGTGACTCCCTGTCGCCTGTAAAGGCAAAGTATTCCGATATATCCGCTATCTGGGACAGGGTCATATCAAGGTTGGCGGTATACAGGTAGCAAAGTTTTGCGCCGTACATACTTTTTACCGTTTCGTTGGACATATATTCGTCAAAGTCCTCGGCGTTTAGGACAAACCTCGTAAATCCCGTCATTTCTGAACCGCAGACAGCGTCCTTGAAACTGCCCATAAAGGTAAATTCGCGGCTTATGTCCCCTATTTCGATCGTAATTTTGTCACCAGACTTCAGCCCCGCATTCTTTCCCACGAAATAGGTGGCGTACACCTGCCCTTTCGGTACACTTTCCAGAATACTTCCGTCGTCCAGAAAGTAATTCAGCGCCAGATCCCGGTCGCTCTGGAGTATTTGATAGCCGTCGGAAGCATTGAGCGGTTTGCTGCCGTCTCGCATAATATTCGACTGTGGCATATTTACGACTTCCTCTATACGGAATTCGTCTATCGCCAGGGCGTTTTTAAAGGTTTCATAAATGTCACAGTGGTTGGATTTGTTGATACTTATCACAAAGTAATCAGGCACTTCCGCCATTTCAAAGTAGCTGTCCAGCGCGGTGATCACGCGGAGGATGTTGTTCACGCTGGAAGACACGAACATCGAGGCAAGTATAATAAATACCAGCAGGATAATGTTCATCGTCCTTTTGCGTTTCAGGTCTTTTTTCAGTATGTTCAGGTACATTTCCTATGCTCCTTTCGTTTTTGTGATTCCAGTATGGCATGGGAAATATTAAATAGTCCTTAAATACAAAAAATTTGGCAAGATAAGCCGAGCTGCGGAGTAAACCGCAGCTCAGGCTGTCAGTGGAAAGAGGAGACGACGGGCGTTTGTCTTTACTGCCGGGAGATCCCACTGCCTGTCTGTTCCATAAATGCATTTATACTGCCGCACTCTGCGGCAATGCGGCTCCATTCCCGCAAGGTGGGCAGATCTTTCTGATCTGCGATAGCCGTCTGTAGTTCTGAGGGCACCTCGCCATATCTGGACAGCAATTCCAGGATCATGGCGGCACGTTCCTGCAGCATTCCGGCGGCCAGCCCTTCAGCCATTCCCTCAGCCAGCCCCTCCTCCCTTGCGTCCCGCTTTAGCAGCCGGATATGTTTTTTCTCATCGTACTCAGTCAGTAGTCTCAGCATACCTAATACCCCCGATCTGTTTTCTGTCAGAAAATCCGTGAGGATCCCCCGATCCAAGCAATAGTTCACGGCCTCTTCCACAGAGGCTTTGACGGTTCTTCCGTCTGCCAGATTCTCCTTGACCCGGCCTATGAGGCAAGCGTATTCACGCAGCTTGGGGCATCCGTCCATCAAGGACTGGTTGTGTCCCAGATTGATATTTCGCAGATGGACGGTCAGCTCCAGATCCGTCTGGACGTCCTTGTTCTGAAATGCGTCCGAGAGGCGCAGGAGTTCTTCATCCGCCGTCTCCCTGTCGCCATTGTAGAACACCACGCACTGCGGCGTGGGCAGCGTCACCAGCTTTTCCCCGTAGAGATTTGCGTCCTGCCCGTGGATGATCCGGTCATATTCTTCCGCTATGTAGAGCAGGAAACGCAGCGGCATGTTGGGGTTGTAGGTGCTTTGGTGCTCATACAGATTCAATGTGCCGACGACCATGAAAGCCAGGTCATTTACCATTTTCATATAGATGATGTTATCCAGTGTGATCACGGTGAGACGGCTCGGATCCGTGTAGGCCGAACCGTTTAACGCATTGTACAGCTGTAGCAGCGCGTCCCTGTCCTGTCCAAACAGGATGCAGAACAGCCGATCCTTGTACTTTCTGTTGACATGCAGCCTTCGCATGTATCTGTCCGGGCGGAACCCGGTGTCCGGGAATATTTTCTTTTTCCCCATAAAAACCTCCTGTATATTGCGGAGATATCCGCAATATGGAAACCAAGGCGAGGGTATGGTCTTTCCCAAGACAAAATCCAGTCCCTGCCAATCAATATAGTAACAATTGAGTCATTGGCAGAAACTGCCCGAACTGTAAAGAATACAAGATTCACAGATAACTCATGTCTGTACAGTAACATGAAATGCGGAGCATGTCAATTATTTTTTCAGCACGGTTAGTCTTTTTGCCGTTGCTTTTTTGCCGTCTGTGGCACAAAACAGACCAGATACCGCAAAACGGTTGCGCAGGGTGCGGTTTTGCCTATAATAGATATCAAGATAGCTGTCTGAATATAAACCGATTTATCCCTCCAGAGCGTGCTGATAGACACAGGGATGTCCAGGCGTCATATGTCTGTCGCGGCAATGTGTGCCCACAGGGGAATATGCGGTTACTCGGAAATTTTACTGTTAAGCAGAATAATTAAGGAGGTGCCAGTGTGCAGATAGAAGTTAAGATTGATCCGTCCTGCACGGAACCCCGGGTCGTCATAGTGGCGGATTCCATGTCCGAGGAGATCCGGAATCTGGTCAAAAGACTGTCTGCGGAACTCCCGCAGGTGATATCCGGCATCCGGGACGAGAAACTGGAGGTGCTCAAGGAGGACGAACTGATCCGCGTATACGCGGGATCAGGGAAGGTATTCGCGGTAACGGAACAGGGAGAATATGTGGTGCGGCTGCGGCTCTATGAAATGGAGGAAAGGCTGGACAGACAGAGGTTTGTGCGTATATCCAACTCGGAGATAATAAACCTGAAAAAAGTAAAGGCTTTTGACTTAAGCTTTGCGGGCACGGTCTGCGTGGAATTTTTAAACGGGACGGTCACGTATGTATCGAGAAGATATGTGCCGAAGATCAAAAAGATATTGGGCGTATAAAGCAGCATCTGCCCGGAAGGATGCGCAACTCTAAAAAGACTTTGGACGGAAAAGGAGAATATTAAATATGAAAGGAAACAGTAAGTTGAAAAAAATAGTAAAAAATGGCGTATTTGGGCTGCCGTTGGGCGTCACGATAGGGCATGTGATCAGCATTCTGATCTCTCTGAGATGGGGGCAGGGCTATTATTCTCCCTGTGTTCCGCAGATGGCAGAGGTCATGGGCAGCGAGATCGGTGCGGTGGTCTTGCAGACAGCATTGTGCGGCCTGCTGGGGGCGTCCTTTGGGGCCACCGCCGTAATATGGGAAAATGAGACATGGAGCATCATGAAACAGACGGGGATATATTATGCGATCGACTCGGCGGTCATGATGCTGGTGGCCTATCTCTGCTATTGGATGGAGCATAGTGTTGCAGGGTTTCTCAGCTATTTTGGTATCTTTACCGCAATATTTGTTCTGATATGGCTGATACAGTGTACGCGTGTCAGGAGAGATCTGAAGAAGATTAATTCCCGGCTGAAATGAGAGCTGCGCCGTGGGATGCCTGTGAAATGCTCTGCGACGGACGTGGGAGCGCCCCGGGCGAATGTAGTGGCGCCCCGCGACGGAAGAGTTGCTAAAACAGCCGGATTGTGGTATGATTAAAAAACGTAAGTAGGACAGGCGATCGCAGCCACGTATGCGTGGGTGAGGAAAGTCCGGGCTTCACAGGGCAGGATGCCGGATAACGTCCGGTGGAGGTGACTCCAAGGCCAGTGCAACAGAAATATACCGCCAGGAGGTCAGTTTTTTTCCTGGTAAGGGTGGAAAGGCAGCTTAAGAGACTACCGTCCGTCTGGCAACAGACGGAGCCATGTAAACCCCATCCGAAGCAAGACCAGAACGAGAGCAACAGGCTTGCCCGGCCTGCTTTCAGGTAGGTCGCTGGAGGCGTCTGGCAACAGACGCCCTAGATAGATGATCGCTCAACGACATAACCCGGCTTATCGTCCTGCTTATGGCAAAACCCCAGTATTTGTTACGAATACTGGGGTTTTGCTATGAAAGACTGTTTTATGCCTGAAAGTATGGGAGTAGGGCGGCTTATCTCTCAAAATAGTACAGCGTAAAGGCGTACTGGGAGATAGAGTGTTCGCCATAGGCCCCTATGATCTGGTAGCCCCGGTCTGTCATCTGCGCCAATTGTTCCCCGCTGAGAGGTTGACTGGAAAAATACCAGAAGGCGTCGGCATCCACATTTTCGTAACTTTCGTTGAGAATCTCGCGGCCGGGGTAATAATGTTGCAGAACCGTCCAGCTCAGATGCTTTACGCCGGAGACTGCCATGGGGACTTCGGGGGCGGGATCGCCGATGAGAGACAGGGTTTCCACGGTTTTAGTTTTTTCGGTCTCTACGGTGAGGCGGTAAGACTGATAATTGCGCAGCCCGGTTGCCAGAAGAACACAGCAGACCGCTAGCAAACAGCATCTGCCTGTCAGCGACAGCGGGCGGCGGAAAGGAGCGGGACAGCTATTGGACAGCCACTCCCGGATCCGGCCGCACGCTATGACAAGAGCCATGGCAAAGACGGCGCAGAGAGGATATAAGTAGCGCTGCGCCAGCACCGGACTTGTGAGAATGCACAGCAGATAGGCGAACAGCAAAGTGCCCGCGACGGTCAATACGCCGATTGCGGCGCTATAAGTGAGGACAGTCCAGTTGCCCAGGGAGGGAGCGCAAAGCCGGATGCGCAGACGCCCTCTGGCGGTACCCCGCTCCGGTTTTTGGATATCCAGCCGGATAAACCCGCAGTCCAGAATCAGAATCAGTAAAAACAGCAGGAGGAGCAGGGGCAGCAGTATCTTCCACATGGTCTCTCCGCCCGTAATGACTGTCAGCGCGTCGCGCAGAGGCAGCAGTTCGGTCAGCCACCAGTTGCTTTCCATCTCAGCGGAAAACAGCAGTTGGGGGAACCAGGGCAGGTATCCCAGCAGAAAACAGAGGACGGAAAGCAGGCCCGGAACCCATGACTTGCCACGGCGGCGGATAAAATGCGCCGTACCCGTGAAAAACAACAAAAGTCCGGCGGCAGGCAGGCCAAAATAATGACTGTACGCCGCTGCCAGACCCAAAAGCACCATGAAAAACCAGGCGGCTTTACTGCCTTTCAGTACCAGATAACTACAGTAATAGCACAGAGCCAGACACAGAAAAGTCAGAGCATACATGCGGACTTCCTGATTGTATTCCAGACAGGGGGACGCCAGACCGGATATGATGACAAAAAGCGCGGCGGGAACGGCGCCGAAATGTTTGCGCAGTCCGGTGACTGCCAACAGGATCCCGGCGACAAAGGGCAGGAAGGCGCTCAGATGGTAGACAAAGCCCTCGTTGCCCAGCAGACGGATCAGCAGATGCAGCCACAGATAGTACAGGGGCGGGTGGCTGTCCCAGTAGTGAAGGATCTCCATGATCCCGCCGATATCGTTGACGGCGGTATTTACCGAGAATGCTTCGTCGCCCCATAGGACAGGGTCAAAGATCAGACTGCCGTTCAGGCAGAACACAGCCACAGCCAGCAGCGGCAGCAGAGTCGGAGCCAGAATGCGGGTATATAATGTCTTGATTCTGGCATCGGTTACCTGCAGGACAACATGATAGCGCAGCAGAATCTGGTCAACGAGAGTTATCATTCCGATGATAAGCGTTTCCAGGAGCAGGAATTTCAGGGCAAAAGAAGGGGAGCGGTCAAACTTTTCCGCAAGAGTCAAGTCGGCGCTGCCCAAAAACAGCATAAGTAAAGCGACGGCCAGCACATTGCAGAGGGTATATAAGAGATAGCGTATGAACCAATCCAGAGGTTTGCCCATCTGCTCCTTCCTGCGCTCTTTTTCGTGCATATGGAGCAGCAGCGGTATGATTGGCGTAAAAAGTTCTATCAAAATAGCGTTCATATAAATGCCTCATTTCATATATTTTATTTACGCCTTATATTATAGACGACAGGTCGGACATGCGCAAGTTTTTTATAAAGGATTCATAAATTTTTCAGTTTTACAGATATTGACAAGCAGGGGGATTTGTTAGAGAATAAAAGGTAACGGTCGGATACGCTGAGGTTGGGCAACCGGGTATCACGCAAAGCAGACCGGTATAAAATGAATCAATACGGGAAAGGAAGCGGGAACATGACAAAGATTGATATTGTATCCGGTTTTTTGGGAGCCGGAAAGACTACATTGATTAAAAAGCTGATAAAGGAGGCGCTGCAGGACACTCAGGTAGTGCTGATCGAGAATGAATTTGGAGAGATAGGTATAGACGGCGGTTTCTTAAAAGACGCAGGGATCGAGATAAAGGAAATGAATTCCGGCTGTATCTGCTGTTCTCTGGTGGGGGATTTCGGAGCGTCCCTGAAGGAAGTGCTGACTACCTACAAGCCGGAGCGCGTGCTGATCGAGCCCTCGGGTGTGGGAAAGCTCTCGGATGTGGTGAAAGCCGTGGAAAACGTGGCGGCTGATCTGGAAGTAAAAGTGAACAGCGCCGTGGCGGTGGTGGACGCCTCCAAGTGCAGGATGTTTATCAAGAATTTCGGTGAGTTTTTTGTGAATCAGATCGAACATGCAGGAACCATTATTCTGAGCCGGACAGGCAATATGTCCCAGGAGAAATTGCATGGGGCGGTGGAGCTGATCCGTCAGCACAATGCGAAGGCCACGATCATTACCACCCCTTGGGAGGATTTGGATGGCAGGGCGATCCTGGAGACGATCGAAGGGGTGGACAATCTGGACGATATGATGAAGGAGATGCTGGAACATGCCAGGGAGCATGAGCATCACCATCATGACGGGGAGTGTGGATGCGGTCATCATCACGATCATGAAGAGGAGCATGACCACGGGCATCACGGTCATGAAGAAGAGCACGGCCACCACCATGATCACGAGGAAGAGCACGATCACCACCATGAGGAAGAGTGTACACATCACGATCATGACGGAGATCACCGCCACGAGGAAGAACACGGCCATCACCACCATGATCATGACGATCATGAGCATCACTATGATGAGAACGGTGTTTGCAGCTGCGGTCATCATCATGATGAGGAGCACGGTCATGACCATCATCACGGTCACCATCATGCCGACGAGATATTCAGCAGTTGGGGCATGGAGACGCCTAATACTTACACGGCGCAGGAAATCGAAGATATCCTGTCTGCCCTGGACAGCGGCGATTACGGCATGATCCTGCGCTCCAAAGGCATGGTGCCCACAGGAGACGGCAGTTGGATATATTTTGACTATGTGCCGGAGGAGCATGATGTACGCGGCGGCAAACCGGAAGTGACCGGCAAGATATGTGTCATCGGTTCCAAGCTGCATGAGGATAAGCTGGCAGAACTGTTCGGAAGGTGACGGGAGGAGCCGCGGCGGAACTTTATACAGCAAGGCTCGAAAGCCGCAGCGGAACTTTAAATAGAAGGATGGGAGGATATGCACGGTATGAAACCGGTATATATCATCAACGGATTTTTGGAGAGCGGGAAGACGGAATTTATCACCTATACCATTGCCCAGCCCTACTTTCGGATACAGGGTAAGACTCTGATCATCGCCTGTGAGGAGGGCGAAGTGGAATATGGGGACGAGCTGCTGCGCAGATGCAACGCGGTACTGGAGGTCATCGAGGAGGAAGAAGACTGCAATCCCAATCACCTGGTAGAACTGGAAAAAAAGCACAAGCCGGAACGCATTATTATAGAATACAACGGCATGTGGAACTTTAAGAATTTGAAACTTCCCTGGCACTGGAAGGTGGAACAGCAGATCACCACTATAGACGGCTCCACCTTTCCCATGTATTATACCAACATGCGCTCTCTGCTGGCGGAGATGGTACGGAAGTCGGAGATGATCATCTTCAATCGCTGCGACGGCATCCAGGAACTGAATGTATACAAGCGCAATATCAAGGCGGTCAACCAGAGTGCTGACGTGATCTTTGAGGATTCCAACGGCGAGGTCAATGAGATCTTTGAGGAGGATCTGCCCTACGATTTACAGGCGGATGTGATAGAACTGGGGGACGAGAGTTACGGGATCTGGTATCTGGACTCTCTGGATCATCTGGAGCGCTACGAGGGAAAGACGATCCGTTTCACCGGCATGGTGTTAAAGCCGGACAATATGCAGGACGGGTATTTTGTGCCCGGCCGCATGGCGATGACCTGCTGTGCGGACGATATGGCGTTTCTGGGATTTGCCTGTAAATACGACGGCGCCAGCGAACTGAAACAGCAGGAGTGGGTACAGGTGACGGCTACGGTGAAAAAGGAATACTGGAAAGACTATGAGGGGGAAGGCCCCATGCTCCATGCGGTCTCCGTGGTCAGAACCAAGGCTCCCAAGAATGAGATTATCAGTTTTACTTAAAGTGTATTAGTCAGAGCGTTTGCCTGGCCTCTCGCCTTTCGTCAATGACAGTTACGTGGGAAGGGTAATTATGGAATCTATCAAGGAAATGCAACAGGTGAAGAGCCGTTTGAAGGATCTGGCGGAGCGCTCTTATCGGCAGAATGTGTATAGTTTCTCCGGATTTTTGAGTCTGGCAGAGCAGGATCAGTTCTGGAGCGTGGAGAAAGAACTGCCTTATTGTAAAGGAAAGCTGTGGGGCGGATACGAACAGGCGGAGCGGAAGGTGGCGCGCTTTGGCAGCGCGGAGGAATTGGGCTATGAGGAGGACTATCCCATAGCGTGCGTCCATATCTGGCCTTTGCAGGCCAAATTTGCCGATGCCCTGAGCCATCGGGATTTTCTGGGAGCCCTGATGAATCTGGGCATAGAGCGCAGTACCCTGGGCGATATCCGGGTGGGGGAAAAAGAGGCTTATCTGTACTGCCTGTCCGGTATGGCGGAGTATATCTGCGGGCATTTGGAGAAGGTCAGACATACCAGCGTAAAATGCGTTCCCGTGGCGGAGACGGCGGATATCCCGCGGGAGGAACCCCGGGAGCTGGTGGTGCAGATTCCCTCCCTGCGCATCGACGCCTGTCTGGCCAAGGTGTACAACCGTTCCCGGGGGGAGATCCTGGAGGCTTTTCAGGGCGGCAGGGTCTATGTGGACGGGCGGCTCTGCGAGAACAATTCCCGGCTGCTCAAGGGCGGTGAGACCGTCAACCTGCGGGGATATGGAAAATTTGTCTTCACGGGGGAACAGAGGGAGACCCGCAAGGGCAAGCTTTCGGCGAAGGTTCTGGTGTATATGTGATCCAGCCTATGATTTCCAGGGTCTGGCTTTGCCAAGCCACCCTTGCTCCGCCCAATATTTCCCATCCAGATATGCAGGGTCATTTTTATGCAGTGTCTTCTGCATCAAACGGATAGCGGAGAATTTAGTCTTTGTAATCAAATTTGTGTATGCGGGTTTTGTATAGTCTATCCCCGCGAATTTTTGAGAGAGCTTTTTCACTTTTCCGGTCAGTTCCGCCTGTTTCTTTTCGGAAAGCTTTTCCCAAACAATATCGCTCATCAACGCACCGGTGAATATTCCGATTTTAGAAATTCCCCACCAGGATAGGCTGTGCTTTATATCCTTTGCCGCGGATTTCGCCCCCGCGCCCAAACACTGCGCAATGATCACGGCCCGTTTTCCAAACATTTCGGGGGCAGGACGGTGGGGTAACCAGCGGTAAGCAAAATGGTCAAGAAACGCTTTCATCGCTCCCGTAGTGTGAAACACATATGTGGGAGAGGTCATTACAATCAAATCTGCCTCCAGGAGGGATTTGCTTATTTTTCCGACGTATTCTGCGTCCTTGCAGGCATTTTCGCCTTTTATCATACAGTTTGCGCAGCCATTGCAGAAATTGGGACAATCTTTTGGGAGATAATATTCCGTAATGTTTGCATTGTCTTTAAAAGCGGATAAAAACATTTCTTTCAACCGATAGGTTACACCGTGTTTTTCCGTTCCGTTTATAACCGTTATATTCATCATTATACCTCCAGAATATCGTGCAATATCTGCGTGTGCCATGTCCTGCGGTTTTCTTTTTGGCTCAGATCCATATCGAGTATCGCTGACGCCGTTTCATACCGAAGAAAAGTCTGCTGCATAATCGAAATCAGGCAATAAGTCTTCCTTTTTACAGTCTGTTCATCCCAATCGGGACGGCAGGCGGCGACAAGAGGAAGATATGCGTCGTAAGTCCTGTGGGTGTTGTCGTCCGGCTTTGGATTTTTCATATCGGTAAGCGCTGAAATTCTGGAAACTGTATAATGCTCAAACAGAAAATCAAAAGTCATACCGCCGAGATATTCCAATTTTTCAAATGCGGTAAGGTCCTGTGTTTTTTCTCGAATATACTGGAATTGCCCGACAATACTGTTTACAATACGCTCAACGCACAGTTCAATAAGTTTATCTTTATTTCCGAAATGATAATTCACAAGACCTAATCCAACGCCTGCCCTTTTAGATATTTCGCGGACGGTGACAGTATCTAAATCTTCGCCTTTTTCCTCTATGAGCGCAATTGCTGCCTGTATGATTGTTTCTTTATTGTCCATAATATACACCACCCTGAACGTTGTTCAAAATATATTATACTGAACACTGTTCAAAAAGTCAATGAGCAATGTATTTGTATTAAAAAGGTCACGTTTATGGGTATTGGAAATAAGGAATTTTTAATATTCTGTAAGTGTTTCGAGCTTTTCATCCGTATTAATATATGACCGGTCAAATTCATATATCGTTTAAGATAGAAAGGGGTACGCATATTGAATGACGAGGCAATGATCTCCGCCATCATTCGGCGGGACGAGCGGGTCCTTTCCCTGTGCATACAGAAATATTCCCGACTGCTTTGGAAGATCGCCGCATCCGTTTTGAACGGCGCCGCCTCCGCTCAGGATGTGGAGGAATGCGTGGCGGATGTGTTCATCTATCTGTGGCAGCATCCCGAGAAATATGATCCGAACAGAGCCAAACTGGCCTCCTGGCTCTCAGTGATCGCAAGATCCAGGGCGGTGGACAGGTATCGCCGGATCGTCAGAAACAGGGAGATTCCTCTGGAAGATGTGATTGCCGGATATATGCAATCCACCGCAGCGACGGCAGACAGCCAGGAGGAGAAAAATGAAAAGCTGCGTTTCTGTATCGGAGAATTGGAGGAGAAGGAAAAGGAGCTGATTGTGAGGCGGTATTATTACGGGCAGAAACCGGCTCAGATCGCGGTTGCGCTGGACATGCCCAGGAAACAGGTGGAAAACAGGCTGTACCATGCAAGGCAGAAACTGAAAAAGATGATGGAGAGGCAGAGAGGAGATAGATTATATGGAAAAATATAACAAAAAGCATTTGAGAGCCATACAGGATATTGTAAGAGTAGAGACAGGAGCGGATGTCATCACATATTGTAAGCCCTCAGGATATAAGGTAAGGCGAGTGGCGTCTATCGCGGCCAGTCTTTTATGTCTTGTAGTGCTGTGCGCCTTTGCCCATGCGCGGTTTTCCTCTTTAAATGGGGATGATCTGGGGCTTGCGGCAGTATACCGGGGAGACGGCAGATTTGAGATCGTAGTCGTCAATAATTCGGAGCGTGAACTAAGGTTACAGGACAGAATAAAGGTCATGCAGTGGTCAACCGGTGAGGAGGTGGAAGGAGAAAAGGAAAAGATTCAGGTTGAGGTCGCATCCATAGCCCCCCACTCCCGGGGAGTCGTCACCGTGGATCTGTCGGCGGGATATGATATCGGCGCGATGGAGAATGCTCTGCCGGAGGGGGACATTTATTATTTTGTCTTGACCAACAACAGTTTTGCTTTCGGGCAGGACTGGATGTGTTTCTTTGACTTTGAGACAGAACAGACAGAGGAGGCGGAGCGCCGCCTGTTGACCAGAATGGAAGAGAGAGAAAATGAGGACGGCGGCAGAGAAACCTCGGGGAAACCGCTGCGCTGCGCAGGCAGTCTGCTCTACCCGGACTGGGTCTGGCCCACAGTCAGCCGGGAGATATCGGGAGGCTACGGGGAGCGGGAAAACGGAACGTATTCGGACCATATCAATATTACCGGGGCGTGCGGGGACGAGATATACGCGGTAGCGGACGGTGTGGTGACGGAGACGGCCTTTGAGAGCGCCGGAGGCAATGTCATCGTAGCGGATTTCGGCGGCATCACAGTCAAGTACGGGCATTTATCGGAGATCAGGGTATCCGCGGGCGAGGAGATAAAACAGGGCCAGGTGATCGCCACGCTGGGGCGGAGCGGGATGGCTACGGGTTACAATCTGCTGTTCGCGGTGACGGTGGACGGCGAAAGCGTGGATCCGCTGGCCGCTGAGTTGACAGAAGATACACCGTGATATATAGTAGATCATAGGGTATTGCACGGGCATTATGACGGCAATAGGAAAATGGATTTTATACTCCGGGAGGAAAGGTAATGTACGAATATTCTGTGATCCAATGGCTGTTTTTCTTCTACTTTTACTGTTTTGTGGGTTGGTGCATCGAGTCCACCTATGTATCTCTGCACAAAAAGCGGTGGGTGAACCGGGGCTTTATGCGGGGGCCTTTTCTGCCCCTGTACGGCAGCGGCGGGATCATGATGCTGGTGGTTTCCATGCCCTTTCAGCAGTACCTGCCGCTGGTGTTCATTGCGGGCTGCATCGGCGCGACCATACTGGAATATGTGACCGGAGTGACCATGGAAGCGCTGTTCAAGGTGCGGTACTGGGATTATTCCGACAAAAAATTCAACTTCCAGGGGCATATCTGTCTGGGAACTTCCTTGGCCTGGGGCTTTCTCACGATCCTGATGACTCGGGTGGTGCATAAGCCGGTGGAACGCCTGGTGCTGGCTATCCCCGGCAATATACTGACGATTCTCACGCTGGCGCTGACGGTGGGAATCGCCTGCGACTTTGCCCTGTCCTTCAAGGCGGCTATGGATCTGCGGGATGTTCTGGTGATGATGGAGAAAGCGAAAGAAGAGTTGGTGCATATCCAGAAACGTCTGGATGTGATCATCGCTCTGGCGGACAGCGATCTCCAGGCCCGCAGGGAGGAGTGGAACGAGACGAAAGAGGCATGGATAGAGGCCAATGAGGCCCGCAAGGCGGCCGCGGCACAGCAGAGAGCCAGACTCAGCGAGAGTATGACGCTGAAAGCCGGGGAACTGAAGGCCGGGATCGAGGAGAAGTTTGCCGGGCTGAAACAGCGCGCCGCGGAAAAACCCTCCGCCTATCTGGAGAGCGTGCGGGAGGAGATCGGCGAACTGCGGGTCAAATACCGCGTCAGTACACGTGATCGGGATGAGATGAAAAAGACTCGAAAAACCTATGGGCATCTGCTGCGTTCCAATCCCTCCATGACGTCCCGCATCTTTAAAGACGCCTGGGAAGAGTTTAAGAAAAATATGGAGAGCGACCCGGAGGATGTGGACAGGCAGGGTTAAAATCCGGCTGTTTTCTGCCGAAATAGTATATGATACAGGGAAGTATCGCCAGTGACCATAAGGATGTGGGAGGTAGAAAGCTATGAAGGTAGGAGAGGCACTGACCGCTTATCGAGCGGAGCGCAAGGTGATCGTACAGCAGAGACGGGACTTGTACAAACAGAAGGAATCGCTGGAAAAGAGGATGAACGCCACTGAGGGGGGCCGGGAGCGCTATGCGGACGAGGCCGCCACATTGCAGTTGTCCATAGACAGTCTGAACCAGCGGTTTGAGGAGAATCTAAAGGTATTGGACCAGCTGACGGAGCAGGAGGCGGCGGTCTGGAACGGGGAGGTAGCCAAACAGCAGGCGGACGCAATGGAGGAATACGCCATAGATATGGCCAAGATCATGGAGGTGGCCCACCGGATCTCCACAGGCGGCATCGTGCCCGCGTCGGATGAAAAAAAGTTGCTGGACTACAGCTTTGAGATGTACCAGGCCGCCAAGAACATGGGAGCCATGGTACAGATGCAGAAAAAGCGGGAGAAATACGACTCCCTGTGGGACGACGAGGAAGAGGAGCAGCAGGAATATGACCCGGCGGGCAAGGCCTACAATGCGGAGACAGACATAGGGATGCCTGCCTCTGCAGCGGAGGGCGGCGAGGCCAGCGTGGACGCCGCCGCCATATAGGAGATTGTTGGTAAAGCATTTCGAGCGGAGTCTTAGTGTTCAGGCCCGGTGTCTTTGGAATCCCTTTCCGGCTCCGAGAGCGCAGACCACGGTCAGTATCCCATACACTAGGAATATCGTCGCCAGATAGGAGAGGATTAGTTGACCCAAAGGATAATCATTATAGGCACTGAGCACACTTCTCAAGTCAAAGCAGTGGAGGGGGAACAGGCGTAAGATTCTGTTCCACAGGCCGCTGCTTTTTGACGAGGGCAGAAAAGCCGTGCCAAAGAACAGCATGATGTCCACAGCCAGAACTACCAGAGGGGTCCTGCTCACAGCCGACAGTAGCAGGGAAAAGGCGGTCAGGAACAGCATGATCAGCAGGATAACGCCAAAGTTTACGGCGCAGGCTACAGCCACTGACCACTGGTATGGGTAGATCGTGTCCCAGAGCTGGATGGGTAGATTCCAGCCCTCCGTTCCTAGCAGGAGTACATTCATAATGAAACCGATCAGACCGCACAGGGTAATATAGAGGACGGTAAAAGCGAGGGAAATCAATATTTTTGCCGCAAGGGCTTTGTTTTTACCGTATTTTGTCGTCAACAGTAAAGTGTCTGTGCGATTCTGGCATTCCCCGGCAAACACGGGAGCAATGCAGATACCGATTACAAAGAACTGATAGACCAGCATATCAATGCTGCGCCATATGATATCCCAGACCATAGTATTGCCCCAGGCAAAAGGGGTGTCTATGTTTATGGCTCTTTCCAGCCAGTAGGTCTTTTCACTTTCTGTATAATTTCCGTAGGTGTAGTCCGCGTTCAGGAGCGATTCAATCTTTTTCATTCGCCTGTCATAAAAACCTATCCCGCCGTCTGTGGGAATTATGCTTAGGGTTTCGTAATCCATATATTCATTCCACTCGGTATAGTTTTTGGCGATCAGAGAAAAAAGATTGCTTTTAGGATGTATCAGGGCGAAATCATATCCATAGGGATTGTCTGCGATCTGATCCTGGTATTCCTGCAAAAATGTGGTAAGAAACTCCTCGTCCAGCGCTGGGGTCAGAGCTTTTTCAATCTCTCCCTGTGTGGAAATAGCCGCTATGCCCGTAAGTTCTTTTCCGTTGTAGTCCAGATCTTCGTGCTGTATCAGAACCAGATTGCCTGCGATCACCAGCATAAGCCCCAACAGCAGCGCGATCCGATTGACTTTTCTGTCCAGTATTTTTTTCCATTCAAAATATAATAGTTGTCTCATGGTTCATGCCTCCTTGAATTGTTCCATATAAAAGGTCTCCAGATCTTCCCGGTTGTCCTCCCATTTTCCTTGGTAGATAAACTGTCCATCTTTCATCATCAGCACAGTGTCTGCAATATGTTCGATGTCAGAGAGGATATGGGTGGACAGCAGTACTATGCTGTCTTTTCCGATATCCGCGATCAGATTCCGGAACCGGATTCTCTCTCTGGGATCCAGTCCTGCGGTGGGTTCGTCCAGAATCAGGAGTTTGGGGTCGTTTAGCAGGGCCTGGGCGATGCCCAAACGCTGTTTCATGCCGCCGGAGTAAGATTTGACCTTTTTGCGGGCTTTGTCTTGGAGATCCACCAGTTCCAGCAGTCGGGCGGCCTTTCGCTTTGCGCAGGATCTGGGCAGTCCCTTCAGGGATGCCATGTAAAGTAGAAAATCCATGCCCGTAAAATCCGGATAGTAGCCGAAATCCTGGGGGAGATATCCCAGTATGGAGCGATAACCCTCACAGGATACATCCAGGCCGTCAAAAGAGATGGAGCCTCCAGTGGGGTGCAATATGCCGCAGATCATCCGCATCAATGTGCTTTTTCCCGCACCGTTTGCACCCAGAAGGCCATATACCCCCTTATACATGCGCAGGGAAACCCGGTCCACTGCAATTTTGTTCTGATATTGTTTGGTTACTCTGTCTAAAATAAGTTCCATGATAATTCCTCCGTTCTCTGAATGGATCTATAGTAAGCCAGCGCCGTGAGTGCCGCCAGCGCGGCGGACATTCCCAGCCAGCAGGGAAAAATTTCCGGTCTGTAAAATGAATATAACCTGATCCGGGAGATAACGCACAGCCCGCTTACCGCTATTGCGGTGCCCATGCACAGATAAGTGATATCCTTGCCGTGAAGTTTTCTGGAAAAAACAAGGCTAAGCCAGGTGGTCAGCAGGTATGGCAGGAGCAGATATACGCCGGAGCGCAGGGTGGAAGATAAATTCCCTGCTCCTGCAAGGGGACTGATCAGACACAGCAGCAGCAGATGGGAAGTGCCGATGATTCCCAGACGGGCCAGGATCACGCTCTTTAACGAAAACAGGGACGCTTTTTCCAACTCCGCCATTCTGCAGACCATGGATTTTCCGCTCTCCGACACAGCGCAGGAGGCTACAAAGGGAATGCAGGCGGAGAGGATACCCAGCGTGTCCTTTTTCATATAGCGGGCGCTGAACAGAGCAACCAGGAGGACCGCAAGGGATATACCCCACACCCACAGGGGAATATAGCCTATTTGGGACATGACAAAGTCATGGCTGCCGCACCGGGGCAGGGGGAGACTTTGCAGAAAGGATTCTTTGGACAGGGGCCTGGGTGGTTCAAAAGCCTGCTTTAAAGCGTTTTTGATTTTTCTTTTCATAGAAGTTCCTCCTCTTTTAACAGTTTTTCCAGCTTTTTCAACGCTGCGGAGATCCTGCGATGGACGGCAAATCTTGACAGTTCCATCATCCGGGCGATCACGGTGACAGGTACTTCGTTCGCGTACCGCAGCAGCAGCAGTTCCCGCTCTTCCCCGTTCGGTTTATCCAGAGCGGTTTTCAGGGAGAGAGATGTCAGCAGAGCGTCCTCTGAAAAATCCGTCTCCATATCCGGTGGCAGGCTCTCCGCCTTGGGGCGGTGATATTCGTTGATACACAGATTGCGGGCGATGGAGTAGAGGTATTGCAGACCCTGTCCGGTATCCTGGTAGGTGGTGTATTTCAGAAACCGGAGAAAGGTTTCCTGGGTGATATCCTCGGCCGTTTCACGGTTATGCAGCCGGAAATAGCAATAGCGGTATATTTTGTCGTACTGTTCTTCTATATAGATAACTTTGTTCATGGAATGCCGTGAAACCTCCTGCGTCATAACTTGAGATGCTCTTACTATGATTAACCGCTTATGGCGGTCAGGTGTGCGGTATGACAAAAATTTTTCTGTGAAGGAGTGTGTTAAAGCGTGGGGGCGTGGTAAAATGAGTAAAATGCCTTGCATTTAACTCTACTGATTGGAATATGCGCTGAAGCGCACGGAATTAAGGTAAAATGAGTAAAATGCCTTGCATTTCAACTATTGCTTGAAACAGAATCATTATACCTCAACTGTTGCCTGCTGTAAAAGAATTGCATATTTTGGTACGATCGGCCTGCGACGGGAGAAAAACTCCTGCGCGGAAAGGAGACGATATGTTTAATATGACAAACGTTGGAATCAGGATTTCGGAGCTGAGAAAGGCGAAGAACATGACGCAGATGGAACTGGCCGACAAAATGGGCATCAGTTTCCAGGCCGTGTCCAACTGGGAGCGGGGCAACTCCATGCCGGATATCTCCAAACTGCCGGAGTTGGCGCAGCTCTTTGGCGTGACGGTGGACGAGATTCTGGGTGAAAAGTCGGATCTGCTGGACAGTGCCGTGGAGAACAGGATCGACGAGTACCTGACGGATAACCCGGTCACGCCGCAGCAGCTGGGCGAGGTGGCTACCATACTGAAACCGGAACAGGTGGATCGGATCGTGGAGAAGGTGCCCCTTGGGGATCTGAATGAGGTGATAGAGCTGCTGCCCTTTATCAACAGGAGCCTGATTGATGAGTTCGCCCGTAAGATGACCGAGGAAGGGAAAAGCATTGTAAATATTGCGCCTTTTGTCAGCCGGGAGCTAGTTGCGGAGCTGGCGGCGGTCGTATATAAGAAGGGCGGGATAGGAGCCGTTCGAGAGATAGCGCCGTTTCTCTCTCAAAGCGCGCTGCAGGATCTGGCAAAGAATCAATACGCTGTAGGGGGAATCCACTCTGTTGTTGAAATCGCTCCTTTTCTGGACAGGAGCTTTCTGGGAGAACTTGCCAGAGAAACCATCAGGAAGGAGGGCATCAACGCCATTGGCGGGGTTGTGCCTTTCCTGGACAGGGATATGCTGTCGGACTATGTGAGAAACGTGTATCTGTGATTCCCGCGAGCTGTTTAGGATAGAACAGCCCCCCAAAAACTTCATGTGCAGAGCGATAAACAGTGCCAGCTTGTCAGTAGGATTGTATTGGTCTCTATGGGATGAACGCTGTCCCGCGAGACTTCTACAATCCGCGTAAGCTGGTTCTGGGATATTTTTCTCTGCTCTTGCCTCTTTTTGTCTGTTTATCAAAACAAGCTTACTCTTGATTCATACGCTGGACAGTTGGCAGATACAACTGCGGCGTTTGCCGTCGTCTTTATAATTCCGTTCTCATATATGTTCTTGGGAAACTGCGTCCAAGGGGATTGACAGAATTGTCTATATGTGATAGACTAAGTCTATAGATAATAGACAAGCTGGCGGATATGCCGGACAATACATATCGGGAGGCGCGGAGATGGAAGATTATACATTGGGTATGGTGGAGAGCCGCTTTGCGGATATGGTGTGGGAACACGCGCCGCTTTCCACGGCGGAGCTGGTACGGCTGTGCGGGCAGGAGCTGGGGTGGAAACGGACTACTACCTATACCGTATTGAAAAAACTGAGCGAAAGGGGCCTGTTTGCCAACGAGAACGGGACGGTGGTGGTGCGAATGCCCAAGGAGGAATTTTACGGCAGACAGAGCGAGTCCTATGTGGAGCGCTCTTTCCAGGGATCGCTGCCGGGATTTCTGGCGGCCTTTACCTCCAGGCGCAGGCTGAGCGACGAGGATATCCGGCAACTGCGGCGGATCATAGAGGAGAATCGGTGATGGGAGATCTGGTCATGAACATGTTGAATGTCAGCGTGCAGGCGGCGCTGATCTTTGGGGTGCTGCTGGCTGTACGGGGGCTTTTTGCCCTGGCAGGGGCGCCAAAAAAATTTGCTTATGGACTGTGGGCGATTCTCTTTATTCGGTTGCTGCTGCCGGTGCAGCTGGAGAGCGGCTGGGGACTTATGCCCAGGGAGAGCGGTCTGCTCCGGGCGATAGAGGAGATGCGGCAGGAGTGGGAATCCGGGCGGCGGGAGTCTGCGGTGTCAACCCCTGTGAGAAATGTGGGGAATGTATATTCCCAGGCGCAGGACGGGGAGGCTGATCAGGGACAGACGGGGAATGCGCAGCCTGATTTCGTCATGGGCGAAGGGGCTGCCTGGCATCGGGTTCAGGATACAGACTATGGGAAGGAGGAAACCCGAGATAATTCGTTCCCGGGCGGTGCGGGCGGAGAGCGGTTCAGCGTGTGGCTGATCGGAATATGGGCGGCAGGAGTGATGCTTTTGTGGGGACATGGCTTTTTTTCCTGTCTGCTGCTGAAAAGGCGCCTCATTGCCAGTCTTTCTCTGAAGAACTGCGGCGGCGCAATGGCTGGATTTGCCGCACACCCAAAGGGCGGGAGAGAGGAGATATATCTGGCGGACGGTATCAGTTCGCCCTTTGTGCTGGGATTTTTCAGGCCGAGGATTTATTTGCCCTCGGATATGGAAGAAATGCACTATCCCTATGTGATTGCCCATGAGCGCGTCCACATCCGGCGCAGGGACTATCTGCTAAAGCCGGGGGCATATCTGCTCGCCTGTCTGTATTGGTTCCATCCGCTGGTGTGGGTCGGGTATGTGCTGATGTGCCGGGATATGGAGATGTCCTGCGATGAGGCGGTGTTGGAGGAGTCGAAGGGAGACTGCCGGGAAGCGTATGCGGACAGCCTGCTGCGGCTGACCTGTGGGAAACGGTATCCGGCGGGGATTCCACTGTCCTTTGGAGAGGGGGACACCCGCGGCAGGATATTGCATATCATGCAGTACAAAAAGCCCGCCATTTTGGTGGCTGTCGGAGCGGCGGCGCTGACCGTGGTTCTGGCGGTGCTGCTGCTGACCAGCCCCCGGCAGGACGAGGGCGGCGATGTGCATCCGGGAGGGTCGCTCGCCGGAGAAGACGGGACGGCGGTTCAGTCTCCGGGGGAGTCAACTGTCGGGGAAGGTGGCGTTGCTGGTCAGTCTCCGGGGGAACCGTCTGCCGAAGAGGATGGAGAGGGCGGCAGCTCCGTGGAGTTTCGGGTATTGTATGAGGAGATATCCTGCCCCGTGCCGGAGCAGACGGGCTACACTTCCCTGGGGGCGGACGGCGCCATACTGGACTATGTGGACGGGGAGACAGTGATTTTTCACGGATATTTTGGTCTGTATGTGTATTCCGTGTCCGCGGGAGAGATCGTGGGGGCCGTGGATCTGCGCGTCCTTGGATGCGGCGCTACTCAGGGCGACAACGCCTGTCAGGTGCTGGTGGGCAAAAACGGGAGCAAAGTGTATTTTTACCCCATGGGCGGCATGGAAATAGCAAAGCGACTGCCTGCCGATTCATCCGCTGAACCTGCAGGAGCGACGGATCAAGAGGAGGAAGGGCAGACATGGGCTCTCTATGAATATGAGATCGACGGCGGCAGACTGCGGCTTATGACCAGCGATCTGTGGGAGCCGCGGCAGTTTTATTCCCGGGAGGGCATCCGTGCCCTGGCAGGGGAGGAATTGTCTGAAAGCCAGGCGGTTTCCTGGGAGGAATGCGGCGCGGGAACGGCGGCGTTCCAGGGCTATCGCTCTGACTACTGTATGAGATTTTACCGCGATGACCAACTGAGCTGCGGGTATCTGACCAGTGCCAGCGGAATGCTGGAGGATCTGGTATATGTGTGTGGGCCGTGGGCGCGGCAGATTGGCGGCGGCATGAAATATATGCAGCTCTTTGGCGGGGAGGGACGGAGAGGCAGCGTCGCCTCTTTCGGGCCGGAACCTACCCGGCTTACCATAGACGGAGCGGAGTACGACCTCGCCCGTTCGATGACCCGGATTCTTGTGGGGGATCAGGTGGTGGAGAACCCGGAGGGAGCGGATCTTGTAAACAGTATTTACGCATTGTACAGTCTGGACGGCTGCTGGGTCGCGGTGGGGCACATAGGGCCGGACAGAAACACATACAGCATCTATGACCCAGGGGAAAAGCAGTGGGTATACCATATGGCGGGCGCCTGCCTCGCGTGGAGCGACAGGCCAGAGGACATGGAGAACGCCCGGGAGAAGAGCAGACTGCTGGTCACCGGCATCTATGCGCTGGACAATGTGATCTATACCGTGCGGGGAGAGCGGCTGACCGCGGTGGAACTGGCCCAGGGAGAGTATATTATGGGGCTGGAGCGGGCAGGGAATGAAGTGACAGTGATTATATCCACAGATGACGAGGAGGGAAGTTATCGGACAATACAGTTTGCATATAGCGTCTCTTCGTCGTCCGGCGTGGTGGAACTGCGGTGGCATCCATCCTGACCGGGATATGCGAATCGGGGATGAAATTTATTTACAACTATAAATGAATTGCATGGGGCATCCGATATAATAATTGCAGGCACAATACTCGAATTGTGTCTGCGTCAAAAATGGTGATTCCCATGCAATTTTTTTATGGAAAAAAGACGGATTCCCTGGTGCTGTAATGCAGGAATCCAGAAAGAGGTAGGGATGGGAGAGATAACACCCAGTGAAAACGAGTGGCTGGTGATGGAAATACTGTGGGCCCATGAGGGGACGATGACGGCGTCGGAGATTATTGAAGGGCTTGCGGGTAAGACGGAAGTGAGCCAGAAGACCATACGGGTCATGATTAACCGTCTGCTGGCCAAGGGCATGCTGGCGTATACGGTGGACGAAAAGGACGCCCGGATCTATCATTACCGGGCCGTCAGAACCAAGGAGGAATGCCTGCGGTTAAAGAGCAGGCGTTTTGTCAGCAATTATTTTGGCGGCAACGCCTCGCTGGCGGTGGCCAGCTTTTTGCAGTCGGCGGATATCAGCCGGGAACAGTTGGAGGATCTGAGCAGCCTGGTGGAAAGTTTGAAAGACGGCAGAAACTGACAGCCGATCCGTACCACGCACTTCTGTAAACAGGAAAGGGAGAGAGGAGGAGAAAACTTGGAGAGGTTGGATCTGTTGCGGCGTTTTGCCATATTTGTCTGCCAATACGGTTTTTCCAAGTGTATAAGGACTGCCGTCTGCTCTCTGGCGGTCATGCTGCCTCTGCTGCTCCGTTTTTATCGAAGAAGGCGGAAGATAAACGGGAACGCGGACCTGCATTTTTACGGATGGTTCCTGCTGTTTCCGGCGGCGCTGACGGGGATGAGCAGGCTGTTTTTTCAGCGGTGGAGCAGAGGCATGCACAGTCTGAGCATTGCCTTTGGCTCTGAGGGGATCTGTGTTGCATACTATGTGGTGATGCTGGCGCTGGCCGGGTGGTGGCTGATCAGAAAAGGGCGGCTGGTCCGGCGGGCGCGAAAGCTGTACTGCTGGTATTCTCCCAAGAGACGCCCCCATGGGGGAACAGGGGACATGCAGGACTGTGTACGGCAGGTGACGGCGGGGGATTGGAACGGATTGGCCGGAAGATATCTGCGCCGGGCGAGGGTCTATATTTCTCCCGGGGAGGGCAGTCCTTTTTGCGGCGGAGTGTTCCGGCCCTATATCGTGATGCCGGAGGTCTATCTGGAACCGGTTTTGGAGGAGGGCTGCGGGGATACGGAGAACGGCCGGGGGTATGCAAACAGGCGTCTGACCGAACGGGGCCGAGTGTTGCTGTGCCATGAATTGCTGCATCTGAAGGGCGGCCATATATTGTGGATGAACCTGTTTGCGCTGCTGCGGATATACTGGTGGTTCAATCCACTGATCTATCTCTGCGAAAGGGCGTTCTGTCAGGACATGGAGCAGGCGTGCGATGAGGGATGCCTGTATTTCACGGACGCTACAGAGCGGGAATACGGCAGGCTGCTGCTGGATGTGGCTGCCGCGCATGGTTTTGTGAGACTGGCCGGAGCCGCCACCTTTATGCGGGATCGGGACTATCATTCCCTGAAAAGCCGCATTGGCAATCTGCGGGGAAAATGCGGGCGCGGGCAGTACCGGCTCATGCACAGGGGCATGGGCCTGGGATGCTGCGTTGCGCTGCTGCTGGCGGTTCTGGCGGTGGGTTTCACTTCCTATCCCCGCTATACCCGGATGGAGGAATTGGTGCTGTATGACGAGAATCTGCGCATGATCTGCAATGATTCCCCCCAACTGCGGGAGGCGGTGCAGGTGGTGGACGGGTATCTGCGGATCGACCCGGAGCGCATGGACGCCTGCCTGCGGGAGCTGGACGTGCCGGGTTCCCATGTGTATCTGGGCTATGACACCATCATGAAAGTGCCCGGCGTGGGCGGAGGCGGCAATGTGGGCATGATTGCTCTGGAAGACTATGAGGATATCTTTTATCTGCGGGCGGAAACCTGGGAGAATGACTGGATGGAATTTTGCCTGAAATATTTGTTATAACGTATATAGTCGTTTGGTGCAAAAGGACTTGCCTGTCCGGGCAAGTGGCCGATATGAATAGAGAAAGCGAATACGGATTAGCGTAATACCGCAGACAAAGGCGGCGGTAAGCAGGCAGAGGTAAGTATGGAACAGGTGACGTTTACATTTGTGGAGGGCGAGGCGACATTGCAGCCAGAGGAGATCCTCTATATCGAGACCAGCAGACATAAGAATATTTTTCACACTACAAGCCGGACTTACAGTATATACCGGAAGATGGATGAGCTGGAGGCGGTCTTGGGGAGACTGGATTTTCTCAGATGTCATCAGAGCTTTCTGGTGAACATGCGCTATATCCGCAGGATCAGCAGCTATGTGATGACGTTGACTACGGGGCAGGAGCTGTCCGTCCCCAAGGCCAGATACCGGGAAGTCAAGCGGCGGTACGGGGAATATCTGGAGCGGCAGGACGGGGAAGAGAAACAATAGAAAATAAACGAATGCATCCTTAACGGAGAAATAAGAACTGCGGAAAGCGCAAAATCGTTTTCCGCAGCTTTTTTTGTTCATCGGTTGTATTTTTTCAGGCTTACCCTTATAATAAAAATGGACGGCGGGGCAGAGCGTCCCCGATAGAGGCGGGGGAACTCGGAAAACAATGGGGGAACTATATGGAAAAGAGAGATATGCGGCATCTGTCGTGGTCCATATCCAGAACTTCGTCAGGGACGGCCCGGTGAATAATTATGTGGGCAGTCGGTCTTTGACAGAAAATCTGCGGCTGGTTCCGTCACAGCGGTTGCGAAAGGTCAGGGCGGCGGATTTTACGCCTGAAAAAATATTTGCGGGGCTGCAGGGATGCGAGAGGGCGGTACCGGATGCCTACTGGGAAATGATACCTGCGATGCTGCGGGAAAGGGTGGGATATATTGAGACGGTTTGCAATTAAAGAAGAGAACAGCGAGTATCCTCTTTGGGCAGTACTCACCTACGATGAGGAGTCAGATGTCTATGGAGGGGAGATCCCGGAAGAGATCGACCCCGACCATCTGCCTGCGATCTTTGGCATCCTGGCCCGCAAGGGAATCTACAGAGTGGAGGATAAGTGGGCCAGACGTTTTGTGAAAGAGCGCGTGGTCCCGCCGGACCGGCAGAATATCGGTATGATCCTGCGGGATGTGGGGATGACGTATTATCACGAGTTTCCATTGCTGCTCTATACCGGAGGGCGGTGCTGCATGGATGAATTTTATCTGGAGGAGATCACCGGATAAAATTGCTGGATTAAATCACCGGATGGAGGGGGAAGGGAATGTTTGGACTTTTCGGAGTGAATAAGAAAAAAACAGGAGAGATAGACGCTCAACTGCATATCGTGGCCAACAGTCTGGCGAACAATTACAAGGATGCGGCCAGGGACGGACTCAAGGAGGCGAAAAGGCTGTTCGAAACGATGGAGGGAGAGCTGCCGGAGCGGGAGCGGAGGCGCCTCAGCCAGCAGATAGACAGTTTTCAGGAGCAGATGAAGGGCTATTCTCACTACAACCATATCGGCTGGTAGAAGATGTGCCAGACTTTAACACGAAAGGAAAAATGAGATGAGACTGATCATTGTGCGACACGGAGACCCGGACTATGAACATGATACGCTGACGGAAAAGGGCTGGCGGGAGGCGGCGCTTTTGGCAGACAGAATATCCCGGCTGGAGGTGAAAGAGTTCTATGTGTCTCCGCTGGGCCGGGCCAAAGCCACGGCCTCCCTGACGCTGGAAAAGATGGGACGGACGGCAGTGGAATGTCCCTGGCTGCGGGAGTTTGCACCCCAGATCATGCGGCCGGATGTGCCTGACCATGCCTCCATCTCCTGGGACTGGCTGCCCCAGGACTGGACGGAGGTGGACGAGTTTTACCGCCGGGATCTGTGGAGCACGCCGCCTGTGATGCGGGAGGCCGTGGCCACGGACCCGGTTACCGGCGAGATGCGGGTGGGCATACAGGAGGAATACGACTGGGTGGTGCGGGGATTTAATCAGGTGCTGGCGGAACATGGCTACCAGCGCAAGGGGGAGTTTTACCGCACCAGACAATCCAATCGGGACACTTTGGTATTTTTTTGCCATTTTGGTGTAGAATGTGTATTGTTGAGTCACTTGCTGGGCATATCGCCCATGGTGTTGTGGCACGGGACGGCGGCGGCGCCCACGGGGGTGACGGTCCTCTATACGGAGGAGCGCAGAAGAGGGAAAGTGTCTTTCCGTATGACCTGTTTCGGGGACATCTCCCATCTGTATGAGGCGGGGGAGGAGCCTTCCTTTTCCGCACGGTTCTGTGAGACCTACGACAGCCAGAAGAGGCACGACTGAGGACGGGAAGAGAACGGTGACATGTGGGAACGATCCACATATATTAAAAATGAGATGATGCAGAAAGCAGGGGCATATTCCGGGTGTCCGTCACTTACCTGGCGCCAACTGCCCGCTGGGCGGGGCGCAGCGGCGGAGCATGGATGTGCGCGGTGAACAGATGAAAGAGGCTTTACATGTTGCGGCAGGATTAATGATTCCCTTTGTCGGGACCACATTGGGCGCGTCCATGGTGTTCCTGATGAAGAATGAAATGAATAGAAAGCTGGAGAAATTACTGCTTGGTTTTGCTGCCGGAGTGATGATTGCGGCATCCGTGTGGTCGCTGCTCATTCCCGGGATCGAGATGGCGGAGCAGCAGGGTAAGATCGCGTGGATACCGGCCACAGTGGGCTTTTTGCTGGGCATGTTTTTCCTGCTTGCGCTGGACAGTCTGATTCCCCATCTGCATTTGGACAGCAGCGAACCCGAGGGGGTAAAGACGGGCATGGGAAAGACTGCCATGCTGGTCTTTGCCGTGACGCTGCACAATCTGCCGGAGGGTATGGCGGTGGGCGTGACTTTTGCCGGGGCCTTGATGGGCAATACCGGCATCACCATGGCGGGGGCCTTTGCCCTGGCTGTGGGTATCGCCATACAGAATTTTCCCGAGGGAGCCATCATCTCCATGCCCCTTAAGAGCAGCGGGCAGGGAATCTCCAAAGGCAGGGCGTTTTATTACGGTATGCTGTCCGGGCTGGTGGAGCCCATCGGCGCGGTGATCACTATACTGCTGACCAATCTGGTAGTGCCTTTTCTGCCCTATCTGTTGTCCTTTGCAGCGGGAGCCATGATCTATGTGGTGGTGGAGGAGCTGATCCCGGAGTCTCAGTCCGGGGAGCATACCAATATCGGCACTGTCGGCGTGGCCATGGGCTTTACGCTGATGATGATTCTGGATGTGGCGCTGGGATAGGACAATACAGAGTGTGCGCAGGGCGCACGGGAACAGGGTACACGGTTGCCCCGCCGCTTGCGGCGGGGGATAGAAACGGAGTACATAGATGGATAAAGCAGACAGAAAACTCCTGCTGGTGGACGGACACAATCTGCTGTTTCAGATGTTTTACGGGATGCCAGCCCGGATCGTGGGCAGGGACGGCAGGGCCATACAGGGCACATTGGGTTTTGTGGGGGCGCTGCTGAAGATCATACGGCGGGTGTCCCCCGGCCAGGTGGCAGTGATTTTTGACGGCGAACATGAGAATCCGAGAAAGGAACTGGCGCAGGATTACAAGGGAAACCGGCCGGATTACAGCCAGGTGGCGGAGGAGGACAATCCCTTCTCCCAGCTGCCGGATGTGTACCGGGCGCTGGACTATCTGGGGATTCCCCACTGGGAGACGCAGAAGTATGAGACGGATGACGAGATTGCGGCGTATGTGTACGCATACGGCAATGGGCCGGAGGGGCTGCGGATCGTCATCTCCTCCTTTGACAGCGATTTTTTCCAGCTAATCGGGGAAAATGTGTCGGTGCTGCGTTACCGAGGGGAGAAGACCGTGCTGTGCGACGTCGCCTATATCCGGGATAAGCTGGGGATCGAGCCGTGGCAGTACGCGGATTACAAGGCGCTGACAGGAGACAAGGCGGACAACATAGCGGGGGCTGTGGGCGTGGGACCGAAGACGGCGGCTGCTTTGATGAGGCAGTTCGGCAGCCTGGAGGAATTGCTGGCGCACAGGGAGGAACTCAGCAAACCCTCTCTGCGGAAGGCTCTCACAGAAGGGGAGGAGGATTTGCGCCGCAGTTACCGGCTGATACGGCTGGATGCGAGGGCGCCGATTATGCGGCAACCCAGGGAGCTGGGCTGGCGGGATTCGGGAATGACCACGGTGGAGGTACTCAGGGGGATCGGCTTGCGATAGCTTGTGACCTTAGGCTTGGGTGACAACGCGTCAAAGCCCGTGTCTGCCCGGATATGTTACCCTGTCGGAGAGGGTCGCAGCCACAGCGGCGCACAGGAGAGGAGATTATGATTTATTTATCGCAATTTATATTTCCCACCGGCGAGCAGGAGTCGGATTTTTTCTGGGGAGAACAAAGAACCTGCTATGACTCTTACTACCCTTTTCAGATCCTTTCCCGGCGAAACCTGCGGATGCTGGATTTTGAGCCGGTGACGATCCTCTATGGGGGCAACGGCTCAGGCAAGACTACGGCGCTGAACATAATCGGGGAGACGCTGGGACTTGCGCGGGACACGCTGTACAACCGCAGCAATTTTTTTGAGACTTATACCCAAATGTGTGATTTTGAGACGGAGCAGCCCGTTCCGAAACACAGCAGGATCATCACCAGCGACGATGTGTTTGACTATATGCTGAACCTGCGGTCGCTGAATGAAGGGATCGACCGCAAAAGGGAGGGCATGTTTGAGGAATATCTGGACAGCAAATATTCTCATTTTCAAATGCGATCTATGGAGGACTATGAACGGCTGAAAAAGGTAGTGTCCGCCCGGAGCAAAACCCAGTCCAAATATGTGCGGGCCAATCTGATGGACAATGTGCGGGAGCATTCCAACGGGGAGAGCGCCTTTATTTATTTTTCGGAAAAAATACAGGAGAACGGGCTGTATCTGCTGGACGAGCCGGAGAACAGCCTGTCGCCGGAGAGGCAGCAGGAGCTGCTGCGATTTCTGGAGGATTCTGCCCGGTTTTTCGGCTGCCAGTTCATCATCGCTACCCATTCTCCCTTTCTGCTGTCCATGAGAGGGGCCAGGATATACGATCTGGACGAGGATCCGGTGGATGTGAAACGCTGGACGGAGCTGGCCAACGTGCGGGCGTACTATGCTTTTTTTAAGGAGCATGAGAGGGAGTTTACTTAAGTATGTGATATGTAGGTATATTGAGTCATTTGGTGGGGTTCTCCTGCAATCGCAGCTCCATTAGTAAGAAATTTTTCACATCTGTAATATGTTGCCGGAAACAGTTTTTCTTTGTGTTTTCTATGGACAGAATGCGGAACAGCTTACGTTCCAGTTCTGAAATCAGTTTTTTATTCTTGATGATATAATGCGCGTTATTTCCACCAACGTGGATTCCTTCAATGTATTTATCTGTGATGGGTATGGTATCGCTGATAAAGAAAATAGATTGGGAGGAAGTACGTCCAATGTGATAATAGCAGGAGCGGATATCCCGTTCAGGAAGATTCAGATAAAAATCCAACCGTTTTTTCCTGCATAATCACGGTGATTCAGTTTTCCCATTGGGATAGCCCAGTATAATGCATCATGTTCCTTGGACTTAATGAGACATACGAGAGGGCGATGCTTGGTGTCGTTCCATATGCCTCCGTTATTTTTTATCATCTGTGCAAAGTCAGCGGTCGCATAATACAATCCGCGCTCGATCATATAAGTACCTCCTCATATTGAGATAAAAAGCCCCCGGCTCACACCGGAGGCTGATAAACAATGTTTCTCTGCCGTACATTGTGAAACGTGTTTAAATAAACAATGTTTTTGTGCAGTACATTGTGAAACGGGGTTGAATAAGCGGTGTTTCTCTGCCGCACACCGTAAAGCGTCCTGCAAATATATTATATGTAAAAATTTTATATATTGCAATATGCATAGCATAGTTTATATAAATTTTATACTTATGTATTGTATAAGGAGAGAACTGTCTGCAAAAAACCAAGTATCAACAGGTGCAGAGGATAGAAAATATAGAAAAACCATTTCGACATATTCCCCTTTTTCCCATGCCGTCCCCGATAGAGAGACAGCAGGGCGATGGGTATAAACGCGCCTGTATTTTCAATGGAATATGCGTACATCTCCACATCAATATAAAATGTATGTTCATAGAACAGGCTGAAAAACGGGCGGGTCATCAAAGCCAGTATATCCATCTGGCACAGGACCACCAGACAGTATGCAAAGGCCTGGCGCCGGAAGTTGCCGTAAAAATAGTCCAGTGTGATGATGAGCAGGATGCCCGTACAGCCCCAGTCGGCGGGAACACAGAGAATCACCAGCAGCAGGATCAGGAGCGTCTTTACAACAGGACGTTTCAGCCGTTCACTGCGCCGTATCCGTATCGCCAATACGCCCAGGAAAATCGTATAGATCACATTGGGACGCAATAGCGACATGTTGGATAAATTGCCGCCGTACCGGAAGTACAGAAAGGGAAACCAGCTTATCGCCGCAAACGCCGCCAGTCGGGACATATACCTGTTGATATTGCCTGTGTGATGATAGCCTTCTACAGCCGAGTAAAACATGACAGGCCCTGTTATTTTACCGAGTGTATGCATTATTATGGCGAGGATCGTCCCGTCAGGAACAAATGCGACAGCAATATGGTCGATCGTCATTGCCAGTACCGCAATGTATTTCAGGCTGTTCAGAGTTATCCCTTTGGGTGCGTTCTTAACGGGGAGGGCATCTGCGTCAGGCATTTTCGGCACCTCCGGTATGGGTGTTTCCTGTGAGCCGGAAAGAAACCGTCACCACAAACAGATCCGCGTTGGTCTCCCAGCTAAAGCTGCCGCCGCAGGCCTCGGTAAAGCTCTGGGCGATGGAGAGCCCCAGGCCGCTGCCGCCGTCGGTGCGGCTTAAGTCTCCCCTGGTAAAGCGCTCCGTGAAATCCTTGTCTTTTTCCAGTTCCTGATGGGAGGTGTTCTTCACGCTGGCCACCGCCATGCATCCGTCGGCCTGTAGGGTCACGAACACTCTGGAGCCGTCCAGGGAGTACTGGATGGCGTTCTGGAACAGGTTCTGGAACACCCGATACATCCGCTGGCCGTCGGCCATGATCATCACCGGCGCATCGGGGATCTCCGTGCGGAAAGTGACTTTACTGTCCGCAATCTGTTCCTCCATATCTGCCAGAGTCTGCCGCAGCAGTTTGCCGAAATCCAGCTCTTCCATATGCATGGGCAGCTCGCCGGAGGCAGCTTTGCTCACGGCAAACACATCCTGCACCATGTTCTTGAGCCGCTGGGATTTCTCATCCAGGATCTTGACGTAGTCCCGCACATGCTCCGGCAGTTCTTTTTCCTCCTTTAAAAACTGCACATAGCTGATGATTGAGGTCAGCGGCGTCTTAATATCGTGGGAGACGTTGGCGATCAGCTCCACCTTCATGCGCTCGCTCTTCATCTGCTCGTCCACGGCGTTCGCCATGCCGTGGCGGATGTCTTCAAGCTCCGTTATCGTCTGTTCCAAATCGTGGCCCGCAAGGCGGGAGTCCTCTTCAAGGCGGGATTTTCCTTCTTCCCTGACATTTTCCTCAGAACTGCCGCCGTTTTCGGCATAGTTGCCGCTGCGAATATTCCGGATGCGGTCGGTAAGCAGTTCTATATCCCGTGCCGTCTCCATATTTTTTACCCCAATCCGGTATTGCAGGATCAGATATCCCACCAGGATCAGGAAGAACAGGCTGCCCAGGCCCCAGACCGCGCCGTCGTTTCGGCCGCCCCAGGCAAAGCCGATCACACCGCCTGCCAACATCAGCACGCCGAAGAGGGCGGCGGCCACAAAGGCGGCGGCATTCCTGTGGGCTGTTTTTACGGGCAGGGGCTGGTCTAAGTCTCTGGCAGTAAAGGAACGGTACAGTTTGGCGATGAGTCCGTGAGCCCACACTTTTTTGTTATGCCGCAGGTCATTCGCGGCAAAATAGAGCAGCCAGAAAACGACGAGCCATATCCAGGCGGGGAGAGAGCAGACAGACCGGGCCAGAGTGGGGATCGCGTAAGAGAGACTATATCCGTATTCTTCCGCCTCCGCCCAATATGCCGTGTCTTCCACAAGGTACAGCAGATCCCCGTAACCGTAGTTTTGAGCCAGCCACATGACAGCGCCGAGAAAAGTCGGGTACAGAACCAGTATCCCTGTCAGGAGCTTGAACTCAAACCATATTTTCCCGGTAAAGCGGGCAATATCCGCCCTGGCCTCCCGCCTGGATCTGCGGCACAGCAACGCCGCCAGCAGCAGAACCAGCCCTGCCGTCAGGCAGACGAGACTTTGGATCAACAGACTCCTTCTGGCTGTAATATTGTACTGCATCCAATACAGGCGGTTGTCCATCTGCCGGTAGCTGCTTCTGCCATAGGCGCTCTCAGAATACAGTACCGGCTCCTTGACCGCGGCTATATAGATGACCGCCTTTTTCTGGTCCTCATCCACAGTGAAGTTACGATAGCCCGGCACATACCATTCGCTGCCGCTGTCCCGGTAGTATCCGTCTCCATAGACATCCAACTCTTTGCCGTCCTTGAATATCCGGACTTTGCCCTCCGCGTATTGCAGCAGGAAATTATAGCCCTCCGGAGCCGTCAGCTGCCCGTCCGTGGGCAGCAATTCTGAATTGGAATACAGAACTTTTCCGTCATAAGCGATGGAATAGAGCAGATTCTGATCCTTTTTAATGCTGTCGTGATATTGCTGGGCTATTTTTTGGCATTGCTGCGCCCGCTCTTCGTCTGTGAGGGGATCTTTTCGATCCGACCGGTTATCGTAGCTGTAGTACCAATTCTGCCATTCCATTAGCTCTTCTTCGGACATCCCTTCATAGGGGATCGGCTCCTGTGTGACTGTTGCCGTATTTTCCCCTGTTGTGGTACTTTCGATTAAGTTGTCGCCATAGTAATCATAATAATCATAATAACTGCCGCCAAACGAATCTGTAGCCATGGCGAGAAACGTCTCCAGACGACCGGAGATATACTCCCTGAAACGACCGCTTAGCTGGTAATCCGCCTGCAGCACCCTCGCCGGGTGCCGCAGGAAGTCTCCCGGCATATTCTGGAGAAGACTGACGGAACTGCCCAGCGTCAGGCTGGTTCCCGCGAAGAAGATCAAAAAACTAATTCCTTTTTTCATTTTTTTCCATTTTGTATCCAATGCCCCACACCACCTTTATATATTCTGGCTCTTTCGGATTCAGCTCCACTTTTTCCCGGATGCGGCGGATATGCACCATGACGGTGTTCTCCGACGCGAAGGAGTCCTCGTTCCACACCCTGCGGTAGATCTCTTCTGCCGGGAACACCCGCCCCGGATTGCGCATGAAAAGATCGATGATCCTGGTCTCCGTGGCGGTCAGCTTTACCGGTTCTCCGTCCGCATAGAGGGTCTTTTCCACCGTGCGATATAACAGGCGCCCGTTTCGCAGTTCGTCCGCGCAGCTCCCGGCGTGGATGTCTCCCAGCATGGTATAGCGTCGGAGCTGGCTTTTCACCCGGGCTGCCAGCTCCTGGGGATTGTAGGGCTTGGAGATATAGTCGTCCGCCCCCATGGAAAGCCCCAGCACCTTGTCGGTATCCTCGCTCTTGGCGGAGAGGACGATGATGGGAATATTCTGTTTCTCCCGGATGCGCATTACCGCCGAAAGCCCGTCCAGCTTTGGCATCATTACATCAATGAGCACCAGCCGCACCTGGCGGGTGGCGAGGATATCCAGCGCCTGCAGCCCGTCGTAGGCTTTCAGCACCTCGTATCCCTCCCCCTCCAGCAGTATGCCGATGGCTTTTACAATCTCTCTGTCGTCGTCCACGACCAATACGCAATCGCCCATATCGTCCCTTTCCGCAGTCCCCAAGGCCGAGCCGCGCGCCGACTGATCAGCGCGGCGGCTTTGATTTGCCTGCTTTGGGACATGCTGCGCGTTCTGTACCGCTTCAAGAAAAGTGTAGCCGTATCTCTTGAGCTGGTATCAGAATAATGCATATTATTTACGAAAATGTTGAGGTGTTTCTTACAAGTTTCTTACAATGCTTTTTAATTTTATGCTTTTTCAGGCGGAATGGCAAGAACCATTGGGGCGCCTGTCGGACAAAATGTCCCGGATATTTTGTCCGAACAAAAATACGGCTGACTGTTCAAAAAGAAGTTGAAGGGCGTACGGGCGCATGATACAATCTTGGTGACAGGCCGAAACGAGGGGCCAGGCAGCTTTATATTGTGGAGAAAAGGAAAATGGAAAATTGTGAATTATACGGGTTGTTGGACATCCCGGAGGAAGTGATTGACCGACTTAACGAGTATGGAGAGCGCCGGAAAGGGGCATTGCCGGAAGATCTCTGCCGCAAATTGCTGTCCCGCGGCGAATGGGAGCAGGGAGTGAAGGATTTGCAGGCGATTTTAGCGGAGGATACTGACGGTATACATATTCTGTGGGAACAGTTAAATATCGTCTGCGGGTACTCTTATGATGAATATGTCAGGCGGGGTATTGGCATCGATGCTTTTGCGGATACAATGAAATTCTGCACGCGCTTTCTGCGGGAACACTATGCGCAATACGGAGTCTATAAATATGTGTGGGCATGGTGGTTTCCCAGGCAGATATCATTGAGCGAGTTTCGCATTGGGGCGTTGGAATATGAATTTGCGGACGGAGAGGACAGGGAGATCGCTGTTCATATCCCTTCCGACGCGGATATGGATAAGCAGTCCGTACAGGAGTCGCTGCGGGATTTCTGCGTTTTCAGGGATACATTTTTCCCCGGGTGGCAGGGGGTGCGGCTCACCTGCGACTCATGGATGCTGATGCCTCAGCTGCGGGGATTTTTGGGCAAAGATTCCCATATCGTAGCGTTTCAAGACCTGTTCGAGATCGATTCTGTCGACGGGGACGCCACATGGTATATGGGGTGGATCTATCCGGGATATGAGAAGATAGACGACAGTTTGCCGGAGAGAACGGTGTTGCAGCGGGAACTGAAGAAATATCTTCTGGCGGGCAATAGGTTTGGCATTGCCAAGGGGCATATCGTCCGGTTGCCAGGGAAATGAGACTGCCAGGGGCAGTTTTTGAGGAAAGAAAATTGACAGGATTTGGGTGTACGGCTATAATAAATTGTGCATACTAATAAAAATCCAAATGGCAGGAGGGCAACTATGGAATTAAAGGACAAGGTAGCGATCGTGACAGGGGGCAGCCGGGGGATCGGATTTGCCACAGTGAGAGCTTTTTTGCAGGAGGGCGCGGCGGTGGTGCTGTGCGCCAGCAGGCAGGAGACGGCGGACAAGGCCGTGGCCCAGCTCAGGGAGGAGTTTCCACAGGCGAAGGTGGAGGGCATTTGGCCGAATCTCAGCAGCTTTGAGGAGGTCAAGGCGGCCTTTGACAAGGTGGCGGAGCAGTACGGCGGCCTGGATATCCTGGTGAACAATGCGGGCGTATCTGAGAGCACCCCTTTTTCCGCTTACACGGAGGAGACCTTTGACAAGGTGATGGATCTGAACGTGAAGGGCACTTACAACTGCTCCAGGGCGGCTGCGGATCTCATGGAGAAGAAGGGCAGCGGCGTGATCCTCAACACTTCCTCCATGGTCAGCATCACGGGGCAGCCCAGCGGCGTGGCCTATCCTACCTCCAAGTTTGCCGTGAACGGCTTTACCGTCTCTCTGGCCAGAGAGCTGGGGCCTAAGGGCATCCGGGTGAACGCGGTGGCTCCCGGCATCACGGAGACGGATATGATGAAGGCGGTTCCCAAGGAAGTGATCGAGCCCATGATCGCCCGCATCCCTCTGCGCCGTCTGGGGCAGCCGGAGGATATCGCCAACGCCTTTGTATTCCTGGCGTCGGAGAAAGCGTCCTACATCTCGGGCGTGATCCTGAGCGTGGACGGGCTGATGCGGACTTGAGGACGGCGTGAGCGATCGGGGGTGTGATTAGCCTCCGCACTTAACGTAAAAAATGCTGTCGTGCTGTTTTTGCGCGACAGCATTTTTTTCATTATAGCGTTACAGCTTCTTCCAGGAATGCCCGGTGTATTTCTCCTTGCAGTACTTGCAGCGGTGTATTTCTTTTTCCTGATCCGCCAGGTAAAAGATATGAGACAGCTCCTGTTCGATGGAAGTGATGTAGCGGGGATTGTGGCAGTGGATCACGTTGTAGGTACTTTGTGAATACTTGAGATCAAATGTACCGTTCAAATGCGCTGCCGACATAGAATCATTGACAATCTGATTATAATGTAGTAATCTATATAATATAAGCCAAAGAATTATCGGTATGACCATGATCGCCTCTGCCAATACAGATTCGGCATGCAGGCATAAAAATGCGAAATGGTATGGGGAAAACGTAGATTATAAGACCGGTACGCATTATGTTACGCTATCGCAGAGTCAAGGACCGCAGCAGTGCGATTATTCCAAATGGGTGGAAAAGACCAGCCTGATCTGTACGGATTGTGGATATGTGCTCGGCGGTGATACATACTATCATGAAAAGCATAGTATCTGCGGAATAGATTATTAATAACCAGGGGATAACAGCGACACAGATAGGCCATCCCCGGATTCTGCGGCGCAGCCAGATAATTTTGAATGTGTAGAGAGGGAATTATGAAATATAATAGATTATTCAGGGCAGGCGTGCTGCTGTGTCTCTGTCTGCTGCTGGCTGCCTGTGGGCGGCAGGCGGTCTCGGAACCTTCCGAAAGGGAATTACCGGCAGACGGAGTTTCTTCCACGCCGGGGCCTGTCAAAGACGAACTCATGTATATCAATGGCAATGAACCTGTAGACTATACGGAGCCTGCGGAAAGCATAGCCCACACATATCTTCAACTTGCCGCGGACAATGCTTTCTATGTGTTGGATACCTGCTATCAGCAAGAGTCCGCGAGCGTTTATCTCCAGCGAATTGACGGCGAAACAGGAGTGGCAGAGAGGATATCTTTGTCTTCGGATACATGGGGAATGGAAGACGGATTTATACAGGGAATGGATGTGGTGGACAGTGAACGCCTTGTGTTCTGGGTGAGGGAGACAGGAGACGGGGACGGCGGGAACGCGCGGTATTATGCGATATACACGGATACCCGGGGACAAATGCAGGAGATGGCAGAGTTGACAGATACTTTGCGGGAAAACGCCATATGGGAAAGCGTCGACTATAACGGAAGGCCTCTGGGCAGTGACGGCCAAGGTAATATTTATATTGATGATAAAGAGCAGCACAGCGTCTATGTACTGGATGCGGACGGCAGGCAGGTGGCAAGCCGTTCGTATCCGTGGGCGGACGACTCGGACTGTCAGGGAAGTTTCCGGACGTCTGACGGGGAGCGGATCGTAGTCTGCGGAAAACCGGGAGAATGGGAATGGCTATGTCTGGACGCGGAGACGGCGACATTGAACCGGATCGCTGTGAGCGGAATAAAAAATGTACAGAAGTGGTACGCAATGACAGACTCGGTCTTGTATTATGCGGCGGATCAGCAGTTGATCGGCTGGAATACCGCCACGGGAGAGAGAAGATCCGTGGCAAAACTGGATGAGATCACCAACTACCCGGATGCGCTGGATATGGCTGTGGCACTCACAGAAGGCGGGATTAAGCTCTTGATCACGGAAAAGGGAGAGGAAGAGCGATTCATCATAACGCTCTCTGAGAATAAGCCGGAAGTATATGGAGATATCGTTGTGGCGAACCTTTACGGGGAGAGTTCTTTTTTAGCGGAGAGAGTGTCCAGCTTTAGTCGGAAAAATCCCGGCTATGAGGTACAGTATCAGGCGGCATACGGGGAAGAGGCCGACAGGGTGCGGATGGAGGTCGCCAATGGGGGCGGCCCGGATATCTTGCTTTTATCCAGCCAGGATGCGGAGGCCTTGAGGGAAAACGGGGCGCTGGGAGAATTGGGATCATTGATTTCATCGGATGTTATGGCTGTCCTGCTGCCGGGGGCCGTACAGGCCGGAACATGGGATGATAAGCTGTATGCGCTCCCGATATCTGTGTATGTCAGGTCGCTTTTGACCAGCAGGACATACTGGCAGGAAGATACCTGGACGACAGAGGATATACTGTCGCTGCTGAAGGAACATAAAGAGATTAAGGGCCTCTTTGTGGATATAAGCGGTCAGGACGAGTATTTTTATAATATGTTGTTTATGGTGGGGATGAATCTTGCGCAGTCACCTTTTATTGAAGAGAGCAACAGCAGATTTGACAGTCCGCAGTTCAGGGATATCCTTATAACGGTAAAGGAGATGACGCAGAAGGCGGAAAATAACAGTACTCCCCAGGATCGCACCGCCCCGCTTGTTTCGGGGGAGTATCTGGGAGTAGAGTGTATAGTGTGGGATATGAAGATATTCAGTGAAACCTGTGAAAAACTGGGAGATAACGCAAATTTGGCGGGGTATCCGGCCGATATGGGCGGCAGCCATTTCCTGACGGATAACGGGATGCTCGTGGTCAATCAAAATGCCATGGATAAGCCGGGGGTGAAAGAATTGGTCGATTTTCTGCTGAGTCTGGAGAGCCAGCAAATGCTGTCCCGGGCAATCAGCATCAGAGCGGATATACCGGAGAGTCAGTTGGCCTATAATACGGCAGGAAAAACCTATTATTGGAAATCTGCCAACAACAACGGATTTCAACTGCCCGCAAAGGCTGACGGCAGCTCTTACCTGGAGGAATATGTGGCGCTTTTACAAAGAGCGCTCCCCATGTCCTACGACTCTGACGAGATGTTCATGCTTGTCATGGAGGAGGCGGACAGCTATTTCAATTCCGACAAGGATCTGGATTCGGTAGTGGAGCTTATTCAGCGACGCGTGCAGCTATATCTGGATGAGCGAAAATAATGACCTATAGAAATATCACAAAGAAAATGACTGCCCGGCCATCACAGCGGATGGCAGGGCAGTTTTTTGAGCGCGCCATGGGGTGCAGAGTATAGGCGTTACAACTTCTTCTTGGAGCGCTCGGTGTATTTCTCCTCGCAGTACTTGCAGCGGTAGATCTCTTTCTCCGGATCCGCCAGATAGAAGATATGGGGCAGTTCCTGTTCGATGGAAGTGATGCAGCGGGGATTGTGGCAGTGGATCACATTGCGGATCTGCTGGGGCAGCACCAGGTCTTTTTTGTCCACGATCTCGCCGTCCTTGATCACGTTGACGGTGATATTGTGGTCGATATAGGCCAGCACGTCCAGATCCAGCATATTTATGTCGCATTCTACCTTTAAAATATCCTTTTTGCCCATCTTGTTGCTGCGGGCGTTTTTGATGATGGCTACCGTGCAGTCCAGTTTGTCCAGGCCCAGATGTTCATAGATGGACAGGCTCTTTCCGGCTTTGATATGGTCCAGTACGAAACCTTCTTCGATCTTTCCTACATTTAACATAGTACTCCTTTCTGCGGCTTATGCCAGCTCCAGCAGCGTCAGGATCAGCGCCATGCGCACATAGACGCCGTACTGCACCTGTTTGAAATAGGCGGCTCTGGGGTCTTTGTCCACCTCCACCGAGATCTCGTTGACCCGGGGCAGGGGATGGAGCACCAGCATGTCCGGTTTGGCCAGCTCCATCTTGGCGGTGTCCAGAATATAGAAGTCTTTCAGGCGGATATAGTCTTCCTCGTTGAAAAAACGTTCCTTCTGCACCCGGGTCATGTACAGCAGATCCAGGCTGGGCATCACGTCTTCCAGGCTTGTGACCTCCTCGTAGGGGATGTTTTTGCCTTTCAGCATCTCCGTGATGTAGTCGGGGACTCGCAGTTCCTCCGGGGAGATGAACACAAAGCGGATATCCGTGTAGCGCACCAGAGCATGGATCAGGGAGTGTACGGTACGGCCGAACTTCAGGTCTCCGCACAGACCGATGGTAAAGCCGCCCAGAGCGCCCTTTAAGCTGCGGATGGTCAGCAGATCCGTCAGGGTCTGGGTGGGGTGCTGGTGTCCGCCGTCCCCGGCGTTGATCACCGGGATCAGGGAGTGCTCCATGGCCACCATGGGAGCGCCCTCCTTGGGGTGGCGCATGGCACAGATGTCGGCGTAGCAGGAGATGACCCGTATGGTGTCGGACACGCTCTCGCCCTTGGCGGCGGAGGAGGAACCTGCGTCGGAAAAACCGATGACGCTGCCCCCTAACCGGGTCATGGCGGACTCAAAACTCAGGCGCGTGCGGGTGCTGGGTTCATAAAAACAGGTGGCCAGGATCCTGCCGTCGCAGGCATGGGCGTACTTGGCCTTGTTGCGTTCAATGTCACCGGCCAGGTCAAAGAGCCGGTCCAGTTCCTGGGTGGTAAAATCCAAGGGACTCATCAAATGTCTCATTTCTTCGTTCCTCCTAATTAAAATCGCTGCGCGATGGCACTGAAGGGTAAAGATCCTTCGTGCGCTTTTGTGTCTTAAAGAAAAGCCGAAGAGAAAATCTCTTCGACTTTAACGTTACGACATATATGTGACCAGATCTTCCACGCTCTTGCGCTTGGGGGCCACGGGGGACTCTGCGGGATAGCCTACGGGAATGACGGCTACTACCTCTCTGTCCTCGGGAACGTTTAACAGAGCGGCTATCTTATCATCGTCAATGATACCCATAATGACAGTGCCGAGGCCCTTGTCATAGGCGGCCAGACAGAACGCCTCGCTGGCAACGCCCGCGTCAAACATCTGCCAGCCGTCGCCCCGGTGGGTGGAATAGGAGCCGTCCCGCTCAAATCCGCTGCGGTTTTTGATGATGGTGACGACCACGGCCATAGGCGCCTGGTCGATGATGACGCCGTTGCCCGCATAGCCGGAAGTGCATTTGGCCACCTCCGCTTTCAGGCTGCCTTCCACGGCGATATATCTGACAATCTGCGTATGTTTCCAACTGGGAGCGTAGGACGCGGCCTCCACCACTTCGTCCATGAGCTGGTGGGAGACGGGCTGATCCGTGTAGGCGCGTATGCTCCGGCGTCCCATAATACATTCTCTGGCGTTCATAAGTCTACCTCCTTTATTGTCCCATTTTTTCCATTCTAACACAACAGGCGGGAGGATGCAAAGAGTTTTTGCGGCGGATTTCATAATGTGGTTGCGGGGCGGGCCGGGTTGTGGTAAGATGGACGCAGGGTAAGCAAAAGAGGAGGGCAATATGGGAATACTGAACAGACTGGTCAGCAGAGTCGTGAATACCGTGGTGGACGCGGCGGTGGATAATGTGATGGATTCGGTGCTTGGCAAAAAAGAACCGTCGGCAGCCGATACCACCGCAAAGGCGCTCAGCACCGAACAGGAGAACAGGGCGGCCACAAAGCAGGAAAATTGCAGCGGGGAACGGCTGCTGCGCCAGCGGATCGAGGAGATCGCCGCCAGGGAGCTGCCTGAGTATGAGCTGCGCCAGAGGGTACCGTCCAGCGAGGTGAACGCTCTGGAGGGCTCCAGGGAGTTTTTTGACTACGGATTCTACCGCGACGGACGTCTGGTGGGGGTAGTCATGATTATGGAGAACAATAACGCGTACAGGTGTGTGGCGGTTCGCCGCGCCCAGCGCAGTTGCCAAAAGCAACAGGTGATATATATGAACTTCATGTCCTATATGATGAACCGACCGGAGTACATCTCCCAGCGGCTCAAGGCCAATCTGCCCTGATCCGTTCGGCGTTATCCGGCGGGAGAGAGCGGTACGGCATACATAACTGGCAGATTTTAAGAAGACATACACAGACAGAGAGGGAAATGCGGCACAGGCCGCGCCCGTGGCGGGCAAAGCCTGTCCCATACGCGCATGAGGCGCGTATCCGGCGTAGCCGGAGTCTTGCGGGCGGCGGGGGCAGGTTCTGCTCAGTGTGAATAAGCATGGCTTATTCTTTCAAAGCTTTTTCCCTCTCTTTTTTAAAACTGTCTTTTCATATATTTTTACTTATGTATTTTTATTTATCAAATCATAGTAATAGATCGGACGATATATGGGCACAAATATTTTGGAGATGGCCGCCACTCGGGAAAGTTGGCTGGCCTTTTTAAATGAAAAGAAGGAGCGGCAGCATCTTGGGCGTCGGGAGGAGGAGCAGATCCGGGATTTTATTGCCCGCGAGGGATACCTGCCGCTTGTCAGGGCGTGCAGGGAGGGCGCTTTTCCCTCCGGCCCGCCCCACAGGCGCACCGTCAACAAGGAAGGCAGCAGCAAGGCGAGAGTGGTGTACACCTACCCGGGGGACGAGGGGATTTTTTTTAAATTTATAGCCCACGGCCTGAACCGGTATGAGGATATCCTGGCGGACAACTGCTATGCCTTTCGCTGCCGGGTGGGGGTAAAAGAGGCCGTCCGGCGCTTGCAGACGGACAGGCGGGCGCGGGAGGGCTGGTGTCTGAAAATAGATATCCGCAATTATTTTAACTCCATAGACGTGGCGCTGCTGTTGCCCATGCTGGACTTTCTGCGGGGGGAGGATCCGGAGGTTCACGGTCTGCTGACGCGGCTGCTCTCCCAGGAGTTTGTGCTGGTGGGGGGCAAGCCGGTCAGAGAGTCCCACGGGGCCATGGCGGGGATGCCCCTCTCCCCCTTCCTCGCCAATCTGTATCTCTCCGGGATAGACCGCTTTTATGAAAAAGAGGGGGCGCTGTATCTGCGCTACTCCGACGACATCCTGCTCTTTGCGAGAGACCGGGAGGAGCTGCTGCGGCAAAAAGACCGGCTGTATGGGATGCTGGCGGCGCTGGGGCTGTCCGTGAATCCGGACAAGGTCAGCGTCACCGGGCCGGGGGAGGGCTTTGATTTCCTGGGCTTTGCCTTCCGGCAGGGGGAGATCGATCTGTCGGCCAACACGCTGCGCAAGGCCAAGGCGAAGATCCGGCGTAAGAGCGACGCCCTGCGGCGCTGGCAGCGGAAAAAGGGGCTGGATCCCCAGAAGGCTGCCGTGGGCCTGATCCATGCCATGAACCGGAAATTTTACGGCTGGGGCGATCCGCTGGAGGAGGACGGACAGGAGGACGCGTTTACCTGGAGCCGTTGGTTTTTTCCCCTGCTGACCACGGACCGGGGTCTGAGGGAGATAGACAGTTTTTTTCGGGAGTATATTCGCTATGCCGTCACCGGGCGGCACTATAAGGGCAATTACCGGATTGCCCACGAACAGCTGCGGCAATGGGGTTATGTGAGCCTGGTGCATGCGTATTACCGGGCCAGGCGTTAATTCGTATTAAAAACCGTAAATAGGATTGCTTTTTCAAGATTTTTCGAGTATATTGTAGATAGATTTCTAAAAGGCAGTATAAGACAGGGAGGACGAGGCATATGGAATTTGTGGAAAGAAAACGCTGGCTGTTTTTGGGCCTGCCCTTTACTTTTACCAAGTATACGATCAAAGAGGACATGATCACTGTTGACGCGGGGCTGCTCAAGACCGTGGAGAACGACTGTTATATGTATAAGGTGCAGGATGTGCAGCTCACCGCCACGCTGATGGAGAAGATCTTTCGTCTGGGGACCGTAGTCTGTTTTACCGGAGACACCACGGATCCCAAGCTGGAACTGATACACATTAAGAATGCCCGCGCCGTGAAGGATTTTATACTGGAGATGTCCGAGAAGGCCAGGATCAGGAGACGCACGGTGAATATGCTGGATATCGGTTCCGGAGATATGGCGGATATGGACGACGTGCAGTAGGTTCCGGCGAGGGGACGGCGTATCGCGCAGAGGAGAGGCGGACGGAGCGAGAGCAGGCGGGGAGGGGTAGAGACAGAGCCGGCAGGGCGGGTTTCTTACCCTTCCTCCGGCTTTGTCAGCAGCTTTTCAAACAGCAGCCCGGCTCCGAACCAATAGGGGGCGTAGTCCAGTCGGATGACCCGGTTGACGTTCCAGCGGGAACGGCTGTAATCCCAGGGACAGAGAGACTTGCGCCGCAGCAGCATACCGCTGACAAACTCCATGGAGAAGATCATGGACGTGTAGGTGAGCCCCCGGACGAACAGGGGTTTTTTCTTCATAAAGCGGAAAACGGGAGCCAGCAGGGCCGCGCAGCCGTAGATGGGAAACATCCATACGGAGGTGCTGCCCTCAAGGGAAAACTGCCTGCGGCGGATTCTGCTCAGGGCGGTGAAGACGATCTCCATACACCAGCCCAGTATGCCGCAGTGGACAAAGTTATTCAAAAATTTGTGCATGCCTGACACCGATCCTTTCGGGAGAAAGCGGCCATGGGGCCGGTCATTGTTCGTATATCGGTGTTAGTATGACCGTTTTGCGGGCGTAATATCCGCGCCGCCGCGCGAAATCTGATGGGAGCGGCAGCGTGGGCCCATGCCGCCGCGGCCCGGATGCGGCGCTTAAAGAGAGGGAACATGAAATATCAGGAAGTACTGGATTATATGGATTCTTTAAAAAGCTACGGCATCGTGCCGGGGCTTGACAGCGTCAGGGAGCTGTGCAGGCGGCTGGGCGATCCCCAGGACGGTCTTAAGTTTGTCCATGTGGCGGGCACCAACGGAAAGGGTTCGGCGCTGGCCTATGTGTCCACCGTGCTTAAGTGCGCCGGATACCGGGTGGGAAGGTATATCTCTCCCACGATCCGGGAGTATCGGGAGCGTTTTCAGATAAACGGCCGCGTGATCACGCAAAAGGATCTGTGCGCTCTGGCGGACGAGGTAAAAGAGGTCTGTGACGCCATGCGCGCGGAGGGGCTGCCCCATCCCACGCCTTTCGAGGTGGAGACGGCTCTGGCTTTTTTATATTTTTACAGAAAAAAATGCGATCTGGTGGTGCTGGAGACAGGTATGGGCGGCAGACTGGACGCGACCAATGTGATCCGCCATACTCTGGTAGCGGTGCTTACGTCCATAAGTATGGATCATATGCAGTATCTGGGAAGTACGCTGGAGGCCATCGCCGGGGAGAAAGCGGGGATATTAAAGCCGGGCTGCCGGGCAGTATCCGCGCAGCAGGAGCCCGAGGCCATGGAAGTGATACGCGTCAGGGCGCAGCAGCTTGGGATCCCTCTTACCGTGGCAGACATAAATCTGACGGGGCGGGTGCGCTACGGTCTGGAAAAACAGCGTTTTGACTATGACGGCATGAAGGATCTGGAGATAACCCTGGCGGGGCGCTGCCAGATCGGGAATGCGGCGCTGGCCGTGGAGACGTGTCGGGCGCTGCGGGAATGCGGCTATGCGATCCCGGATACCGCTCTGCGGCAGGGGCTGCGGGAGACGAGCTGGCCGGGCCGTTTTACGGTGCTGGGCCGCAGACCCCTCTTTGTGGCGGACGGAGCCCACAATGAGGACGCCGCAAGGGAGCTGGCGGCGTCCATAGAATTGTATTTTACAAACAGACGCATCATCTATATAATGGGGGTATTGAAAGATAAGGAATATGACAGGATCATAGAGCTGACGGCGCGCTACGCAGACCAGATCCTTACAGTGACCCCGCCGGGCAATCCCCGGGCCATGGGCAGTTATGAACTGGCGCAGGAGGCGGCCAAAGTCCATCCCCGGGTGACTGCCACGGACAGCCTGGAGGAGGCGGTGGAGCTTGCCCATCTGCTGGCGGGGAAAGAGGATGTGATCCTGGCATTCGGTTCCCTGTCTTATCTGGGCAGGCTCATGGAGATCATGGAACAGCGGGAGCGCAGGGAAAAGAAAAGGAAGGCTTGACGGAAAGGACTGACAGACATGATAGATCGGGAGAAAATAGAGCAGGGCGTAAAGCTGCTGCTGGAGGGGATCGGCGAGGACGTCTCCAGGGAGGGCCTGACGGACACCCCCGACAGAGTGGCCCGGATGTACGAGGAGATCTTTTGCGGTATGGAGGAGGATGCGGGAGAGCATCTGTCCAAAGTATTTGCCGCGGAGAATGAGGGCGTGGTGCTGGAGAAGGATATCGTCTTTTACTCCACCTGCGAGCATCATATGATGCCCTTTTTTGGCAGGGCCCATATCGCTTATCTGCCCCAGGGCAAGGTGGTGGGGCTCAGCAAGCTGGCCCGGACGGTGGAAGTCTATGCACGCAGGCTCCAGATCCAGGAGCGGATGACGGGGCAGATTGCGGACGCCGTCATGGAGCATCTAAAACCGAGGGGGGTCATGGTGATCCTGGAGGCGGAACATATGTGCATGACCATGCGGGGCATCAAAAAGCCCGGAACGGGCACCGTGACCGTAGCGGTGCGGGGGGCTTTTGAGGATAATGCGCTGCAGGAGCAGGTGTGGCATATGCTGCGGCTGTAGGGGAGTGCGCGGATGGAACGTGTGAACAGGATATTAAGTAATCCGGTATTTTTAGATAATTTGCGTAAAAACGAGGGGGCAGAAGAGGGGCGTATCTTCTGCCATCATAATATGGAGCATTTTTTGGATGTGGCACGGATCGCCATGCTGTTGAACCTTCAGGAGGGTTTGGGTATTGCCCAGGATACGGTGTATGGGGCGGCGTTGCTGCACGATATCGGGCGGCATGAGCAGTACGGGGCAGGAACGCCCCATGAGGTTGCCAGCGCCCGGATCGCCCTGGAAATACTGGCGGACTGCGGATACAGCCGGGAGGAGGCAGGGGAGATCGCGGAGGCCATCGCCCAGCACCGGGATAGCTGTGCGGCGGGGAAGGCGGATCTGGCCGGTATACTGTACCGGGCGGACAAGGCCAGCAGGGCCTGCTTTTGCTGTAAGGCGCAAGGACAGTGCAACTGGAGTGCAGAGCGAAAGAATCTGGAACTGCGCTGGTGAGGGAGGAGGTATGGCATATGAAGATAGGCGGCAGGGAATTTGACGTAAAAAACCAGACCTATGTGATGGGTATACTGAATGTGACCCCGGATTCTTTTTCCGACGGGGGAAAATGGAACAGCATGGATCGGGCGCTGAAACATGTGGAGGAAATGCTTGCGGAGGGCATGGATATCCTGGATATCGGCGGGGAATCCACCAGGCCGGGAACCGATTACAGTATGCCGGAGCAGGAGGAGATGGAGCGGGTGCTGCCCTGTATCGAGGCGGTGAGGGCCCGCTTTGATGTTCCCATTTCTCTGGATACCTATAAAAGCCGGGTGGCAGAGGCGGGCATTGCCGCCGGTGTGGATCTGATCAACGATATATGGGGACTGCGGCGGGATGCGGACATGGGGAGAGTGATCGCGGAGCATGGCGCAGCCTGCTGTCTGATGCACAACCGACGCACAACCGTACAGAAAGACGGCGTTGAAAACACGGAGAACCCGTTTGGATATCAAAACTTTCTGGAGGATGTGAAAGCGGATCTGGCCTCGTCCGTAGAATTGGCCCGGCAGGCCGGAATCCCTCAGGAGAGGATTATTTTAGACCCTGGAGTGGGATTTGCCAAGAGCTATGAGCAGAATCTGGTGATTCTCAATCGCCTGGACGCTTTACAATCTCTGGGGTATCCCTTACTGCTGGGAACCAGCCGCAAATCGGTGGTGGGTCTGACGCTGCATCTGCCCGTGACACAGCGGCTGGAGGGGACGCTGGCGACCACGGTGTTGGGCGTACTCAAAGGCTGTATCTTTGTGCGGGTTCATGACGTGAAGGAGAATGTGCGGGCCATCCGTATGACTCGGGCGATCCTGGGGGCGGAAGGCTGACGGATGCAGGCACAGTGAAACGAAAGGCTGACGGATGCAGGCACAGCGAAACGGAGGGCTGCCAGAGAGCGTCACAGGAGTACGGGGCCAGGATTGACCGGGAGAATCACAGGCCAGTCAGGCCGCACGCAGAGGGCGCGATACCATGTCGGTACATGATATGAGGAATAAATACCGCAGGAGGACGAGGGATGTATCAGAGAAAAGAATGGGATGAGATATGCATAGACGATCTGGAGGTCTACGCCCACCACGGGGTTTACCCGGAGGAAAAGGAGAAGGGCCAGAATTTTTATGTAAATATGATATTGTACACGGATACCAGGGCCGCCGGACAGCGGGACGAGCTGACCCTGTCCACCCATTACGGGGAGGTATGCCATCTGGTGACGAAGTGGATGCAGGAACATACCTATGACCTGATCGAGACGGTGGCGGAGACGGCGGCGGAACAGGTACTGCTCCACTATCCGCTGGTACAGGCCGTGGACGTGGAGATCCGCAAGCCCCAGGCTCCCATCGGACTGCCCTTTGGGAACGTGTCGGTGAAGATCCGCAGGGGCTGGCACCGGGTATATATCGCGCTGGGATCCAACATGGGAGACCGGAAAAAATATTTACAGGCGGGCGTGGACGCCATGAAGAGAAGGGCAGATATCAGGCTGCAAAAGGTATCCTCCTGGCGGCAGACAGCTCCCTACGGCGGCGTGGAGCAGGCGGACTTTTTAAACGGCGTCATGGAAGTGCAGACACTGCTGACGCCCCGGGAACTGCTGGACTATCTGCATGAGATCGAGCAGGAGGCGGACAGAAAGCGGGAGATACACTGGGGCCCTCGGACGCTGGATCTGGATATCCTGCTGTACGACGACCTGGTGATGGAATCGGAAGAACTGACCATTCCCCATGTGGATATGCAGAACAGGGATTTTGTGCTGGGGCCTATGGCGGAGATCGCCGGTTGGGTGCGCCACCCCCTGCTGGGACTGACCATGGGGCAGCTTTACGCGCGGCTGATGTCTGCAAAATAAATCAGAGAGATCGGCGGCAATACGGAGAAAGAGAAGGTTCGTCAACGATGTGGAGATGCAAAAGGCATCTGCGACAGTGCCGGAGGAAAATCTGATCGTCAGTGAGTATAAAAAGGATTAGGATGGAGGTCTGTGCCACCGCAGGCGGCGCAGGGCAAAGCGGGCGCACAGTCCGGTGAACAGCCCAGTGACGGCGCCGCCCAGCAGCAGATAGGGCAGATATACCAGAACGCCCGGCACGGCTGTGAGCAGCAGAGCCGCCAGGAGTTGCCCGATATTGTGAAAGATCCCTCCCACAATGCTGGTCAGCTCAGGGTAATGCCTGTGCAGAAGACGGCAGCACAGAGCCATGGCTATGAAACAGAGCAGTCCGCCGCACAGGCTGTAAAGCAGGCTCATGGCCTGTCCGAAGAGCAGGGCCGACAGCAGGACGCGCGCCAACAGCACCGTCGCCGCGCTTTTTACGTCGTAAAGATGGAGTACCAGCAGGGTTATGATATTGGCAAGTCCCAGTTTGATACCGGGAATGGGCACTATGGGTGGCAGCAGGCTTTCCGCGGAGTAGATGGCCAGCGCCAGTGTGGCAAACAGTGCCAGGGAAGTCAGTTTTCGAGTGCGCATGGGCTCCTCCTGAGGTATACTGCATGTGCAGACACAGGTCAGTTTGGAAAAAAGTAATCAGTAGGCAACAGCATCCGGGGCGTCTGACACGTGATCGCCGGGTTTCAGCTCGATCACCAGCCGGTGGGGCAGACAGGTGATGGGCAGCAGGGAATCGGTGATGCGCCCCTGCAGCACACAGAGTCTGTCCGGGCAGTCCGCCTCCACGATGGCGATGGCTCCGGGGGAAACCTCCACGATATTGTAGCCTCCGTCCGCGGCCTCCACGGTAAAACGGTAAGTCTCCGAGACCTGATCCAGAGAGATGGACCGCAGGATCTGGCCGTCCTGATAGATACAGGCGGTATAAGCGGCCTCCGGGCTGTGGGCGGCGCGTTTCTGAAAAAACAGATACAAGGCGCATCCGGCCAGCAGTACAGCGATGCCGCAGGCCAGCAGGCAAGCCCTTTTAGACAGGGTATTCATCGGGCGCTTTCCTTTCTGTAAATCTGTAACGAATCTTTTTATCTTTTTTGGAGCGATGCATCAAGAGGTTTTTTTAAGGTTTCGCTCAGGCTGTGGGGTATTCCCCGCGGCCCTGTTTCCAGTCGATGGTATCCGCAGTATCGAATGCATGTTCAATATCGTAATAGCCTGGATTTGCCGGAATGAGCCATTCTTTCGGGGGACGGATATTTTGTTTTTTCTGTTTCGATGCTGTGACAAAGAAACTTTTATCGAGCATTCCGCAGATTTCCTCAAAAGGAACCGTGCCGTCAAGCAGGATGGAGACCCAGTTGCCCCGGCTGATATGGTATCCCTTAAAATAGCCGTCCTGCTGTATGAGCATGTCCACAAAAAAGGGATCGTCCAGTTTGACATTGAGGATATCTGTATTTTCGTCTCCGGGCAGCCCCAATCTGCTCCGGGGGATATTCATGACCAGGCCGTACCACTTGCGATTGTCTTTATGGCGGAACACCGCATAATCGGGAAAACGGCTCCAGAGATACTCCGGTTCGCTTTTATATTTTTTCTTTACATACGAATAAATCTGTTTGCGCATGGTTTCCATATGGGATGTTCACCTCACTCTGATCCACTGCTTTTAACAATAGGCAATATATTCCGCCCGCGTTATGCAAAGGAATGATCTACAAGGGCGGTGCGAATTTGAGTATAATAAAGTGACAGAGAAAAGTCAAGATAATTCCCGGGAAATCCAGGAGATAGAAATCCCCAAGACGAGCGTTTGTTGTTTTTTTGTTGAGATATGTGTAGTATAACTAACCTTATATCGCGACTGGAAAGGGAGCGGAAATGGCTTATAAGATATTGATTATTGACGATGATGCGGAACTCCTCAAAATGCTGAAAAAATATCTCGGGATGAAAGGGTATGAAATCATCACGGCGGAGGATGGATTGGAGGGGCTAAACAAGATAAAGCTGGGGCCGGATATCATATTGCTGGATGTGAACATGCCAAATATTGACGGGATGGAGGTTTGCAGGAGGATACGGGATAAAGTGGCCTGCCCCATTTTGTTTCTGACCGCGCTGGTAGACGAACAGGACGTTGTAAACGGGCTTTCCTCAGGAGGCGACGACTATATTTTAAAGCCGTTTAGCTTAAAAGAGCTTGACGCAAGGATTACGGCGCACCTGAAACGGGAAATACGGCGCAAGGGAAAAACAGAATGCTGCTTTCAGGGCGAGCTGTCTGTAGATTATAGGGCAAAAACCGTGCAGATCCACACGGATTATCTGGAGCTGACAAGACTGGAATATGGAATCGTTGAATTTTTGTCCATGAACCCGGGAATGGTTTTTGATAAGGAAAGAATCTACGAGAAGGTCTGCGGATATGACGCGGAGGGGGACAGCAGGGTAATCACAGAGATGATCCGCCGGATCAGAAAGAAGTTCCGGCAATTTACAGAGACAGAATATATTGAAACCGTATGGGGGATGGGATACCGATGGATAAAATAAGAAATCTTTCCGTGAGAAAAACGATCATTTTATATATGTTGACAGTCCTGTTTTGCAGTTTTTTTCTCTCGGCATTCATTGCCGATATTGCCGAACAGATACAGAAAAGTATCTGGTGGAGGTATATGGATCAGGAAACATTTGTCGAGACCGTGAAAAATGTAGAGCCCGGTTACATAGTGGATTATCCAAGACCGGGTTTTTATGAGATGACGCCGTCAGACCGTTTTGCGTCAGAGCTATGCGATTTTTTTGGAACGAACGCCGTGCTGATATTGTCCATAACAGGAAGCTGCGTTGCGGTTTTCCTCTTTTATCGGAATAAGTTGAAAAAGCCGATGGAAGAACTGGCGAGGGGATCAAAAAAGATTGCTGAGAATCAGTTGGATTTCTGCATTTCCTATGACAATAAGGACGAGATGGGCGAACTTTGCAGGGAGTTTGAGCGGATGCGTGAGCAGCTTGCCAGAAATAATCAGTTTTTATGGCGGACGGTGGAGGAGGAAAAGATGCTGCGGGCGGCGATCGCACATGATATACGCGCTCCTCTGTCCGTTCTGAAGGGATATCAGGAAATGCTGACGGAATATCTGCCGAGTGAAGATATGGATATGGGAGAGGCCATGGAAATGCTGGCGGAAAGCGGACGTCAGATTGAACGCATGGATGCCTTTGTGGAGATGATGCGGAAACTGAGCAGTCTGGAAAATCGGAAACTGGCTCCGGGGCCTATTTCGGCCGGACAATTGGAAAAGGATATTCAGGCAGAGCTCGTCATTTTGGAAAAAGAGTATGGGAAACAGTGTATATTGCAGGCGTCAGAACCGACGGGAGAGTTTTACGGGGATAAGGAGATTATTTTGGAGGTGACGGAAAATCTTCTGTCAAATGCCTTGCGTTATGGAAAACGGCAAATTACAATCCTGGTGGAAACAGGATATGCGGAGTTAAGAATCTGTGTCCGGGACGACGGCGACGGCTTTCGGGACGACACGGAAAAAATCACGGAGGCGTTCTATGGACAGAATGTGAAGGACAGCCTGAAACATGCGGGGCTGGGAATGTATATCAGCAGGCTGTACTGTGAAAAGCATGGGGGTAAATTGGTTTTGCAAAATGATGAACAGGGAGGGGCCGTGGTGACAGCCCTGTTCCGTCGGATCGTGTAGGCGATCCGGTGTTTTTGCTGTGGAAAAGGAAGAAGGTGATAATCCTTTGCATTCAAAATTCCAATGGCGGTATTTTCAAAAAATAAAATTGGGGATTGACAGGAATCAAAAAATAGCATATTATTAATAACAAGAAATGGGTTTTCACCGTACATCTTGTTACGGCTTGCTCGTTTCTTTTTTTATTGCTAAGATATCATACAGATATTTCCTGTCATTTTCAGCATGGTTAATCAAAAGACGGGCATGGAAGATATTGTATCTTACAAGCGTATTTTCCTCATAGACCGGGAGGG